>JAFXXQ010000047.1 GCA_017542145.1 Bacteroidaceae bacterium | reverse complement strand
CACTCACGGACTGACTGGTCTTTATCGTAAATGTTCTCAAGGATATGGTTATAACTTTTGCATCCATTGAGAAGTGTTACTATTGCTATTAGTGCCAAAATGCTTCTTTGTCTCATTGAGCAGTTAAATTCCGATTTATCTTGTACTAATTCTTGTCTGGCTGCTGACCGTCGTGAGCCTTCCATGCGCACTCGGTAATCTTCATGTCCGTAAAGATAGCCGTGAAGGATGACTCCTCGGGTGAACAGGCATAGATGCCAAAACTGATCTCGTCGGCACCGGCATACATGTGGCAGATGCGCATCTGGCTGAACGTCTGTCCATCTGTAGAGCACTCGATGCAGTAGTCATCCTCGCGGCGGGAGAATCGGTACCACATCGTCTTCACATCGGCAGGGATGGCCGTCGTGGCCCAGTCGGAGTAGCCATTGTTGGTGGCTACGCTGCCCAGATGCTGAAACTCCTCGTTCTCGTATTCCACCGAGCCCTTCAGCCAGTTCTCGCTGTCGAGATACATCACGATGCCACACTGGTCAAAGCGATGGTGACTACCCGTGAAGTCGGTCTTCACCACGAAACTGAAGAACTTCTCGCGGGTCTTCATCTGAAGCACGGGCGCATTATCGTTCTGGAAGTGATAGTACGTCCGCTGCCAGAGGTCGGTCTTCGGGGCGGTGGTGATGCGAATTGTATCACCTTTCACTTCAAACCCTGCAGGTTCCCTTGTCCACTGAAGGCTGTCTAAGCTGATGCGGCCACTATCGGCAAGTGCCACCTTTACGTTGTCTACGAAATCCATAGTCGTTTCTTGTTTGTTCTGCTGTCCGCATGCCGTGAGCATGAGACCAGCGCAGAGAAATGAGAATAGTTGCTTTTTCATATTTGTTTTTATTGTCCGCTAAACTGGAGTTTACTTTTTTGTCAATTCCAACAAGTGATTCATCGCTTGTTTTTTAGTAAAGTCGCTATATTGAAAGGGCTTTTTACTTTCAAGATACCGTATGAAATAGACTTTTGCCTCATTGTATCTATGCATGTCCTGACATACAACTCCAGTCATATAAACTGAGTCGTTTATGAGTTGTTTGGCATACCGAACACCCTCTCCATGCTCTCCGTATGCTATTTCGTGTATGTCCTTATTTATAATCTTTGTGAAGTATTCTAATGACTTGTCAAGCTGGCCAACATAATAGAGCGCACACGCATACGTGTATATATTGAGGTCATCATCTGGTTCAATTATCATCGCACGCTCTGCATATTTATAAGCCAATTTGAATTGAGAAACACTATCACAATAAAGAGTTGCAGCCAATTGTTGGTAAATATAGTATTCATTAGGATATCTCATCGCATACCTTTTGAGCATTCTTATCATTCCTGTCCAATTGGATTCACTCTTCAAAGATTCCAATTTTGATTGAAAAATCTTACCGGTCCTTGTAGGCATGTATCCGCTTTTATTTACTGTATTCATAACTAAATTCCGATTTATCTGTCTATTTATTTCTGCAAAGGTAGATAAAAAATCCAGACTCATGCGAGTCTTGGGGGATAAATAAAGTTAAGATGCCAGAAACCTGTTCCCTTGTCACCTTTATCACCCATGCTTCTTGTATTTAGCTTTTACTATGTCGTATGAATTACGTGTCAATTCACGAAGAATGTCATCTGGGGCAGTATTTGCATCAATGCCAATCCAATACTTGGGTGACTCGTTGAACGGATTGCCTATGCAATCAAACCTTGCCTTCAATTCCTCGATGCGTTCTGGCTGACATTTGAGCGTAACGACACCAAAATTATCACAATCAAAGAATGAGAACATATGGCCATGAACATAGTACACCAACACGCCACTGGCATAATGAAAAGCTGTGAAAGGCAACTTTTCTTCCACGTCATCGCCCAATGAAAGGCAGTATTCACGATAGTCTTCAATATTCATGTGATTTGCTAAATTGGGACATTATTGTTCTACAAGTTCTACTACAGTCTGCCAAAAATCTGTATCAATCATTGTGACCTGCTCACCACTTCGAGTAAATACATCCATGTAATAATGATTGTCAAACTTCAGGGACTCTATTGTATAGTCTGTGTCGCACAACCTCTTTTCTATGGCAGAGGCGTGATTCCTTATCTCATCAATATGAGCTTCAATGTAAGCATCCGACATTGCAAGGCAAATAAACCTTATTGACCGCAAATATTGTTCGCAGAAATCATTGCGCCAACTAGAAGGAATATAACAGCCCTCGACAATGAGATTCTGCTGATTCTCAATGGCAGTCTTCACCATTTCACGCACAATAGGCCAAAGCTCATCCGTGAGGGCTTCATCGTCTTCTGGGGTAAGGTTGGTCTTGCTACTGCGAATCAAGCCCATTTTCAAATGATCTAAAGACAGGTAAGGATACTTGTATTTTTCAAGCAACCGTTGTGCCAATAGCGTCTTACCCGTATGTGATGCACCTGTTATTATGATAACCATAATTACTATTCTGAGATCTTTCGAATTAACGATAAATCACCACTTGACAAGGCTTTGAAATTGCGCTCTATCTTCTCGATGTCCCAATCCCACCATTTCAGTTGCAGCAGACAGGCGATGAATTCGTCGTCAAAACGCATTCTGGTAACTCGGCAGGGATTCCCTACCGCAACAGCGTAAGGTGGAATATCTGAGGCAACCACAGAGTTGGCACCGATAATGGCTCCATCACCAATATGAACGCCTGGCATAATGGTAACATGCTGGCCAATCCAAACATCATTGCCCACAACGGTATCGCCCTTCAGAGGCAATTCGTCTTTCACTGGAGCAATGGCACTGCCCCAGTCACTGCCAATGACATAAAACGGATAAGTCGTCACACCGTCCATCCTATGATTGGCTCCATTCATCACAAACTCCACACCCTTGGCAATAGCGCAGAATTTGCCAATAATCAGCCGGTCACCTATGAAGTCGTAGAAATGAGTGACATGCTTCTCGAACTGGTCAGCACCATCTACATCATCGTAGTAGGTGTAGTCACCGATGATGATACGCGGGTTCTTCACCACGTTCTTGATGAAGCAAAGGCTTGGAATCTTCGGATTCGGGAAAGCCTCATTGGGATTGGGCCTGTTTTTTATCTCCATAAATTCTGTTTTAGGTACATCTCTCGCTTTTCTTGTGGCAACTATGCCACAAGTTCCACATCTTGCTCATCGCTTTTTGTATTTGGCCTTTACTATCTCGTAGGAGTTCTTGGTAAGTTCCTTCAGCAGATCATCGGTGGCCTTGTCAGGATTGATGCCAATCCAGTGCTTGGGTGATTCATTGTACGGATTGCCTATGCAGTCAAACTGCACTTTCAAGTCTTCGATGCGCTCTGGCTGGCATTTGAGAGTGATGACACTAAAGTTATCACAATCAAAGAACGAAAACATGTGGCCATGAACATAAAACACCAACACGCCACAGGCATACTTGAATGCTGTGAAAGGCATTTTCTCTTCCACGTCAGTACCCAACGACAAGCAATACTCGCGATAGTCTTCTATGTTCATAGGCTTTACTAAATTGGAAATTAGCGGAGGTTTTTCAAATAATGCATAAAGACTTTCTTACTCAGCAACTCTTTTTTCGAGTACTTGCAGAATTGGATATGTCACAAAGCACATAATCATAGTTGCAAGGATGTCCCACCAATCAAAAGTTTGGGATATGGCAAACTCGTAGAAGCACCAAATCAAAAAAACTTGAACAAGGATTGCCAACTTTGTATATCGGACGGACTTGTGCATGGCATAGAAAAAGAAGGCCGCGGCCGGAACTGCAACGATGTTACCAATGGTATCGGCCATATGCCAGTCATTTATATGATTCGAATAGATAAAAGGTCTATAAGTGAAAACCAGAAGGAGACCGAGTACGAAACATATCAATGACCCATAGAAATAAATCAACCTTCTTTTATCACTTTGCTCAATAGGAGAGTCCAAGAAAATAAATTTACGAATACTCATTGTTCAGCTAAATTCCGATTTATCTTTATCGATAGTGTTATTATTCATCTTCTGGAAGTGGTCGTGCCTCAGCATCCTTACATTCGATAGGTTTGATATGGTCGAAGGCACGTTCGGAGGATATAACAGTCCGGCCAAGTTGATGCTCTAGGTCATCGCGGGTGTTCTTCGCAATCTGGCCTCCTGCTTGTGCAGCCTGCCGACTCTCCCTCATTCCTTGCGTTTAACGCTGGCGGGCTATTTCTGTTGTTGCTACTTCTGCAAGGGTATTGAGCGCCAGTTCGACATTAGTCATATTGTCGCGCAGGTTCTCTTTCGTCAGTCCCTTGTGCCGTTTGTACTCGCCCGTAGTCATACCACTCCACGCCTTGGTTAGAACATTGGTGAGGATGGCGAAGTCTTTCGGCTCATGAATACCAGAGCGATGCCACTCGTCTGTCAGCTCCTTACGCATCTCAATGGAGCGCATGCGCTCGTTTATCCAACGGTCGCTGTAGCCCTGACGGCGGTAGTCCTCAACGGCCATCTGAAAGGTCAACTCAGGATCTATCATCTGGTCAATGCGCTGAGCACCGACTTCTGCCAACCACTTTTTTATAGATTCTGCTTTTTTAGATGGAATTGACTGAATAATACGAAAAATGCCTTCAAGGTCAGCAGCTTGGGTTTTGCGCCTTTTGCCGTCAGGAGCCAGCATTTCAACAGGGGGACAAATTGTCCCCCACTTGGATTTCAGTTCTGGGTCACGTCTAAGCATCTTCTTTATGTAATCACGTGGATTCACAGAATCTGTCAAGACCTGCACTATATCTGCTACAGAGAAATAGTACTTCTCCTGTCCTGCATCCCATACGATGCGGACTTTTTTACCCTCAAAGAGTTGTATGGCGAAATTATCGTTCATTATGCAACATCAGATGAATTTATTGGTATAAAGTTACACGCTTCAAAGAAGCCCCCTATGGGCGTTTGTACTTTTTGCTGGCATCGTCGATGATGAGCACCCAGTCGAGTTCCTCACCGGGATTGGGGGAGATGAAGCTGACGCGCTCGGCACGCTCAATGGGACCGATTTTCCTTGACTTGCCGTTGCGGGGGTTGTACCACCAGCCTGTAAGCTTGTCGGCGCGTATGATGGTGGTGTTGACTTCGAACCGGCGTCCCACGGGGACATAGACCATCAGATAGGTGCCGTCGGTGTCCATGGTTGCCGCAAAGCGGTAGATGCCTTCGCCCGGCCAGGCCGAGGGGATGCTGCTTTCGGCAAGAACTTGCTCCGTGGCGGGAATACGGGTCAGGTAGGGGCGGCTGAGCATGAGGCGCCGGGCCCACTGCATCTGGGCTGCGCCAGGCTGGTTGATGGCTTCGTACCAGGGCATCAGCGGGTTATTGACAGGATAGGGACTGCGGGCAGGGTCGTACATCTGCCATACGGAATGATGTCCGTAGGTGTGTCCGCAGGCGCCGCCCCCGAAGAGGTCCCAGTAGAGTGCCCTGCGGCAGTCGGCGGCCACGGAATGACCGCGCCGCGCGGCATCGAAGGCCACGGGGTGGTCCTCGTAGATGGGCTCGCCGTCGAGGACGGGCTTGACGGGGTCGGAACGGTTCCAGTCGTCGCGCGTCAGCTTATATGCCTCGGCCCAGTGGTTGTGCCCGTTCTGCCGCATGTTGAAGTCGAGCCACTCCTCGTCGTGAAAGAACTGTGCGCTGCCGCTATAACCCGTCGGATGATAGGTGATGAGGTGTGTGTGCTGGTCGCCATCGATAAGTCCGAGGCCCATCTGGCGGATGATCTCGCGATGGTTGTCGTTCTCGGGGTTGCGGTCGCCGCCCAGCACCCATATCACCTTCGCATCACGGTATCTGCCGGCCAGCCAGCGGCCGTAGGTGCGGGCGTTACGGGCATTGAACACGGGGTTGTCGCCGTCGTGCCAGTAGCGTCCCCAGGTGGGTAGGATGGCCATGTAGAGCCCCTTATCATTCGCCTTGCGGACAATGTAGTCCACGTGGTCCCAATAGTCGTTGTCGGCCCCTTCGATGACGGCCGGACGCGTGGGGTCCTCGTCCACAAAAGGCAGATGGCCATAGGCATTGGGCGTGCTGATGCCGTCGAGCTCGGCGATGGCCACAGCCTGTATGGCCGTGAAGCCTTTGCGGGCACGGTCATCGAGGTACATGTCAGCCTCTTCACGGGTGAGCCGGTGGAAGAGCTCCCATGCGGTGTCGGCCAGATAGAAGAAGGGACGGCCCTGCTCGTCAACCAGATAGCGATGGTTGGAGGACACGCTGAGGCGCTCGGGCATCGTTGCACGGTCCGTCGCGGGGACATTCCATCCGGGCGTCGGCCGGGCAGAGACAAGCTGGGCGCAACAGACCAGAACAGACAGCAATGACAGCAGATGAGACATAGGGAAAAAAGGTATGTTGCGCCGGGCCTGGAAATCTGTTTTTACCTCACGAGGTATTTGCGGCCGCGGGTGACAAGGATGCCGCCGTGGGCAGCGGGGGTGGTGAGGCGCTGGCCGGCGAGGGTGTAGGTGGGCGCAGCGCCGTCAGGGAAAGGGCGGGCGTCGGCGGCGGGGGAGGCGATGTCGGTGGCGAGCACGCGCTGCTGCCACACGGCGAGCATGGCATACTCGGCCGCGAAGGCAAGCTGATGGAAGCCCTTGGTGACGGGGCTGTCGCCCCAGCCGCCCAGCAGGTCGATGGGCAGGAAGCCATCGGAGGTGAGGTAGTGCTCCCACGCGTAGTCGAGGTTCTCCTGATAGGAGTTGAGAATCTTGGCGGCGCCGTCGGGGTCGTAGGCCCAGGCATCGACACAGGCGCGCATCAGCACGTCGTTGAACCAGCAGTTGAAGCCGCTGGTGGCTTTCTCGTCGGTAGGCCACTGGCGGTAGCGCACACCGTCGATACGCTTCCAGCGTCCGAACTGGTTGTAGGACGAAGTGAGCAGCTTCTTCAGGTCGGTGAGGTAGTCGGCCTCGTCAGTGAGGCGGTAGAGTTCGGCGGTGCCAGCGAGCATGGTACCGGTGTTGTAGGTGTAGGCGGTGCCGCCCGGGCTGCCTGTGTCGACGTGGGTGCGGTAGCGGAGGCCGTCGGGGGCGGTGACGTAGCGGATGGTGTTGTCGGCACCCAGCATGTCGTAATAGACACCGGTGGAGCGGTTGAGCAGCTTCGTCTTCTGCCAGGCATAGACCTTGCGGGCAAACTCAAGATAGACCTCGGAGCGCAGGCGCTGGGTGGAGAGCCGGCTGCTGTCGGCGGCAATGTAGCAGTAGGTGTAGTCGGCAGTCTCGTCGGGGGAGAGGTAGAGCTCGTGAAGCCAGGCAAGGGGCTGGATGATGGGGCTGTTGGAGCAGGAGTGCTTGCTGTTGTAGCCCGGGCCCCAGCTGATGCCGCCGTACTCGTTGCCGTTAGGGTCGAGGCAGCAGTCCCAGCCGTCGAGGCAGTAGTCGGCGAGCATGGTGGCTTCGGTAAGGTAGTCAGCGTCGCCAGTCAGACGGTAGGCGCGGGTGAGCTCGCGGCATATCCACATCTGGTCGTCATAGACATTCTCGATGCCGGCCACGATGGCGCCTCCCTTGCGGCTGGAGCGGTGGACACCATAGATGCTCCAGGGCCCGCGGTGGGCGTAGGAATTGACGCGGTAGGTGCCCCGGTAGTAGGCGAGGTTGTCGAAGAGGCTACGCAGCAGGATGACGTAGCGATCGTGGTGCTCGTCGTAGAGGGAAGGGGAGTCGGCACGCAGGGCGTCGAGGGCTTCGAGGACGGAACAGGTGGCCTCGAGGGCGGCGGTGTAGGGCCAAACATCGGCCGTACCGTCGCCCTTGTGGGTGGAGGTGTTGTAGGTGTCGTACATCCGCAGGTCCGAGCCTGTGAAGCTGCGCTGCATAGTGGCGTCGAGCAGTGCCATTGCCCGCGTCAGGTCCTGCTCCGCGGGCTGGGCAGAGATAAATGAAAAATGAAAAATGAAGAATGAAAACAATAGTGCAATGAGGATGGATGAGCGATTGCAAATCCGTCCGGACGGATTGTACGAAATATGTTTGCCTGGGGGCTGGCGTTTGATGTCTGAGTCGTTGTACATTTTATTTTTATTTTTCATTTTTCATTGTGCGAAGCTCATGCGGAGCACCTCATTTCTCGTTGCTGAAGGAGTAGGGGAAGGTATCGTCGGTGGTGCCGCGGGCGGTGTTAGGCTTGTCAGCCATGCGGCAGCTGATGGTGCCGCCCTGGAGCAGGTCGGCATGGGTGAAGTAGTTCTTCGTGTAGGGCGTGCCGTTGAAGGTCATGCCGTCGATGTAGCGATTGACGGCGCTGTTGCCCTCGGTGGTGATGGTGAGGCTGCGGCCCGTAGGGAGGTGGAGCGTCACCTTGTCGAAGTAGGGCGTGCCGATGGCATACTGGTTGCTGCCCGGGCAGACGGGGTAGAAGCCCAGGGCAGAGAAGACATACCAGGCGGAGGTCTGGCCGTTGTCCTCGTCGCCGCAGTAGCCGTCGGGGGCAGCGGAGTAGAGGCGGTCCATGACCTCACGAATCCAGTACTGCGCCTTCCACGGCTGGCCGGACCAGTCGTAGAGGTAGATCATGTGCTGGATGGGCTGGTTGCCGTGGGCGTAGTTGCCCATGTTCATGATTTGCATCTCGCGGATTTCGTGGATGACACCGCCGTAGTAGCTGTCGTCGAAAAGGGGCGGGACGCTGAAGACGCTGTCAAGCATGTGGTTGAAGATGTCCTGTCCGCCCATGAGGTTGATGAGTCCCTGCGGGTCGTGGAAGACGCTCCACGTGTAGTGCCAGGCGTTGCCCTCGGTGAAGGCGTTGCCCCATTGGAGTGGGCTGAAAGGCTCCATCCACGAGCCGTCTTTCTTGCGGCCTCGCATCAGGTTGTGGCTGGGGTCGAAGAGGTTGCGGTAGTTGAGGGCATGCTCGCGGTAGGGCTTCAGTTCCTTGGCTTTTTTGCCGAGGGCGAGGCCGAGCTGGTAGATGCACCAGTCGTCGTAGGCGTATTCCAGCGTACGGGCTGCGCTCTCGCGGATGTCGTCGCAGGGGACATAGCCCAGCTTATTGTAGTCCTCCCAACCCAGTCGTCCGGTGCTGCTCACCTGGGGATGGACGGCATTGGCACCGTGCTTGACGGCTTCCCAGAGGGCATCGATATCGTAGTTGCGCAAGCCCTTCAGGTAAGCATCGGCAACGATGGAGGCGGAGTTGTTGCCCACCATACAGCCACGATGGCCGGGACTGGCCCACTCCGGCAGGAAACCGCTCTCCAGCCAGGTGTTGACAAGCCCTGCCTGCATCTTCTCGTTCATCTCAGGATAGAGCAGGTTGAGGAGGGGGAAAAGGCAGCGGAAGGTATCCCAAAAGCCGCTGTCGGTGAAGAGGTAGCCGGGCTTCACACCACCGTCGCCATAAGGGCTGTAGTGGACGATATCGCCGTCGGACGTCACCTCGAAGAACGAGCGGGGGAAGAGCACCGAGCGATAGAGGCATGAGTAGAAGGTGCGGAGGTGGTCGATATTGGTGTCCTCCACTTCGACACGGCCAAGCACCTCGTTCCAGCGGTCACGGCCGGCACGGACTACCTGGTCGAACGAGCGACGACCTATTTCGAGGAGGTTCTGCTCGGCCTGCTCAAGGCTGATGAACGACGAGGCGGTGCGCACCGTCACCTGCTGTCCGCGGCGGGTGGGGAAGCCGATGATGGCTCCGGCATGGAAGGCGGTGGCTTCGATAGCATTCTCGTTCGGCTGGGGGCGCTGACGCTGGCGTCCTCCTTCGTTCTCGCCTTCGTCGCGGCGCTCTCCGGCCACGACGGCCGTGTAGGTGAAGGGCTGGTCGAACTCTACGACGAACCAGTTGCGGAAGTCCTTGGTGACACCGCCGCTGTTGCGGGTGGTGTAGCCCACGATGCGCTGGCGTTCAGGCTCGATGCGGATGTACGAACCACGGTCGAAGGCATCGACGACAATATAGGCTCGTTCGGCATCGGGGTAGGTGAAGCGCATCATGGCGGCGCGCTCCGTGGGGGTGATTTCGGCGGTCACGTCGTAGTCGGCGAGATATACCTTATAGTAATAGGGCTTGGCGGTCTCGGCCTTGTGGCTGAACCAACTGGCGCGGTCGTTCTCGTCCCAAATGGGTTTGTCGCCTGTTTCAGGGAAGATGGAGAACTGGCCGTAGTCGTTTATCCACGGGCTGGGCTGGTGGGTTTGCTTGAAGCCGCGGATTTTGTCGGCGCTATAGACGTAGGCCCAGCCGTCGCCCATGCGCCCCGTCTGGGGCATCCAGAAGTTCATGCCCCAAGGCATGGCAATGGCGGGGTAGGTGTTGCCCGTGGAGAGGGAGTACTTGCTCTCGGTGCCCACCAACGTGCTGACGTAATCGACGGGCGTGAGCTTTTCCGCTGCGGATAGCAGACTGGGGCAAAAACTAAGAGCTAAAATTAAAATGTTGAGAAATTTCTTGCTTTTCATATCTTACTTGTTGATTTGTATGCCTGTTAGTCTATTAATTCCACTCGATGGCCTGGTCCTCGTTGGGGACTTGGGTGTTGATGCGGCGCTCCAGCGTCATGGAACCCTCAGCGGTATAGGGCAGCTCGAGGCCGTTGACGGAGGTGTAGTCCACGTAGGTGTACCAGATGTTGTTGATGATGATATAGTGATGGACGAGGTAGGGCTGCACGTCGTCAATCTTGTCGTAGATGCGGAACGAGGCCTTGCCGTCCGTCTGGAACTTCATCAGCGGGTTTTCGCTCCACAACTCCACCTTGCCTTGGTCGCCCTCCTCGAAGCGGGCGAAGATGCGGTAATTCTTGCGGTCGGTACGCGTCTCGTTGATGTTGCCGGCATAGAAAAACACGGTGTTTTCATCCACCACATAGGCTCGCGAGGTTTCCATGCCGATGGCACCCGAGGTGTCATCGTCGCTGTTGGCCAGCTTTAGTGTGGTGGCAGCGTAGTTGCCCGAGTAGTCGTTGTAGGGGTAGATGCGCAGCATGGCGTTGTTGTAGTGCTTGCGGGGGTGCGAGCGGTAGCCATATGCCGGGTCGTCGGCCACCTTGATGGGGAGCACCCACTTCTGCGTGAGGTCGATGCCGGTGAAGTCGAAGCGAATGTCGAGCAACCCCACATCCTTGCCTGCGGGAATGACCATCGTTTCGGGGTACGAGGCATAGTCGCTCATGTCCACATAGTAGAGTTCACGGCGGTTCTGGAATCGCTGGTAGTTGAGGATGCCAAGGGTGTCGGTGTCGTGCGCCACGTGGACGGTGATGTCGGCAGCGTTGGTGGTGGAGCCGCTGACGATGACGGGTAGCAGATAGTTGCTCTTGCCCTGTCCGAAGGTGAGCGAACCGTCGTCGTTGTGGCGGCTGAAGGGCACATATATGGCGGTGACGCCGTTGTCGTCGAGCGGCGCACGGAAGCCGATGTAGTGCTTGTATTGCTCTTCCTTCCACTCGTCGTTGCAGGCGGTGAGGAGTAATAATGAAAAACTAAAAATGAAGCAAATCTTGGAGCAGCGAGAGCAGAACGAAGCTTGCTTCGGTTTTGCCGAGTCGCGACAAGATTCAACGGTAGTTAATGAAAAATATAATGCTTTGCTTTTCATCTCTTCTTAACTATAAACTATGAACTCTTATCTATGAACTAATCATTATACGTCCATCCGGGGTTTTGCACGAGGTTCTTATTGCGTTTCAGCTCGGTATGGGCAATGGGCCAGAAATACATTTTGTCGGAGAACACCGACGAGAGGTTGAACACCGGTATGACTTGCATGAATTTGTCTCGGAAAGGCTTGGTCTGGAAGACGTTGAGGCCGTAGATGAGCGTGTTCTCTTCGATAGGTGCATCCATCCAGCGGCGGAGGTCGAAGTAGCGTTTGCCCTCGCCCATCAGCTCAATCATGCGCTCGCGCTTGATTTTGGCACGCAGCTGGTTGGCATCGGCATAGGTGTCGTCGGCATAGTCGGGCAGTCCGGCGCGGATGCGGACGGGGTTCGTACCACGCTTGATTTCTCTGACATCGCGGCTAACGGTGTACGATTTTGTGCCGTCCCACGAGGGTATATTGTACGACCCCGTCAGCTCGTTGAGGCATTCGGCGTAGAGCAGCAGGATGTCGGCATAGCGGATGGCGGTTTCGTACTTCGGGCGCAGATGGGCATAGCCGTTCGAGGTGCTCTCGCTCCAGTCGTAGGGGTGATACCACTTCTTGATGCCGATGCCTGTGCGGGGGTAGTTGAAGTTGTTGACGTAGCCGTTGCCCTCGCCGCGGTAGTAGAAGCACTGGTACCAGCGCTGTCCCGAGGTAGTGTTGCCGATGCCCTCCCAGATGGCACCGTTGTAGCCCACACTGGCGTAGAAGCGTGGCTCGCGTCGTGTGTACTGAAGGGGCACATCCACACCGTAGCTGTTACCTGTGCGTACCTGCAGTTCGGGATAGGCACCTTTGCGGACGTCGTTACGCTCCGTCCATCCTGTGACGCGCGGCAGGTCGTTGCCGCCACGGGCAGAGCCGCCCCACTCGCTGTACATGCCAGGGACGTCGGTGCCGTCGTTCATGTAGTAGGTGTCCACCATCTTCTGCGTCATACCGTGGGTGTTCCATCCGCCACGCAGCGTGGGCATCTCATGGAGCACCAGGGCACCGATGCCGTTGTCGTTGTCGCCGATGTTCATGTTGCTGACACGCGAGAAGATGAGTTCGTAGTTTTCAACTGGGGTGACGTCACCATCGAAGAGCTGGCGGTAGCTCTGCATGGGGTCAATGTCGGCATAGCCCTCCGGCCACCCCTTGGTGGAGAAGTTACCGTCGTCGTAGGGAGTGACGGTGACGGGATATCCGTCGCTGGCAGCATTGGAGTAGGGTACGTGGTAGAGGTCATAGACGCCGAGATCCATCACGTCCTTGCAAGCCGCTGCGGCGCGTGCCCAGCGGCTCTCGTCGTAGGTGAGGCTGAGCAGGGGGGTGCCGTCGTGGTTCACGAGGCTACGTGCTGCATCGTCAGTCACCCCTGCGGGGTGTTCGCCGTTGGCGAGCTGCCCGTTAGCGAGAGGACTGGCGGCATAGGCATAGACGATGGCACGTGTGGCGAGGCAGGCACCCTTCGTCGGACGGCCAATGTTGTTGGCATCGCGCTTGGTGAACTGGATTTCCTTGGCGGCCTTTATCATCTCATCGCTGATGTAGTTAGCCACCTCCTCGTAAGTGCTGCGGGGAATGGCTAGGTCGTCGTAGCTCTCGGTGTAGTCGGCGCCTTCGTCAGGCATGATAGGCACAGGGCCATATTTGCGGAGCAGCAGCCAGTAGTAGTAGGCACGTACAAAGCGTGCCTGCCCCTTCATGTCAATGACCTCTTCGGCAGTCATGCCGTCGTGGCCAATAAGTTGGTCAATCCTGTGGATGAAGATAGAGGCCTGATAGATGCCCCTGTAGCATTTTACCCAGGCATTGTAGCCCACCTGCTCGTCGTAGCGTCCCTCGCGGAACGAGTTGTACGAGGCGTAGTCGGCATCCTTGTGGTCGCCGTAGGCATTGTCGCGGTCACCATAGTAGATGTCGTCGGCGAAGCAGAAGGGATTCCAATCGCCGCCTGTGCCGCCTGTACCGCCCTTCGAACAAACCTCAAAGTTGCAGCCCGTCAGGAACGAATATGCATGAGCCAACCACTGCTCGCTCTGTGTCTTGTCGGTAAAGACGAACTCCTCGGTCTTGCGGTCGACGAAGTATTTGTCTGAGTCGAGGTCGAGGCACGATGTCAGCAGTAATAATGAAAAATATAAAAATATAACTGAAAAATAGAAAGCTTTGCTTTTCATATCTATCTATTTCGTTAAGCGTTAAACATTGGACGTTAAACCCTTATTACAGATTCAGTTGCAGACCCACGGTGACAGCCTTGGTGATGGGGTAGTCCTCGCCGCGCGGCTGGAGGGATTCGGGGTCCCACGTGTCGAACTTCTTGTAGAGGAGCAGCAGGTTGGTGCCGCTGACGTAGAAACGCATGCTGTTCATGTGCAGGCGGTTGACGGCCGACTTGGGCAGGGAGTAACCGAAGTCGAGGTTCTTCAGGCGCAGGTAGCGTCCGTCGCGCAGCCAGAAGGTGGACGAACGGAAGTTGTTGTTGTTCGCTCCATAGGAAAGGCGAGGATACGACGCGTTGACATCCTCGTTGGCAGCGATGCCCAGTTGTTCAGCCGTCTGGGAATCCACCCAGCGATTCTCGAGCATGCCCTGGAAGATGTTGCCCCACTGGCCTTCGCTGAAAGCATAAACACACTTGCCATAGGTGGGGAAGGTGCTTTTGCCGGCACCCTGGAAGTGGAGGTTGAAATCGAAGCTCTTCCAAGCAACTGAAATGCCGAGACCGTAGATGAGGTTCGGCTTGCTAGTGGCACCGATGGCACAAACGTCGCCGTTGTTGACCACGCCGTCGCCGTTTACATCTTTATATTTAATATCGCCAGGCTGATAGACGCCGAACTCCTGCTTGGGGCTGTTGCGGATGTCGTCGTAATCCTTGAAGAGGCCGAGGGCAATGAGCCCGCGTTCCTGATTGACGCGGTAGCCCCGTAGGTTTTGGTAGGGATAGACGCTGTTCTCCTCGTCGTATTCGCCAATCTGGTTTTTGCTGTAGGTCATGTTACCGCGGACGGTGAGGTGCACTTGATCTATTTGTTGCTCATACTTGAAGTTGCCGTCGAAGCCTTGCGAAAAGACGCTGCCGACGTTGGCTTTCGGTGCACTCTCCAAACCGATGATGGAGGGCAGGAAGTTGCGGGTCATGTAGATGCCTGTGCGGTGTTCGTTGAAATAATCGACTGTTAGGGCAAAGCGGTCGTCGAAGAGTGTGATGTCGAGTCCGATGTCGTTCTTTTCAGCGACTTCCCATGTCACGTTGTTGGAAGCCACCTGTGAATAGAAGGTGCCGCCGTAGCTGTAGTGGGTGTCATCGAGGCTGAACATATAGCCGCTGCCGGTGTCGGCAATAGTATAGAGATAGGGGAAACGGTCGCTGCCAGTGGTGTCGGAGCCTACCTTGCCATGCGAGGCGCGGATTTTGAACATGTTAATCCACGAGATGTTGTCACGGATGAACGGTTCATCGCCGATGTTCCACGCCACGGAGTAGGAGGGGAAGAAGCCCCAGCGGTGGCCGTCGGCGAAGTTTTCGGAGCCGGTGTAGCCGAAGTTGTAGTCGAGGAAGTAGCGGCCGAGGAAGTTGTACTTCACCTGCGTGGCCAGACCCTTGTTCTTGCGGCTGACGGAGTTCTTGATGTCTTCGCCGAGGTTCTGGGTGGTGATTTTCTCGTCCTGCGTGAACTTGACGTTCGCTTCGAACGTGTGGCGCTGGGCGAAGGTGCGGTTCCAGTGGAGCAGCAGGTCGAGGAACTCGCGGCGCGAGCCGTCGTTGGCCGAAGACTGCCACATGTCGGTGGTGTCGATGACCTTGTCGTACTCCACCTCGCCCGTTTCGGGATTGCGCTGGCGGGCGGTGTAGAGCGCCGGCATGCGCAGATGGGAGATGGAGTTGAAATTATACGTGTCGTAGCCGAAACGTCCGGTGAACGTCAGACCATGGGTGATGAAGCCGAGGTCCTGTTCGAGGGTGACATTCGTTTGGGTGTCGTTGTTCCACTCGGTATTGTAGCCCGTCTGTGCCGAGCTGACCCAAGGGTTGATGTAGTTGGCGCGGTCGCCGATGAAGACGTGGACGTCATCGTACTCGATGGTAGTGCCGGTGAACTTGAAGGGGGCGTAGCCGTTGCTGTAGAGGACGGGCGAGTAGAGGGCGTTGTAGCCGAAGAGCTGTCCCCACACGCGGTCGTCGCCGATGCCTGGGCTGTTGCGCTTAGTAAGGTTGCCGCTGACGCCGATTTTCAGCACGGTACTCTTCGTGATGTCCATATCAACGTTGAGGCGATAGTTGTAACGGCGGTAGTTGGCGTTGGTGTCATACTTGTCGCGCAGCGTCTGGTCGGTGCGGTACATGCCCTCGTCCTCGTTGTAGGCGACGGAGGCGTAGTAGCGTGCCGTCTCGCCGCCGCCGCTGACGTTGACGTTGGCACGGTAGCTGCCGGCGCCGTCCTTCAGCAGCAGGTCCTGCCAGTCGACGTTGGGGTAGAGGTCGGGGTCGAGGCCGTCTCGGATGATGTCAAGCTCCACGGGCTGGTAGAGGGTGCCAAGGTTACGAGTGATGCGGGCTTCATTGATGTAGTTGGCATAGTTAAAACCATCGACGAACTGCGGAGTGATGGTGCGAGTATTGTAGGAGGTCTCCACCTTGCCATTGATGTTCACCTTGCCGCTCTTGCCGTGCTTGGTAGTGATGAGGATGACACCGTTAGCACCCTTTGAACCGTAGATGGCGGTGGCGGAGGCATCCTTCAGGACGGTGAAGGTCTCAATGTCCTCGATGTTGATGTCGTCGATGTTTTCACGCTCGAAGCCATCAACGAGGATGTAAGCCTTAGTGCTGGCGCCGAATGTGGAGATACCTCGGATCCAGAACTCGCTGGTGTTCTTGCCCGGCTGTCCGGATTTCTGATAGGCGATGATGCCCGGCACGTTACCCGCAAGAGTGTTGGAGAGGTTGGAGGTATTGTAGTGTTTCAGGTCCTCCATTTGCACATTGGTGACGGCACCGGTGACGGAGATTTTCTTCTGCGCACCCATGCCGGTGATGACTACTTCGTCGACGGCTGAGAATTTCTCCTCCTGCATGACGACGTTGATGACCTTGCGGTCGCCCTTGACGAGTATTTCCTGGTTCTTGTAGCCCATATAGGAGAAGATGAGGGTCTGGTATTCCTGCATCTTTATAGCGTAATGGCCGTTGATGTCGGTGATGACGCCCAGTCCCGCCACATCCTTGACGACGACGTTTGCACCGATGATGGCCTCGCCTGTCTCATCGGTGACGGTACCCATAATTTCCACGGCGTTTTGCGCAAAACCAGTGGCAAAAATGCCCAGAAGCGCAGTCAACAAAAACAAATATCTTTTCATATGCCTGAGTGGTATTAAAGGATTACTCATCGGTTTCCTGATTTTCGAGCACATTCTCATCTTCCTCCTCCTCTTCCATAGTGATGGTGCGGAGCTTGGCATTGTTGGTGTCGAGAATATAGAAGATGAGGGTGTTCTCGCCTGTTATCTTGTCGCGGTGGACATCGTTGACAAGTCCGGTGCAGCGATAGAAACGTGCGACGTCGCGCAACTCACCGTTCTCCGATCCGTGTGTAAGTCCGTCAGCATGGGTGGCGGCACTACCTCCCGCGTATGTGGCAACGATGCCGTCGGGGGTGAGGTAGCGGATGGCGTCGTTCTCGCTGTCGCAGAAGTAGAAGTCGTATTCGTCTTGTGTGCCGAGATACCTGTCGTTCTTGACAAATGTGCCCTGGTAGGGACGGCTCATGAGGGCGCTTTGCCCGACGCCATCGGTGAAACCTCGGGCACCCAGTTGTCCGGCGATGACGTAGGGGGTGGAGAAACGCTTGGTCTTTTCGTTATAGTCCGTGCGGAGCATGTAGTGGCGGTTGATGACGACGATATAAGCATATTTGCCGGTGGGGTGGATATCCATCTGACATTCGTAGGCGTTGTCCTGAACCTTGATGAGGCGTTCGAAAGCCGAGGGGTTGTCGATGGCGTTAGGTTCCCACGAGGCACCGCCGTCAACGGGTAGTGTGGCCCAGTATTGGTCCATGTCGAGGCGAAGGATTTCGCCCTGTGTGTAGCTGGAGAAGTAGAGTTCGCCATTGGGGTGCAAATATGCGCCGTTGCATTGGTTGTACGAGGCGATGATGCGGTGGGGCGAGCTGTTGTTGAATTCGCCCGTGGCGGGGTCGCGGTCGACAATCCAGGCGCAAGGGGCACGGAAGTCGCTGCTGTATTGGTCCACGGAGATAATGAGGTGCTCGCGCCAACTCAGTTGACGGGGGCTGGCCGTGGCTGTCCATTCGTCGGTGGCATAAAAGGTGGGGTTGCCGAAGTCGTCGGTACCCGTTTGCTCGAATTCACCGCGCTCGTTGTAGGCGAAGGGGTCAACGGCGAAGTCGATGGTGCGCGTGCGTTCATTATTAAACATGCTGATGCCGATGATGGTCTTGACAGTGCGCTCTTTCAGATCCACGAGTTGTATGCCGTGCTGCGGCTGTCCCCAGCGGGGCTCTTGGTCGTAGACGATGAAGAGTTGGTCGTGGTTGTAGGGCGAGAATTGCATGACGCCGTCGTTCTTGAAACCAGTGGCTGTTTCAAAGGTGCCGTCGACCCAAGGGGCTTCGCCGCGCTCGTTCATATAGCCGCAGAGGGTGCCGACAACCATCTTGCGTTGGTAGTCAAATTTGCCGGGGGCTTGGATGGTTTTGGCTGTGGCTCCATCGCCAATGGTGAGGACGATTTCACCCGTAAAGGCACCCGAGGGTACGAAGCAATAGATGGACTCACTTTTCACACTGGCGATGACGGCGGGCTTACCGCCAATGGTAAGGTGGAGCAGCGAGGGGTCGTTGCCGAAATTGCTGCCGTGGAGCACTAACTGCTGCCCTACACCGCCTGACGTGGGGACGAAGCTTGTCAGCGTGACAGGTTGCGAAGGGTCGTAGGGAGGTGTGACCTGTACGCCCACATAGTCCTCGGCTGTCGTCCCCTTGTCGCAAGCGGCAAACTGACTAAGGCCAAAGACTAAAACTAGGATTTTGAGAAAAGTCTTTCCTTTCATCGTAGCTTTTTTATTCTTATTTTTCTTAACTCTTTACTTTTGCTCCTTCAGTTTTTCGGCTAAAACGCGCATCCAGTAGCCTCCGATGACGCTGCGGGCCTTGAAGCCTACCATGTGGCCGGTCTTCGTGTCGCTCCAGTCGCTGATGGGCACGCGGCTGGGAGTCTCGTTGATGTAGTCCCAGAGCGGGGCGACGAAGGCGTCGAACTGCTCGCGGGTCGAGGCCATGCCGGCGGTCCACATAATCCAGTCGCTCTTCGTGTAGTCGCGGCGGCAGTCGAGCGGCAGACCGTATTTGTTCTGGACGGCGAGGTAGTACTTCACCTCACGCTCCATGGCGTTGTTGGGGAAGATGTTGATGTTCCAGAGCTTGTCCCACACCATGTTGTACTTCTGGCTCCAGGTGTCGGGGCGGTCGAAGGCCAAGCGGTAGTGGTCGCCTTCGAGGGCATTCTGCTCCCACACGGCAGCCATGTTCTTGGCCTTGGCCATGTACTTCTGCGCCACGTCGCCCTGGCCCTTCATCTCGGCCATCAGCGCATAGCCCGCCACGCCCATGATGGCCTTGACGGAGAGGTTGCAGTTGTGGGCCCAGTGGCCGGCGAAGTCGTCGGTGCAGAGCTGGTTGGCGGGGTCCTGGCCGTTCTCGACGAGGTAGTCGGCCCAGGTGGTGATGATGTCCCAGTACTTATCGACGTACTTCGTGTTGCCGTCAATGCGGCAGAGCATGGCGGCCAGGGTAATCATGTTGCCGGCCTCCTCGAGCGGCATGTCGCCGCCGTACACCTGGCCGTTGGCCTTGGGATAGGTGCCGAGGTCGTGGGCAGCGAAGGGTTTCGTCCAGCGGCCGCTGAGGCTGTAGTCGAAGATGCTCGTCATCATGGCCTTCTGCAGCTCGGGGTTATAGACGAGGAAGAGCGGAGCCTCGGGGTAGGTGAGGTCCACGGTGTTGACGCAGCCGTTGGAGTTGTTCTCCTTCGAGAAGAAGAGCAGCGTGCCCTCGTCGTCGCGGAACAGCTTGTGGGCGGCGATGACGTGGCGGTACGAGCCGCTGAGGATTTCGGCATATTTCTTGCCGCCGGCGGCGAAGCCGTCGTCGTAGATGCGCTTGTCGAGGGCGCGGCAGCGGGCCATGATGCTGGCGTAGTTCTTCTCCATCGTGGCCATCATGTCGAAGATGGTGACGTCGCCGTCGTGAGCCCACAGTGCCTTGTAGTTCTTATACATATACTGTATGTCGAACACCTCGTCGTAGCCGATGAGGGCGTGGCTCTGGGCGGTGGTGACGCTGCCGAAGTCGTGGGCGTAGGCCAGGGTGGGCCATTCGGTGGCCTTCGTGCAGCTGACGCTGGCCTTGCTTTCGGGCAGGGTGCCGTTCTCCATGAACGCTTTCTTCACCGCGGGGTCGCTGCCGATGGCGACGCTGCCGTTGTAGGAGGGCAGGTAGAGGTAGCCCCAGTCGATGCAGATGCCGTCGCCCGTCTTGGCGAGGATGGGCTGTTCGATGGTGCCGCTCTTCACATAGCTGACGCCACCCTTCGTGATGGTCTCGCTGATGGTGGGCTGTATGGCTTTGTTGACCGCCATCTGCGGCGTGGTGGCCAGCAGCAGCTGAGCGCTGTGGGGCTTGCCGTCGGTGCTGCGCACCTGATAGCTGATGTAGTTGGCCGGAGCCGACAGCAGGTCGAGGTTGTCAATCAGCATGGGAGCGGTGAAGACCACGTCCAGCTCGACAGGGCCGCAGGTGAAGGTGTAATAGGTTGAGGTGGCCATGACGTCGACGCTCTTCTGACGGGCTGTCTGGATGGCTTTGGTGTCGAGGCCCTCGTTGCGGAAGAGGCCGAAGTCGAGGTAGGCGCCGCCGGTGGTGTTGTGGCAATGGGCGGCGATGACGTTCGTGCCCTCGTGGAGTGTCTGCTTCTGGGCCTCGGTGAGGTGCAGCTTGACGCCCTCGCGCCAGATTTCCACGTTGCCGGTGTCGTAGATGTTCACGCCGTTGAACCAGATGGCGAAGGTGTCGTCGTGGCTGAAGACGAGCCAGATATCACCCTTCAGGTCGTCGGCGGTGAGGTTGATGGTGCGGCGCACCCAGATGTCGCTGTTGGTGTCGCTCCAGCGGGTGCGGACGTAGTCGAGGTCGGACGAGCCGAATGCGGCGCGGCGCGTCTCCCACTTCGAGTCGTCGTAGTCCTGAGCCGTCCAGTCGCCCTTCGGCTCGGTGCGCGTCAGCTGTCCGCGCCAGGCCATCTCGTCGGCCATGGGGACGATGGACTTCATGATCTGCCTTTCGGCACCCATCCAGCGGTAAGTGGTGCCGTCGACGCGCAGCAGACCCTCGATGCTCTTCTCGTCGTCGGTCCAGTGGCGCGTGGTGCCCTCGGTCAGCTGGTCATAGGGCGACCAGATGGAGAAGTAAGGGTCGGAGACAACCAGAGGATAGGAGGGGAGCCGCAAATCCGTAGTCTTGTACGGAGTGAACACATCGGTCTTCGGGGTTGTCGTGCAGGCCATCAGGCTCAGCACAGCAAGCGTCAGGAGGGAGGAGATTCTCTTCATGGGTTTGTAGTGATGATTTGTTTATGATGAATTTTGTATTAGGTCAATTTGAGAAGGCAAAAATAACACTTTTTTTAAAGAAAAAAGAGAAAAGCCGGAAAAAAAGCAAAAAACTGTGAATAAATACCTACTAATAGGGATTGCAAACTCTCGGAAAAGCCCTTACCTTTGCAGCCGGAAAAAAGAGAATGAAATGACACTCCGAGAATTGGGCATCGGCGATAGTGCCGTAGTGATGAAAGTGGGGGGCGAAGGCAGTCTCCGTCAGCATTTCCTGGATATGGGCATCATACCTGGTGCCGAAGTTAAACTGACGAAATTCGCTCCGATGGGCGATCCGGTGGAGCTGCTTGTGCAGGGCTATGTGCTGACGCTCCGTCTGGCAGATGCTGAAAAGATAGAAGTTGAACCCCTGCAGACGGCTACGTATGAACGTGTTACGCCTACAAGCCGCGTCGCAGTTTCTGATGACCGTCCTTACATAGAGTCGCTCCATGATCATAATGCCCACCCCGGTATTGGTGAAGCGGGCAAATACCACAACCACGACACGGAGCGTCCGCTGCCCAAGGGTACCACGCTCACCTTCGCCCTGGCGGGGCAGCAGAACAGCGGCAAGACCACGCTCTTCAACCAGCTCACGGGCTCGAACCAGCACGTGGGCAACTTCCCCGGCGTCACCGTCGACCGTAAGGAAGGACAGATCAAGGACGCTTTTTTCTCTCGCAAGGGCGACGAGAGGACCTCCGCTCACGTCATCGACCTCCCTGGCATCTACAGCCTTTCCGCCTATACCGCTGAGGAGATTGTCAGCCGAGATTTCATCCTCAAAGAAAAGCCTCATGGCCTTATCAACGTCGTTGATGCCTCGAACATCGAGCGACACCTCTATCTGACGGTACAGCTCATGGAGTTGGGCGTTCCGATGGTATTGGCCTTGAACATGATGGATGAAGTGACGGGCAACGGAGGCTCCATCCGCCTGAACGACATGGAGCGCATCCTCGGCATCCCCGTCGTGGCTATCTCCGCTGCCAGGAACGAGGGCATCGACGAGCTTGTGGAACATGCCGTCCACGTGGCGTACTATCAGGAGGTACCTGCACGGCAGGACTTCTGCAGCAAGGACGATCATGGCGGAGCCGTACATCGCTGCCTCCACAGCATCATGCACCTCATCGAGGACCACGCTGAGCGTGCCGGGATGCCCTTGCGCTTTGCTGCTGGAAAACTCGTGGAGGGTGACGAGGCCGTGGCAAATGCCCTGCAGCTGACGCAGAACGAGCGTGAGATGGTGGAGCACATCGTCCTTCAGATGGAGGAGGAACGCGGCCTCGACCGTGCTGCAGCCATGGCCGACATGCGCTTCGCGTTCATCCATAGGCTGTGCCGCGAGACGGTAGTCAAGCCACGCGAAAGCATCGAGTATCGTCGTAGCAAGCGTATAGACGGTATCCTCACGGGGCGTTGGACGGCGCTTCCCATTTTTGTGGCCGTCATGTGCCTTGTCATATGGCTCAGCATCGACGTGCTGGGCGCTCCCTTGCAAGGCTGGCTCGACAGCGGTATCAGCGCCCTTGGCACCCTCTGCCAACGGGGGCTTGAGGCTGCCGACGTCAGTCCTGCTGTCGTGTCGCTCGTCACCGATGCCATCTTCGGCGGCGTGGGTAGCGTGCTCAGCTTCATACCTATTATTATTATACTGTTCTTCTTCCTCAGTATTATCGAGGATAGCGGCTATATGGCCCGTATTGCTTTCGTGACGGACAAGCTGCTGCGCCGGCTGGGGCTCTCGGGCCGTTCCATCGTGCCTTTGCTTATCGGCTTCGGCTGCTCCGTGCCAGCCATCATGGCCACGAGAACGCTTCCTTCAGCACGCGATCGTCTGAAAACCATTCTTTTGACGCCATTCATGAGCTGCTCGGCGAAGATTCCCATTTACGGCTTCTTTACGGCAGCCTTCTTCCCGGGTAAGGGCGGTTTGGTGCTTATCGGGCTCTATCTGCTGAGCATCCTTGTGGGCATCGTGGTAGCGCTATGCGGCAAGCGTCTTGGGGGCAGGGGCGAGGCTGCGCCGTTTGTCATGGAGCTGCCCAACTACCGTCTGCCACGACTGAGGAACGTGGGCCATCTGCTGTGGGATAAGACGAAGGACTTCTGCCAGCGCGCGTTCACGGTTATCTTCCTGGCTACCATCGTCATCTGGTTTCTCCAGTCGTTCGACTTCCGCCTGCGTCTGGTGGAGAATGGCGAGGGCAGCATGCTGGCATGGGTGGCAGGCATCGTTGCTCCCTTGTTTCGTCCCCTCGGGCTGGACGACTGGCGCGTCGTCACCTCCCTCATCAGCGGCTTCCTGGCCAAGGAGAGCGTGGTGGCAACGATGGAGGTGCTGAATGTGACGGCTTCTCTGACGGCATTAACGGCCATCCCGATGCTGTTGTTCTGCCTGCTCTATACCCCCTGTGTAGCAGCCATTGCCAGCATTCGGCGTGAGCTTGGCCCCCGCTGGGCGTTATTCGTTGTCGGCTTCCAGTGTGCCGTTGCTTGGATAATTGCCTTCCTTGGCTATCTCGTTGCCGGATGGTTCCTATAGCAGCCAACAGCTTATCCTGTCTTTTTATTCGCCTACGCTATTTTTTTATTTGCCTGCTCTGAGAAATTATTCGCCTATTCTATTATTGAGGGCCCTTTACGTCAGTCTTGTGTTTTAATCAGCTTTTTTCTTTGAAGTATGAATTCCTTTCTCTATATTTGCAGCGTCAAAAAGTTTCTGAAAGGAGTAGGTTATGAAGAGGTCGTTTCTTTTCTTCGCCGTAGCGCTTTCCCTTGTGGTGCTTGTGGTTTGCATGGGACGAAAGCGGGATGACGTGCAGCCTACTGTTATAGAAGAACAGCCTTGGACAGATGCAAATACCGTTGCAGAAGTTATGCCTGAATTCCCAGGAGGCACGGACGCTCTGCTTGAGTATCTTCGTATGAAATATACTCCCCATTAGTTTTCTACCAAGGAGCCCTTTTGAAAACAAGTAAAAAACACAGTTTATGGCAAGCACAAGTGATTTCGCACAATATATTGTGGACCAGTGTGGCGGAGCAGGTGAGGTGACGGTCAAGAAGATGTTCGGCGAGTACGGCATCTACTGCGACGGGAAAATCTTCGGCCTAATCTGCGACGACCGACTCTACGTGAAGCCTACGGAAGGCGGGCGCATCAGGCTTCGCTCTGTGGAACTCCGTCCGCCCTATGAAGGGGCGAAGGACTACTTCTATATTGCCGACGTCGACGACAGGGACTACCTCTCTGCCCTCGTACGCGAAACCTGCAAAGAACTCCTCTGGCCTAAACCTAAAAAGAAGAAATAAATGAAGAGCACATTACTGAGAACGATAGCCGTTGCTGCGGCTGTGTTGATTTGTCTGGGCGTGGATGCCCGGGCACCGAAACGGCGCAAACCCGTTGACTTGTGGCCTGACGGCACACCTATAGCCGCGTGGTTCAGCGATACGGCACGCGTGGATGTCAGCACACTCGGGCACCAGTATGTCCTGACGGACTACGGCGTCCGGCGCGACAGCACGCTGCTACAGACGGAGGCCATCCAGGCCGTCATCGACCGTGCAGCCCGCGAGGGCGGGGGAGTGATAGTAGTTCCGCGAGGGACGTTCCTCAGCGGCTCGCTCTTCTTCCGGCAGGGCACTCACCTCCACCTCAGCGAGGGTGCCGTCCTGAAAGGTAGCGACTTCATCGGCGATTTCGCCTTGATGGACACTCGTCTGGAGGGACAGAATATCCACTACTTCATGGCGCTCGTCAACGCCATCGGGCTGGATGGTTTCACCATCAGCGGTACGGGTACCCTCAACGGCAACGGTGAACGCTACTGGCGCTCGTTCTGGTTGAGGAGAGAATACAACCGCCAGTGTACCAACCTCGAGGAAATGCGTCCACGCCTTGTCTTCATTCAGGATTGTCGTAATGTCACTCTGCAGGAGGCCCATTTCCTCAACAGCCCCTTCTGGACGTGCCATCTCTACCGTTGCGAGAACGTCAAGGCACTCTATCTCCACACCTACGCCCCCAGCAAAGGCCCCGTGAAAGCCCCGTCGTGCGACGCTTTCGACGTGGATGTCTGCACCAACGTGCTCATCCACGGCTGCTACATGGACGTCAACGACGATGCCGTAGCCCTGAAGGGCGGCAAGGGGCCCTACGCCGACAAGGACACCATCGGCAACGGCCCCAACCGCAACATTCTCATCGAAAACTGCTCCTACGGCTTCTGCCACGGGGCGCTCACGTGCGGCTCGGAGAGCCTGCTGAACCACAACGTCATCCTGCGCCGCTGCCACGTCGAGGGCGCCGACCGCATCCTCTGGCTGAAGATGCGTCCCGATACGCCCCAGCGCTACGAATACATCCGCGTGGAGGACATCACGGGCAGCGCCACACGCATCGTCTTCGTCCATCCTTGGACGCAGTTCTTCGACCTCAAGGGGCGCGAGGACATTCCCTACAGCACCTCTGCCAACGTCACCCTGCGCAACCTCAACATGACGTGCCGCACGTTCCTCGACATGGAGGAGCGTCCCGACCAATATAGCGTTGAGCCCATCGCCATCGAGAATTGTGTAATCAACGGCGAAACCATTTCCCAATGAACCCAATAGCCCATTACTTTAATCCTAAATAGTATGAAAAAGTACATTTTAATCGTTCTCGCTTTTGTGGCCGTGCTGTTTGTCAGCTGTGCCAGTGTGCCCCTTACGGGACGTAACCGAATCATGCTCGTCTCAGACAACGAAGTGCTGTCGTCGAGCCTTACCCAGTACAACGAATACATGACTACAGCCGTGCGCAGCACCAATGCGGCGCAGACGGCCATGGTGCAGCGCGTGGGCAAGAAGATTGCCGCTGCCACCGAGAAGTTCCTTACCGACAACGGCCTCGGCGCCGAGGTGGCGCAGTACCAGTGGGAGTTCAACCTCGTGAAGGACAATGAGATGAACGCCTTCTGCATGCCGGGCGGAAAGATTGTGGTCTATGAGGGTATTCTGCCGATTTGCCAGAGCGACGACGACCTTGCCGTCATCATCGGGCATGAGGTGGCTCACGCCGTCGCCAAGCACTCGAACGAGCGCCTCTCGCAGCAGATGCTGGCTGCCTACGGCTCGGCTATCCTCGATGCCGCTCTCAGCACCCGTAGCGAAGCCGCGCGTCAGTTGGGGCAGACGGTCTATGGCCTTGGTGCCAACTACGGCGTCATGCTCCCCTACAGCCGCAAGCACGAGCTGGAGGCCGACCACATGGGCCTTATCTTTATGGCCATGGCAGGCTATGACCCCTCGAAAGCGGTTGCTTTCTGGCAGAAGATGGCGGCAGCCAACCCCACAGCCATACCTCCCTTCATGAGCAGCCACCCCTCGGATGCCAAGCGCATTGTCGCCATCGAGAAATACCTTCCCGATGCCCAGAAGTATTACAAGAAGTAAGGCACATTTTTAGCCCTCTTTCTTTTTCCTGTTGCGGCGGGCGGCTTTGCGGAGGGTGCGGGCAAAGGCTTCGCGAAGGGATGAGGGCGCGAGGATTTCCAGTTCGTCGGCCTGCGAGAGGAGCTCCTGCATGAAGTCGTAGGTGGGGCGCAGGCGCAGGCTGAAGTCGGCATGGCGCGGTGCGGTATCAATCTCCCGTTGGCTGTGGTGTAGGGGCAGCGAGCGCAGGTAGTTGGGCAGGCGGCCGTAGGCGCGGATGACGATGTCCTCCACAGGCGTGTCGCCGCCCGTATAGACGCCGAAATCATCAGCAAAGAAAGTCTGAGGGTCGAATTCGGGAGGCATGGTGAACGCCTTAGTCGTCTCTTGCAACCCCAGGATGCGGTCAAGGGCATAGACGCGGATATCGTCGTGCTGGTAGGCGGTGTTGCGCCCCACGAGGTACCAGCGTTGCTTGAAAACTTTCAGGCAGTAGGGCATCAGCGTGAACGTCTGGATGAGTGCGAACGAGCGCAGGTATTTCATCTGCACCATGTGGCTGTGCGTCATGGCGTCGATGATGGGCTGGAGGAATTCCTGCCCTGAGGGCATGGTCTCGAGTACGATTCGGTCGTGGAGGTCGGCGCACGACTGGAGGACGCCGGCTACGGTGAGCGAACGGAGCATCCATGTGTGGACACCTGCTTCGCGCAGAATCTCGGGGTTGCTGATGTAATAGCAGTACGTGTCGCGATGGCAGTCGGTGATGATGCCGAACGTCTCCAGGATGACGTCGCGGTAGCGGTTGAAGGTGGTGCGGCTGAGGGGCGAGCCGTCGCTGAAGGGGGTTTCGCTCCATTTCTCGTTCAGCTCGCGTAGCGTGATTCCTTCGCTTCCCGCTTGCAACATAGTGTTGACAAACCAGATGTACCGTCCAAATAGTTCCTCGGCCTTTTGCATCGTGTATTCTTTATATGATTCCGATGCAAAGGTAGGGCGAGCCGAGCGAAAAAACAAATTATTGTTGTTTTTTCCGAGATGAACCCAACCGAAAAAGGCTGTAGGCCTTTAAGGGTAGGAAAAAGTTTGGCGATAACATTAATCATTGACGATTTCTTCTGTATCGCCCACAATCATGGCTCCTATGAAAAGGCTGAAAAGAATGATGATGACTGTCATAATCATAAGTTTTTTTCTTTACTTAATTCTCTTAACTGAATTCCGTCAGGCTATGGCGGGACGACGGACGAAACGGCGCTGGCCGGCGATGAACTCGGTGGCGTAGTAGTGGATGGTAAGGCGCTTGGCCTTCGGGGTGATGGTTTGCTCTCTCATGCTGTTTTTTCGTTTTTAGGGTGAGTATTTTTCTTTGACGATGCAAAGATAAGCGCAACATGTACCATATTCCCGTACATTCAAGTTAAATGTTTAGTTTTGGCCGAAATTTTAACAAAAATTGCCCCAATAGACGAAAAAACGGCCAACTTTGGGTTGGCCGCAGGGGAGGAAAGCGTGGAATTAGGGTGGTGATTAGTCGCCTTCTTCCAGTTCGAAGATTTCGTTGACGGGGATGCCGAAGACGAGCGACATCTTCAAAGCGAGGACAGTGGAGGGGTTGAATTTGCCCTGCTCGATGGCGTTGATGGTCTGGCGGCTGACGCCTGTGCGCTCAGCCAGTTCCTGTTGTGTCATGCGCTGCCGTGCACGCTCTACGCGGATATTATTTTTCATCGCTGTAACGTTTGTTCTGTACCCAGTAGGAGATTTTGAAGATAAGCAAGTAGACGAAAAGCATCCACCAGCTATGCCCTAATATCAAATGATATTTGCCCATAAACGTAGGTGAACACAACCTTCCCATGAAAAAGCCTTTCAAAGGTCCAATAATAAGAAGGATAACAAAGATGATTGCCGTAGTGACGAGACTTTTCTTCCTTAGTTCGTCAATGCGCTCATCTTCGATGTTCTCGCGCGAGAAACAAAGGATGATGGCGGACAAGGGTAGTAGCAAGAGATAGCTCAATTCGCCAAGAATCTCAATTCCTTCACCCGTTCCGTAGTCACCTCTGATGACGGAGGGGACAAAGAATGTAAAACCCAGGACAAGTCCTGCAACTAGGGCCACGAGGCCAACCCACTGCCATGCGTGGGGAAGAAGATGTTGTTTTTTCATACTTTTGTTTAATTAAATCCGCTGCAAAGGTAAAGTATAATTTACATTCATGCAAGCTGACTTGACAAAAAGTTTAAAAAACTATTCTTTTTTAACATTCCGTTCCAGTATTTGAGTGGCTGGCAACTGCTTTGAAAAAATGTATGGACTTTCCTGTCTGCCTTCCACCTGTTCTGACGACTTTGGTACAATAACAAAAGAATCGAATGGACTTATTAGATGAAGAGAATAATCTCCGCTTTTTTTACATGTTTTTGTTTTTTTTTGTATCTTTGCCGTCGCTTTCTAATTGTGTAAAAGATATGACTATTCCTCATTGGGTTGTGTGTGGGTGCATGTTATTGTTGACTATTGTTGTGTCTCGCTTTTGGATAAGAGTGAAGATGAAGCGTCAGAAAACAAACGCTAACATGGTCGTGTCAGAAAATGCGAATACTGTAAACGACACGTTGACCACTCAGCATGCTACAAAGGACTTGTCCGAGCTTACACCTATTTGGACGGGAGAAATGCGGGTGGATGGCAAGGATATTATCATCGTTGAGCCTGTTGACTTTGTGTTATCAACAGAAGTCTGGGAAACGTATTGGAAAGATTTTGCCCAAAATAAAAGTCTTGATAAATTGGGTTGTAAAAATGCGTTATGCTATGCTTTTGGAGATGTCTTTCACACCGTGCTGGTAGACGATGAGAACAAGATATTGGATTTTATCGGTAGTGAAGACATTATTGGGTGTTTCTTACTGGACGAGGTGCTGGCTTATAATCCTGCTTATGCGAAAGAGATAGAAGAACGTCATTTCGGCACTATTATACCCAATTATACGGGTGTGATTACATTTCGTGCCTATGAAATAGATAAATATGGCAATATGACTTCAAGGGGAATCATTGAAGGAAAAGGTTCTATCAATTTCCGTTCGGTTTTCGAAGAGGAACTCGGCGATATCATTGAGTATAGAAATGGTTGGGGTCCAAAAAAGAACAGGACGACTGACGTCGTCCTGCAGTAAAAAGGATTGAATTGGGGTGTTTTCGCAGGAAAAGTGCGGCTTATCTTGAAAAAAACACGCATGCAGGCCTGGCGGTTTAAGGAATAAGTTGAAAAAACGTAGGAGTAAAAATGAGTTTCAAGCGCTTGAAAGTTACATTCCAAGCGCTTGAAACTGCAAATCCAAGCACTTGGAATTCGGGCTTGGAAGGCTGACCGGGCATTAATAACTGATTTCGCGGGAGCCGTCGGGGCAGACGGCGATGGTGACGCGGACGGTGTCGGGGGGGAGGAGGGGCTCGATGAGCTCGGGCCATTCCATCAGGCAGATGCCGTCGGAGCCGTAGAAGTAGTCCTCGTAGCCGATGTCATAGACTTCGGCGAGGCGGCGGATGCGGTAGAAATCGAAGTGGTAGATGGGGCGGCCGGAGGGGGTGGAGTATTCGTTGACGATGGCGAAGGTGGGCGAGGTGACGACGTCGGTGGTGCCGAGGGCTTCGCAGACGGCGCGGATGAAGGTGGTCTTGCCGGCACCCATGGGGCCGTAGAAGGCGAAGAGGCGGCGCTCGCCCATGGCGTCCACAAACTTGCGGGCGGCAGCATCTATGTTTTTTAGTTCATAGTTCATAGTCTTTTATTAGTTACGAGTTAAGAGTTAAAAAAAAATGTCCCGCTTGCTGTGTTCCGCGTACGAAGCAATTTATTCTTCATTCTTCATTTTTCATTTTTCATTGTGCGAAGCACGTAATTCTTAGCTCTTAGCTCTTGGCTTTTTTTGAGCGTAGGGTGATGAGGGGGATGAGCATTTCCTCGAGCGAGATGCCGCCGTGCTGGAAGGTGTCGCGGTAGTAGGTGACGTAGTAGTTGTAGTTGTTGGGGTAGGCGAAGAAGTTGTCGCCCCAGGCGAAGATGTAGGCTGTGCTGATGTTGGGCTTGGGAAGGAACACGCGGCGTGGCTCCTTGATTTCATAGACCTCCTTGGGATTGTAGGCAAGGCTCTTGCCCAGCTTGTAGCGGAGATTGGTGTTGACGGCGCGGTCGCCCACGACCTTTACGGGATTGCTGACGCGGATGCTGCCGTGGTCGGTGGTGATGATGACGCGGTAGTCGGTGTCGGCCAGGCGGCGCATGAGCTCGCTGAGGGGGGTGTGGCGGAACCACGAGAGGGTGAGCGAGCGGTAGGCGGCCTCGTCGGCTGCCAGCTCACGGATGGTACGCGACTCGGTGCGGGCGTGCGACAGCATGTCGATGAAGTTGAACACCACGACGTTCAGGTCGTTGCCCCCGAACTCGTTGAAGTGGGCTATCAGCTTGTCGGCTGCGGCGGCATCGTTAATCTTATTATAGGAGAAGGTGTTGCGGCGGCGATAGCGGTCGATCTGCGTCTGGATGAGCGGCTTTTCGTTGAGGTTTTTGCCCTCCTCCTCGTCCTCGTCCACCCACAGTTCGGGGAACATCTCGGCAATCTTGTTGGGCATGAGGCCGGAGAAGATGGCGTTGCGGGCATACTGCGTGGCGGTGGGCAGGATGCTCATGTAGAGCTCCTCGTCGATGGAGAAGAACTCCGTCAGTTCGTCGGCAAGCACGCGCCATTGGTCGAAGCGGAAGTTGTCGAGCACGATGAGGAAGACCTTCTCGCCCTTGTCGAGGGCAGGGAAGATGCGCGTCTTGAAGACGTCGGGGCTCATCAGCGGGCGCTCGTCGGGGTGGGTCATCCAGCCCTCGTAGTTGCGGCGTACGAAGCGGGCGAACTCCAGGTTGGCCTCCTTCTTCTGCATGCGCAGCATGTCGCTCATGCTGCCCTCGGTGTGCTCGAGCTCAAGTTCCCAGCGGACGAGGTTGCGGTAGACCTCCTTCCAGTCGTCCACCGTCTCGGCCTCGTTGATGAGCATGGTGATGCGGCCGAACTGCTGCTGATAGCCGGTGGTGGTCGCCTCGGTGACGATTTCGCGCTGGTGGATGTTCTTCTTCAGCGTCAGCAGTATTTGGCTGGGGTTGACGGGCTTGATGAGGTAGTCGGCGATCTTGGCGCCGATGGCCTGGTTCATGATGTTCTCCTCCTCGCTCTTGGTGACCATGACGACGGGTGTGCCTGGCGAGACCTCCTTGATGAGGTTGAGCGTCTCAAGCCCGCTGAGGCCGGGCATGTTCTCGTCGAGCAGGATGAGGTCGTAGGTGGTCTCGCGGCAACGGTCGATGGCATCGCGGCCGTTCGTGACGGTGTCAATGGCGTAGTCCTTGCTTTCGAGGAAAAGGATGTGAGGGCGCAGGAGCTCTATTTCGTCGTCTATCCAGAGAAGGGTTCCGTTTTTCATTGTTCTTCGTCGTCAAAAAGTAGTTCGTCCAATGTGGATGGCTGGTCGTCGTCGGGCAGGGGCAGGGTGGTGAAGTGCTCGTCGAAGAACTGCTGATACTCGTCGAAACTGTGTCCTTCGAACAGCAGCTTGAGGTTCTCCTCAGAGATGAGGTAGGAACGGATGCCCGAGAGCCGCGTGGCCATGTCAGGTGCCGCGTAGAGGCGCTGGCGGTAGCTCCATGCTTCATCGAAGTTCATGAAGCCGCTTACCTGTAGCATGGTGATGCCGCCCTGACGGGGCATGGTCATCTCGAAATTGCGCACCATGAAGTTGGTGAAGTTGTAGCGGGCTATCTCGAAGAGCAGCTGGTTGTCGTTGACCGTGCCGTCCTCGTAGGCGAGCATGAAGATGAAGGGCACGGCACGCTCTTCGTTGAAAGGTTTGATAGAGGCCGAGTCAACGGCTCCTCCTTCGGCTCCGCTGCCCGACAGACGCCGCTGCCAGATACTGCCCAGCGAGCCCGACGTCAGCAGGCGTCCCTCGCTCAGCCCCTGCGCAATGAGTCCGGCCAGCTCGCTGATTTCGTTCTTCGGGTATTTGCTCACAATCTCCTTGAGCCGCTCGAGGAACTCTGACGTGTCACCCTCCTGCAGACTGCTCATGGCGTGGAGGAACATGAACTTCGGACGGTGAGCACCCAATGCATACTTGTTGGCTGAGATGCTGTCGTTGAGGATGACTTGCAAGTAGAGGCCGTCGTTGTAGGCGGCGTAGGTGGCAGCATAGAGCGAATCCTCGCGATGTTTGCCGTAGAGGGCGTTGTCGGCATAGTCGGGGTCGCTGACGGTGACGGTGTAGTCGCTATAGGGGAATTCCTCGATGAGCTTATTTTTGTAGAGCTCGGCTTGCTCGGGCTTTTTCCAGCGGGAGTACATCAGGTAGAGGTTGTAGTAAACCAGGTCCATGCCGCTGTAGTCGGGGTATTGGTCGGTGAGGCGGCGGAGTGTCTTCTCCGCCAGGCCGAAGTCCTCCAGCTTGTCCTTGTAGATGATGCCAGCGTTGAAGAGTGCTTCCATGAGGATGTCGTCCGACTCCATCTTCTGCTCTTCGCTGAAGGGGATTTGCTGGATGTAGTACATGCGGTCGTGGATGTCGGTGACAACGCTGTCAGCCAGCGCCATGCCCGTGCTGTCTGAGGCAAGGCTGTCGGCGGGCATTTCGTTGGCCGCGTCATCGTAGTTGTATTCCTCGAACGTTGTTTCCGCCAGCACGCTCTTGTTGGAGCGGCGCCAGTTGTCTTCCAGCTTGCGGCGGCCCCACTTCTGCTGGAAGTCCTTTTTGCCCTGGGCCACCAACTGCGTGTTGTAGAAATACCACGAGTTGTCGCCACCTGTCATCTGCGGCGTGTTCATGGTGGGCTGGTTGGCGCGGGCATTGCTCAGCGCCTCCTCGCGGCGTGCCATGCGTGCTTCCTCCTCGGCTTTCTTCTTCTCCTCCTCTTCCTTCTTCTTGACATCCTCGATAATCTTGTCGATGACGGCAAAAAGTTCTTCTTCGGGCAGCGTGGCAAGGTGCTGGAGGCTGTCTTGCAATTCGATGGCTTCGGTATGCTCCACCAGTTCGTCGAGGATGGACGAGCGTTTGTTGAGTTGCGGATAGTCCTTGCTGTCCTTGTCAATCAAACCGACGGCTTCGCCGTAGCAGCGTTGGGCGTCGGAATACTTGGCACGGTCCCAATAGATGTTGCCGAGGTGGAGCAGGAGGATGCCTTTCTCCACGCCGTTTCGGGTGCTTTCCTCGGCACCTTTTTCGTAGTTTTCGATGGCTTTTAGCGTGTCCTGCTGCGCCAGCCAGATGTTGCCGATGGCATAGTAGACTTGGTCGAGGTATTCCTTGTTGTTGGGGTTCTTGGCCATGCGTGTCAGCGTCTTAATCATACCTGGAGCCTTTGAGGCAGGGACTACCTCCGTCTGGCGGATGTGGGCGTTGAACTCCATTTCGTAGGGCGGATTCTGGGCAATGACTTTCTGAAAAGCACGGTAGGCCTGCGCATCCTGTCCCTGCATGGCATAGACTTGCCCAAGCAGATAGTATTCGCGTGCCTTCTGCTTCTGGGTGCGTCCGCGTCGCTTGACGGCTTCCTGCAGATGGGGCAGCGCCTCCTCGAAACGCTCGTGCTGAAGCAGGTAGGAGGCGTAGAGCGCCTCGTATTCGTCTGCCAACTGATAGGGGATGCTGTCGCGCTTGGTCTGGTTGAACAGGTTGTCGGCCTCGTAGTTCCAGTCGAGCTCGGCATAGCATTGCGCCATGCGCATACGGCATTCAGCCACCACGCGCGGATTGTCGCTGAAAAGACGGGCAGTGTAGGCGAAAGTTGTGGCAGCTTCAAGGAATTCGCCCTTCTGGAACTGTGCCTTGGCCATCAACAGCCAGACGTTATGCATGAAGGGATTATACTCCTTCTTGGCGTACCATTGCTTGTCTTTTTCTGAAAGTGTTCCCGTCTTCCGCTTGGGCTTGGCTTTGATGGAGTGGAGTTTCGAGGCTTTCTGCGCTTTCTCAATGGCTTTGTCGAAGTTCGACGAACCCATTTTGCGGGTGGTAGGGCTGCTGATGACATAGAGCGGAATAAGCTCCATGTAGTTGTCCTTGTGGCCCTTCTCCTGTGCTTGAACGCCATCCTTGTAGGCTTGGTTGCCGTTGTGATAGACGTTGAAGCGGGTGACAAATGATTGGTAGAAACGCGACTGCGCCGTGTTGTCCTTCGTGCTTCCACAGCTGACGCATGCTGCGCAAATGAGTGCGCGAGTTAGCGAAACAAGAATGGAACGAATCTTCTGCACGGCGTTTTATCTCCTTATTATAATATATTATCTATAACGAAGAATATTGTCTTTTCGTATGCAACTATCCAAAAACTCTAATCTTTGACCCCTAACCAAAATTCCTTCCGCTTGCGATGAGCTGACAGGCTTCGTCCTTGAGGAGAATAGGAAGGGTAACGCCACGCAGACTGAGGCTCTTGAGCCAATCCTCGATTTCGTTGGTCTGCATGGTGTAGAGCACTTCGCGGAATTCCTCTATTTGCTCATCGGTATAATCGTCCTCGCCAATGCCTTGGTAAGCATCCAGTTCCTCGTCGTTGAAGTACTCGATTTTTTGCCTTAGGGCACGAATCATCTGCTCCTTCTCGCACACATCGTGAGCGCCGCAGCATTCGCTGTCTTCCAGTTCCCTCATGCGGGCATCGTACTCCTCGTGATTGGTTACGTCCAAGGAGATGTGGGAATGATCAGCCTTTTGCACCTTTTTCCCATCGGGGCGGCTTTTCTTCCTTTTTCCTGCGAAAAGGTCAAAGAGGCAAAGCCCCACAAGCGCCACAGCACAAACCAATATCAGCGTCATAATTCTTAGATCTTAACTCTAACCTCTAACCAATAACCTCTAACCATTAACCCTTTATTTCTTCCACCTTGAATCCTACTCTGCTGAGGTCGTCCCAGAAACTTGGATAGGATTTGCTGACAACTTCGGGGCTTTCTATCAGAACAGAATCGTGCGTCATAGCCGCAAGCGCGAATGCCATAGCCATCCGATGGTCGTTGTAAGTGGCAATGCTATGGGGAACTTGTGGACTTCTGTTCCCATCCCACTTCAGCGTTCCATCTTCGTAGTGCAGTTCATACCCAAGCTTTCCTAATTCCGTAATCAATGCTGCAATGCGGTCCGTTTCTTTGATGCGCAGCGATTCTGTTCCCGTAAAGACAAACTGCTTGCCCAAAAGACAATACGCTACAGCCATCGTCTGCACCAAATCGGGGCAGTCGGTAAAGTCAACTATTATGGGGTCAACAAGTCCACAAGTCAACGAGTCAACACGCTGGGTGCGGTCTGCAAAGCGACTTGTTGACTTGTTGACTTGTTGACTTGTTGACTCATTAAAAAACTCCGCACAAACGCTGTCCCCTTGCAGGGAGGGCGTAGTGAGGCCGTTGAGCGTAATGTCGTAGGAGATACCTTGCTGCCGTGCAAGAGCTTCAAAAGCCAACCAGTAGGAGGCAGCACTCCAGTCGCCTTCAATGGCAAGGGGCTTGGCGTGATAGGTGGAGGAGGGGATGAGTAGCGTATGTTCGTCTTCCCATGTGGTTTGTACTCCGAAGCGGGCCATCAGCGCACGCGTCATTTCGATGTAAGGCCGCGAGACAATACGCCCCGTCAGCGTCAGCCTACGTGCGCCAGCCAAAGGGGCAATCATCAGTAAGGCCGAAACATACTGTGAGCTGAGGCTACCGTCAATCGAAATGCTCTCTCCCTGTAGCCGACGCCCCCGAATGACGAGCGGAGGGAAGCCTTCCTTTTCTTGATAGCTGATGTCTGCGCCGAGTTGCCGAAGCGCGTCAACGAGTGGAGCAATAGGACGCTGCTTCATCCGCTCAATACCCGTGAGGACGACATTCGCTCCTTTGCATTGAGCGAAGTAAGCTGTCAGGAACCGCATCGCCGTTCCTGCCCCTTGGACGTTGATGATTTGGGGGTCAACAAGTCCACAGGTCAAAGAGTCAACACGCTGGGTTCGGTCCACAAAGCGACTTGTTGACCTGTTGACCTGTTGACCTGTTGACCCAAACAAGGCTTCCCGCATCACCCTCGTATCCTCGCAGTCAGCCAGATTGCTCAGATGGGCAGGGCCGTCGACACATAGCTGGCTCAGCAGCAGGGCACGGTTGCTGATGCTTTTGGATGCCGGCAATACGATGCTCCCTCGCAATCCAAGGGCTCTATTGGCTATGCTCAGTCGAATCATGCTGCGAAGTTACAATAAAAATGGAGAATTAGGATTGCAGAATGAGGATTATTATGAAAAAAGCAGCAAAATCTTCAAAAAAGTCCGAAAAAAGTTTGCTATGAACGAAAATTGCCGTACATTTGCACCCGCTTATGAGAGTAAGCCCTAGTGTTCGGGGTGTAGCGCAGTTGGTTAGCGCACACGTCTGGGGGGCGCGAGGTCGCTGGTTCGAGTCCAGTCACCCCGACACAAAGAGAGAGGGAGGTTATCGCCTCCTTCATCTTTTTTGTTTAGCCGTTTTGAGGATATAGACCGCTCTTATCTCTGTAAAAAGTTGACTTTGGGGTTAGCTTTACAAATTGTAACTTTACGGATAAAAGAGCCGTCATCTATTTCATTTGGCGTAATGGCTGACAACCTCTGCACCCTCGATTCCACTATAGAAGTGCCGCCTGCTGCGCAGTTATCTTTTGGGGTTGTCAGTTGACTTCCTCCTCCTCGCAAGGCATAGCTCAAACATGTTTGGCTCTGCTCTTGCTTCGTTCGTCGGTTGTCATTCGCTGGGGAGATTTTCGCATTGAGAACTTACAGATTGTAACCTTTTTTGCAGTTAGAATCAGCCTCTGTTTTCGCAGAATCAGCTTCTATTTTGTCAGAAGCTTTATCTGCATTGCCAGATCAAGGGGCTATGACGTCAGATGCTTGGGCTGTGACGCCAGCCCTTTGCTCTGAGCGCACAGCGCACTACGCCACGAACACGGCGTAGTGCCTATATGCGGACGCAGTACATTCAGACGCAGAAGTAGTGCGTTCTCGGACAATTCGCACTACGTTCAGGGCATATTGTTCCCATTTTTTATTGCTTTTTCTCCGAACTTCGTTGCAAAAAAAGTGCTATAAAAATGGAATTGCAAGAAAACGAACAACTTTTTTCTTTGAACTCTTTTCCTTTGGGGCTATTGTCTGAAGATGCGATAGAAATACACTAATGCCACGACGAGGGAGGATGCCGTATTACATGAAGGTCACCTCTAGGCCGTCGTATGCGGCACATAGGGGTTCAGGAAGCCCTTTGTCCAGTTCGGCCTGACTCCCGTGCAGGGTCTTCGCCATGTGGGTCAGATAGACCTTCTGTCCTTCGACGGGAAGGTACTTGCGGGTCTGGGAGAGCACCTTGACCGTCTTGTGGACAGTACCGATGCTGGAATGGGTGAATATGCGATAATCCTCCTCATGACCGAAGCCCATCGTTGCCTCCATGATTATTCCAGTCAGGAACTTGTCCCCCCTCACGTGCATGTCGAATCCTCCCCTCTGTGCGGCGATGGCGGTAATCCCTCCTGTATCCGTAGCATAAAGAAGTCTCGTCGAATTCTTCTCTATGAGATAGATGAGAGTCTGCTCGTCCAGATAGCTGGTGGCATGGTTGGCAGGAAGGGCGGTTAACGTAAGCCCCTCGCATTCGACGGATTGACCAACAGCTAATGGTATGATCTCGGGCACGGGAATACCTGTCTCGCTTGAAGCCTTCTGGAAATCTTCCTTGGCTCTTTCAATCCAGGTCTCGCCAAGATAGACGGTCTTGATTCCCAACTGCAAGGCGGCCTTGGGGCGGTAGTGGTCACTATGGGAATGGGTGTAGAATATGACTTCGGGATGGACTCCCTCGGGTAGCATATCAAGTGCCGTATCCGTAAAGTCGATGAGGACCTTCCAGTCGAGCAGCACGCTGGAAAGCCTCCTCAGTTCTCCGTTCTCGGAAGGTCCCTGCCAGTCTGCAGCACCTGTTCCGAGAAATCTTACATGGATGCCTTTCCCTGTGGGCACGTACTCCGTCGGTCCGAGGTCTATAGGCGGAAAATCGCCTCCAGACACACCTCCGGAAGGCGGGGTCAGAGGCTCTTGGGACGGGTTCTGGGCGAAAGAACCTAAGGCAGCAGCCGCTAGGGGGGTAACGGCTGCGATTTTCAGAAACTGCCTTCTTTTCATGATTGAAATTTAAGCGTCACGTCTGTTGCATCGTAGCCTTTGGCTATAGGTTAAAAATTCTATAGAAATAGACTAATGCAATAACAAAGGAAGGGACGCGGGAGAATCTTCCTATCAGGGAGCCTGAGCGGCTGTACACAAAGTCGCCCCGGATGTATCCGATGAGGCTTCCACTCTTGTCGTAGTAGCGCCCGCTATCGGTATAGCCAATGTAGGCACCGGAGTAGTCATAGTATTTCCCGTTGCTCTCGTTCCCGAGGTAACTGCCCGAACGGCTGTAGAACCTTTGGGAGTTGATTTGCCCTTCGTAGGCACCCGAACGGTTGTAGAGTTTCCCGTTGTCGTAGCGTCCGAGAAGCGAGCCGGAGCCGTCGTACATCTGTTGCCCATATCCCCCCAAGGAGGATATGAGCAAGATGAAAGTCAGGATATACTTGAAATATCTGGCCATGACGTTACTCTCCGTACACTTCCAGCTCGTAGATGCGGACGGTGTCGTCGCCGACATCTTGAGTGGGGCCTGTGACGAAGATGCGGAGGTAGCGGACGCTGGTGGGGGTGAAGGAGCGATCCACGTCGTCAGACTTATTGCCGTCAAGCAGGTCGAGGGTTTTCCACTCCTCGGTGAGGCTGTTGCGTCCTTGCAGGAGACAACTGCGGGTGATGTACGAGTTGCTCTCTTTGCCGGCATTGACGAGGCGCCAAGCGGCAATGGTCTTAGCTGTTCCGAGGTCGAAGGAGGTAAAGTTGGGAGCATCGTTCGTGTCGCACCACTTGGTGTTGAGGTTGCCGTCGATGAGGTTGGAGGCCTTCTCACGCTCGTTCACTTCGCCTGTGGTGGCAAGGATTGTTGCTCCGCTGAGGAGGTTGGGTTTCTGGACGCGGGCGACGGTTGCTTCGTTGGTCTTGCTGCCTGTGTTGAAGAGGGATCCGGCGGGGACGACGGGGGCACCTTCGTTGACAGCTGTAGCAGCGAAAACGACTACGTTGCTCTCGCGCGGCATGGCTCTCCGTCCGAAACGGGTGGGAATCTGCTGTGTGGGTTCAGCTGTCGGCTCAATCTTCGGCCCTCCCGGCAGGATGATGGCCTTGGCACCAGCGGGAAGATCGATGCCGACGCGGAACATGTAGGTGTATTCGAAGGGCTCGTCTTCCGTGCTGCTGTGGCGGTGGGTGCCGATATAGGCGATGTCAGCATCTTTGAAGAACGGTTGGGTGTGGCCGTCGTGTCCCCACTGTCCGATGAAGCCGGTGTAGTTGGGTACGCTGACTTCGACTTCGCTCAGTACTTCTTTCTTTCCCTTTTGGCTGAGGATGCCAACTTTGTACTGACTGTCGCCTCTCACGGAAGCGGCAAGGAGATATACCTTATTATAAATACCTGCAGGCAGGGCGATGGTGTCACCGAGGGAGAAACCGTTGAAGCCGTCCTTCTCGCCGAGAACGAAGCGGACGTCGCCCGAGGTGATGATGCCATCAGCAGGGAGTAGTTCGGCAGCATAGCTATTACTGCCCTCGAAGGAGGCACCGCGACGGAACTCGTTGAAACTGAAGCAGCGTTTGTTGAAGGGGAGGGCGAGGGGCTGCTGCGGCAGTTCGGTGAGGGTGGGCTGACCTGCGAAGGTGATGCGATAGGTCTTGACGCTGAAGGCGCCGATATTGACGTTCAAGCCATTGCCGCTGAAAGAGGCGGCGCCGAGGGGCTTCTCCGTACCATCGGCCTCGACGGCCTTGGCAATGGGAGCACCGAAGGTGATGGTTCCCTGCTGGCTGCCCTTGCCACTATTTTCATAGACGCGGACAACATACTCATTGCCCATCTCGGCTTTCTTAAGGGCGCGGACGGTGATGTTGGCGTTGTCGGACGAGGCAAATCCGAATGAGCGTCCCAGCGTTCCTTTGTGCTTGGGGGCGGTAAAGGCACGCAGCGGGCTATTGACCATTGTGGAATGGGCGACGGCGTCAGCCTTGTTGACGTCTCCGCTATGGCCTTCCAGACAGTAGGTGAAGGTGTGCCACCCCATATCCTGATTCTCCTGATAGCGGTAGCCGCCTCCAGGTTGTGGAGCCCAGAGGAGGGAGAGGCGGATGGTGTTGTCGTTGGGCTTGTCCCAGCCATACTTGCAGTTGTTGTAGATGGTGACGCCATAGGCACCGCTGCTGTCGGTAAGGTCGGTCCATTCGTGCGAATAGACTTCGTACTGGTTGTCGCGGTTGTTGCCGCGCTTCACGCTGCCGAGGCCGAGATCGTAGGTGGCGTCGGGGTTGCTGATGGCGAGGGGGAAGTTGGCCTTGAGCAGGCTGTGGGTGGAGTGCCAATCAACTTCACATTGGAAGTCGATGCGCTCGGCCTGCGTGCCTTTGTAGAGGTGGATGTACTGGTTGAAGGTGCTCTTGCCGTACTGCTTGGTGACGCGGACGGTGGTGCGGATGGCGCCATCCTCGACGAGGCGGACGCTGACGCCGTCGGTAATCTTCAGCGGAGCCTTGTCAACGGTGTGCTTCAGAATCTCCCATGCGGGCCACGCCTCGCTTCGGCAGTCGTCGAAGATGACGAGACCGATGGCTTCGCCCTGACGGACGAGCTCACGGCCTGTACGCTTGTCGATGAGCGAACTGATGTCGCCGTTGGCATCGAAGCGGAGGCTATAGACGCTGTTCTCCACCTCGCGGACATCACGCTCAACGAATGCCTTGCCTGCCGAGGCGGGCTTGACGCCATAGACAGCGAAGCCCACACCGGGGACGTTGGCGTCAACGAGCAGATGTTTCTTCCCCTGGCTGTCGGTGACCACTTGCGAGAGGGCACGCTTGCCATCGGGGCCTGTGACAGTATAGGCAGCGGCTCCGTCAGGCATTACCATGTCGGCAATGGCCTTTTGGGCGAAAGCCTCGGTGTTGTGGAGGACGACGGGGATGCCGCTGACATCGGTGTTTAGTTGCGAAGCCACACCGCTGACGGCATGTGTCAGCACAGACGCATACTGGCTGAGGGCAATAAGTTCATCGTTCCATGAGAATTCGTAGGCACGCGGTATGCTGGTGCCGGGCAGGTCGTCGTGGAACTGATGGAGGATGACGCGGTGCCAGGCATCGGTGATGCGCTCGGAGGGATAGGCGGCGGTGCCTAGCCACTCGCTGACAACAGAAGCACGCTCGGCAGCATCAGCCAGATGCTCGTTCTGACGATTGTAGAACTTCATGGCAGCCTGCGAGGTGTAGCAGCCCGTGCCGTGAACGTCCATATACAGCTCGCCATCAAAGACGGGTAGCTCGGGATGAGCTGAGAAGGGCAGATAGTCCTTGTAGAGCTGGTCACTGGTGGCGCTCTTGATAGTCACAGGGCCGTTGCCCTTCATACCCTTCATGACGGCACGGACGGATTCGATGGTGGGCGAGCCGCCTGTGTCGCCCGTACCATAGTAGCGGTAGCCGACGGGGACGGTGCTCTCGTTCATCTCGCGCAGTAGACGTGTGTTTTCGCTGAGATCGCTGTCGGGGTAAGTTTGTCCGTAGCTATAGCCATGAGCCATCATGATGCGGCTGCCGTCAATGCCCTGCCAGAGTCCGACGGAGAAGGGGTAGCGTGCCAGCTGGCCTTCGAAGAAGCGGTTGGTACGCCAGCCCAGCTTCTGCGACGAGAAGCCGATGAGGCCGCAATGGGCTGCCAGCGTAGGCAGTGTATAGGCAAAGCCGAAACAGTCGGGCAGAAAGATGTCCGTACTCTCCTGACCATATTCGTTGCGGTAGAAGGTCTGACCGAGGAGCGTGTTACGCAGCCACGATTCGGGCGAGACAATGACCGTCTCGTTGGCGTCCCAGCTGGCACCGGTGAGGTGCCAGCGCCCCTGGGCAATGTACTTCTTCACTTCTTCATACTCGGTGGGGTAGTACTCCTTCATCCACGAGTACTTGATGGCTCCTTCGAAATTGAAGATATAGTCAGGGTAGTTGCGCAGCAGATGAAGATTTTGCCGGATGGTCTTGGGGATGTACTCGCGGATGGTGGTCTGGATGTCCCAGTTCCATTGCGTGTCGAGGTGGGCATCGGCGACCATGTAGGCCGTTCTGGGTTCGTCTTGGGCTGAAAGCGTCAGTGTGGCTGCAAACGTCAGCGCGGCAAGTGTCAGAAGAATACGGGTTCTTTTCATAATCTATAATTTAAGGGTTGATGTTTTGCTTTTTCACGTATTTTCTGCAAAGATAGCGCGAGCCGTGATGAAATGCAAGAAAAAAGTTGTAATTTTGCAGCCTGATAGCATTTTTTTTCATGGAGAACGAGCAAGGGAAAACAGTCATAGAGCAACAGGCGTTGGAAGTGGCTACCGAGGCAGGGCATATCCTGCTCGAGAACGGCGCAGAGATTTCGCGCGTCGAGGAGACTATGGAGCGCATCGCGTCGCACTACGACGTGGATAGCGAGAACTTCTTTGTGCTGAGCAACGGCATCTTCACGACGGGGCGTAACTTCGCCAACGTGGAGTACATCCCCTTCAAGGGAACGCAGTTGGACAAAGTAGTGGCGGTGAACCAGATTTCGCGCGATATAGAAAAAGGACGTTATACACTTGATGAGGCGAAGAAGGCTTTGCACAAAGTGCGCACCATACCGCCCAAGCCGTTTTGGGAGCAGGTGATAGCATCGGCACTCGGCAGCGCAGGTTTCTGCATTATTTTCGGCGGCTCGTTTATCGATAGTATGGTGGCTTTCGTGGCAGGCTTTCTGCTGTATATATTTGTGCTGAAGGCTACGGCACCCTATCTGTCGAAGATATTCAGCAACATCTGCGGTGCGGCATTCGTTACGCTTTTCTGTTTGTTGGTCTATCGAGCAGGCATTGGCGACAATCTGAGCAATATCATCATTGGAGCCGTCATCCCCCTCATCCCCGGAGTACCTTTTACAAACGGCATCCGCGACATCGCCAACGAGGACTATATTGCAGGCATCACGCGCTTGTTGGATGCCACGATGGTCTTTTTTTGCATCGCCCTCGGCGTCAGCCTTGTCTTTCTGATAGACGGACGGATTTCGGGCGGTGTGATAGCCTTGGAAGGAATGGGCGTGGACAACCTGACGGCGTTGTTCCCCATTCAGTTAGTTGCGGCGCTGGTGGGGTCAGCAGCCTTTGCCGTGCTGTTTGGAGTGCCACGTAAGTATTACTGGCACGGCGGCGTGTGTGGAATGATAGGGTGGATCGTCTATCTTGTCATACTGCGCTGGGCAGGCGGGAGTGTAGTGGAGGCATCGGGCGTGGCAACCATCGCCGTGGCGCTCACCGCCCGCGAGCTGGCTGTGTGGCAGCGCTGCCCTATGACGGTGTTCCTCATCTGCGGCATCTTCCCCCTGGTACCTGGTGCCGGCATCTACTGGACGTCCTACTATGTTATCTCCGGCCAGCTCCATGGCGCTCTGACGGCAGGCTTCACCGCCATCAAGGTTGTCATAGCCATCATCTTCGGCATCGTCTTCACCACCGACGTCATCTTCCGCTTCCTCAAGCGCCGCCGGAAGACAAGATTAGACAAAGTCAAAGGATGGCAGAATACCGCATAGCGTTATTTTTGTCATCTTTTTGGACTCACTTTTTTTCCTTCTTTATCACCTCGTTATATAACTGTTCGAGGGCCTGTGCGGTAAGTGCGTCGTTGTAGCGTTCGCGACCGAGTCTGCGGGCGTTGTACGAGCAGCGTCCAAGCAGTTCGCTATCGGTGAGCAATCGTTCGAGGGTGTCGGCAAGGACGGAGGCCGTATCGGGCTGGTAGGTGAGACCACCATTGCCCACAATCTCGGGGAAGGAGCCGGTGGCAGGCTCAACCACAGGACGTCCGGCGGCGAAGGCTTCGCAGACATAGAGTCCGATGCCCTCTTGGAAACGGAGGGGGACGGCAAGGACGGAGATGTGACGGTAGAAGTCGGCATGGCGGTTCCAGGTGTAGTCGTGGTCGAAGATGACGTCGTCGGCATAGGGGTGCAGCGTCTTGCGGATGCCGGCAAGGAATTTGCGCTCTGTGGACATGTATCCTCCTCCGATGCGTAGCCGTAGGCCGGGGATGGTGCCGCGTTGCTTCAGCGTCACGAACGCCTCGGCCAGCACGTCCAGCCCGTCGAGTTCGTTCATGCGGTAGAAAAAGCCGATGGTGGGCGCATCGGGACCGTCGGGCTCGTCGCCCTTCGGCTGATAGCGAGCGATATCGACACCCGGATAGATGACCGTCGGGGGAGGTAGCAGAGGGAAGCGGCGCCGCACTACGTCGGCATAGTAGTGGCTGGAGACGACGAAATGGTCTATCCACCCTGCGCCGTCGGCGATAGCCTGCCAGGCGCGACGGGCATAGTGTGGGTCGAGCGTGTCGATCCACACTTCCTCATCCTGAAGCGAGCAGACGACGGGGATGCCGAGAGCCTCCTTCAGGGGGCGTGCAACGCCGAGCAGCAAGGTGGACGAGAGGTGGATGACATCCGGCAGGGGACCCTGACGCACCCACTGGATGAGCTCGCCGACGTGGCGCTGGAAGGTGTCGTCGTTTCCGTCTATCATGCTCATCGTCATCTCTTCCATGCCCGCAGCAGAGGTGGTGCCGGAGCGGGATGCAGCTAAACGTAGCGCTGGTGCCGAGTCGAGGAGACGGCGCACCCACCGCGGCATGGTGTGACGGGTTTTCTGTTCGATGTAGAACGTGGTGGCAGGGAAGAAGACAGGAACATCTTCGCTAAGCTGGTCGAGGTACTTAAGCGGCAGGTAGAGCGGCACCACCGTCACATCATGGCCTGCACGATGCATAGCCTGTGCCAAGAGGTTGTCGCGGTAGCAGTTACCGCAGAAATATCCGTCACCTGAACCTGGCGAGATGAAAAGGATTTTCATGTGGGTAAGGGTTAGAGGTTAGAGGATGGGTTAGAGGTTAAGGGCCTCTTTCAGACTTTCAGACTAACAGACTGGCAGATGAATGCTCCGTTAGCGGTTCGGACTCAGGACTATCATCTGCCAGTCTGTTAGTCTGAAAGTCTGAAATCACTTGATTTTATAGGCGTAGAAAGCTCCGGCGTGACGCAGGTAGAGGACGCCGTCGGCCAATGCAGGATGAGCCCAGTAGGGGCCGCTTCCCTTGGTGATGCGGAATTCGCTGACGACGTCAAACTTCTCGGGCGTAGCCTTGACGAGGCCCACGGTGCCGCGACGCTCGTCGTAGCAGATGAGTTTGCCGTCGGCGGCGATGATGGAGCCCTTGCCTTTGCCCTCCCAAGCGGTTTCGTATTTCACCTCGCCTGTGTTCCAGTCGAGGCAGCACCAGTTGCCGGCGTTGTTGTTGATCCAGTTGGAGCCGTAGATGTAGTCGCCGACGAGGACGTAGCCGCCGTGGTGGGTGTCGAGGACCTCGGTGCGCCAGGTGAGGCTAACACTCTTCAGGTCGTCGGCCAACTGAAGCTGGAAGCCGTTGATGTCGTAGCCGTGACAGAAGAAGATCTTGCCATCGCGGTAGAGGGCAGAGTTGGGCGCGATGTTGTCCCAGCGCGAGCTGTTGCCATAGAACTTCGGTCCCCAGTTGTCGAACGTCCACTCAATTTCGCCCGTGTCAGGATTGACGCCGAAAGCATTGAGGGCTGTCGAGCCCACAATCTGGCGCTTGCCTTTGTATTCAATGAGGATGGGCGAGACGTAGGCACTCTTATCACCGAGGCCACGGCTCTTCCACACCTCCTCGCCCGTCTGCTTATTGAGGGCGACGATGGTGGTCTGGTCGCCGCAAGGGGTATAGACCACCTTGTCATCGTACACCAGTGGGCACTCGCTGGTGCCCCAGTTGCCGGTCTTGCGGCCGTACTTCTCTCCGCCATCGACTTTCCAGACGATGGCTCCGTCCTCGGCATTCATGCAGACCACTTCGCCCATGCCGCTGATGACGTACACGCGTCCGTCGCTGTAGGTTGCTGTGGTGCGTGTCTCGGGGTAGGAACCCTTCCACGGACGGCCGTAGGGGGTCTCGTAGAGTTTCTTCCCGTCGAGGGTATAGCAACTAAGGATTTCCTGATCCTCCTGGTCGTTCAGCCCGGTCAGATAGATGCGGTCGCCCACGACCTGTGCGCTGGAGTAGCCTTTGCCAGCATCCTCCACCTCGAACACCAGCGCAGGCCCTCCTTCAGGCCATGTGTTGAGGAGCCCCGTGTCGGGATATAGACCATTGTTCTGTGGACCACGCCAACCGTATTGGCTGGCACCCTGCGTCACCGTCTGAGCCAGACCGATGCTGCAGATGGCGACAAGCACCATGCTAATGAGCATTCTTTTCATTGTTGTTTTAAGGATTAAGTATAATTTCTTATGGTTATTTGACTATAGAAGGTAGGAAAAGGTTTAAAATGAACGATAACCGATCGATGAGGCTCGAATGGTGGTGTGGATAATCAGTTCCGTCAGGGCGACGAATGCCACCAACAGTACTGCAGCCTCTGCCCAGACGGCGGGTGAGACGGCGCCGGTGCCTCCGCTGATGCTGATGAGGCTGCCCGTCACCCCCGTGGCGATGGCGTAGTAGATGACCATGCGCTGCTCGCGTCTCAGCCTGCCGACGATGTCGTCGGGCTTGAACCCCAGTACGTGGTAAAGCCCAATCTCGCTGCTGCGCGCCGCGAGGTTCTTGCGTATGACGATGACGAGGCTGGCAAGCCCCAGCAAGCACCCCAGTCCTCCCAGCGAGAGGAAGATGCTGAGGTAGGCATCCGTGACCTCATAGAAACGTTTTAGCCGTTCGGCGGTGGTGGTCACGGTAATGCCATAGTCGGCGAGGGCTGTGGAAAGCATGTCGGCAGCTTTGTCGGTGTCCTCGCTACCTACCAGCATCACGCGACTCCCTGTTTCCTCAGGCCACAAGTGCCGGAACCATTCGTCCGCCATGATGGCATGGCCGTGGAGAACCCCTGTGGGGTACGAGGCGACGATGAGTGCCTTCATCTCACGTCCGTCGGCCGCACGATAGACGAGTGTGTCGCCCACCTTCATCATCATACTCCACAGCAACGCCTCCTTATCTACAGCCACGGGTATAAGTCCGTCATCGGTGGCCTTCTCCATCTTTGTCCTGTCGATGCCAAACGACGCCATGGCCTCTGTCGGCATGGCGAGCACGCTTGGTGTGGTCACCTTGTTGAGGTTCCAGCAGCTTGCCTCGTCCTCGGTGTGCCGTGCCAGCTGCAGGAAACGTGTCTCCCCGGGCATGTCGCCTAAGGCGAGATGGCGTCGTGCTTCGAGGCCCGTCAAGTCGTAGCTCAGCGGTACGACCATTTCGGTGAAGAGGTCGTAGCCGCCTGTCATCTCTGGCGCAGCGTGGCGGACGTCCGGACGGTTGAGGCCCACGGCAAAGACGGTGAATACGCCCGCGGCCAACGTCCAGAACGTCAGCATATGCTGACGGCGGTAGTAAATAATTGATAATTGATAATTGACAATTGATAATTTCCCTCTAATTCCTAATTCCTCATTCCTAATTCCTAATTTAATTGATAATTTCCCCCTAATTCCTAATTCCTCATTCCTAATTCCTAATTTTATAGATGCTGCCATGGCCGCACACGCCATCCACAACAGTCCGCACACGACAAAGAGTGCCAGGCTGTGGAAAAGCGTGAAGTTAAGCACCACAAGCCCCACCGTCACGACAGCGAGTGAAATGAAGAAGACGTAATTCCGTGATTCCGTATTTCCGTAATCCCGTGATTCTATATTTCCGTAATTCCGTGATTCCGTAATTCCGTATTTCCGTAATTCCGTATTTTCGGATTTTTGTATGCTGCGTCGTATGCACCAGGCGAGAATCGCCATGCACGCCGCTGCCCCTGCTGCCCAGCCGATAATCAGCGAGGCGGCATGGACGTGGAGCGTGAAGCCGTCGGTGTGTGTAGCTCCGTTCCAAGCTCCGGCCAACAGACCGAGCATTAGGGCTGCGTATGCAAAACCCGCCACCACCCCTATGGGTGTGCAGGCCAGAAGCACCGGTGCCGCCTCGCTGAACAGTCGCCGGCGCACCTGACGGGGGGCGAAGCCCAGCACGCCGAGCAGTTCCGTCTCGCTTTGTCGCAGGGCATACATCTCCGTCAGGGGACTGGCCATCAACAATGCTGCTGCCAGCATGATGAAGAATCCCAAGGCCAGGAATAGCCCGGTGAAGTCTGTGCCGTGAAGGGCGGCCTGGATGGCAGCATCGCGCGGATGCACCACAGAGATACCTACGTCATCGGGTGTTAGAAGCACCATGCGCTCGGCCGTCACACCCGTTACCAAGGTGGCAGCGCCGATGCCCGGAGCAGCCCAGTGGTCTTTCACGGCTTCGTAGCTGACGAGAGCCTTCGGCGTCTGACGATACAGACGCCAATACTCCTCGTCGTCGGGTGTGATGCGGCTCATGTCGATGGGCAGGTCGCTGTCCCAGTCGGTACAGCGCGCCACCCCCGTTAGTCCGGGGAACGATGCCTTGACCAGGCTGTCGCCCGCCAACGACTCCACGGATACGATGCTTGCCACCACGAATCGGCGGTTTCGCGTTGTCAGCTGTTTCAGCCCCGGGGTTTGTACGTAGTATTCCATCTCTACCGTATCGCCTACGGCGGCACCCAGACGGCGGGCAGCGTAGTCCGTCAGTACGGCCTCGTCGCCATGTAGTCTGTCCGTGGCGGTGACGAAGGAGTAGGCTAGCGTTTTGTCGTCCGTGCCCTGTATTTTGTTAACGAAATAAGCCAGATAGCGGTTCTGGGGTTGCAACACGTCGGTCACGCCCGATGGCAGAAACAGCCGCTGGGTGGTCACCACACCATCTTTCCAGCGGATGCCCGAAGCCTCGGGACACCAGACCTGAGCAAAGTCAGCTGCCTGAATTATTTCTGGCGAAAGAATGACGTTGGCTACGCCTTCGTCCGTCGCGACTCGGCCATCCAAATAAACTTGATGGCTCTCGCTGCTCCGTCCGTTGACTTCGTCTTCGTCCTCGTTTACACCCAGCATTACGGCCAGTTCATGGCGATTGACGAAGATGTTATTCGGCCTCATCTGTTCGCCATGCAATAGCATGTTACCTCCCTGCGCCGCTGTCTTCATACCTTTCACGGAGAGGCTGAGCTGTGTGGTTGTTTCCTGTGACACGAACAGCGACCCTGCGGGCATCAATCCACGGGCAGGCAGATGAAGCACAACTCTGTCCGCCGTCCCCAGTAGCCTCGCCAGCTGTTCACCAAAGAGTGCCTCGCCCCACGCAAGCGAACGGGCGTCTGTACCCCACACGCTGACGGGCGTCATCCCTTGCCCCGAGCCCGGCACCGACACGAACCCTTCGCAAAGCAGATACCCCTGTGCCGAGGCGAGGAGCGGATGGCTCATCACGCTGTCGTCGATATACCCTGCGCCAGTCTGTACCAACGTTTGCGTTTCGCCCAGCCGTTCGTCCACCCTGTCAGCCAACGAGCCGCGTACCGAGTCGCCCAGTACGATGCTACCTGCGAGGGTAGCCATCATCACCACCACGCTGGCAGCTGCCAGGCGATAGAATCGGCGGTAATACGTCAGACTCTGCTTGTTATAGTTCATAGTTTACAGTTCATAGTTCATAGTTGTCAATTGTCCATTTTCGAGCCTGTATACTCGCCTTGCCGTCTGTGCCAGGCTGTCGGAGTGTGTCACCGTCACAACAGTCATCCCCAGTCGGTTGTTCACCATCGTCAGCAGCTCGGCCACCTCGTGGGCGTGCTCCGCGTCGAGCTGTCCCGTCGGTTCGTCGGCAAGCAGTAGCGAGGGACGCATCACCAAGGCACGGCATAGCCCTACTCGGCACCTCTCCCCACCCGACAGCGACTGCGGCATCTGCTCTCTCACGTGGCTAATGTCCATCAGCCTCACCAGTTCCTCTGCCCATTCCACGGTGTCGGAAGAGGGATGGCCACCAGCAGCCTGTGCCGGCAGCAGGATGTTCTGCCACGCCGTCAGCCAAGGCAGCAAAGGGCAGTCCTGGAATACAAAGCCTATGCATCCGTTTCGCAACTGCCTGAGCTGCCGTTCATCGGAGTAATCAACGTTTATGCCGTCGAGCAGATACGTCCCTTCGTCAGGAGCCGTGAGGGTGCCGAGGATACGAAGTAGGGTGGTTTTTCCTGTTCCCGATACCCCTGTGATGGCTATGTGATCGCCCTTCTCCACGTCAAGGCAAAGTCCGTCCAACACCGTCCGCTGTCCGCCGGTGCCGTCGTTGAAACGTTTGCGGATGTTGTTCAACGAGATGTATTTCATGAATGGACAACTATGAACTTTGAATTATGAATAATGAATTATGAAAAGCAGAGTAGTGTGCCGCGAGCTGTGAGGACAAATATCTTCCCTGCGGCCACCGCGGGGGAGGCAACAATCTGTTCACCTGTCTCGTATGTCCAGAGGCAGCGCCCTGTGCGGACGTCGTGGATGGAGATGATGCCCGTGCGTGTGCAGACAAGCACGCGGTCGGCGCATACGAGCGGCGAGCACTCGCCTACGTCGCCTCTCAGCATCTGCTTCCAGCGGACATGGGCGTCGGCACGGTCGATACAGACGAGAAAACGTCCTTCGGCAAGCACAAAGACAGCATCGGCTGTGACAGCCGGCATGGACGTCGTGCCGCCTTCATCACCCTCGGCAGCGAGCATCTTGCGATGCCCGCCGATGTGGCCGTCCTTGGTAAAACGTATCTCGTACAGATTGCCCTGATAGTCGTTCACGTAGGCAAAGTCACCTTCGAGGGCAGGCGATGCGGGCAGATAGGCATCAAGGCGGATGGAGTCGGTGACAAGTCCTGTCCTGAGGTCGCTGACGCGTAGCCAGGCATCACAGCCTCCGAAGAGGGCGAAGGTGTCCCGCCAGATGGCTGCTGCACCATTGATGTAATAGCCCGTGGAGGCTCGTCCCACAGCGTTGCCCGTGCGGGAATCGAGGGTGTACATCGTGTTGTCATAGCTGCCCACGACGAGTACTCCACGAGGCAGGAGGGTGGGTGAGGCTAGGATTTGTCCCTCCGTCTCAAAGTGCCACAGCTCTGCGCCATCGGTGAGCGAGAGGGCACGCACTTGGCCATCCATCTGTCCTATATATAATAAGGTGTCGGCCGTGACAAAGGGCGCTTCTACGTCGCCGCCCAGGTCGAGCGAATACGTGGGTGTCCCGTCGGCGATGGAAAAGCCACGCAGCTGTCCGTGCTTGTCACACATGTAAACCGTTCCCTGGCTGACGATGGGTGCAGCCACGGTGCGTACCCCATGACGGTACTCCCAAAGCAGACGGGGGCTGTCGGGGAGCGGGTTGGATGTGTATCCGGCAAGGGATGTGCCCCCGCGGAAGGAAGTCCATTCGTGAGTTCCCATGTTGCTGTTCTCCCTTTTTGAGGAGTTTTGTCCTCCCTGCCCGCATCCTGAAAACAACATAAGCAGGGGGAGCAGTAGTGTCAGAACACGCAGATGGAGTGCCCCCGTAGGACACAGCCGGGCAACCTCGTCGCCGACGTGCGACTTGCTCTCTTCGGGAATGACGACCCGCATGTCGAAGCCGCGGCGTTCGAAGGTAAAGCCATCGTCGGTGTTATAGACACAGAGCCCGCAACGGATGCATTTTGCAGGTTCATAGACGAGACGTTCTGTGACTTTGATGCGTTCCTTGACGGGTAGCGACGACTGTACGCCATATTTCGGCATCCGTATGCCAGCCTTGGTGGCTAGCTCGCGGAGGCGGCATTTTTCGTTTCCCTCGCAGGCACAATGCAAGCAACGTGAGGGTTGGGTGTAGAGCTGCTTCATGCGCTCTTTCTCAGCATCGGTGAAACGACCCAAACGGCTGTTGAAAAGGTCAACAGGCCCACAAGTCAACAGGTCAACACGCTGGGAGAGGCTGTCTTGATGACTTGTTGACCTGTTGTCTTGTTGACTTGTTGACCTGCTCACTTGTTGACCTTCCCTCCTCACTTCATCCAGAAGAGAGCGGATGCTGACAGCCGCATCCACCGTGCGGCGTCGGCAGGCCCGTTCGCAGGGAGCCTTGCATCCGTCGCACGACTTGTCGCCCAGCTCGGCAGCGGCTGCGGACAGCTCGCCGCGGTCGTAGTGGAGCAGGACGCGCGCCACGTCGATACTTTGTGGACAGACAATCGTACAGGGGGCTTCGCAGTCGGCACGATGGTCGCTGAGGAGCAGCTCAAGCGCCTGACGTCGCATGCCGAGGACCTCCTCGGTGTCGGCCTCAATCTCCATCCCTTCGCGGGGAAGGGTGGAGCAGGAGGGTATCATCTGCCCCGTGTGGACGTCCTTGACCATGCAGACCATACACGACGGCTGGTGGCGCCGGTCTGAGGCGTAGCACATCGAGGGGATGTCGTATCCCGCGGCACGCAGGGATTCGATAAGAGGACGGTGAGGCGATACGTCGAGGGGTTGTTGGTTAACGGTTATTTTCATATCGGATGGCATTGAGGTCGCACGCCTCCAGACAAAGTCCACAGAGGGTGCAGCGGGTGGTGTCGATGGTGGGGCGTTGGTAGGGGGTGAAGGGTACGGCGTCGGCAGGGCATACTTGAGCACACTTGGTGCAGCCGATGCAGTCATCGGTAACGGCAAGATGGACCATCTGCCGGCATGAGCCGGTGGGGCATTTGCCTTGGGCATGCTGCTCGTATTCGTGGCGGAAGTAGCGCAGGGTGGAGAGCACGGGGTTGGGGGCGGAACGGCCCAGACCACAGAGGGAGGCACGGCTGATGTCACGGGCGAGTTCCTCGAGTCGGTTGATGTCGTCCATCGTTCCCTGGCCTGTGGCCAGACGGTCGAGGATGTCGAGCATACGTTTGACGCCCACACGACAGAAGGTGCACTTGCCGCAGCTCTCGCCAGAGACGAAACGGACGAAATAGCGCGCCACGTCAACCATGCAGTCGTCGGCGCTAAGCACCACTAGTCCGCCGGAGCCCATGATGGTGCCCATGCTAGCCAACGCATCAAAATCGACGGGGGCGTCGCATAGTTCGGCGGGGATACAGCCACCTGAAGGACCGCCCGTCTGCACAGCCTTGAGCAGGACGTTGCCCTCCATGCCGCCACCAATCTGATCGACAATCTGACGGAGCGTGGTTCCCATGGGCACTTCTATGAGTCCCCCACGGCGCACTTTCCCGGCAAGGGCAAAGACTTTCGTCCCCGTGCTGCGCGGGGTGCCCACGCTGGCATAGCTGTCGGCACCGTTTAGGATGATGTGGGGAATCTGGCTGAGCGTCTCGACGTTGTTGATGAGCGTGGGATGGCCGAACAGCCCTTTCTCGGCGGGGTAGGGCGGACGTAGGCTGGGGAAGCCGCGTCGCCCCTCGATGGAGGCGATGAGGGCAGTTTCTTCGCCACAGACGAAGGCTCCGGCACCCTCGAAAATGGATACCTCTACCTTCTCACTTCTAACTTCTGACCCAATTTCGACCAAGCCGCGCTGGCGGCACAGCTCGAGTGCGCGGCGCACGCGGATGACGGCCTGCGGATATTCGGCGCGAATGTAAAGGATTGCGCGGCGTGCTCCCACAGCATGAGCCGCAATGAGCAATCCCTCGATGACACGCAGGGGGTAGCTCTCCAGCAGGATGCGGTCCATAAATGCCCCGGGGTCGCCTTCGTCGCCGTTGCATATGACGTACTTCTCGTCGTCGTCGGCATCGGCCACGAGCTGCCATTTTCGCCCTGCCCAGAATCCGCCGCCGCCCCTGCCGCGGATGCCGCTGCGCAGCACCTCGTCGATGACGGTCTGAGGCTCGGTGGAGAGCACCCGGCGCAGGGCTTCAAAGCCCCCGCGGTGGATATATTCATCGATGTCGAGGGGATTCATCAGGCCGTAGCCTTCGGTGGAGATGCGCAGGGGCTGACCGTCGAAGAAGGGACGCAGACGTCCTGTGCGTAGCTCCTCAGGAAGGTAGAGGATGTTGTCCCACGTCTGGTCGGTATGGAGATTGTCGACGCTGTTCATAGCGATGCTGAACAGACGGCGCAGGGGCGAAGCGGGACGGAAGTGGTGGAGGAGGATTTCCTTGACCTGGTCGGGCTGCAGGTTGGGATAGCGGGTGATGTGTCCGTCGGGTGTGGCGACGTCGATGAGCGGTACCTGGCCGCATGCACCCACACACGACACGGGTTTGAGGGTGACGTGGATGCCTAGTTCACGACAGGCACGTTCGACGGCCTCACGGATTTCGGCTGTCCCGCTGGCTTGACAGCAGTTTTCCATACCCAGGCGTATCTCGCCCTGTGGCTCCTGGGCTGGACGGCGGGCATGTCGGCTATCGTCGGCTTGCTGCTCTGCCTCCTCAAAGGCATTCAGCACCTCGCGCACCCGCCCAGGCTGGACATGTCCGAAGATGCGGTTATCGATCTGTACGACAGGCGCCAGAGCGCAGCAGCCCAGACAGGCTATCTTTTCGACGGAGTAGCGTCCGTCGGAGGTGGTGATGGTGTCGTCGGTCATGGAGAGCTCGCGCCGGAAAGCGTCATAGACGGTATTAGCCCCTTTTACATGGCAGGCAGTACCGCAGCAGACACGGATGGTGTGGCGGCCGTAGGGCATCATACGGAACTGGCCGTAGAACGTGGCGACGGAGATGGCCTGAGCACGGTCGATGGCTGTGGTTTCATAGACACGTTCGAGGGCATCGGCAGGCAGATAGTTGAACTCTCCCTGTATGGCCTGCAGCAGGGGGATGATGCAATCGCGGCGACGCCCCACACGCTCGATGAGGGCGTCCGTCCGTAGGCGGATGGACTGGCGTGCCTCGTCGGGCGACGTTATCTTACAATTCTCACAGGACACTTTAGAAAAATGGTTTATAGGTTTAGTTGGATTTCATCCTTCGTTTTCTCGCCATGCCAAAGCTAAAGCAAACTTTGCTTTGGTCATTTGGCTTAATGAAAACGTTCGGCTTGTAGCCGAGGTTTATTTCCAACTGCGCCGGAGGTTTAATTATGCATTATGAATTATGAACTATGAATTGTGAATTATTTCTTCTTGATTGCATATAGGCTCTTGTCGGAACGGACAACCATCATGCTGTCCGAAAAAGCTGGGGTGGCGAAGGTCTGTTCACCGGTGTCGAAACTGGTGATGAGACGGAAGTCCTTGCCGGCAGAGAAGATGTAGCACTTGCCGCTGTTGCTGAAAATCCACACCTTGCCGTCGGCGATGACGGGCGATGAGTAGAAGGGTGTGGTCAGCTCGTGCTGTTTGACGACCTCGCCGGTAGCGGCATCGTAGGCACAGACAGCACCATAGCTGGTGGCCACGTAGAGCTTGTCCTTCGTTGCCACGGGGCTGGAGCACTCGGGCAGACAGTCGCCAGCCTCCCAAAGCGTCTCGCCGTCGGCAGCACGGATGGCCACGCAGGTGGCATATTCGCTGGCGGCATAGATGATGCCGTCGGCCGTGCAGGGGCTGGCGCCCACCTCGCCGCTCAGACACTCCACACGCCAGAGCTCCTCGCCGTCGGACACCTTGTAGGCGGTTACGGCGGGATTGCCCATGACGATGACGGCCTGCTGGCTGCCCACCTTGGCAAGGATGGGCGAACTCCAGGCAATCTTGTCCTTGCGGCTCTTGCTCCATAGCTCACGCCCCGACGATGCACTAAGGGCGATGAGCCGCGAGGCATCGTTGTTGTCGTACTGGATAATCAACGTGTTTCCATACATCAGCGGCGACGAGGCAAAGCCATAGTGGTTGTCGGGGACGCCGAGGTTCTTGGCCCAGAGGCGTCTGCCCTCCATATCGGTACAGAGGATGTCGCCAGTCGCGAAGATGGCGCAAACCTGCTTGCCGTTGGTGGCTACGGTAGAGGCGGCCAGGCCTGTGTCGGCGGAGACGTCGGGCATCTGGGCTGGCGACCCTGTGATGCCGGTGGCAGCTACGGTCCACAGCAGTTCGCCCGTCCAGAGGTCGAAGCAGTAGAGTTCGCGTTTCTCGCTGTCGGCACCCGTGATGAAGATGTTGCGTCCGTGGATGACGGGTGAGTTATAGCCATGTCGAGGAACGGGTGTTTGCCAGAGGATGTTTTTGCCGTTACCCAGATTCCACGAGGTGGGGAGGCCGCGGGCAGCCGAGCGTCCCGTGCTGCCCGTGCCACGGAAGCCGTTCCACGTGAGCTTGGGCAGAGGGGGCGGAGCAGGGACTTTCAGGCTGTCAGACTTCTCTTCCAGGCTGTCAGATTTCTGTTGATCTGCCAGCCTGCCAGCCTGTTGATCTGTTGACCTGTCGCCTTCCAGGCTATCAGATGAAAGCTCCGTCGTCGGCTCTGATTCAGGACTATCATCCGCCAGCTTGTTGACCTGTTGACCTGTTGACCTGTTGACTTCCGCCAGTTTCCTCTCTTTCACTCCGTTCATGGTCACGACTATCAGTCCTATGGCCACGATAGCGCCTACCCCCCATCCGAGATAGCGGCGGGCACGGCTCTTGGTCAGCCATTCGTCGATGGGGTCGAGGTCTTTGTCGGGCAGTTGCTTCGTATCCTTATAATACATCCGCAGGCTGAACGCTATCACGGCCGCCATGGCACAGAGTATCCAGCCACCTTTCTTCAGCTGACTCTCCTGGGTGAAGTAAGCCTTTCGCGACAGCAGGTCGAGCTCGCGGACTTGCTCGGCCAGCGTTTCGTTGTCGGCATTCGTGTCGCTCAGCTGCCTGAGCGTCTCCATCACCTCGGTCTTGAGTGGTGTGGCCTTACGCATCTGCCACCAGCTGACACCCATCATGGTGATGACAGCTACGGCAAAGGCGGTAGTCACCAAAGCTATGTTCCTATAGATGCCTTTTTTCATGTGTTGCTTATAGTTGACTTTTCAAGGGACAATAGTTGAAACACTTTCCGCAGGCCACGCAGGCTGACGGCTCTACCTCATACGTATTGCGTGTACGCTTGAGTGAGAGCCGTATGAGCTTGCATCCCAGCACGAAGCCGATGAGCCCTCCGGCCAGGGCCGACCAAAGACGATAGCTCTTCTTGACCTCCTGGACCGATGCCTCCAGCTCGTCCATCGAACGCCCCATCTCGTGAAAGGCCTCTACCTCGGCCGTCAGGACGTCGGGCTGCTCATCGGCTGTGAGCTGCGCATAGAGCCAGACGTCGCGATGGGCCATGCTGAGCGTATCGCTCTGCGACTGCAGCAGCAGTCCTCCGCCCACGGTGAGCAGGGGCAGCAACAGCAGGTAGAGCGCCACACGACGGGCACCCGTTGTTCGACGCTCGGCCACCTTGGCCTCGTTCGGCTGGCGGATGGCATCGACGGGACAGGCATGGTGGCAGAGCCGGCAGTTGATACACTTACTGTCGGTCACTTCCACCTTCCGTCGCGCCACACGGCTCACCACCCCCAGCAATACCCCATAGGGGCAGAGGAAGCGACAGAACGGACGTCCCACGAATACCGACAGGATGAGCAGCAGCACGCCGAAGATGATTATTCCCATGTCGCCCCCCATCCTGAAGATGCCCACGAAGGGGTCAAAGCGGCAGATGATGAACTGACTCCGCGTAGCGGCATAGAGGATGGCAAAAGCCAGATACACCCACGGGATGAAGCCCAGCGCCCAGCTCACAGCTCGCGAAAGACGCCACCCCCGGACGTTCACCAGCTCTTGCAACGCTCCCATGGGGCAGACACCCGCACAGAATACGCGACCGAAGAACAAGGCAAATATGAGCGGCAGCAGGAAAATCAGCAATACTGTGATTGGCAGCCTGTAGCCACTATCCGTAAGAGCAAGCACCACATTCTGAATGGAGCCCACACTACACACACAGCCCGTACGGAAAAAACCGAAATAGAGTACCGAGACGATGCTGACGCCCACCACCACGCCACGGCTCCGCCGACGATGTACGGCCCAGGCCACAAGGCTCATCATGACCACAAGGAGCCCGATGTCCACCCACGACCAGAACGTCTCCCACGGAACGCTATGGACAATCGTGGGGTATTGGTATCCCGACGTAAAGTCCGGCTTGGGGAATCGTGCCACGGCCGGAAGGATGGTGGCGGCAAAGGAGATCTCAGGCATGGTCTTTCAATTTATAGGCGGTTCCGACAGGTACACGCTGGATGGCACCCGACACGCAAACCTTCGCGATGGCACATTCGTTGCATTGCAGGCAAAGTTCCTGCTGAATCTGCAGGAATAGCGAGCCGTTGCCGAACGACGAACAACCCTTCACACACTTTCCGCAGCCGGTGCAGAGAGCCTCGTCGATGGTGTATTCGAAGTAGGGCTCTTCGATGAAACGTCGCTTGATGGCGCCCGTGGGGCACATCATGTTCTCGGCCGCCGTGTTGAGTTCCTTCACTCCCTCGCGGTAGTAGCCTCCGCAGAGGTCGCAATAGCCACATACCTGGTTGGCGTGGAAGCACTTCACGGCCGATACCCTCATCACGCATTCCGTCTCGCATCGCCCGCATTGGAGGCAACGTTCGGGGTCAATCTGCCACATCATCTCGCCTTCGACGGCCGATGCCTTGCTGCCCAGCACGCCGCCCAGACCCACCAGGCTGCCGCCGGCAATCAGGCTTCCGCAGGTGCGCAGGAACTCCCGCCGCTCCATCGGACTATGTAAACGTTTTTCCTTCTTCATCAACTATGAATTATGAATTGTGAACTATGAACTAAATGGTTACTTTCAGCGGGCATGGTGCCGTGCACTTGCCGCAGAGCCCTGTTGCCGCAGTATGAGGGCCGCCATACTGGTAGAACGCAACATTCTTTCCTTTCGCTACAGCCAGACGGCTTCCGATGACCTTGATGTCGTATGCGTCGTGCCCACCACCCAGCTCAGGGGCATTCAGCAGGGTGCTGCGGAATGTCCCGTCAGCAGCAAAGCAGCTGATGCGGGGACGTCCCTTCTCGCTTGTCAGCATGTCGCCTGTCGGGGTGAAGGCGATGTGGACGGGGTTGCAGCATCCGCAGAAGGCTCCGTCGGCGGTACCCGCCTGCCCGAACGAGCCGACAAAGTCCCCCTCGGCCGAGTAATGCTCCACGAGGTGACGTCCGGGATTCGAGCAATAGATGTCGTCGCCCAGATGAGCTATGCCGAACGAATAGCTCGGCACCACGAAGCCCTTGGGGCTGTTGATGAAGCGTTTCATCGAGCCGTCGTGTCCATAGAGGCAGATGTTCTTTGCTCCGGCGTCGGTAACGAACACGCCGTTGCGGGTGACGGCGATGCCGCAATGGTCGGCCGTTTCGCTACATGCCTCCCATGACCTCACCTCCCTGCCGTCGAAGTCATAAACCCCTATGCACGTGGGGTGGAGCACATAGATGAGGCCATCACCGACAGCCATGTCGCGTACCGTCCCGCGTTCGGAAGGAAGGGGAAAACGGAGTGTGAGGGCACCTTTGGTGGAGTAGAGTGCCACCGAGCCTTCCGAGGCCGCGAGGATGAGCTGACGGGTTTCGTCCACCTCGAAGGCCGTTATCTCCTCCTCGGTTGCGAAGCCTCCCGTCTGCTGCCAGCCCGTTGACCCGCCATCCCGTTGACTTGTTGACCCGCCCGCCTGTTGACCCGTTGACCCCCCATAGAACAGCTTGCCCGGGTCGGTAACCATCTTCCAGAGGCTGCGTCCGGCAGCTCCCGCTATGGCAGCACCTACCACCACCGAGCCTCCAATCTTCAGGAACTTTCTGCGTGAAGTCTGTTTTTTTTCTTTCTCTTCTTCCATGATAACTTCGTTAATGGATAATTATCAATTGTCAATTATCAATTATCAATTGCGCCAAAAGCGCTTAATCATCTGTTATTTTCAAGCATTTAATCTTCGTCGCGTCGCGCAGCAGCAACATGCCGTCGGCATACGCCATCGGGCCCCAGGCATCGGCGCCGTCGGGGATTATCGTCTGGTGGCGCAGAAGCGTCATCGACTCCTTACCCAGCTGATAGACATAGAGCTCGCCGCTCTCTTTCAGTACGAACAGTTTTCCGTCGATCACCACATACGGGCCGAGGCCGAAACGCTCGTCGCTGGCCGAGTTCCACACCACATGGTGGAGGTCTGTCGGCTTGTAGATGCAGATGCGTTCGCGCATGCCGCCTCCGTTCTTCGGCAGGATGGTCAGGATCATGTCGCCCCCGTAGAGGATGGGCGTCTGCTGTTCGCTGCTGAGTCCCTGTTCCGCCTTATACTGATCGGCTATCCTGGCCGTCCACGTCGTTCCCGTGCGCCCCACCTCAAGCAAGGCGCCACCTGCTCCGTAGCCAGCCACGAGCAGCACACGGTGGTCGTCAATCTGCATGGGCGACGGGGCGATGACCGAAGGCTGCCAGCCCCCTGTCTTCCAAAGCATACGTCCGCGTCCTTCGCCCTCGGCAGCTATGCCGCACACGCCTCCCACGCCAGCATAGACGTAGGTACGTGTGCCGCCCAGCGTCATGGGCATGACCGACGAGTGGGACATCTTCAGCCCCGCCTCGTTGGGCGTCCACCAGCACGTCTTCCCCGTCTTCACGTCGATGCCCACCATCAGGGTGTCCTTTCCTGCCGGAGCCAGGATGAGTTCGTCGCCGTTGATCAGCGGGCATTGGCCCGCATACCAGAAGGGCACCTCCGAACCGTATTGTTTCTTCATGTCCTTTGTCCATAGCAGGTTGCCCGTGGTGGCGTCGCACACCATCACGTGACCCTCCGGCCCTATGGTCACCACCTGCCCGTCGGACGATATGGCGGGTATGGTGCGGCTGAAGCCGTGGTTGCGCTTCATGGGGACGCGATACCAGCGTCGCCACAGCTCCTCGCCCGTCGCCAGGTTCAAGCAACGAAGGGCGTCGCTCGACAGATGCTCGTCGTAATCCAGCACGTACACCCGTCCGTGCCATACGGCAGGTGCCGCATGCCCTTCGCCCGTCTCCACCGTCCAAAGCGTTTCGAAGTCGCCCTCCTTCAAGCGGATGGGCGATGTGTGCGTCACGATGCCCGTCCTGTCGGGGCCGCGGAAGCCCGCCCACGCGTCGGCAAGCGAAGCGGATGGCTGCGCCACGCCCTCGTGCGCCATGAAGAATTCGCCGATTCTCACGTCGTCCGCCTTGCGTGCCGTACCCTCAGGACGCATGTCTGCGCCTGGTTCAGAAGTCCTAAAGCTCCGCGAAGGGTTATCCACGTGCCACCATACCACCACCGCCACCCAGAGGATAGCGGTAGCCAGCGTGGCAAGGGTCGTGGCACGTCGGCTCATGTTTTTACCTTTTAATTATCATTCGGGTGCAAAAATACACTTCCAGCTTATAAATTACAAGAAAAAAGCGTTAAAAAATGCAAGATGACGCACATAGGCGAATGATGAAAGGAGTAATATGAACTATGAATTATGAGCTATGAACTAACTTTCATAAATATTTCCAGAAGCTTTCGGGGAGATAGACGTTTTCCAACGGGACAGCCTCAGCGAAAAGGGGTGCGACCTCGGCAGGCGTGTAGCCGGCGATGCCGCAGCCGATAGCCGTCACCAGGAAGGTGTACTCCGTATGTTGCCGCGCAAAGTCGATAAACCGTCCGACGGCATCAGCCATCGACGCCTTGCCCTCCATCGTCGGCAGAGCATAGCTCTGCCCGAACAGCCCTTCGCCCTCGCCCCACACGGCGCCGAACTGCCTGTAGGCAAAGTAAGCCGCTCCGCCTCCATGACAGCCGCTCTTGTTGCTGCCGAAGACAAAGATTTCCCCCTCCTTCAGCTTGCTTATCCGCTCCGCCGCCACGCGCTTACCCTCTTTTACGTAAGCGTTTTCGGTTGGATTTTTTTCCATTACGGGAGATGTTGCATACGGCTGATTATGGGCAAACGCTTTTTCGCTGTACATCAATGACGGGGCTAATCTCTCTCAATAACGTCAGTAATGCTTCAGCCCTGTTCTTTTCTTTGTAATCAATTTCATTTTGATATACAGGTATTATTTGATAGAAATTGACAGGCTTTCCTTTTGATAAGCAGAATCTTTCTGGTTGTTGAGCGATGGCCTTAGGAGTGTCAAGAATAACTCCGCACAATTCCGTGTTTTCAGCAAAAGCATTTTCAGATCCAACGGTATGACCCTTTCCCAGCCAATTCTTCTCATAAAATGGCAAAACAGAAAGTGTCTTAATCATACGAATAGGCCAATACCATTTTTCATCTGAAAAAGCTTCGTCTGTCATTTGCCAGGTTGAGGGCAGGAAGAGCACTAATTCCGCACGATGAAGGCGCTGTTCTGCCAAAAAGTAGGGTACCTTCATCTTTTTGGCTCCCATGCCCATTGTCACCAAGGTGTAATAGTCACGTGTTTCGCTTGGTGGAATCACACAAATATCAATATGCACATCATTCGACGACTCATCATGTAAGATATAGTCTATCTTGCCGAAGTTTTTTTCAATATAGGCTTCAATCCTATCCATCTCTTCGACTGAATACATTGCCGTTTTAGGCTTTTTTTCTGTACCGATATGAAATAATCCGAACAATCCCATAGCGATAGGCCCGTTTGAATGAAGCATCATATCAGAACCCTGCTTTCCGAATACGGAAGTAGTGAGCAACAAGAAAAACAGTAATAGAAATCCTTTTTTCATTTTAGCATTAATTTTGGTTTAAGCTTAAAGAAACACTCTCAAAAAACTTGTCATTCACATCTTCCGATAGATGACGTTACAAAGGTAGTGAGCGCAAAATGGATTTGCAAGAAATAATAATAATTTAACATTATGAATAAAAGTGGGCATCGGGGGGAAGGGTTGTGCAGGGTTGACTATCTCAAGAATGTTACCCTGTTACCTGTAACCTTGTTACCCTGTTACCTGTAACCTTGTTACCGTGTTACCTGTTACCTTGTTACCCTGTCCCTGCGGGCTACGCTCATAAAAAGTTCCACCGCGTCATCGCGACGAAGTGGAACCCAAAAACAACAGTCAATTAACACAACGGAACAATCAAAAACCTTTACGACGAAGGCGGATGCCCTGTGCCGTTCGCCCAGAGGACGAGGTAGAGAAACATGGCCCATGCGAGCATGATGACGCTGCCGTAGGCTATCCAGCCTGCAAACTTCTTCAGTTTTTTCTTTACGGGTGCTTTCATGGCTTACATGGGGAGTTGGATGTTAAACACGTTGGCGTTCGTGTAGCGGCGACCGTTCCAGACGGAGGTGGAGAAACCGATGGTCATGTGGAAGCGCGTCTGCTGGGCGATGGCCGCTTGCAGGTCGTCGTCAGAGAGGTCGCCGTAGTAGTCGGCGACTACGTTGTCATACCTTTCCTCCCCTTTGTCGTTGAAATAGGGGATGAGGATACTCAGCGGGCGTGCCCGCCATGCTTTGCCAGTCGATTGGCTGACACCTTCGCGGGCTTTGCCCACTTCTGCAATAATTCCTGTTACTTTCATACGTTCTTTACTTTTTAAGTTTAACAAATGTTCCTTTATCATCTACCTTGATCAGGCCGCGCTTGCGCCACCGGTACACGACGACCTTTACTGGAGTGTGCATCCCGGACTTATGCAGCGCGGCTTGGAGGTCACCGGCGGAGAATTCTTCGGGCAGGCTGGAATAGACGTCGTTCGTATGCGAGGACGTGATGTCGACTTTTTGCGCCTGCTGTTCGTTCAACATCGTGCCGAAGGCGCGAAGGGCTTGCTGTTTGTCCTGCTCGGCAAACCAGGTGCAGAAGTCGGCAATCTTCTGCAAGGTGGCCTTCTTGAGGTTTTTCCGTTCGTACATCCCCACGCACACCATGCCCAGGCGAAAAGCCTTCACGGCAGCACGGCGGCGGAAGGTGTCGGCGGCAACGTCGGCAGCTTTCAGGGCTTCCACGCGGCTCTTCTCCAGCCAGTCGGCAAGAGCCTCGCGAATGGGCTGCATCTGACTGTCGATGTTCTGCTCGGGCAGCACGACGAAGTCCTCGCTCTGGGCGTTCTTGCGGCGGTAGGTCATGGCCTCGAAGCGGTTGAGGATTTTCGTGATTTCCTCCTGCTGCTTCTCCGTGAGCGGCGCAAAGTAGGGGATGCTGGCAAACTCCTGGTTCTGCAATTCCGCAAAGCAGCAGCGGGTGACGAGGCCGTTTTCGGCGTCGTTGAAGAACTTGTAGAGCTGCTTGGGCGTACCCAGCATCAGGATGTTGTAGTAGAGCCTGACAGATCCCGTGAACGTGTCTATCGAGATGTAGTCCTGCCCGTACTCGGCATTGTCAAACGCCTGGCGGTAGAGGTCGCTTTTCTGCGCGTAGCTTCCCCCGGCGTTGGACTTCGTGAGGGTGTCAATCTCCTCGACGAACGAGAGCTGGTGCAGCCCCCCTGCATCCTCCTGCCGCTGCAGCAGACGGGGCACGCTGATGACGGCCTGCACAAGGCGGTACGGCGCGTGGGGGTCTTCGGGCAGATGTTCGGAGTTTTTCTTTTGGCGAAGCTCTGCTTTGAAGAGCCTTTCCTTCTGCACGCTGTTTTCATCGTGGCGACGTAGGTCGGGCGTGAGCGTCTGCACGATGTCGCGGGCGAAGCTCTTTCCAGCACTCTGCGGCGCAAATATAACGCTGATAAAACTCGGTGAATGCTCCCTTCCGTCGAGGTAGCGCGCACGAAGCCGCGTAGCCAGGGTGCCCAAGACAGGGAGGATGGCCACAATCGAGGGGTACGCGAAGTCCGCAGGGCAGTTCTTGCAGAACTCGCGGAACACCGGGGGCAGCCACTTCGGGACTACCCCCACAGTAGGGTTTTCGTCGTCCAGCGTGATGGTGATGGGCTCGGTCTGCTTCTCCACGTTGATGATGCCCTCCTTCACAAGGAACTTGTAGAACGTGTAGGGAATCTGCGTGCCCATGCTGCGGCGGCAGGCGTGCTCGGCCTCCTTCTCGCGCTCGCTGGCGCCCATGCCGAAGTCGGGCAGCTGTGCCAGCAGCACTCCCACGTCGCCGTCCGTAATGTAGCGGAACATGGTGCAGAGGCGGTAGTAGTACGTGTGGCGTTCGCCCTGCTGGGGCTCGCCGTGCGCCTTTACCCATCGGGCGGCGATGTCGCTGATCAGGTGGCCGCGGTAGGTGAACGTCCGCTGCTCCTCGGTGAAAGTGCGCTGCTGCGCATGGAAGACCCCCTCCCCGGTCCCCCGTAAGGGGGAGGGCTCCAGTCCACTTGGCTCCCCTCCCTCACGGGAGGGGTTGGGGGTGGGTCTTAGTATGTTTCGCGGTTTGCCGTCGAAAAGCTCGTCCTCGTCAAGATAGAGGAACGCGTCGCGCGGAGCGAGGAACGACAGCCTTGCAAAGTCCTTGCAGACTTCATCATAGGAGAGAATGCCCACCTGCTCGGCCAGCCACTTCTGGCAGCCCTCGATGGTGGTCACGCCGGCCGGGCACTTGCAGACGAAGCGCATACCCGCGCGGGAGGGGGTGACGTGGATGGCCACAATGCCCAGCTGCTCCGCCACGGCTGCATCGTCAGCCACCAGCGGCGCGATGGTCTGCTCGATGAAGGCAGCGAGGTCGCTGATGTGGTCCACATCCAGCATGAAGAGGCCGTTGGGATGGGCGAGAGCCGCCTTGCGCTTGCCGCCCTCAAAAGTGGCCTGCCAGGCGATGGCAGGGAGGTTGCGCTTGCGCTGGTCGTACAGGTCGGGCTTGTTTTCGGCAATGGCCTTGCCGATGAGGTCCCATTGCTGGCGGATGCCCAAGCCGTCAATCGTGTGGTCGAACACCTCGCGTGTACACGTGGTGCCGACGTTGGAACGTGCGTTTTCAAAAATGTCAAAGTTCATACTCTTTCAGTTTCAATAAGGTTTTGATGAATAAGTCACGAAGCCGCCTTTCAATCTCACGGGCGTCCCCACGCGGCACGAGGAGCGCGATTTTCACGTTTTCTTCAGAACGGTAGATGGCGTAGCGGAAGCTCTCGCCGTCTGCCTCGCAGACCTTTCGCATGGCGTTGGCGCTTTCTTCCTGCCTTTGGTAGGCGCGGAAGTCTATCTCGCCATACTCGTTGATGGTGGCCGAGCCGCGGTAGCGGCGTCCTGGCACGAAGTTTTGTTTGCGGCGTATCGCCGCGGTTTTCTTTTCCATTTGTCTGTAACTTTTTTTCGGTGAATAAGCATGTTGCGTCAGTGTCCGGACTTCTGACGCTGCAAAGGTACGGGCAAAAAGAAAGCCGCCGAAGTCATCCTTCAGCGGCGTAGAGTTTTCGGGAGTTTTACGTAGAGTTTTGGGTGCTTTCGGGAGTTTTTGCCGAAAAAAGGCGATTTTACGTAGAGTTTTCGGGAGTTTTTCGGGAGTTTTCAGTCGCCATCCAGCAGTTTCTGCATCCGCTGGGCGATGGTGAGGTAGTCGTCGTACCGCTTACCCTTGACGGGGGCGTCCGTCGGCGTCCAGCGGGCCACGGGCTTCGCAAAGCTGTCCACAGCCATGCGCTGCAGCTCGTCGGCTGCGGGGAGGCGGGGATGGTCGGGCACAGCCTCGCGCACCAGGACGCAGAACGCGTCGTAGTCCTTCGCCTTCATCACCCCTGCATCCGCCAGCACGCGGAACACAGCATACCACCAGCGGGCCACCTTGATGTCAGGGGCAATCTGCTGCAGGGCGGCGGTCACGATGTCGGGGGTGACTTCACGCCTTTCGGCCAACTTTGCCTTGGTCTTGTTTATAGCGCTGATGCATGAGCGGTAGCTGATGCGCGGTGTCCGCTTCACGACTTCGCGCACCACGCCCTTCACAATCACTTCCTGATGGTCGTGAAACCGAATGGAATTGTAGGCCTTGTTCTGCGGGACGAGCCAGGGCGTGCCGTTCTCGTCGCGGCAATAGGCTTTCAGCGCATACTCTCCGTCAACCGACACCAGCAGGATGTCGCCGTCGTTGTATGTGCCCACTTCCTCCACCTTCACCAAGTCGCCCTCCAGAATGTCCGCATCTTTCATGGAGTCGCCTTGCACCGTGGTCAGATACGTCCTGTTCAACGATGTCCATTTCCGCGGCATCATCACCTCGTCGCTTACCACATCGCCCAACTCCGTGGGGTCGCCACAATGCACGGGTGTATCATACACGGGCACGGGTGTGTCGCACAGCTGCGGATTCCACCCCTGTGCCTCCAACTCGCGGAAAAGCTCTTTCAGTTCTTCGTCGGTCATGGTCTGTTCGTTGTTTTGAAATGAATATCTCTGTTGTCTGTCGTTTTCGCAGGCAAAGATAATCCTAACGCCCCGCACCGCCAAACAAAAGGGCAGAAAGTTTTCCACAATGAGAGCGTATTTCTCCAAGCGCCCTTTGTCTCCCCCATGCGGAAAAGGCCTGAAAAATTTTTAAGAAGGTGCTTTGCTTTTTTTTCGGGCTTTTTCGCCGCGCGCGCTGCTGCCCGGGGTAACACGGTAACACGGTAACAAGGTAACAAGGTGTTCACGGGCGTGCGCGCGGAGATTAACTGGAAAGGAGATACTGGTATAATTTTAAATATATATATATTTAATTTTTCCAATATATAATATATATATAACCGCACGCAGGAGGAGGATGTTACCCTGTTACCTTGTTACCTTGTTACCGTGTTACCGTGGGGTTTCTTTATCCTATAGGATAAAGAAAAATCCTAAATAACGTTAACGAAAGTGCCAACTTCGGGAAAAAAGTCGTATCTTTGCATTGTGAATAGTTAACGCTATTGTCAGACTTCTAAAACTATCTAAAGCTATGCCTGTAACTTATCAGATTGTGGGTTGTTCCAACCCGAGGGGTGCGGAGGGTGTCGATTACGCTACCAACCGCGCCGTCAAGACTGGTGACTACGACTTCAAGGGGCTGTGCGAGGACATCCAGTTTGCGACCACCGTCACGAAGGCTGACGTCATCGCCGTGCTGACTGCCGCGAAGGAGTTCATCAAGACGCACCTGCTCCAGGGGCAGCGCATCGTGCTGGAGGAGCTGGGCGCGCTGCAGGTGAACCTGAAGAGCAAGTGCTTCGCGCAGAGCGTCATCCCGGTGGAGAGCTTCGAGCCCGCGAGCTACATCAAGGGCGTGGGAATCAACTTCCGTGCCGATGCCGACCTCCTGAAGTACGTCCGCGCCAACCGCAGCCTGAAGCGAGTGCCGAGTGAGCTCTTGGCCTAAAAGACCCTCCCCCAACCCCTCCCGTGAGGGAGGGGGGCAGGGGGGGGGCAGGGAGTGCCCTGACGGGCAGAACCGACGACAAACCGAGTGCCATCAAACTTGTTTGAATGGCCGAGGTGCGAAGGAGGAAGGCCAAAGGCCAAATTCAACAAAATTAAAAACAAAATTCTACAAAATTAAACTCTTAATTCTATAACAAACCCGTTTGCCCTTGCTCCCCTCCATTACGGGAGGGGATGGGGGTGGGTCTCTAAAACTTCACACGTATGAAAACTATCTCATGGAAACGAATAATCGAAATACTGATTGCCATTCTGACGGCCATCGCCGGCACGCTGAGCGTACAAAGTTGTATGTAATTGTGGCCTGCACGCTGGCTTCGCTCGCACTGATTGGATGAGCATTTTTCTTAACTCTTAACTCTTAATTCTTAACTAAGGAAATTAACTCTTAATTCTTAACTAAGGAAACTATGAAACACTTTACTTTGGCTGAGTTCACGCGTAGCATAACCGCCAGCATAAAGGGCTACGACAACACGCCCAGCGAAGAGGTGGTGGTGAACCTGCACTGGCTGGTGGAAGAGTTCCTCGACCCGCTGCGCGAGGCCATCGGCTCGCCCATCTGCATCAGCAGCGGCTACCGCTGCAAGGATCTGAACACCGCCGTGGGCGGAGCAGAAACCTCCGCACACCTGTTGGGGCTGGCGGCGGACTTCTATCCCCTCGACCCCGAGAAGCGGCAGCTTATTCTGCCCATCGTGCGGAAATGGCGCGACGAGGGGCAGAAATGGAAGGAAGAAAATGGTGGGGATGAGGACAAGATGATGGAAATCCCCAAGGGGATGTTCAACCAGTTCATCACATACCCCACGTTCTTCCACGTTGCCGTGGCGGCACGCTACAGTACGCAGCGACTGCGCATGCTGCAGTACAATGGCTACGGACAAGGATACAAGAAAGATTGAAATGGTTTAACGTTAAACGAAAAATAGAAGGACGTGTTCGTTAAACATTAAACGTTAAATGTTAAACGAAAAATAGAAGGACGTGTTCGTTAAACCTTAAACGTTAAACGTTAAACAAAAAATGAAGATTGAAAATCAGAAATAAAAAGAGGGTGTTTATTTTTCATAATGCAATTGTGGGAAAGGCCTCGCTGGGAAGCGGGGCTTTTCTCAAATAGGCCGCTCATCCTGCTTCCGATGCCCGCGGTAACACGGTAACAGGTAACAGGGTAACACGGTAACAGGGTAACAAGGTAACAGGGTAACAGGGTAACAGGGTAACAAGGTAACAAGGTAACAAGGTAACAAGGGTTAACGGCTTGTCGTTTGTCGGTAGAGGCCGAGATGGCGGATGAGGTCGTAGACGGCAGGGTCGAGCCACAGGCTGACGTCCTCGCCTGCGGCTATGGCGTCGCGGATGGCGGTGGAGCTGATGGGGTAGAGGGGAGCGGAGGAGAGGAAAATAGGAGACCCACCCCCAACCCTCAATGGTCTTTGCACCCCCTTCGGTTCCCCCGTTATCGGGGGACAGAAACCCGTGAGGGAGGGGGGCGCGTTGGTTGCAGCGCCGTTGCTAACCGCTAAGCGCTCATCGTTAACCGTTTCGCGCATATGGCCGTCGCTAACCGCTAAGCGCTCATCGTTAACCGTTTCGCGCGGATAGACGATGAGGGGGTAGCGGGCGAGGATGTCGTCGGCGTTGCGCCACCCGGGGAATTTCTCCCAGTTGTCGGCGCCGATGATGAGGCTGAAGGTGTCGTCGGGACAGGTGCGCGTGAGCTCCTGCAAGGTGACGTAGGTGTAGGAGGGGCGGGGGAGATGGAACTCGAAGTCGCTGGCTCGCAGACGGGGGAAGTCCTGCACGGCAAGGGTGGCGAGACGCAGACGGACGGCTTCGTCGAGCAGCTGATGGTCTTGCTTGAAGGGGTTCTGGGGACTGACCATCAGCCACACCTCGTCCACGAGGCCGAGGTTGCAGATGTAGCTTGCCAACGCGGTATGGCCGAGATGGATGGGGTTGTACGTGCCGCCAAATATGCCGATTCTCACTTTAAAATGAAGAATTAAAAATGAAGAATTAACAGTTCTGTGGGATGGTTAACTATGAACTATGAACTATGAATTATGAACTATGAATTGTGAATTATGAACTAAAAACTCCTTGACTTTTGCGAGGATTTCGGCTTCGGCTGTGTCGAGGTCGTCGTTGATGAGGATGTAGTCGAACTGGGGGGCGAAGGTGAGCTCGTAAGCGGCTTTGCGAACGCGTTCGTCGATGACTTCGGGGGCATCGGTGCCGCGGCGTTCGAGGCGTCGGCGCAGCTCGTCGATGGAGGGGGGCTGGATGAAGACGCTGAGGGCGCGGTCGCCGTAGTGGCGCTTGATGTTGATGCCGCCCTTCACGTCGACGTCAAAGATGACGTTCTGGCCGAGGGCGAGCTGCGCCTCGACCTGCGCCGTGAGGGTGCCGTAGAAGCGGTCCTGATAGACCTCCTCGTACTCGAGGAATTCGCCTCGGGCAATCTTGGCGCGGAACTCGTCGGGGGTGACGAAGAAGTAGTCGACGCCGTCCTGCTCCGTGCCGCGCGGGGGGCGGCTGGTGGCCGAGACGGAGAAGTAGAGGTTCAACCCCTCCTGCTGGCGCAGGAAGTTGACAATGGTGGTCTTGCCCGAACCTGACGGGGCAGAGAAAATGAGAATCTTTCCGGTCATTTAAGAATGGTTTATGGTTTAGTTCCGGCTCGCCGGAGGTTTAACTATGAATTATGAATTATGAACTATGAACTAAGTAATTACATTACGTTCAGCACTTGTTCCTTGATTTGCTCGAGTTCGTCCTTCATGCGGACGACGATGTTCTGCATCTCGGCATGGTTGGACTTGCTGCCGGTGGTGTTGATTTCGCGTCCCATCTCCTGGGCGATGAAGCCGAGTTTCTTGCCCTGGCCGTGTCCGTCGGCGAGCGTCTGGCGGAAGTAGTTGAGGTGGTTGGTGAGGCGCTGCTTCTCCTCGTTGATGTCGAGCTTCTCGATGTAGTAGATGAGCTCCTGCTCGAAGCGGTTGCGGTCGTAGTCGGCGCCGAGGGTCTTCTGCAGGTTGTCGAGGATACGGCTGCGGATGTTCTCGACACGCTCTTTCTCGTACGGCTCGATGGCGTGGAGGAGGGCTTCGATGTTGTCGATCTTCTCGCGGAACTTCTTCTCCAGCGCGGCACCCTCCTGACGGCGGAACTCCACGAGACAACGAATGGCTTCGCGGATGGCTTCGGAGGCCACGGCCCACTCGTCGTCCGAGAGCTCGACGGTGGCGGTACGCGTCAGCACATCGGGCATCCGCAGCAGCATGGGCGCCAGCGTGATGGGCGAGAGGGGCAGCTCGCACTCCTTCTCCAGCGTCTTGAGCTGCTCGAAGTAGTTGGCAACCAACGCTGTGTTGATAGGCGTGGCTGCGGTTGAGGCGTCTTCCTCCGTCCAGAGGTTGAAATCGACTTTCCCCCGCTCGAGCTCAGCGGCAATTAACGCTCGCACCTCCATCTCCTTCTCGCGGTAGAGCGGGGCTATGCGTGTGGAGAGGTCGAGCTGCTTACTGTTGAGCGACTTTATCTCGGCGCAGATTTTCTTGTTTCCGAACATCCGTACGGCCTTGCCGTAGCCAGTCATGGATTGAATCATAGTGTTACCTTTTATTAAATCTGCGCAAAAGTAATCATTTTCTCATTATTTTTGCTTACTTTTGCGGTCGAAAATCCTAATATAGGCAAAAATGGCTTGTATTCTGCATTTAGAAACCTCATCGGACGTCTGTTCGGTGGCCCTCAGCGAGGATGGTGCCCTGTTGTTTGCCAAGGAGGAAGGGCGTGGAACATCGTCGCACGAGGTAGCCTTCAGTCTGCTGGTTGACGAGGCCTTGTCGATGGCCGATAGCGCGGCGAAACGTCTGGATGCCGTAGCCCTGAGTTGCGGCCCCGGGTCATATACGGGGCTCCGTATAAGTGCGTCGATGGCAAAGGGAATCTGCTACGGGCGCGACCTGCCCCTGATAGCCCTGTCCACGCTGGAGGTGACGTGCGTGCCTGTGCTGCTGCGCGACGACCTGCCCGAGGAGGCCTTGCTCTGCCCGATGATTGATGCCCGGCGCATGGAGGTGTATGCGGCTGTCTATGACCGTGCCCTCACTCCCGTCCGGGATGTCGCAGCGGATGTGGTGGAGGCAGGGACGTACAATTCGTTCCTCGACCGTGGCCCCGTGTGGTTCTTCGGTGGAGGTGCCGAAAAATGCAAAACAGTCATCACCCATCCCAACGCCCGTTTCGTGGAGGGCGTCAGACCGTTGGCCCGATGGATGTTTCCCCTTGCCGAGAAGGCATTCAATGCCGGGCGCTTCGAGGATGTCGCCTACTTCGAACCCTTCTATCTGAAGGAGTTCGTTGCCTCCAAACCCCGCGATCTGCTCCATGAAAACTAAGTTTTTTTGAAATCAAATGAATATGGAATATAATACCCAACTCTCTCCCTTGACCTTGCCTGAGTATGGCCGCTCCATCCAGCGGATGATTGATTTTGCCGTAACCATCGAGGATCGTGCCGAGCGCCAACGCTGTGCCGAGACCATCATACGCATCATGAAGGGGAAGTTCCCCGAAGGGCAGGATATGCCCGACTATGAGCAGAAGCTTTGGGATCACTTGGCCATCATGGCGGATTTTAAGCTTGACATCGACTATCCCTACGAAATAATCCGTCCGGAGAACTTCCGCAGCCGTCCCGATAATGTCCCATACGGCACGGGCGGAATCTCCCATCGCCACTATGGCCACTACATCATGGCCATGATTGACGAAGCGCGCCAACTGCCCGAGGGACCGCTGCGCAACGAGCTTGTCCGCCTTATTGCTATCCAGATGAAGAAGGAACATCTGCTCTGGAACCACGAGGGACTGGAGGACAGCAAAATAGTTGACGACATTCGCTTGTTCTCGGACGGCGAGATTGTGGTGGATGAGAATGCCCTCGGTCTGGCATTGTACAAGCTGCCTGCCAACATACAGGCACAGCCTGCTCAGACACAGGGGAAAAAGAAAAAGAAGAAGAAAAAGAACAACAATAATCAAAATTAGTTCTTCATTACAACCATAAAGACAGACATTATGGCATCGTTTATCATTGAAGGCGGACGTCCGCTCAACGGGGAAATCACTCCGCAAGGCGCCAAGAACGAGGTACTGCAGATACTCTGTGCTACCTTGCTGACGTCTGAACCTGTCACCGTCCATAACATCCCCGACATCCTCGACGTCAACAATCTGATGAAGATGATGACTCTGATGGGCGTGCGTATCGACCGCCTGGGGGAGGGCAGCTTCCGTTTCCAAGCCGACAAGCTGGATGAGCAATACCTCGGAAGTGACGATTTCCTCCGCCTCTGCGCCAAGCTGCGCGGCTCGGTGATGCTGGTGGGACCGCTGCTGGCTCGTTTCGGCAAGGCGTTCATCAGCAAGCCCGGCGGCGATAAGATTGGCCGCCGTCGCCTCGACACCCATTTCCAGGGCTTCATGAACCTGGGAGCCACGTTTGTCTATGACGACGAACGTGGCGTTTACGAACTGCGTGCCGAGCGGTTGAAAGGGACGTATATGCTGCTTGACGAGGCCTCGGTGACAGGTACGGCCAACATCATCATGGGGGCCGTCATGGCCGAGGGCGATACCGTCATCTACAATGCCGCATGCGAGCCTTATGTTCAGCAACTCTGCCGGATGCTTTGTCGCATGGGCGCAAAGATCGAGGGTATTGCCAGTAACCGCCTGACCATTCACGGCGTCAGCACCTTGCAAGGCTGCGAGCATACCGCTCTGCCCGATATGATTGAGGTGGGCAGCTTTATCGGCATGGCTGCCATGACCCAGAGCGAGCTCACCATCCGCAACGTCTCCTATCCCGACCTCGGTATTATCCCCGCCAGCTTCCGCCGTCTGGGTATCGACGTCAAGCAGCAGGGCGACGACATCTACATCCCTCGTCAGGAGCATTACCAGATAGAATCGTTCATCGATGGCAGCATCATGACTATTGCCGATGCGCCGTGGCCCGGGCTGACGCCTGACTTACTGAGCGTATTGCTCGTTACCGCCATCCAGGCCAAGGGCAGCGTGCTCATTCATCAGAAGATGTTTGAGAGCCGCCTGTTTTTTGTGGATAAGCTGATTGACATGGGGGCTCAGATTATCCTCTGCGACCCGCACCGGGCCGTAGTCAACGGCCACGACCGTGCCTTCCGCCTCCGTGCCCGCAAGATGACCAGCCCCGATATCCGTGCGGGTATCGCCCTGCTGATTGCTGCCATGAGTGCCGAGGGAACGAGTACCATTGGCGATATTGACCAGGTTGACCGCGGCTACCAGAACATCGACGGACGTCTGAATGCCCTCGGCGCTCACATCCTCCGCGTACCGAGCGAGAACTTCCATTCCTGATACCATGATTTTGCGCGAAGAACTCCATTCCATAGGCCATTTCACCCGTCCCCACGGCGTGCAAGGCGAGATGGCGCTCATGCTGACGGACGATGTGTTCGACCGTGCGGATGTGTCGTGTCTTGTCTGCTCGATGGATGGCATATTCGTGCCGTTTTTCGTGGAGGAATATCGCTATAAGACGGACAACGTAGTGTTGGTGAAGTTTGAGCGTGTGGATACTGTGGAGCAGGCGCGTGTGTTTACAAACAAGGAGGCATTTGCCCTGAACAAGGAGTGCGAAGGGGAGAAACCGGATTTTGCGTGGAACGATTTCGTGGGCTTCTCGGCAGAGGAAGGTACACGTGGGGCATTGGGAAATATTGTTCACGTTGATGATTCGACGATGAACGTCCTGTTCATTGTCGGGCGGCCCGACGGCTCGGAGTGCTTCATTCCTGCTCAGGAAGTGTTTATCGAAGATATCGATTACGAAAATCGTCATATAGTATTCAACTTGCCTGAAGGCCTGATAGACTGAAGAATGTAAATCATGGAAGAGAATAAATCGAATAAACCACACCGGAATGTCTGGCTTCCTATCCTTTGCGGCATAGGTGGGGTGGTGCTGGGCATAGCATTACTATGCTTTACACCACTCCGGGCACTACAGCCTGGCTACCTCACCCCCCAGTCGCGCGAGCAAGTACTCAATTTCGCTCTCCGTGTCGATTCGTTGGAGGAGGCTGTGGCTCGTCAGAATCTTTATGTCACTAATTTGCAAGATATTCTTAGGGGACGTGTCAAGGTGGATACCGTTATTTCCATCGACACGCTGACAGCTCTCCGTGCGGCAGACCTCATGGAGCAGACCGAGCGAGAAAAGGAGTTTGCCCGTCAGTACGAAGCCAATGAAAAGTACAACTTGATTACCCTCGCCTCACGGGCTGCTGGTGTGTCGGGATTAAACCTGATGGTTCCTGTGCGGGGCGTTGTGCAGCGGACGTTCGACCCTCAGCACGATGACTACGGCATCGAGGTGCTGCCTACCGTACGCTCGTCTGTTGCAGCAGTACTTGACGGCACGGTGGTGCAGAGCGGATATACGGCCGTGAATGGCTACTCTGTTGTCATTCAGCACAACGGCGACCTTGTTTCCGTCTATTCTCACCTCGGGACGATTGTTTGTAAGCCCGGGCAGAAAGTGCGAGGAGGTGAAGCCATCGCCTCTGTCGCCAAGGTCGCGGACGACCAGCATCAGAACACCATCCACTTCGAACTCTGGCATAAGGGGACGGCACTCGACCCCACACTATATATTGCTTTCTAAGGATATGAAAAATAAGAAAAAACAGATAGCCATTCTCGGCTCGACGGGAAGCATAGGCACCCAGGCGCTTCAAGTCGTTGAAGCGCATCCCGACCTGTTCGAGGTGTATGCCCTGACGGCAAACAACAACGCCTCGTTGCTCATTGAGCAGGCGCGGAAGTTCGAGCCCGATGCGGTGGTTATTGCCAACGACGCCCATTACCTCAAGGTAAAGGAGGCGCTTGCCGACCTGCCCATCAAGGTGTATGCCGGAGCCGACGCCCTGTGCCAGGTGGTTGCCATGGAGCACGTGGATGTGGTGCTGGCGTCGCTGGTGGGCTATGCAGGGCTGCGTCCCACCATGGAAGCCATCCGTGCCGGCAAGGATATTGCGTTGGCCAACAAGGAGACGCTGGTTGTGGCAGGCGAACTCATAACCCGTCTGGCCATTGAATACCATGCCCCCATCCTGCCCGTCGATAGCGAACACTCGGCCATTTTCCAATGTCTGGCTGGTGAGCCCCACAACGCTGTTGAGAAGATTATCCTTACAGCCTCGGGCGGTCCCTTCCGCACCTGGACTGCCGAGCAGATAGCCCAGGCTACGCCGGCACAGGCACTCCGTCATCCCAACTGGGACATGGGCGCAAAGGTTACCATCGACTCCGCCTCCATGATGAACAAGGGCTTTGAAGTGATGGAGGCCAAATGGCTGTTTGGCGTCAAGGCCGAGGATATTCAGGTGGTGGTCCATCCGCAGAGCGTTGTCCACTCCATGGTGCAGTTCATCGACGGCTCCATCAAGGCCCAGCTGGGCAGCCCCGACATGCGCCTGCCCATCCAGTACGCCTTCTCCTATCCCAGCCGTTTGCCCTCCGACTTCCCCCGCGTGGATTTCGCCCAGCTCGGCAGCCTGACGTTCGAGGCCCCCGACCCTGTGCGTTTCCCCAACCTTCATCTGGCTTTCGAGGCCATCCGTGGGGGCGGCAATCTGCCCTGCATCCTCAACGCCGCCAACGAGGTATGTGTGGATGCCTTCCTGCACGACCGCATCGGGTTCCTCCAGATGAGCGACGTCAACGCCGAAGTAATGAGCCGCATCCCCTTCATCGCCCATCCCAGTTACGACGACTACGTCGAGACCGACCGCATAGCCCGCGAAATGGCAAATCAAATCATCAACAAATCCTAAATTGTACATTCTCATGACTGCTCTGATAAAAACCGCCCAGTTACTCCTCTCCCTCTCCTTGTTGGTCGTCTTCCACGAGTTTGGCCATTTCCTATGGTCGAAGCTTTTCAAGACACGCGTGGACAAGTTCTATATGTTCTTTAACCCGAAGTTTTCGCTCCTACGCATCAAGCGTGTCGATGGTAAGCTGCGGGTGCGTTTCTTTGCTCCCAATGTCGAAGACCCCATCGTGGAGCTGCGGGACGAGGAAGGCAACGTGAAGAAGGACGACAAGGGCAACGCCCTCTACCGTCCCATGACCGACGAGGAGCGTGCAGCCCTCCCCAAGGGCGACTGGCGCCGCGACCCCGACAATACCGAATTTGGCATCGGCTGGGTGCCCTTCGGCGGTTACTGCCGCATCACGGGCATGGTGGACGAGACGCAGAGCGCCTCTAATCTTGCCAGTACCCCCCAGCCCTATGAGTTCCGCACGAAGAAGTCGTGGCAACGGCTGCTCATCATGATTGGCGGCGTGGTCAACAACCTCATCCTGGCCTTCTTTGTCTATTCTATGGTGCTCTACGCCTGGGGCGACGAGTACCGTCCCATTTCGGGCAGCAAGTACGGCATGGAGTTCAACGATTATGCCAAGGAGATTGGCTTCCAGGACCACGACGAGTTGCTGCGTACCGACAAGACCACGTTCACGCGCTTCGATGCCGACATGCTTCGTGCTATTGCTGCGGCTGACGAGGTGACTGTGCTACGCGACGGACGCGAGGTCGCTATTTCTATCCCCGATGACCTGACCTTGCTTAACATGAATCGCGACGGCATGCCTTTCATCTCCTTCTATATGCCGATGGAGATTGATAGCGTGGCTCCTGAAATGGGTGCTGCACGTGCCGGATTGCGCAAGGGCGACCGTATCGTCAGTATTAATGGCGTGGAAACCGATACCTGGAACAGATTCAGGGGCGTTCTTGCCACATTGGCTGAGCGGGAGAAGGGCGGCGAGATTATCAACCACGATCTGCCAATCGCCTTCTTGCGCGATGGCTCGTTGGATACTTTGCTGGTCTCAGCAAGTAGTTCGTTCCAGATAGGTATCTTTTCACCCGAGCCGCCCTTCGAGTGGAAGACCGACCGCTACGGCTTTTGGGCTTCCATTCCCGCTGGCATCCGCTACGGCTGGAACACCCTGCGCGGCTATGTGAGCGACTTCAAGTACGTCTTCACCCGCGAGGGCGCCAAGAGCCTCGGCGGCTTCGGCACTATCGGCAGTATCTTCCCCGCTACGTGGGACTGGCACGCCTTCTGGATGATGACGGCCTTCCTTAGCATCATCCTCGCTTTTATGAACATCATCCCCATCCCCGGCCTCGATGGCGGCCACGTGCTCTTCCTCCTGTGGGAAGTCATTACGGGCAAGAAGGTCTCCGACAAGGTGCTTGAGAAAGCCGAGTGGGTGGGCTTCATCCTCCTTATGGCCTTGATGGTCTATGCCAACGCCAACGACGTGGTGAGGTTCCTGTTCTGATGAATCTCCAGCGCCTGATAGCCGAAGGCGAGCACCAGCAGCAGGACTTCAAGTTCGAGATTACGAGTGCCTGCAAGATTGCCCGCTCGCTCTCCGCCTTTGCCAACACGGACGGGGGACGGCTGCTGATAGGCGTGAAGGACAACGGCACCATAGCCGGCGTGCGTAGCGACGAGGAAATGTATATGGTAGAGGCCGCAGGCGAGGTCTGGTGCGACCCGCCTGTGCATCCCCACATGACGGCCTATCGTGTGCCTGTGCCCTCGTCGGCACACGAGACGCGTACTGTTGTTATTGCCGAAATCGACCCCGTCATGCAACGCCCCGTGCGGGCAAAGCTCGAGGACGGCACCTTCCGCGCCTTTGTCCGTATTGCTGACGAGAACATCGTAGCCTCGCCCGTGCAGATGGAACTCTGGCGTAGCGAAGGCATGACAGATGGCGTTCTCGTCTCCTTTACCGATGCCGAGCGCAGCCTTCTCACCTTGCTTGCTACCTCGGGTCCCCTTTCCCTCAACCAGTTTTGTCGTCGTGCCCGTGTGCCCCGTCATCGTGCCGTCAGCCTGCTGGCTGCGTTCATCCGCTTTGGCCTGGTACGCGAAACGTTCCACAACCACACCTTCCTCTACGGCTTGGCGTAATCATCTTTTTTGTGATAGCACATTTGTTTTTTACCCCCAACACTTACCTGTTTTCTTGTAAGATGTTGATAACAAATCTATAAGGATGGGTAAGTGTTTGTCAAACACCTACCTAACACTTACCTAACACTTACCTGTCATCCACCTGACATGTTGTCAACGGTTCAGATATCGGCTATGATTTCTCGTTGTCTTCGGGCCTTCGGAAGCAGCATTCCATCATCTCTTCTTTATTAATCTCAGTCATTTCCCATCTTTTTCAGTCGTTCAGGTAGGAGAAAGGTAGGTGTTAGGTAGGTGTTTGCGAAACACTTACCTTGATTAACGCCCTATAGAACAGCTCGTTTCGAGGGAAAAGGTAGGTGTTGGCACTTTTTTCGCAAACATCTCAAAATCCATGAAAACATCGTCTTGCTCCTCTATCCTGCCTATCTCTTATCCCCCTAATCTGTCCTCTCGGGCCAGTGGGCTGCGAATTTATCCCAATGGGCTAAAACCTTATCCCAATGGCCTGGCAAATGCCCCTCCTTGGCCTGAGGGCATGTTCCGCTTGAACGGAGCTGCCCAAACAGAAAGCCTTTTTGATTTGGCGAAAGGCCATTCTAACCTAGCCGAAGGCCCTTCTAATATGACGAAAGGCCTTTTTATATAAACGCGGCCCGTGTTTATAAACCGGTGCTTGGAATGAGAAAGCAAATAACCTCTTTGTTCAGGCGGACTTTATCCCGCTTGTAGCGTGTGATTATCCCACTACGTTGTGATTTTATTCCAGTGGGCTGTCAACTCAGCCCACTGGGCTAAGAAATTAGTCCAATGGGCTGTGGATTTATTTGCCTGCTAATTCGATGTCCCATACAAGCCGAAATCAATGTAGGCGTTGAATTCATTATTATGGCAATGAACGGCAATAAGGTTCTCTCCTGCATGGAGTAGAGCACGCTGGTCATCGGAAAGCTGATGCCTAAAGATTGAATGATCTGAATAGCCCCAATCAATAACGTGTGTTCCATTAATATAAATGTGAACGTCATCGTCATGGTAGGATCTTATTTCAAGTCTGCGGTAAAGGTCCTCGGTCGTGAGGGTGACATTGCGTCGAATATAGAGATCGCTATTTTCGCCTCTCCAATCAGTTTTGATACGAGGGTAATCATCGTATGAAGCTAGTGTTCCCCATGCAGCTTCTTCAATGGGCCAACTACTGTCGTCGTAGTTTGGAGATGCCCAATCCGAACCCTCTTGTGTAGTAGAGTTGACGCGGGCAGACCATACTGCTTCATCGGTCATGGGGGCGATGGGGATGAAGTTGGAGTACAGATAGTACACGGGACGGATGTGGTGTGGCTCTGTAGCACGAGAAGCTCCACCTGAACAGAATTCTATCCAATCGCTTGTAAAAGCCATCCGCGCTCCAATTACTGACCCTTCTGTACTATGGAGCATTGAACTCCAATATAATCCAACTCTTCTGTCCCCGCCCATTCCGGTGGTAGGAAGAAAAATTGTATTGCCATTTATATTGCTTGTAACTTCATAACCTTCTACACCATTTAGCGTAGTCCATGTGAACGAACAATTCAGCCCTAATTCCCTCATCTCGTCTGGTGTGGGAATGCGGCAACCGACACCCCAGATGACATAGGCTGCATCGTCGGCAAGATCAAGTTTCCACTTGTCGTCCACAACGCCTCGGGAACTATCGTAGTTGTATTTAGTGAGGTTTTCGGGCCATCCAAACTTGTAGTTGTCCCAATCGAAACGGTCTTTTGTCATGGTCTCGCCCCAAGCAAAGAGGTCTCCTGCCTCTTCGGGAGAGGAGGCTCCTATATTGCATGTGGCCCACTGGATGCCGGAGGGAAGGCCAAGGTCAACAAATTGAATGGTCGGCTTGGCTTTTTGTACAAGTTTAATGGTAATGGTTTCATCACCACACGTAAGGGTGAGGGTGCCATTACGGTTTCGGGAGGTAGTGTTTTCATTTGCCGAAACTGTCAGCGTGGCCGAGCCTGTGCCAGACGTGGGGCTGACGGTGAAAATGGAGAGAGGAGAGGTCTTTGCCGTCCATGCCCCATTGGCCGTGAGGGTTACATACTGGTAGTTTGGCAGGTTAAGGAACGTAAGTGTCTCCACGTCAGCCGAGAGTTGGGTGGCAGCGGCTTCCTGCTGGACTTCGATGGTGTGCGAGAGGGTGCCTCCGGTGAGGCCAGGTACGGAAATGGTGACATTTCCAGTACGAGCAACATTACGTGTGTTTTCAGCCACGTTGATGCGGATTTGGGATTTGCGTATTACAAGGGTTATCCAATCGGCATTGGTGGTGGCTTCATAGTCTCCTTCGGTTTTCACGGAAACGCTCCATCCGCCTGCTGCCGAAGGGAAGGAGAGGCTTTCTGCGCCAACGGTAAGGGTGCGGGCCGCCTGGGTGATATTCACGCGCTTCGAGAAGGTGCCTGAGCGGAAGATGACATAACCAGAGCGCTCGTTGACGGAGGGATTGTCGGCAACCGTAATGGTGACATCGCCTGAGCCTGTGCCGGAGGTGCTGGACAGGGTAATCCAAGTTTTGTTTCGCGAGGCTGTCCACGAAAGGTTGGTGTTTAGATTGACGGTATTTGTACCTCCAGTTGTGGCAAAAGATAGGGACTCTGTTGAAACCTCAAGGAAGTCGGCCAGAGTCTGCTTGACTTTGATGGTATGCTCCAGCTTGCCCTCCTTCAAGCCGGTGAGGGAGACGGTAACCGTGGCTTCGCGGTCCTCACGGGCTGTATTCTCTGCTGCCTTAATGACGAAGCTGCTGGCGTATTTGGTAAACGTGAGCCAGCTGGCAGAGGAGGTGACGTTGAACGTTCCATCGGTGGAGACTTGGACGATTTGCGTGCCGCCTGCATTAATAAAGGAAACGGACTCCGTTTCGACTGTAAGGTAGCGGCCTGCTTGTTTGACTTTGGCGTTGACGGTCTTGCCATCGGAGGTAGTGATCGTGAAGGTGCCTGTGCGGGGATTCACGGAGGGATTGTCGAGTACGCCGACGGTAAAGTTGCAGTCTCCCTCGCCTGAGGTGGCGGAAAGGGTTATCCAGGTGTCGCTCTTTGTTGCAGTCCATTTCTTGTTCGTTTGCAACGTCAAGGTTTCGGAGTTTCTCGTGGAGGTAAACTGGAAGGCGCTTTCCGAGAGGTCGATCCAGGTGCCGTCCTGGGTGATGCGGTACGAGGCGTTGACTTCACCACAACTGACGAGGAGGTTGCCCTGGCGCGTGCTCCTGCCGTTGTAGGGCTCGGCTTTGACCGTGAGCTTGGCAGAACCTGTGCCCGACGAGGGGGTGACGGAGAACCACGCGGTGGGGCTTGCCAAGGCCGACCACATGCCGTTGCAGGTGAGGTTCATCTGCTGTGTACCTCCCTCGGAGGAGAATTTCAAGGCGTCGCCCGAGACATCGACGTTGATCCCCTTTTGCGTGACGGAGATATAACGGGGGGAGTTGACGGCCGTAGGACGTAGGGTGAGAGTGGCTGAACGGGATGTTGAGGAGGGATTGCTGCGGACAATCAACTTGACTTTGGCCGTAGCGTCGCCCTTTTCTCTGTTGAGGATAATCCAGTCGGGCAACGTGCCGGAAAGCATCCAGGGGGCGTTGGTGGTGACGGTAAACTCGGCTGCACGTTCCTCGTCGCTCCCTGCGGCAGGGAACGAGAAGGACGTGGGCTCGACATCGAAGGAAATGCCCTCCTGCTCGACCTTGATTTCCTGTTTGGTCTCGTCCGAAACGACGATATAGACGTAGCCTGTGCGGGGGTTCATGCTGTCGTTGGCACGGGCGTGGATGGCAATCTTAGTGTCGCCTGCTTCGGCTGTGGCAGGCGTGAGCGAGAGCCAGCTTTCGGAGGTCTGGGCCGTCCAGGGCGCTTCGACAGAGATGGTTCCTAATTGCTGCGAGCCACCTGCCTGGGCGAAGTTGACCTGGGCGATGACCCCCTTGATGCCTGCGGGGCGTTGCGTGACAGCGATGGTCGCGTTTCGGGTATCTGTTGCCAACTCAATATGCCCTGTGCGGCTGACGGAGTGGGTGTTGGGCTGAACGCTGATTTGGATGTGGCTGTTGTCCGTACGGGTTACCTTGCACCAGTCCGTAAGGTCGGCCAGAGGGGTAACCGTCCATTCGTTGGTAAGCGTAGTGATACCGACGGTCTGGCTGGAAGCCCCTCCGTTGAACGTGACTGTCGATGTGGAGGGGATGATGTGGAAGATAGCTCTGGACTGTACCAGGGTAATGGGCACGTCATATACCCAGTCGTCCTCGGTGGATTTGACTTGGATGACGGTGGTGCGGGCTATGGCGCTGATGTTGGGCGCGGCTGTGAAAGTGACGGTTCCTGTGCCCGTAGATTCGTTTCCTGACGAGGTGCCGTCGGCTTTCAGCCAGTCGGGCAGCCCGACTACCTCCCATCCGGTGTTCTGCGACTCAATAGAAAACTGAGCACGTCCTCCATTGTTACCGTCGAAGACAAACGACGAGGGGCTGACCTTGAGGACATGGGGCTGAAGGGTGAGTGTGGTGCGTTCGATATCGTAAAGGCCCTTTTCGGTACAAGCCGCAAGCAGCAACGTGGTTGCAAATAGGCAGAAAGCGGAGCGTATATGTGAGATTCGGTTCATGGCTCTTTGTCTTTTAGAAGTTAAATGAGATACCGGCACGTAGTGAGAAGCCGTTATTCCAACGCTCAATGGTTGACGAATGGGCAGAAAGTAGCTCAGCTATTACTCCACGTTGGATGGGGAGGGTATAGGTCGGAGTGAGATTAACGCTCAGATAAGGTGTGAGTGCGTATTCAGCACGTAGGGAGGCCGTGCCAGAGAAGACGTAAGTCTGTTGATAACGGGCGGAAGGGAAAGAGGGCGCTTCAGCGATAATGGTGAGCAGCCCGGCTCCAACGCGAGGTGTCAGACGCAGACGCTGGGCAAAGACAAAGCCGTAGCCCAGGCTTCCGCAGAAGAGCGAAGTGGTTTTGTATTCCTGACGGATAGGGTCGGATGCAAGTCCGCTGTCGCCGAAGAACGTCCAGTAGAGTGGAACAGGGGAAGCGATCGGGAAGTCATAGGCGACCTCAGCATGAATGCCTTTGAAATAGGCACCAAGAGCGATGCCCGCTGCGGAAGGTGTCCCCAACTGGTAATGGGCATCAGTATAGAAGGCAAGATTCTTTTTATAATAATAAGGTATAGCGGAAGGGGTGTTGCCCTTGGTGGGCTTTTCCTTTATTTCTGCCTGTTCCTTGGACTTGGCTTTTTCTTCTGCCTTGGTTTTTGTCTCTTCTTTTTTCTTTGCTTTCTCGAGTTCTTTTGCCTTGGCCTTTTCTTCTTTCTTCAGTTTGGCTTCTTCTTTTGCTTTGGCTTTTTCCTCAGCTTTTATCTTATCCTCTTCTTCTTTCTTTAACTTTGCTTCAGCTTTTGCCTTTGCTCTTTCCTCAGCTTTTTCCTTGGCTAATTCTGCCCTTGTTTTAGGCAGAGGGGTCATCTCCACCGTAATGGCTGTGATTTGTCCTTCTTCAATAGTGACTTCCTCGGTCTTTTCCTCAAAACCTTGCTTGCGGAGCACGATGCGCTGATTGCCAACGGGAATGTCTTTGAAGATACCCGGTGTCTGTCCAAGGAGTTTCCCGTCCAGAAAGACGTCCGCTCCCGAAGGCTCGCTCTCCGTACGTAGCTTGCCTACGATGGGGATGGGGGCGACAAGGTTGACGGTTCGTTTCTCTTGTTCGGCGAAGGTGAGCGTGACGCGTTGGGGACGGTGGCCTGTCTTTCGCGTCTCGACAATATAGGTTCCGGCTCCAAGATTTCCTGTCCATTGGCCTATGCCCCTTTGCTCATTGTTGACCCAAATCTCGGCATCGTCCATGTCGGTAATGAATGTGATGGTAGCTTGGGCCGACTGAAGAGTAACGCTAAGCGTCCTTGTATCCTCTGAAACTACAGAGATGGTTCCTGTTTCGGCTTTATAACCTGGAGCCTCTACACGGTAGGAATGGTCACCATAGAGCAGGAAGATGGATAGTGAGCCGTCGCTCTTCAGCTTTTGCAGCTGGTTGTCGATGAATACGATGGCGGAATTGGGGATGACTTGCAGGGAGAGAAATCCACCTCCGGCATCTTCTTCGACGATGGTCTTGACATGATTAGTAGTCAGTTCCAACTCATAAGTGCGTGCCTGTTCGATGGGGATATCGAAATAATAGGGCGAGGCAAGTCGGCCGAGTCTCTGGTGATTGATGCTGATGCGCTGGACTCCATGTGGGACATAAACCTAGATTTCGCCTATCTTCTGCACTTGTCGGACGATGCCCAACATCCCGACGTCGAACACAAAGCCTCGCTCGGTGGTGATGACTTTGATGAGGGCAGTAACTTCGCCGTTTTGGTCAATTTCCTTGGTGCCTTCGAGATTGGCGGTAAGATCCGTCTCCAATAGCCGGAAACTCTTCACAGAGATGTTGTTCTGGGCTTCCAAGATGGATGGTAGAAACAGCAGAAATGACAGCAGGATGAGAGACTTGACACTTGAACGTATCATAGGACGTGGGTTTATTTTTGCATGTTGACGATTAGATTCCTTCATCTTTTTCTTCTACTTCCTCGTAATGGGCTTCGGAAACGTCGGAGGTGTCTATGACACGGGGACGGGGCTCTTCCACGCGGGTGACGGTGGTCTTGTCCACTGGTTCCTGATGGGAGGTGGGGCGCTGTTTCGTGGGTGTCCCAGACATACTGCGGTTAATGCGTCGTGGCAGGTAGATGAAGACGACGTACAGGAGGGCTATAAGGAGAAGAACGCGAGTCATATAAATTGAAGATTGAAAATTAGGGTTTATTCTGTTTTACAAGAGCTTTTGAAAGAAGGGAGAGAACGATGTACCAGCCAATGATGGCAGCAAAGCCCGGAATGCCAAGAAGAATGAGCAGCAGGACGCTGACGGCAAGGAAGAGGTAGCGCACACGATTTTCCTTCCAGCTGAAGTTGTGGAATTTTAGTGAGAACATCGGGATGGGGCTCACTAAAAGCCATGAGAACAGCAGCACAAGGGCGACAATAATTAGGAATGAGGAATTAGAACTGAGGAATTGGCTGGCGCATGAAGCTCCGTCTGCAGGGTTAATTCCTGATTCAAAAGTGTTTATTTTTCCGTTATAAAAAAGTGCTCCCCAGAACAAGGCGTTGGCAGGGGTGGGTAGGCCGATGAAGGATGAGGTCTGACGCTCGTCGAGGTTGAACCGGGCCAGTCGCAACGCCGAAAACGCGGTCAAAAGAAAGGGGAGAAAAACAAGAATAATTGCTATTAGGAATGGAAAATTAGCGTTAAGGGCTGCGGAATTAGCGTTAAGGGCTACGGATATAGAGTTAAGGAATAATTCGCCATTTGCAGGGCTTAATTCTAATTTCATGTAAGTATGGACCATGGCTGCTGGAGCAAGGCCGAAGGTGACGAGGTCTGCCAAAGAGTCGAGCTCCTTGCCGATGGGGGAGGAGACTTGGAAAAGGCGGGCAGTCATGCCATCGAAAAAGTCGAACAAAGCGCCTATAATAATAAAGAGGAACGCGCGATGGAAATCGCCCTCGAAAGCGAAAGTCGTAGCTACGCAGCCTGAAAGTAAGTTGCAGCAGGTGACGGCATTAGGGATGTGACTTTTTATTTTCAACTTGTAATTGTCAATTTTGCGAGTGGGATTGTTCCATAAATAATCTGCAAAAATACGTTTCTTTGACGAAAGTTCCAAATAAAATGTGTAAATTTGCAGCGTGGAACCGTTCGAAATACAGATATTAGGTTGTGGGTCGGCAAAGCCCAGTACGCGTCATAACACGTCGTCGCAGTTGGTTGACTTGCGCAGTAAGCTTTTCATGATTGACTGTGGTGAGGGAACACAGCTGCAAATGGCTCGTTATCATGCCAGTTATGCACGGCTGAACCACATTTTCATCAGTCACCTGCATGGGGATCATTGTTTCGGACTTATCGGGCTCATCTCCACGCTGGGGATGCTGGGTAGGGGGCATGCCCATTCGCTCCACATCCATGCGTTACCTGAACTGGAGACGCTGTTGCGTCCACAGATTGACTACTTCTGCCACGAGATGCCCTACGAAGTGGTGTTCCATCCCTTCAGCTACGACCATGCAGAGGTGATTTACGATGACCGTTCCGTGACGGTAAGTACGGTTCCCCTCAACCATCGTATCCCATGCTGCGGATTTGTCTTCCGCGAGAAGGAGGGGGCGCGCCACATCCGTCGCGACATGATTGATGCTTACGAAGTCCCCATCAGCCAGATTGGCCTCATTAAGAATGGGGCTGATTTCGTGACTCCTGAGGGAGATGTGATTGCCAACGAGCGTCTGACCATGCCTCCGACGCCTCCACGCAGTTATGCCTATTTGTGCGACACGGCTCCATCGGTTTCTGTCATCCCTCTCATCGAGGGGGTGGATGTGCTCTACCACGATGCCACGTTTGCCACTACGGAGGAGGGTAGGGCGCAGGCAACGTTCCATTCGACGTCTGCCCAGGCGGCTGCGATAGCCTCTGCCGCCAGGGTGGGGAAGTTGGTGCTGGGGCACTACTCTTCGCGCTATGATGATGAGCGCCCGTTGCTTGACGAAGCCTTGGCTGTATTTCCAAATACGGTTCTTGCTCGCGAAGGTATGAAGATTGAGGTAAACAAAAACTGTGAATAAATTTGCAATTACGCTCAGTTATATGTAATTTTGTAGCCGATTTTTGAAGATTGCACATCGCATGGCGTTGGATGAAGAATTGTTGCTGAAGCAGCTGAAGGACCCCAGGAAAGCTCACGAGGCTTTCGGGGTGGTGGTGAAGGAGTACACGGAGCCACTCTATTGGCACTTGCGTCGTATGGTGCTTGACCACGATGATGCCAACGACTTGCTGCAGAACACTTTCATTAAAGCATGGACGAATATCGACGGTTTTCAGGGCAATTCGAAAATCTCCACTTGGCTCTATCGTATTGCCACCAACGAGGCACTCACGTTCCTCAACCGACAGTCGGGTACGGACGTCGTATCGCTTGACAACGACGATGCACCTCCTGTCAATCTCGAAGCCGATGAGTATTTCGATGGCGACGACCTGCAGCGCCGACTCCAGGAAGCCCTGCAGACTCTCCCCCCCAAGCAGCGCATGGTGTTCAACATGAAGTATTTCGACGAGATGAAATACGAAGATATGTCGGAAGTACTTGGCACCAGCGTAGGCGCGCTCAAAGCCAGTTATCATTTGGCAGTTCAGAAAATATCAGCTTTTTTTCAGGACGATATTTAAACTTTTTAATAAACACATAGTCATAGAAACGTAAAGAAAGAAAAAACAAACATGACTGACGAAGAAAAAATAAAAGGAATAATAGGAAAGGAAAATCCGTTCAAGGTGCCTGACGGGTACTTTGAGGATTTCCAGCAGCGGCTGATGAGTTCGCTGCCCGAGCGCTCTTTTGCTCAGAAAAAGCCCAAGCGCGTCCCCATCTGGGGGAATGTCCGTACCTGGGTGTCGGCAGCAGCTGTGTTTGCAGGTGTTATTATTCTGGTTGCGGCTCTGCATCGTGCTGACAACCTGAAGGAAGCCTCTTATGCCTCTACTGACGACATCTCGTTTACGGAAGAAGAAATGTCGGAATACCTGACAACGTCCGTGTTCGATGATTATACACTTTACAGTTATCTCACCAACGACGAATGACACCATGAAACGAACCGTAATACTATTGATTGTGTCGCTCTGTTTCATGACGATTGCCTCTGCTCAGGAGGTGCGTGGCCCGCGGTTTATGAAGCCTGAGGAATACAAGGCCAAGCAGCAGGAGTTCATCACCCAGCGTGCGGGACTGACGGAAACTGAGGCTAAGGCGTTCTTCCCCATCTATTTCGAGTTGCAGACCGAGAAATTCAAGCTCAACGGCCAGCTGAGGCGCAAGACGCGTGAGCTGATGGCTGACGGACTGACCGAGGACGAGGCTTCTGAGCTGCTGGACGAGACGGCTGAGATGAAGATGAAGTGCGATAAACTGGAAAAAGACTATCTCCCTAAATTCAAAGCCATACTGCCCGCATCGAAACTACTGAGAATCCAGATGGCTGAGGAGGCTTTCCGTCGCGAACTGCTCAACAACATGCAGCGGGGACGGATGCCCTTTGGAAATGAAGGACAGAAAAGACAATAATAGATTGTATAATAGCGTAGATTAGAAAGGTAAGTAAAAAAGGAACAAGAAGTGAAAAAGGAAGGTGGCCTCGTGATGAAGCCACCTTTCTGTTTGTCTTTAGGATTCCTGTTTGTTTAAAGGAAGCGATTATTCGAGGGTGAAGCTCTTCTCGCCAATCATCACGCCACCGGCAAAGACATAGACCGTGTAGGTGCCGGCGGGCAGGAATTCCTCGACATCCCAATAGACGGTGACAGGCTGTTCTTCGCCCGTATATTCGATGGTTTTCTTGATGGAATACTCGAGCTTGGTGTTCTCGTAGGCGAAGGTCTTCGAGGCATTCTTGGTGAGGACGTCTCCGTCGGGCTTCATGATGCGGACGTAGAGGTCGCGCTCGCCCGTCTGGGCGGTGATGTTCTTGGTGATGGTGAACGAGATGGCCAGCTGGGTGACGTCCTTCACCTTCTTGGTGGCTTTGCCGCGCTTGTTGTTCGAGGCGACCGAGAAGCCTGTGGCGTCGAGCTGCGAGGCCAGGGTAACCTTGTTCGAGAGCGTCTTGGCCTCTTCCTGAAGGGTGCTGATCTGCTGTGTGGCAGCGGCATACTGGCGGCGCACCTGGCGGTTTTCGTTGTGGAGCTTCTCGTTCAGCTGGTTGAGCGAGTCAATCTGCACGATGTAGCCCCGCATGACTTTCTTCACCGTGGCGAGCTCCTTTTTCAGGCGGGTAATCTCGGCGGCATCGGTGGCCTTGGTATTCTTCAGTTCCTCCAGCAGGCGCTGGGTGCGCTCCTTCTCGCGTTCGAGCTGGGCCTGCAGCGAGTCGTTGCTGATCATGAGCTGCATCTCGTCGTACTGCGAGGCGAACGTGGAGTATTCGTTCTCCATCTCTTCTTTTTCGATTTCGAAGAGCTGCGTCATCTCCTCGTTGGTCTTCTGCGCCTTGCGGAGGTTGAGGCTGAGCACGGCAATGGCTGCAATCAGCACAAGGGCTGCGAGGACAGCGATGATAATCGTGGATTTCTTGTTCATTCTCTAATCAGATTGTGTGGTTTGGGTGATTTGGCCGGATATGCCGGAATCTCCGGATTCTCCGGATGATTCTTTAGCCTTTGAGGGCTTCGATGGCGGCACGGAGTGAGGCTATGCGCGACTCGGCATCGGCTTGTTTCTTACGCTCGGCAGCGACGACGGCTTCGGGGGCACGGCTGACGAAGTTGGCGTTGTTCAGCTTGTTCATCACGATGCGCAGCGAGCCTTCGGCATAGGTGAGCTCGTCGGTCAGCTTCTTCAGCTCGGCCTCGACGTCCATCAGGTTGCCGAGGGGAACGGCGTATTCCGTGGTTCCCACCATGAAGCTGGCTGCTCCCTGGCTCTTCTCGTTGGCGGTATTGATGGCGCAGAGGTTGGCCATCTTGAGGATGACGGCCTGGTAGGCATCGGTGGTGGCGTTGCCGCCCACAATCTCAAGGGTGAGCTCTTCCTTCTGGGCCACGCCCTTCTGGAGGCGGATGGCACGGACGTTGGAGATGACCTCCTTCACGGTCTCGAAGTCGCGGATGAGCTGTTCGTCGGCGTCTGTGCCGATGACGGAAACGGGCTGGAACATAATGCTTTCGCCCGTGCTGCGCTCCTCGATGTTCTGCCATAGCTCTTCGGTGATGAAGGGCATGAAGGGGTGGAGCAGGCGGAGCAGGCAGTCGAAGTAGTGGAGGGTGGCGTCGTAGGTCGGACGGTCGAGGGGTGAGCCGTAGGCAGGCTTGATCATCTCGAGGTACCAGGCCGAGAACTCGTTCCAGAAGAGGTTATAGACAGCCATCAGGGCATCCGAGATGCGGTATTTCGAGAAGTGGTCCTCGACCAGCGCGGCGGTCTGCTTCAGCTTTTCGTTGAACCAGCGTACGGCCGTCCGTGCTGCTTCGGAGGGAGTGGCTGTGTCGTCCACCGTCCAGCCTTTTACCAGGCGGAAGCAGTTCCAGATCTTGTTGTTAAAGTTACGTCCCTGCTCGCAGAGGCTTTCGTCGAAGAGGATGTCGTTGCCTGCGGGGGCAGAGAGCATCATGCCCATGCGCACACCGTCGGCGCCGTACTTGGCGATGAGGTCCAGGGGGTCGGGACTGTTGCCCAGGCTCTTCGACATCTTTCGTCCGAGCTTATCACGCACGATGCCTGTGAAATAGACGTTGCGGAACGGCATGTCGCCCAGGTATTCGTAGCCAGCCATGATCATGCGTGCCACCCAGAAGAAGATGATGTCGGGGCCGGTGACGAGGTCCGAGGTGGGGTAGTAGTAGCTGATCTCGGGGTTGCCGGGGTTGTTGATGCCGTCGAAGAGGCTGATGGGCCAGAGCCACGACGAGAACCAGGTGTCGAGGGCTCCCTCGTCCTGGGTGAGCTGGTCGGCGGTGACGGTCTCATAGCCCTTGATGAGGCGTGCTTTCTCCACGGCCTTGTCGATGGTCTCGGCCACCACGTACTGGCGCTCGGCGTCGGGCACATCGTCCTGACCGGGCAGGAAGTAGGCTGGGATGCGATGACCCCACCAAAGCTGGCGGCTGATGCACCAGTCCTTGATGTTCTCGAGCCACGTGCGGTAGGTGTTCTTGTACTTGGGCGGATAGAACCGTATGTCGTCGTTCATGACGGGGGGCAGGGCGATGTCGGCAAAGTGCTGCATGCGGATGAACCACTGGAGCGAGAGGCGCGGCTCGATGGGCACGTTGGTACGCTCGGAGTAACCCACCTTGTTGTCGTAGTCCTCGACCTTCTCCAGGAGGGCAGCAGCGTCCAAGTCCTTGACAATCTGCTGTCGGCAGTCGAAACGGTCCATGCCTACATAAAGTCCGGCGGCTTCCGAGAGGGTGGCGTCGGGGTTGAAGATGTCGATGGCCTCGAGGTCGTACTTCTGGCCGAGGGCATAGTCGTTGACGTCGTGAGCGGGGGTGACCTTCAGGCAGCCCGTGCCGAACTCAATCTCCACATAGCGGTCCTCGATGATGGGGACGACCCTGCCGACAAGGGGGACGATGACGCGCTTGCCGCGCAGCCAGGTGTTCTTCGGGTCCTTGGGATTGATGCAGACGGCGACGTCGCCCATGATGGTTTCGGGACGTGTGGTGGCGACGACGGCATAGCGTCGGCCCTGGCTGTCGCGATGGACAATCTGGTGCTTCACCGTGGGGTCGAAGGGGTCAGTGGCTGCGAGCATCTGTGCATCGGGTTCCTCGCCGTCGGTACTGCCGGCAGGCTCATCGACGTAGTAGCGCAGATAGAACAGATGCGAGTGCTCGTCGTGATAGATGACCTCCTCGTCCGAGAGGGCTGTCTGGCGCTCGGGGTCCCAGTTGACCATGCGCAAGCCACGGTAGATGAGGCCTTTGTCGTAGAGGTCGCAGAAGACGCGGATGACGCTGCGCGAGCGCTCTTCGTCCATGGTGAAGGCTGTGCGGTCCCAGTCGCACGAGCATCCCAGCTGTCGCAGCTGACGGAGGATGATGCCGCCGTGCTCGTCCGTCCAGTCCCAGGCATGGCGCAGGAACTCCTCGCGTGTGAGGTCGCTTTTGCGGATGCCCTTCTCGGCCAGGCGTTTGATGACCTTGGCTTCGGTGGCAATGGAGGCGTGGTCTGTACCGGGCACCCAGCAGGCATTCTTACCCTCCATGCGGGCATGGCGCACGAGGATGTCCTGGATGGTTTCGTTGAGGACGTGTCCCATGTGGAGCACACCGGTGACGTTAGGCGGCGGGATGACCACGGTGTAAGGCTCGCGGCCGTCGGGACGGCTTGCGAAGAGCCGGTTGTCCATCCAATACTGATACCATTTGCCCTCGACCTCGGCGGGGCTGTACTTGCTTGCCAGTTCCATATTCTCTCTTGATGTCTTTTACCTTATTCTTTTTAAAACGGGCGCAAAGATAGGGCGAACCGAGCGAAAAACCAAATTAATTTGAGTTTTTCCGAGGTGACCCCTATCTAAAACAGCGTTAAAGGTAGTGTAAACTGCGCGAAAAAGCAAATTATATTTGTTTTTTAACTGTGTTTTCGTCCCTCGCGACTCGGCCAATAGTTGAGACACGACATGTCGCGTCTCAACTTTGGCTTTCGCTGCTCCGTCCGTTCCGAGGTGACCCCTGTCTAAAAGCCTTTTCGGATATATCAAACGCTGTTCAAATAGCCCTTAACTTTGCGCGCGTAGAATCAAACGCTGGCAAATTAGAATCAAACGCTACGAAAATAGAATCAAACGTTAAATGTTAAAAAACGGATGGCTTATAATCAATGATTTCGAAACCGTACCCGTAGGCTGACGAGGCGCGAAACTACTTGCTAAAAATGAAATGCTTTATACTTGACATGCGATTCTTTTTTATTTTTCAACTTTTAATAAAAATAATTCCTCTTTCCTAATTCCTAATTCCTAATTTTATTGTAATTTTGCATCCGTTTTCAACCTCCTATTAAATAGTAGTCTCCAATAATGAGTACAACTGCTCCCTTCATGATTTTCTCGGGCACACGCTCGAGATACCTTGCTGAACAAATCTGTGAGTCGCTGGGCTGCCCCCTGGGCAACATGATTATCACCCACTTTGCCGACGGCGAGTTTGCCGTCAGCTACGAAGAGTCCATCCGTGGCAAGGACGTCTTCCTCGTCCAGAGCACCTTTCCCAACTCGGACAACCTGATGGAGCTGCTGCTGATGATTGACGCTGCCAAGCGCGCCTCGGCCCGCAGCATCGTGGCCGTCATCCCCTACTTCGGATGGGCCCGTCAGGACCGTAAGGACAAGCCGCGCGTCTCCATCGCCTCGAAGCTCGTGGCCGACATGCTAATGGTGGCTGGTGTCAGCCGCGTGGTCACCATGGACCTCCATGCCGACCAGATTCAGGGCTTCTTCGATATCCCCGTCGATCACCTCTATGCCAGCAACGTCTTCGCTCCCTACATCCAGAGCCTCGACTTCCCGATGGACGATGTCGTCATAGCCACCCCCGACGTGGGAGGTAGCAAGCGTGCCGCAGCCTATGCGAAATACTTCAACGTCCCCCTCGTGCTCTGCAACAAGACGCGTGCACGGGCCAATGTCGTTGAGTCCATACAGATTATCGGCGACGTGGAAGGGAAGAACGTCATGCTCTTCGACGACATCGTCGATACCGCCGGCACCATCACCCAGGCTGCCGACGAAATGAAGCGTGCCGGAGCCCGTAGCGTGCGTGCCTTTGCCAGCCATTGTGTGATGTCGGGTCCTGCCGTCGAGCGTGTCAATGCCTCGCTGCTCGAGGAGATTGTCTTCACCAACAGCATCCCCTTCGACAACCAGAACGGCAAGCGCTGCCCCCGACTGAAGCAGCTCTCCATCGCCCCCCTGTTTGCCGACACCATCCAGCGCATCATCAACAACGAGCCCATCAGCGTGAAGTACATCTTCCAGAAATAAAACCAATTTATTAACCCAAATAATAACAACAAATCCAATGAAGAAATTTTTCTTTTTTGCAGCTGCTGCCCTTATGATGGCTGCCTGCCAGAACAAGAATGCCTACACCCTGAGCGGAGCCATTCCTGTTGCCCAGGACGGCGACACCGTGACCATCAGCCTTGTCAAGGGCCGTGCCCTCGAGACCTTTGCCCAGACCGTCGTCAAGGACGGCAAGTATGAGTTCAAGGGCGAGACCGACACCTGCCAGATTGCCTACCTCACCCTGGGCGGACGTCCCCGCATCATCTTCTTCCTTGAGGCTGGCGACATCAAGGCCGACATCAACGACAACGGCGACAACATGGCCGTCGGCACACTCAACAACAACCGTTGGGAAGCCTTCAACACCGTGCTCAACGATGCCCTCGAAGGCTATGGCGACCTGAACAAGCGCCTCCAGGCCGAGGACATCACCGAGGCTGAGATGGCCGAAGTCCGTGCCAAGATGGAGGTGATGGAGAAGAAGTACGACGAGGCTGTCAAGGCCAGCGTCGCCGAGAACGCCGACTGTGCCTTCGGCACCTATCTGCTCCAGCAATACGGCTACAACTTCGAGGCCGAGGAGCTCGCTGCCATTCTCGACAAGTACCTCCAGGCTGACCCTGCCAACGAGACCGCCCTTCGCCTGAAGGAGCAGAACGACAAGGTGCTCGCCACGTCCGTAGGCAAGAAGTTCATCGACTTCGAGATGGCTAACATGGCTGGTGGCACCAGCAAGCTGAGCGACTTCGTGAACCAGAACAAGGTGACGCTTGTTGACTTCTGGGCTTCGTGGTGCGGACCCTGCCGTCAGGAGATGCCCAACGTCAAGGCTGCCTATGAGAAGTTCGGCGCCAAGGGCTTCGGCATCGTCGGCGTGAGCCTCGACCGTGATGAGGAGTCGTGGAAGAAGGGTGTTGCCGACCTCGGCATGGCCTGGCCGCAGATCTCCGACCTGAAGTACTGGGATTGCGAGGGTGCTGCCCTCTATGGCGTTCGTGCCATCCCCGCCACGGTGCTCATCGGTCAGGACGGCACCATCATCGCCCGCAACCTCCGCGGCGAGAAACTGGCTGAAAAGCTCGCCGAAGTGCTGCAGTAAACTCCTATTCCCCCCTACAACAAATTACACGTGTAACTGCGAGTTACACGTGTAATTTTTTTAAACTACGAATTATACTAATTTCACGAATTATTTTTGGGGAGGGACTTTTTCCACTAATTGGGATAAATTATTCTCACTAATTGGGATAAATATTTACCATAATTAGTGAATCAGATTTACCATAATTAGTGAATCAGATTTATCATAATTAGTGAATTAGATTTACCGTAATTAGTGAGAAGGAGCCAATTCGTATAATTCGTATAATTCGTAGTATGAAAAATAGAGTAATTAGTGAAAGAGGGTCATTGCATCCTTGTTTCCTTCAGCAGATTCTTCTTCGTCGTCCGTAGGGCGGGGGAGAGGAATTCTGTCTCCATGATGTCGAGTGTCTGGCGGAGTTCATCGAGCAGTTCGGGGAACGGACGGCATTGAAGGTATGCCAGCTTCATCGCCACCGAACGTACTCCATTGGGCTGGTCGGGACGCATCATCATGTCGAAGCAGAAGTCGAGGAAGTCCGTCCTCACGTCGTCACTTTTGAATGGCGTTCGCAGCAGGACGGTCATGGTCAGACGCCGCATAGTGATGCTCTCCGTTCGCAGGGCAAGGTCGATGAGCTCGTCCTGATGGGCCGTCAGCCACCCATCGTCGTCCGACGGACAATGAGTCAGCACCCAGGCCGCATTGTCCGACGTCCGCTTGTCCGCATCGGACAGGTAAGGGAACACTTTCTCAGCTCCGTACTCAGCCGCGAGGTACAGCACATCGTTTCCGCCGAGCCGGCCGGCAAGAATTTCGCCAAGCTTCATCTCCATGGCGGCTCAGCGTTTGTGCAGCTGGTCGAGGAAGAAACGATGGTCCGAGGCTATCTCGAAGTGGCAGGCCACGATGCCCAGGTCCATGTGCGCAAAGAAGCCCATGCCGGCCTTGACTTTCACCTGACCGTCGTTCCAGACGAACTTGAACTTCTGCTGGTTGATGGCCGTCGGAGCAAGCAACGCCGCCTCAACCCCCTGGCGGAACCAGTCGGGGAAATCCGTTCCCTCGGTGACGGCTTCGAATGGCTTGCTCTTGTGCTGCACGCCCTGCGTCGTTCCCACACCCAGGGCAATGACCCCACGCATCGTCTCTCCCTTTTCAATCTTCAGGGCAGAGGGTGTTTTTTTATACGTCAGTCCCACCCAGCAGGTGTTGAGGCCGAGTGTCTGAGCCAGCAGGACGACCTGCTCGCCATAGTAGCCCAGCCTTTCGTCAAGGTCGGCACTTTTGCGCCCCACAAGGGCGATGTAGTTCCTTACACCCGAGAAACGCCCGTAGTGAGGCTTCTCGGCCTGAAAGCAATGGGGTTCGTTGGTGATAAGTTGCAGGTGCACGTCACCCTCGCGGTTGCAGCGGGCAATGTCTGTGTTCAACGTCTCCACCTGTTCGGCAGTAAGCGGCGTGTCCATGTAATTCCGCACAGAGTGGCGGCTGAGAATGGCTTCTGAAAGAGTCATAGTAATCTAATAATTATGGGTTATGAATTGTCAATTATGAATTGTTCTTCTTGTTGAGTTGTATGGCGTTAATGACGTTGTGCCAGATGCAGTAGAATCCGCCCGCAATGGCCGTGACAGGCGTGAAGAACGTGTACGACAGCCAGATGAGGAACACCGTGTTCTTCTGTCCCATCGACTGTCCGGCAGTAATGGCGTCAGAGCCTCCTGCTTTCCTTCCTGCCCAGAACTGGAACAGGCAGCATGCGAGGCTGACGAGGGCAATGGCTGCTAAATGCCAGAATCCTGCTGTGCTATGGACGATGCTTCGTGTGCTGACGGCAATGGCCAATGACAGCGAGATGGTCCAAAGGTAGAATGGCAGGTCGCCCGTCCGCAGCAGGAGGTCATTAAGCCGAGGCAATGTGTAACGGATAATCCATGCCAGCAACATGGGGCAGATGAGCAGCGGGAACACCCGGGCCATGATGGTGGTGAAAGCACGGATGAAGCTAAGCCCTTCCTGCGGGTGGATGAGAGGGGCTACCAGCGGCACGACAATGGAAACCACCGTGTTAATCATCACCGTATAAGTGACAAGATGAGCCGCATTCCCTCCCAGTTTCCTTACGACAACAGCAGCTGCCGTAGCCGTAGGACAGATGAGGCAGAGCATGGCGCTCTCATAGACAATCCGCCCTTCAATTTCAGGGCGCAGGATGATGAGCAAGGCCAGGACGGCAAACAATCCCGTTTGCATCAGCAACAAAGGCAGATGCCAGCGACACAGCCGAAGCTCCTGTGGACGAATGCGACAGAACGACAGGAACAGCATCAGGAACAGCAGCGCAGGCTGCACGATGGCAATCACTCTATTTGCGTCGGCATATATCCCCTGCGGCAACCTCATAGCTATTGCCGCGAAGTATCCTACCACACCCGTCAGCATGCTAAGTGGCAGCGCCCAACGCTTCAAGAATCTGTCGTCTTTCATCATCCAACCTTTTTCCCTTGATTCTATTTTTTTATTCGCCTATTCTAATTTTTTATTCGCTTGCGTTGAGAATTTATTTGCTTATTCTATTTTCCTAATGCCTTAATTTCTCCTGAACGAGCCAACGAAAGGCATTAGTGAAAAGAAGATTCTGCGTTGGGTCGATGAACTCCTCGTCGCCATGCCCCATATTCAGGTATATCATGCGGTATTTTTTGTTCGTCCAGACGATGGGGAAGTCGCCATAGCTGACGATGTCCTTTATACCGAAGGGATACATCTTGGGCGAGATGGAGAGCAGCACCTCCACATCCTCATTGGCTCGTGGCGATGGAGAGAACTGGTAGAATTCGCTGGCGGGCACCACAAACTCGGTTGGAAGTGTGCGTGTTATGGGATGGTCGTTCTTCTCCACCTCTACCAGAGCAGGCTGGGGAGGCCAGTTGTTACAAAGGAATGCACCACAGCCCAGAAATTCGTTCAGCCAAGGCCAGCGGGTGTTCTTGTCGTTGTACCCTGAGCCATGAAAACCCATCCAGCCTCCACCTTGTTCCATGTATGCCTGAAATGCGCGACGTGCCTCTTTACTTGAGGGTAACGTGTTGAGCATCACCACCACGTCGTATTTCCGAAGGGTGTCGAGGCTTGTGGGACACTCCGTCCGTGTGTCGTAGGTGAAGCCTTCGCCGTAGGAGAGTTTGTGGAAGAAATGGAGTGCCTGACGGTCGAACTCAACATGGGCTGACTCCGCATAAGGGTCATAGACGAACAACGCGCGGAATCTCACGCGATTACCTGCATAGTCAGCAGGGTAGGGGGCAGCCTCGCCTCGCATCAAAATAGCGCAGACGACGTCGCGAAGAGCCTTCTGATGGTCGTCTCCATACTCCCAGTACATCCCCCCACGCAAACGATGGTCCAGAATGTATTGGCACTTGATGCCCAGCGAACGTTCGTTCTCGTAGCCCATTACCAGTTCGCCCTTATCATTCATCAAGTAGGGTACCATCGACTGCTCGTGCCAGCACTCCGTTATGTCCTTCTTCTCGTTGGCTTGTTGACCTGTTGACCTGCTGACCTTTAATAAGGTGTCAGGCTCAGCGCAATAGCCCATGGTTCCTCGTCCGTAGAGCGGCATGCCCAAGACCATCTTTTCCGCAGGGACACCAGCGTGCAGGTGGGCCTCCACAGCCCCCGAGGTCGTCATCCAGCCTGAGATGTCCGACGGATAGAGTGCCGAGTGATGCTTGGGCGCAGAAGCCATGTCGTAGGCCATTACGTTCACCCAGTCGAGGTAGTCGATACAAGTTTTGAAGTCAATATAGGCTCCGTTTGCTACTGTGGCGCAGGTCAGCAGCAGTTCCTTCCCCAACTCATGTCGCAGGTCGCGCATCAGCAGGGTGAAGTTCTTTGTGTCCTCGCGTGACGAGGAGATGCCTGCCGACAACTGCGTAGGGTATTCCCAGTCGATGTCGATTCCATCAAGTTCGAATTCGTTTACAACCCTCTGGCAATCTTGGGCAAACGCCTTTCTGCGGCTTTCGTCAGCAGCCATTTCGCTGAATCGCCCGCTGCCCCATCCTCCGATGGAGAGCACGACCTTCAGGTCTTTCTTCTGTTTCTTCAGACTGACGATTCTACGCAGTCTCTCCTCATTGTCGATTCGCACGCCATTGAAGGAGTTGTTCACGTGTCCGAAGGCGTAGTTGATGTGCGTCATGACGTCAGGGTCAGGAATCGTCCTCGTCCACGACGTCACGTACGCCACTACTACCCGTTCCTTCTGTGCCCATGCCCCTGCCACAGAAAGCAGCAGGGTAAGAATCAGCAAATTCTTTTTCATCGCTCCTACTATTGTTCGAGAACATTACGCTCAAAATAAACACCCACTTCGGCAATGGAAGTCCGCTCACGGCTTTCCAGTACCGTCAGGCGGATCTGACTTCCCCAGACCGTCGGGAAACGATGAATCTTCACTCGCTCTCTACAGGGCGAAGGGCCTTCGAATAGTGTCTTCCATCCCTTGCTTCCGAGATACTCAATGCGATAGCGTTGCAATCGATTATCTGTCCTATCTGTGATTACCACCATGTTAAAGGGTTTCTCGCTTTCCAGCGTTACGCTCCACCAAGGGGTCATCACCTCACGATTGGAGTTCCAGCAGGAGCCGAAATCATCATCGTTGGCAAAGTCATAGATAGCGTAGTCGTCGCTCCATGTGCCTTCTGAAGGACGGTTCTTCGCCAGATTGCTGCTGATGATGGGCGAAGGGGCCTCAGGCAGATTGGCCACATGGCCTCGCCTAGTCCAAAGCAGCCCGATTTTTCGTAGAGCAGCCAAGGCGTTGTCGTCTATCCGCCCTTCGCGGTTGGGTGCCACATTCAGGATAAAGGTGCAATAGGCATCGCCGTAGGGTTCAATCATTTGTTTTACCAGTTCCTCTGGGTCTTTCAGCTTATCAGTAGGAAAACTGCTCTTCCAGAACCAACTGCTCTGTAGCGGCAGGCAGGCCAACGCAGGCAGGCGATTCTGCTGGGTACTGATGTGCTGTCCTGCACCTTGCTCGTAGCTCTTGATGTCGGTATAGAAAAGGGCTTCGCGTGGATATTTCGCAGCATTCAAGTCCATCACCAGACACTCGGGCTGCAGCGCTTTGATGTGGAGGTAGATTTCCTCGAAGGGCACCTCGTCGTAGGATATGCGGCTCCATGGGGCATCCCAGCCGTCGATGATGATGGCTGCAATCTTGCCATAATGGGTGAGTAATTCTGTCAGCTGGTCCTTTATCATCTGGGTATGAGCAGGCGTAATCATGTGAGGGCGTAGCCTGTGGTGAGTGTCCAAAATGGAGTAGTAGAGATAAACCTCCAATCCCTCAGCACGGAAAGCATCGGCATACTCCTTCACCACATCGCGATGCAACGGGCTGTTCATCACGTTGTAGTCTGTGGTCTTGGTATCCCAGATGCAGAATCCGCTGTGATGCTTTGAAGTGAGGCAACCGTAGCTCATGCCAGCTTCGCGTGCCGCTTTTGCCCATCCGCGGCAGTCCAGTCGGGTGGGGTTGAAAACCGTAACAGGGGCATCGGGGTCAGGCCAGTCCTGATCATAGAACGTAGGCATGTTGAAGTGAATGAACATGCCAAACCTCCTGTCAATGAACTCCTGCTGAAGCTGATGAAGGGATTTCACCGAGGCGCTCTCCATTCCCATGACAAACATGATCATCATCGCTAAAATTGCTAACCCTCTCCTCGCCTTAAGGATAGTTTTGTATTTCATTGGGTTGTACTTTTTCTTTTATAGAAGATTTGTCTGCAAAGATAATAGAATCGGATAGAAAAAGCAAATATATTGCTCGGAAATACTCAAAATTATTTATGTGCTTCTCTCGCTTACTGGCAGCTTTAATCATATTTAGGGTTTTAGATAGATTGCCTTTGAAGTAGAGCAAAAAAAACATTGTTTTCTTGCTTTTCCTCTCACCTTGTACTATCTTTGCAGGCAGGAAAACCTACGTTAACGATTATGAAGAAACTATTATTGATTGTAGATGCACAGTACGACTTTATCAACGGGTCGCTGCCTGTGCCTGGCGCAGAAAAGGCTATGGACGAATTGAGCCGCTGGATGGACGAACAGAAATGCGGAACATATGAAAATGTGGTGCTTACTGCCGATTTCCATACGTGGGAGCATGTGTCGTTTGGGCGATGGCCTGTGCATTGTGTAGCTCATACGCAAGGAGCTGCCATCTGGCAAACCGTGTTGGAGGCTGCCTATAAGCTATGCCCGCAGACGAAGGTGCTCACGAAGGGCACGCTGAAGGGTAGGGAAGAATACTCCATTTTGAAGAACGCCGTGAGCCGCAGGAAGCTTCTGCCCTTGCTGGATGAGGCGGAACAGATAGATGTCTGCGGCATCGCAGGCGACGTCTGCGTGTTGGACACGCTGAAGGACCTCGCCCAGTCCGGCTATAAGAAGAAACTGAACGTGCTGCTGCCCTTCTGCCCCTCGCTCGACGGAGGCAAGGCGCTGAATGATTTTGTGCAAAGCACAAAATTATCAACTATGAACTATGAACTCTGAACTCAGTATGAACCCCATTATCACTCATTTTACCGACGATGACCTGTATAAGTTCAGTATGTGCTGTGCCATCCTGAACTGCTATCCGCGCGCCATGGTGCGCTACCGCTTTGTGGACCGCAACAACACGGTCTATCCCAAGGGTTTTGCTGAGCTTGTGCGCGAACAGGTGAAGTACCTCGAGGACCTGCGCTTTACCGACGAGGAGCAGGCGTACATGGAACATCACTGTAAGTACATCCCCACGTGGTTCTACACCTACCTGAAGGGCTTCCGCTATAGTGCCGACTGGGTGACGGTGGAGCAGGACGCCGAGGGACATCTGTCGATTGCCTTCGAGGGCTACTGGCACCAGACGGTGCTGCTCGAGGTGAAGGTGCTGGCCATCGTGTCCGAGCTGTTCCACATCGTGAACGGCGACATCGACAAGGTGGACTACGAGGCCTACTACCGCAAGTCGTACGACAAGGCGGTGCGGATGCTGGAGGGCGGACTGAAGGTGGCTGACTTCGGCTGCCGCCGACGTCTCTCGCACGACGCCGAGGATGCTACGATGAGGGCGTTCATCGATGCGTCAAAGGCTGTGAAAGGCCCGGGCGTGTTCACAGGCAGCAGCACGGTGTGGTTTGCCATGAAATACAACGTGACGCCCATCGGCACCATGGCTCATGAGTTCATATCGTCCATCGCCGGCATGTACGGACCGCAGGAGGCGAACCACATCGCCATGGACATGTGGCAGAAGACGTTCATCGGCAGCCTGGGTATCTTCCTCTACGACACGTTCGGCTTCAAGGCCTTCGCGGACAACTTCTCGGAACACTTCGCCCGCGTGTTCAGCGGACTGCGCGTCGATAGCGGCGACAACCTTAAGCAGCTGGAGAAAATCTGCGAGAAGTACCGCGAGTTCGGCATCGACCCGACATCGAAGCAGGTGGTGTTCAGCAATGCGCTCGACACCGACCGCGCACTGGCCCTTCACAAAGCCGTGGCCGGACGGGTGCAGGACAGCTATGGCATCGGCACGCACCTGACATGTGACTTCGGCGAGCTGGGCATTCAGCCGATGAACATCGTCATCAAGCTGGTGGCGTCGAAGATTACGGAGAAACGTGAATGGAGCCCCACCTGCAAGATGAGCGAGGACAAAGGGAAATTCACCGGCGACAAGGAGACTTTCGAAATCTTCAAAACCCTCCTGCACATCTCTCACTAACCCCTAACCCCTAACCATTCTTCACTTCCATCACGCAGCGCTTGCAGTCGAAGTGGAGGGGGAAGCGGCGGCCGTCGGCGGAGACAAGGACAAGAGGCTCCTTGAGGGCTGCACGCTGGCCGTGGTGACGGGGACAGGCGCCGAGACTGTAGCGCAGGCAATGGCGGCAGGTCATCAGCACGGCTTTAGAAGGAGGCTTGATTTCGAAGGCAGGTTCAATCTGCCCGATGCCCAGGCTATGGTAGAATGCTTGCGCCTCGTGGTTGGCCATGTTGGCGCGATAGGAAGAAGGAAGTACGGAAGAGGCATCAGGCAGCCCCTTTTTCTTCATCGGGAGGAAGGGCGCACGGCTCATTTGTCGGGCACGGAGGAATACATCGACTGCCCGACGGCGCATCTCGCTCAGCGTGGAGGAGGGGATGAAAAAGCTGGCACTCCATTCAACGCGGACTTCCGCCGCTTCGAGGATGGTGTTACCCAGTTTTGAGAGCTGGCGGCAGATGTTTCTTTCCTGCTCCGATTCAGCCGGAATCTTCTCCATCGGGAAGCAAACTACGGTAGGATTTTCGTTCATCCCCTCGCTTGCAGGGCTGACTTTCCGGATGCCAATGGCAAATCCGAAGGGGATTTCCCTAAACGTAATGCTTACGGGAATGCGGCGCAGGGCTGTGTTCGGACGGGAGAGGCTCCGCTCAAACTCGGCATCGTAGTTGCGGTAGAGCATACAGCCTTTCAGCGTTTTCCAGTCCATGTCGCGTGTTTCCGGCGAAGGGTAGAGGCATCCGCCCTCGGCGCGGTTGATGCGGAAGCCGACGAGCGTGCCGTCTTCCTTGAAAGCGCAGGCTCCATCGCCATTGTGGAAAGCCGAACGGGTGTTGACGGTGAGGTAGTTGTCGCCTACAAACGTCACACGTCCCATCTGCTCTCCGATGGACTTGGGGGTGTCGAACGAGCCGATATCGTCCTTCCGTCCATGCAGGAAATAGTCGGTAAACCCTCGGTTGAAAGATTTTGCGGGGTTGGGGGTGAAGGCAAGCCGTATGTCGCCTTCGCTGGCGCAGACGTATTCAGGGCGACGGGCAAGGATGGCGTCGAGCCGCTGACGGTAGTAGGCGGTGATGTTCTTGACGTACGAGACGTCTTTGAGACGTCCCTCAATCTTGAACGAGCTGACGCCGGCGTCAAGCATCTCTTCGAGATGGTCGCTGCGGTTCATGTCGCGCAGCGAGAGCAGGTGACGATTGCGGATAAGCGTGTTGCCGTTGGCATCCTCAAGAGAGAAGGGCAGGCGGCAGAACTGGGCACACTCGCCGCGGTTGGCCGAACGGCCGAAGCAGTACTGCGAGGCGTAGCACTGGCCGCTGTAGCTGACGCAGAGGGCACCGTGGACAAAGGCCTCGAGCGGCATGTCGGGCACGGCGGCATGGATGTCGGCCATCTCCTGAAGGCTCAGTTCGCGGGCAAGCACCATCTGGCTGAAGCCCAGCTCCTTCAGCAGTTGCACCTTCTCCGGCGTGCGGTTGTCCATCTGCGTGGAGGCATGGAGGGGAATAGGGGGGAGGTGCATACGCAGCAGGGCGGTGTCCTGCACGATGAGGGCATCGACGCCGAGGCGGTAGAGGTCCCAGACGAGCCGTTCGACGGTGGGGAGCTCGTCATCATAGAGGATGGTGTTGACGGTGACGTAGATACGGACGTTGAACGAATGGGCATATTCCACCAGCTGGCGGATGTCGTCGAGCGAATTGCCTGCCGCGGCACGGGCACCGAAGCGCGGAGCACCGATATAGACGGCATCGGCACCATGGTCAACAGCAGCGATACCGCAAGCCAAGTCCCGCGCAGGAGAAAGCAATTCTATTCGTCTCGGCAACATTTTTAAAGTGAACAGTGATCACTGCAATAGTACTCCAGCCAGTTGGCAAAGAGGCGCTGGCCATTGGCCTGCCAGGTATCGACGATGGGCTGGGTGGGGTCGTCGTCGAAGTAGTAGTGGCGCGGGGGACGGACGGGCAGGCCACGGCTGACGTCGCGGCGATACTCGTTGTCGAGCGTGTGGAGGTTGTATTCCTGATGGCCGATGAGGTAGAATTCCAATCCCCCCATACACTCCACAATCGAGATGCCCGTTTCCTCGGAGCGGACAAGGACGGTGACGTCGGGACAGGCGTCGATTTCGCTGTTTGTCATGCTGGTATGCCGGCTGTGGGGGATGCAGAGCGGCTCGTCGATGTCGCGGAACAGGGGACGATCAGGGAAGAGTATCTGCTGGGGAAAGATGCCGGAGAGCTTGTGCGGATACTCCTCGAAACGGCTGATATGGTGGAAATAGCGAAGTGCTGCTTGCGCTCCCCAGCAGACGTAAAGCGTGGGGATGCGGCGTGTCCTGAGCCAGTCCATCAGACGGCAGAGCTCAGGCCAATAGTCCACATCGGGGAAATCCACCCAGTCGAAGGGGGCACCTGTGATGATAGCTCCGTCGAGAGGCTGCGAACCGTTGTCGTGTGCCTGGCAGACGGCAGCCGAACCCGTGTAGAGAGCCATGTGCTCGGCACTAGCATGGCGCGTCACATGGCTGTCCATCTTGGTGAGGACAAATCGGACGGGTTCGGCCGACTTCGCACAGATGTGAGCGAAGTCGGCTTCCGTCTCCTCCTTGTTCGGCATCAGGTTCAGCAGCGCAATGTGAAGCATCAGTCATCAACCGTTAACCGTCATTACCAGATTCTTGCGCGGTTCTCGGGAGCGATGTAGAGGGCGTTGTCGGGCGTGACGTGGAAGGCGTCGTACCAGGCATCGATGTGGGGCAGGGTGCCGTTGACACGCCAGCGGCCAAGGGCATGGGGATCGCTCTTGGTGCGGTTGCGGATCTCCTCGTCGCGAATCTGTCCGGCCCACACGGCGGCATAGGCGAGGAAGAAACGCTGGTCGGGCGTGAAGCCGTACTTCACCTCCTGCGGCTGGTCCTTCGTGGCGTTCTTGAAGGCCTGGTAGGCTACCATCAGACCGCCGTGGTCGGCGATGTTCTCGCCCAGCGTGAGGGAGCCGTTGGCGAAGAGGCCCGGCAGCACCTCGATGTTGTTGAAGTGGTCAACGATGACCTGAACGCGCTCCTTGAACTTGTCGGCATCGCCCTCGGCCCACCAGTCGGCGAAGTTGCCGTCCTTGTCGAACTGACGGCCCTGGTCGTCGAAGCCGTGCGTCATCTCGTGGCCGATGACGACGCCGATGGCACCGTAGTTGAAGGCATCGTCGGCACTCATGTCGAAGAAGGGGTACTGCAGGATGCCTGCGGGGAAGCAGATTTCGTTCGTGGTGGGGTTGTAGTAGGCGTTGACGGTCTGCGGCGTCATGTGCCATTCGGTCGGATCGACGGGCTTCTTGAACTTACGCTTCAGCATGTCGTTCCACATGAACTTGCCGGCCTCGACCATGTTGGCGAAGAAGGTCTTCTGGGGGTCGATGTTGAGTCCGTTGTAGTCCTTCCAAGTGTCGGGATAGCCCACCTTGACGTAGAAGGCATCGAGCTTCTCGTGGGCACGCTTCTTGGTGTCGGCGCTCATCCACTCCTGGTCGTCGATGCGCTGACGAAGGGCGTCCTGCAGGTTGGCGACGAGCTTCACCATGCGCTCCTTCGAGGCTGCGGGGAAGTACTTCTCGACATAGAGCTGTCCGATGGCTTCGCCCATCAGTCCGCTGACGACGCTGGTGGCGCGCTTCCACAGCGGCTGCTGCTCCTGACGGCCGCTCATGACGGTGCCGAAGAAGTCGAAGTTGGCCTTGTCGAGCATCGAGCTCAGCTGGGAGGCGCTGCCCGAGATGCACTGCCACTCTATGTAGGCCTTCTGGTCGTCGACGGGCACCTGTGCCAGGATGGCTTCCACCTCGTGGATGGGCTCGGGCTGGTTGACGTCCACCTCCTCGACGCCGTTCATGCCGAGGTTGGTGAAGAGGTAGTTCCAGTCGATGCCGGGGAACTGCTTGCAGAGCTCGTCGTAGCTCATCTTGTGATAGTTGGCAGCGGGGTCGCGCATCTGCACGTTGCTGTAGCTGGCCTGCGCAATGCGGGTTTCGATACCGAGGATGCTCTCCATCTTCTGCTGGGCCTCGGCCTCGGTGAAGCCACAGAGGGTGAACATGCGGACGATGTGCTTCTTGTATTTCTCGCGGATGGCGGTGGTGGCCTCGTCGGTGTCGAGGTAATACTCCTTCTCACCGAGTGTCAGGCCGCCCTGGCCAATCTGCACGATGTTGTTCTTGCTGTTCATCATGTCGGCGCCGATGTACATGCCGAAGTAGCCGCCCACGCCCTCGAAGGTGAGGTTGACCATCTCCTTGAAGAGCTGACTGCGGTCGGTGATGGCAGCGATGCGTGCCAGCACGGGCTTGATGGGCTCGATGCCCTCGCGGTCACGGCGCACGGTGTCCATGTAGAGGTTGTAGAGGTCGGCAATCTTCTGGGCGTTGGTGCCCGGGGTGTTCTTGGCCGCGGTGATCTCGTCGATGAGGCCTTTCAGCTGTTCGCGGTTGTCCTCAGCCAGCTTGTCGAAGCTGCCGTAGCGGGCATACTCGGGGGTGAGGGGATGGGCGGCCATCCAGCCACCGCATGCGTACTGGTAGAAATCGTTTCCTGCGACAACGGTGGTGTCGAGGTTCTCGGGCTTAATGCCGGCAGTGTTGTCCATTTTCTTGTTGTCTGTGCAGGCAATGACGGCCGATGCTGCCATTGCCACGATGAATAATTTGTTCTTTTTCATATCACTTTTTTTTATTTGGATTGATTTATTATTTGCTTGGTCTGGGAAATTATTTGCTTGGTATGGGAAATTATTCGCTTGGTCTGAAACGGCTGTTGCTTGGTCTGAAACGGCTGTTGCTTGGTTTGATGTGTAGTGTTGAATTATACTTCCTCCAGTTTCATCATGACTTCCTCCCACGCCGTTTCGGCAGCAGAAAGTTCCTCTTTCAGCTTGGCGTAACTCTCGAACAGGGCAGGGTTTGTAGCTCCTGAGGGAGTAGCCATCCAGCCTTCCAGCTCTTTCAGCTCGTTTTCCAGTCGGGTGACCTTCTTCTCGGCCTCTTCAACGGCTTTCTCCAGTTTGCGGCGCTGGCGCTGTTGCTCCTTTTTCGCTTGCCAGGCATCGGGCTCGTTTTTCGGTTTCGGATTGTCGGGCTTGGGGCTGTCGGGCTTCAGACTGGCAGAGGGTACGCTGGCATGATTCAGATAATCGTAGATTCCCCCGAGGTGCTCGCGTACGTGTCCGTCGGCAAAGACGTAGACCTTGCTGACGAGGCCGTCGAGGAACTCGCGGTCGTGGCTGACGACGATGACCGTGCCGCCGAAGTCGCGGATGGCCTCCTTCAGCACGTCCTTCGAGCGCATGTCGAGGTGGTTGGTAGGTTCGTCGAGGATGAGCAGGTTGACAGACTCAAGCAGTAGCTTTATCATAGCCAGACGGCTCCGCTCGCCTCCGCTCAGCACCTTCACCTTCTTGTCGGAAGCCTCGCCTCCGAACATGAAGGCACCCAGGATGTCGCGTATCTTCAGCCGTATGTCGCCCACGGCAGCGCGGTCTATGGTGTCGAAGACGGTAAGTTCGTCGTCAAGTAGCTGTGCCTGGTTCTGGGCGAAGTAGCCGATGCTGACGTTGTGCCCTATAGTGAGCTTTCCGTCGAAGGGAATCTCGCCCATGATGCATTTGACGAGTGTCGTCTTTCCTTCGCCGTTGCGCCCTACGAAGGCTACCTTCTCGCCCCGCTTGAGGGTGAGGTTGACGTCGGAGAATACGACTTGGTCTCCGTAGGCCTTGCGCACATCCTCGCAGATGACAGGGTAGCTGCCGCTGCGCTGTGCGGGCTGGAATTTTAAACGCAGCTGGCTGCGGTCCTCCTCATCCACGCGGATGGGGACTATCTTCTCCAGCCATTTGATGCGGCTCTGCACCTGTACGGCCTTGGTGGGTTTGTAGCGGAAGCGTTCGATAAACTCACGCGTCTCGGCAATCTCGCGCTGCTGGTTCTCGTAGGCCCGCAGCTGCTGCTCGCGTCTTTCGCGGCGCAGACGGACAAACTCGTCGTACTTCACGCGATAGTCGTAGATGGTGCCGCACGAGATTTCGATGGTACGGTTCGTGACGTTGTTGATGAAAGCCCTGTCGTGGCTCACCAGCATCACAGCCTTGCCCGAGCGGGCGAGGAAGCCCTCGAGCCACTGGATGCTGTCGATGTCGAGGTGGTTGGTTGGCTCGTCAAGCAGCAGCACGTCGGGGTGCTGGAGCAGCAGCTTGGCCAGCTCGATGCGCATGCGCCAGCCTCCGCTGAACTCGCTGGTGGGGCGGTCCAGGTCCTCGGCCTTGAATCCCAGTCCCTTCAGCGTGCGTTCCATCTCGGCTATCTGGCGATATGCCTCGCCCTCGTCGTGCTCATCCGCTCTAACCTCAGAGCTGCTATCATTAGCTCTGAACCCTGACATCGCCTCCTCCCTGACGGTGCAGGTGTCGGTGATGTGCATCACCTGCGGGAGGTAGCAGACGCGCGTGTCCTTCGGGATGGAAACCGTGCCGCTGGTAGGGGGCTGCAAGCCCGCCAGGATACGCAGCATGGTGGTCTTGCCCGCACCGTTCTTCCCAACCAGTGCGATGCGGTCCCGCGGGTTGATGACGTAGCTGACGCCTTCGAACAGCGGCTCTACGCCAAATTCCACCTTTAGATTTTCAACACTTATCATTCTGCCGTATCGTTTAAGGTACTCTTGTACCTTTCGGGCTGCAAAATTACAAAAAATATATAGAAAATATCGTTTTTGCTTTGATTATTGTGGAAAATGGCGTATTTTCGTGACCGATTTTGAAACTTTCCGAAAGAATGGACGCAACAATAATAACGAACTACTTTCCGGAACTGACGGAAGTGCAGCATGCACAGATGGCCCAGCTTGGACCGCTCTACAGCGACTGGAATGCAAAAATCAATGTCATCTCACGCAAGGATATCGACAAACTCTACGAGCATCATGTGCTTCATTCGCTGGGTATTGCGAAGGTTATCCGCTTCCGCCCCGACACATGTGTGATGGACCTCGGTACAGGAGGCGGATTTCCAGGCATACCGCTGGCGATTCTTTTCCCCGAGGTGCAGTTTCACCTTATTGATAGCGTTGGAAAGAAGATTCGCGTGGCTACCGAGATAGCAACTGCCATCGGCCTGCAGAATGTTACCTTCCGTAATGGGCGAGCCGAAGAGGAGAGGGGCGTCTTTGACTTTGTCGTTAGCCGCGCTGTGATGCCCTTGGCAGATCTTGTAAGGATTGCGCGCAAGAACATCAGCCGCGAGTCCAATAATGCCTATCCCAATGGTATCATTTGTCTAAAGGGAGGCGAATTGCAGCACGAAATCAGCACGTTCCGCAATGTGGCTGACATCATCCCATTGGAAGGCTATTTCAGCGAGTCTTGGTTTAAGGAGAAAAAGGTGGTTTTCGTGCCCGTTAGGTAAGTCAACGAGTTAAAATGGATCTGAAGGTTTTTGAGTTCAACATGCTCCCAACGAACACGTATGTGGTGTGGGACGACGGTGGTGAAGCGCTCCTCATTGACCCTGCCTGCTACGGGCAGGACGAGCAACAGATTTTGGCTCGTTTCCTAACGTCCAAAGGGCTGAAGGTGCGTCACATCCTTTGCACCCATTTCCACTTCGACCATGTCTTCGGTGTGCCCTTTGCCGAGACACAATGTGGCATCCGCTGCGAGGCGCACGAAGGAGATACTTGGTGGGCCGAACATAACGCCGATGAGGCGCGCGCCTTCGGTATTCCCTATCCCGGCACGCCGCCTACGATAGGTCACCCATTGGCTGACGGCGATGTCATCCAATGCGGCACTCTTGATTTTCAGTGTCTCTATACTCCGGGCCACTCGCGTGGGGGTGTCTGCTTCTATTGTGCAGCTGAGGGCCTCCTTTTTGCTGGCGATACACTCTTTGCCTATGGGGGCGTGGGGCGCACCGACTTGCATGGCGGCGACTACGGTGAACTCATCCACTCCGTCCGTACACAACTATTCACATTGCCTGAAACCACCATGGTCTATCCCGGCCATGGCTCATCAACCACCATTCGTACCGAACGTATGTTTCACAACCTATAACACTCTCTACGATGATGAAAAGCGTTAATATGAAAACTTCGGTCATGGGATTCGTCCTGCTCTTCCTGCTGAGTTTCATGGCCACGGAAGGTAGGGCCCAGTACATCGACCAAAATCAGACCACCGTCTATGTGGGTATGGCGCTTCCCCGTACGAATCTCAGCGAGTATGCTGAACAAGGCATCAACGTCGGCATCAAGGAGGTCATTCCCCTCCGCAGGTATCTCAGCCTAATGGTGTCGGCAGATCTTTTCCGCAACCGCCTTTTGCCCTTGGTGCACGCCAGTGATCTCCAGCAGGGCTTTGCCTACACCGACGTGGCAAAGATATACAACGTTCCCGTCTTTGCCCATTTGAATTTCGGCCTCCGCATGGATCGTCACAGCAACTTCCGCCTGTGGGCTGAGGGAGCAATGGGCGTTAATTTTCGTTTTGTCACCGTTGAGAATGGAACGCTTGACCAGACGTTTGCCACCGATGCAGGTACGGTTCACTTCCGCGGTCCTTTTGTCACAGCCTATGAAATGCCGAAGATTTCGCTGGCTACCCAGTGGGGCATCGGCTTCACCCTTTTCCGTCGGTACAGCCTCGGGTATGTACGCTACAACCTCGGCAAACGCAACTTGATAGGCAACAGGATGCTTTCTGACCCCAACTTTTTCTATGACGATGGCAGCCCAGCCCCCTTCGATGGCCTGACGCTAGTGGAACACTACACCCAATTCGACCTCGGAAAACTCCACTCCCGCTACCACGTCTTCCGCTTCGGAATAACGTTCTGATAAATTTTTGTGCCTATAGTTCCTATCCCTCGTATCTTCCCTTCTAAAAAATGACTCTTCTTGAAACCCTTAATAAAGGCGATAGATTTGCCGCTACATCAGGCATTGCCATAATGGAAATCCGCCCGGGCTACTGCCGTGCCGAAATGACGGTAACGGAAGACCACATTAATGCCGCTGGTGTCTGTCAGGGCGGGGCGCTCTTCACGTTGGCAGACATGGCTGTAGCAGGTGTCGTCAATGCCAGTGGACAGGTGTGCCTTGGAATCAATGCCCAGATTAACTATGTTCATTCGGCACAGTTGGGCGAACGCCTAAAGGCCGAATGCACCCTTATCAGCGATGGTAAAGTGCCTCTCGTGAGCGTGCGCATTAGCAATCCGACAGGCGACATTGTTGCCTTCATGACCAGTGAGGGGTACAAAAAGAAAGTCCCTCTAACGTTCGAGGGGCTCTCCTGATTCTTAATTCCTAAGGTAATTATTTGCCGTAGCGGGCATTCAGGCCAGCGGCAACCTCGCGGGTGACGTTAGGAATGGCGTCGCCGACGAAGAGCGCGCTGGCGCTGTTGAGGATGAGGTCGTAGCCCTTCTCGCGGCTGTAGACCTGGATGAAGTTGCGCACTGAGTCGCTGATGACCTGGTCGTTACGGCTGCTCTCCACGGCAAACTCGTTAGCGAGGCGCTCCTGCTTGGCCTGCAGGTCCTGCTGCTTCTTCATCAGGCGGTTGTATTCGCTCTCGGCACGTTCCTGGCTGACGAAGGCGTTGTTGTTGAGTTTGTTTTGGAACTGCTCCATCTCCTTCTGCAGAGCGGCGCCTTCCTTGTTAACGGTTGCGGTGATGTTTTCGCGCTTGTTAATCATGTCCTCGTTGAGAGAGACCCAGAGTTCATAGCTGGTGAGCAACGTGTCCACATCGACGTAAGCGATGTGGAGGCCGCTGTGACGGCACGAGTCGGAAGGCTCGGCTGACGATAATGCAGAGGGTTGGGTATTACACTGGGTTAGACTGAGCATCAGCGCAGATGCGGCAACGGCCAAGAAGGCAAGGTTTGATTTTTTCATTTGTTGTTTTTTTGTTTTTAATCTTCAATTATCATTTTTCATTCCGTCTCTTTTCTTTCACTGCCATGGGGTTTGGGAGGCGTTCCTCGAAGTCCTGTGCCTGCACACAGTGGATACCTCTCTCACGCATAGCGCGACTCTGCCCGATGTGCTGACTACGGAAGCGTCCGCCCTTCTTAATCAGTACGCGAACCGAGAGCAACAGCACGGCTGCGGTGACGATTCCTAGGGCAAGAATGAGGGTCTTAATCATTTTTTTTCTCTCTTTTTTCTTAAAGCGGCTGCAAATTTAGGCAAAAAAACAATAATGCGCCCTGTTTTTACGTTATTTAATATAAATTGCAGATTGAAACTTTAAGCTTGAAAAGTATATAACGAAAAAATAGTGTTTGTTATGGGAAAAACAGAACTAAAGCCTGCGAGGCTGTTTGAGATTTTCGGAGAAATTTGTCAAGTTCCCCGTCCGTCGAAGCACGAGGAGCAGATTTCCGCCTGGCTCGCCCAGTACGGGCGCAGCCATGGCTTTGCTACCAAGGTTGACGAGGTGGGCAACGTCGCCATTAGCGTGCCTGCCACACCCGGCATGGAAGACCGCAAGCCCATCATCCTGCAGGCGCACATGGACATGGTGTGCGAGAGCAACCGTGGCGTACAGCACGATTTCCTGCGCGACCCCATCCGCACCGTTGTCGAGGGTGAGTGGCTGCGCGCTGAGGGCACGACGTTGGGAGCTGACGACGGCATCGGAGTGGCTGCTGCGCTGGCTGTCATCACTGATTCTACCCTGAGGCATGGCCCCCTTCAGTGCGTCTTCACCGTCGACGAGGAGACGGGACTCACGGGTGCTGAGGCCATGCAGGCAGGTTTCATGGAAGGTGATATCCTTATCAACCTCGACTCGGAGGACGAAGGCGAGATGTTTATCGGCTGTGCAGGCGGATGCCGCACCGATGCTTTTTTCCGCTATCACCGCGAGGAGGTACCCGAGGGGTACTTCTTCTTCAGCGTCTCTATCGACGGCCTGATGGGCGGACATAGTGGCGACGATATCAACAAAGGACGTGCCAACGCCAACAAGGTACTCTGTCGCTTCCTCAACCAGATTGCCGAGCAGTTCGATCTCCGACTTTGCCACATCGAGGGCGGCAACAAGCATAACGCCATCCCCCGCGAGGCGCAGGCCATCTGTGCCGTGCCCATGAAGGACAAAGAGGAGATACGCGTGCTGTTCAACGTCGTGGCTGCCGAGGTGGAAGCCGAGTTTGCCGCGGTGGAAAAGACGCCCCGCTTCGTCATGCATTCGGCACATCCCGCTGACAAGGCCATCGACAAGGGCACGGCGTACCGTTTCCTCAGCGCTATGCAGGGTGTGTTCAATGGCGTCTATGCCATGAACTTCGACGTGCCTGGACTTGTGGAAACTTCCAGCAATCTAGCCTCCATCCGCATGGAAGAAGGCGCTGAAGGTGGCGTCATTCACATTGTCCTAAGTCAGCGTAGCTCCACCCTTAGCGGACGTGCCGATGTCGCGCGTACGGTGTGTGCCACGCTGCAGCTTGCCGGTGCCGAGACCGAGGTGGGCGAGGGCTACCCTGGTTGGAAGCCTAATGCCGATTCGGAGATTCTGCGTATCACCGTGGAGCAGTACGAGCGTCTCTTCGGCAAGAAGCCTATCGTCCGCGCCATTCACGCCGGACTGGAGTGCGGTCTTTTCATGGAGAAGTATCCGGGTCTTGACATGATTTCCTTTGGTCCCACGTTACGCGGTGTCCACAGCCCTGATGAGCGCCTGCTCATTCCCACAGCCGACCTTTTCTGGCGCCACCTCGTAGCCGTTCTCGAAGCAGCACCAAAAAATAAATAACGGAGTAAAAAAGGAAGCAAAAAATGGATGTAAAAAAAGTAGTTAAGCACTGTGTGCAGGACAATAGGCACCCTGTCAGGGAGATTTTGTCCACTTTTTCTCCTAGCCGACATCGTCGGCTTAATTCCCCCTTTTACTTCTTATTTTGCTTTTCTTTATTATTAATTCATTTTTCTTTTTTAATCTCTTGTACAGACGAGGTGCACTATGCCTCCGACCCGAAATTGGAGCTGCGCTTCAGCGCCGACACCATTGCGTTCGACACGCTGTTCAGCAACGTGGGCTCGGCAACGGGCGTCTTTCAGGTCTATAACCCTAACGACACCCATCTTCAGATTTCGGACATCCGCCTTACAGGCGGGTGGGGAAGTCCCTTCCGCGTCAATGTTGACGGGCAGTACGGCGTGCAGTTTGCCGATGTGGAGCTACGAGCTGGCGACAGTCTCTTCGTCTTTGTGGAGGTCACCGTTCCTCCGACGGATACCGATGCCCCCGTTGAGGTGTGTGATTCCATCGTGTTCACACTCTCCAGTGGCACCCGGGGACGCGTAGTGTTGACGGCCGCGGGGTGGAATACCATTTCGCTGTGCGGTGTCGAACTCAATGCCGACACCTATTTTGCCGCGCGGCGGCCCTATTTTGTCTATGATAGCCTAATCGTGTCACGTGGTACAACCCTCACCTTGGCCCCTGGTACAAAGCTTTTTTTCCACGATAAAGCCTACCTGCGTGTCGATGGCACCCTCCATGCCCTCGGTACGGTCGATTCGACCGTTACCTTCCGTGGTGACAGGCTCGATAACATGTTCAGTTATCTCCCCTACGATCGCATCCCCGCCCAGTGGGGAGGCATCTTGTTCGGGCCAGCTAGCAGAGATAACATTCTCCTGAACTGTGACGTCCACAGCGCCTCCTTCGGCCTGCGTTTCGAAGCTGTCGACACTCTGGACGTCACCCCCACTTTTTTGCTCGAGAACACCGTCATTCATAATGTCGGGGAGGACGGGTTACAGGCCACGCTCGCCATCGGCACGGCCATCAACTGCCTTTTTAGCAATGCCGGTGGCCACTGCGTCAATCTTCTGGGAGGGCATTACGACTTCATCCACTGCACGCTGGCCAGTTTCTATGGCTGGGCGGGCGGCAAGGGCGTCGCCTTGCGCCTCCGCAATATCGACGACGACCACGTCCTCTACCCCTTGCTGAACGCGCGCTTTGCCAACTGTATCATCACCGGCTCGGGTGATGACGAAATCGAGGGCACTATTGCCGACCACAGCGACTCCCTCGACCTCACCGCCTTTGGCCAGTATGCCTTCACACATTCCCTCATCAATTCTATCGACCAGGATAACCCCCATTTTACCGACATCGTCTGGGAGAACCCCGACAGTTCGCTTTGGGGCGATAAGAATTTCCGGCTGTTCGACCACTACCATTCAGTCTATGATTTCCATCTCGATTCACTCAGCCGTGCTCGCGGCATTGGTGACCCTGCTTGGCTGTCTGTAGCACCCCTTGACCTCGACGGCATTCCTCGCGACAGCCTCCACGTTGATGCTGGTTGTTTCCAGTACCGCCTCGTCGATATCCCCTCCTCCCTCCCCAGAAGATGACAAAACCACATCTCCCTTTATTTCCTGAACGGGCTTAGGTTGAAAGATAATGACCTCGTGGCTGCACTGACTCTTACTATTGGGCAGATAGGTCAAAAAAAGAGGTCATTTTGTCATTTTCTTTCCATCACTTGTCATTGGACGAGAATTTTCCTGCCCATGTGGATATAGATGCCACGGGAGAGATGATTCGCCTCGGGCAGAGGACGGCCTTGAAGGTCAAACAGAAAACCCTCTCTCTGGTTTCCCGTGAGGGGGAGGGCTTTTTCATCATCGCGTGTTGGGGCGGCAACGGAGGTGGGGGAGTAGTCGTCGTTGTTGGTCAAGTAAATGTCGGTGACCTTGATGGACTGGCTGCCTGTGCCCCAAAAGCTGACGATGCGGATGTTGCGCGTGTCAAGGGGCTGACCTTTCTTGGCGGTGTCGTTGGTGTACTTGGCGGTCTGAAGATTTACGACAATCTGGCGTTTCTGCCCGAAGTCGGCTGTGGAGTGGCACTCGCCCCAGATGCTACCAGTAGTGAAGATGTTGAGGTGGGAACTGCTGCTGGTGGCACCGAGTTTGATGACGAGGTATTTGTAACCTGACATGTCGACTCCGGCAGGATACTTCCAGCCCATCTGTCCCCACTGCCCAGGGCGGAAGGTGTGGGTCATCTCGTCGTAGGTGCCGGAGGCGAAGAGGGAGGTGTTGATGTGCTCGGCTCCGAAGGGGAAGAAGGTAGAGCGCACGGCAACATTGGCCTTGATATCGTTACCCAGCGGGTCGGTATAGGTGGCGCTGATGCGGGCGTTTCCCTCGCCCAAAGCAACGAGCAGGGTGCCTCCGCGTACGGCAACGACGTCAGGGGCGCTGCTGTTGTAGGTGGCAAGGCCGGTGACTTCGCGCTGGTGTCCGTCGGCATAGGTGGCGGTGAGAGGAACGACGATGCTACCGCCCACCATCACCTCGGTGTTCTCGGCAGAGACGGTAAGCAGGGTGGCGGTTTGGTGCTCGGGGCTCTCGTCCTGCGGCTCGTCGTCGGCGTGGGGCCAGTCCACCTGCCAGTACTCGGCATACCAGTCCATGCAGGCCTTGCCACATGCCTCCTCGTAGCCGTCGAAGGCGGGGACTACCTTTTTCTTGTTAATCAGTGTATCAATATCGATGAGGCACGAGGCGCCCGAAAGCGTCATGGAAATGTTTCCGTAGTGGTCAAGCAGGGCCTTGAAGGCACGCCCCCACTTGGAGGTGCTGCCTGTGGCCCAGGTACCCCAGTTGGACTCAACCCAATCGCCGTGCTCGTTGTAGTGTCCGGTGCCTTCCTTCTTGGGGCTCCAGTCGACCTCGGTGATGATGATGGGTGCGAAGTCCATAACGGGCACCTGGCTGTGGAAATGGCAGATTTTGTTGTCTGGGTCGGGTGTGTCGTCGCTGCAGCCGTACCAACCGCAGTAATCGTGTACTGCATAGCCGATGTTATAGCCTTCAATGGGGTGTACGGCGTAGCTGGCGTAGTTGGCCTGCCAGCCCGTGCCGGGTACCCAGATGATGCCGGTGAAGCCGTTGGCACGGATTCGGTCGACGATGGGCTGGAAGTAGTCGTGCAGGGCACGTGGGTCGTCCTCACCTTGGTCGTTCTTCAGGGACACGGGCTCGTTGGCAAGCTCGATGCTAATCTGGCCTGGATAGCGCAGGATGGAGTCGTTCTTCGTGAAAGTGTCCCACACGGTCATGAGGTAGTCTTGATAGTAGTCGCCTACGCGCAGGTTGCCTGGGCAGACACCTGGGGGACGCACCACGACGTACATGCCGTGGTTCATCGCATGGCGCGCGATAGGGAAGTAAAGGGTGCGGAGGTAGGTCTTCAGACGGGTATTGCTGAAACGCGAGATGTCGGCCTCGCCGCTCTCCTTGCCGTCGCTCTGCTTGTTGGGGTCGTTGGTCCAGGCGGGGTCGAGGTGTAGGCGGAATACGTCGCACTTGGCCTCTTCGAGCCCGGAGAAAAGTTTCTCAAAGTAATTGATGCAGCGGTTGCGCCCGTCTGTGTCGTAACTCCAGCCCCAGCGCCCATTGTTGAACCAGGCGTTGGGGGTGTCCATGACACCGTGGAGTACAACGTGGTTGCCGTGTTGGTCGACTAACCAGCGACCTTCTACACTAAGGTTGGGCAACGGCTTCACACCCTGTGCCCAACCGGAAAAAGCTATCAGCATGCTTATCCCGAGGATGGTGATGATTCGTTTCATCATGTTATCTTTTTTAAAAATTCTTCATGCTTTAACAGCCACGCCTTGCGCTCAACGCCTGCAGCATAGCCCGTCAGGGCGCCGTTGCTGCCTATGACGCGATGGCAGGGGATGATGAGTGCAATGGGGTTGTGCCCTATGGCACCGCCCACAGCCTGTGCCGAGGGGCAACCGATGCACCGCGCGATGTCGCCATAGCTCATCGTTTGTCCGAAGGGGATGATGAGCAGCTGCTTCCACACGGCGCTGCGGAATGGCGTGGCATGCATAGGCAGCAGGGGAGGAGTGAAGTCGGGTGCAGAGCCGCTAAAGTATATGTCGAGCCATGTGCGCGTTTGTTGGAGGACGGGATTTTCGGGAATGGAAGAATGACGATTGGAGATTGGTGATGTAGTTTCACATATTGCGTGCCATTGCCCGTCGAATGTGAGGGAGGTGAGGTGGATGCCGTCACTGGTCATCGTCATAGCTCCCAGGGGCGATGCGTAGTGTGCTACGTAGTCCATCTTGCCTAACTTTTTACTTTTAGGGTACGTAGCGCTGCTTTCTGTTCGGAGATGATGCGAAAGCTCTCGATAGCTTTTTGGATGGTGCGATTATGTGTCCAGGGGTCAAGGCGGCGTGTGGTGAGGATAGGCAACGTGGCATCGTACTGCTTGGCCAGGGCTGTGGCAAAGTACCACGCCTGCATCATGCGGATATAATACTCGTCGCGACGGATGGCAGCTACGGCATCGAGGTAGCACGGGACGAAGGTGTCGTCGTCAAGGAAGTGCTGCATCAGCATGCCAATGCCGAAGCGCACGGTAAATTCGTGAGGGCTCTGCAACCATCCGCCAACCGCTAACCCTTCAACGCTAACCCCTATATGGGGGAGTATTTCCGATGCGTGGCGTCGGAAACTCTTGGGCGAGAGCTGGTCGCATGTGGCCCAGTTATCCACATGGGGGAGGAAGCGTTCCACCTCGCTGAGGCAGCGGGGAAAGTTTTTCATTTCGGAGAGGATGAAGGCATGCAGCTGGTTCTCGTCGAATGTCGGGTGGGGGAGCGTGGCGAGAAAGTCATCTGCCTCACCCTCTTTCAGCATTTCTTTTGCCAGGCCGCGCAAGGCAGGAGTGCGCACGCCGATGATGCGCTCGGAACTGATGGTGGGCAGCAACTTGCGCTGGAACACCGCATAGTCGGCATCGGACAAGGCTTGGAGGCGTTTCGGAATGTCGGTTGTCATGGGACAAATTGTTTTCGTGTGCAAAAATACAGTTTTTTTTTGGTATTTCCCTCACCTTGCTGTAATTTTGTACCCTGAAATTGACATACCTTATTTATATATAAAGAAAATGTACAGAACAAGAACGTGTGGCGAGCTTCGGCTTGCCAATGCAGGAGAGAAAGTGACGCTTGCCGGGTGGGTGCAGCGGACCCGTAAAATGGGTGGTATGACGTTTGTGGACTTGCGAGACCGCTATGGAATCACTCAACTGGTATTTAATGAGGAACGCGACGCGGCATTGTGCGAGCAGGCCAACCGTCTGGGGCGCGAGTTCGTCATCCAAGCTACGGGTGTCGTTAGCGAACGGCATAGTAAAAACGCCAACCTGCCTACGGGTGATGTGGAAATCATCGTCGATGGGCTGACGGTGCTGAATGTCTCTGTCACACCCCCCTTCACTATTGAGGACAACACAGATGGAGGTGACGACCTCCGCATGAAATACCGCTATCTGGATTTGCGCCGTACCGCCGTACGCAAGAATCTGGAGTTGCGCCACAAGGTGGCCTTCGAAGTGCGCCGCTATCTTGACGGGCAGGGATTTCTGGAAGTGGAGACGCCTGTGCTGGTAAATAGCACACCTGAGGGCGCACGCGATTTCGTGGTGCCTAGCCGCATGAACCCTGGGCAGTTCTATGCCCTGCCGCAGAGCCCCCAGACGCTGAAGCAGCTACTGATGGTGAGCGGCTTCGACCGCTACTTCCAGATTGTGAAGTGCTTCCGCGACGAGGACTTGCGCGCCGACCGCCAGCCGGAGTTTACTCAGGTGGACTGCGAAATGTCGTTCGTCGAGCAGGAGGACATCTTACAGATGTTTGAGGGCATGATACGCCATCTTTTCAAATCCATCCTCGATCTCGACCTGCCTACGTTGCCGCGTATGACGTGGGCTGATGCCATGAAGTACTATGGCTCTGACAAACCCGATACGCGCTTTGGTATGCGCTTCGTGGAGCTGATGGATGTGTTGAAGGGCTACGGCTTTGGCGTTTTCGACGAGGCTGCCTATATAGGCGGCATCTGTGCCAAGGGCGCAGCCGGCTATACCCGCAAGCAGATTGACCAGCTGACGGATTATGTGCGCCGTCCGCAGGTGGGCGCCAAGGGCTTGGTCTATGCCCGCGTCGAAGCTGACGGCACGGTGAAGTCCAGCGTCGATAAGTTCTACTCGCAGGAGGTGCTGCAGCAGATGAAGATGGCCTTTGGTGCCGAACCAGGCGACCTCATCCTCATCCTCAGCGGCAGCGATGCCATGAAGACCCGCAAGCAGCTGAACGAACTGCGTCTCTACGTGGGCGAGCAGCTCGGCCTCCGTCCGAAGGACAAGTTCTCATGTCTTTGGGTTATCGACTTCCCCATGTATGAGTGGAGCGATGAGGAACAGCGCCTCATGGCCATGCATCATCCGTTCACCTCGCCGAAGCCTGAGGACATTCCTCTGCTTGACACCAATCCTGCCATTGTCCGTGCCAATGCCTACGACATGGTTATCAACGGTGTGGAAGTGGGTGGAGGCTCCATTCGTATCCATGACGCCCAGCTGCAGCAGAAGATTTTCGAGATCCTCGGCTTCTCGCCCGAGCAGGCACAGACGAAGTTCGGCTTCTTGATGAACGCCTTCAAGTTCGGTGCGCCGCCCCACGGAGGTCTTGCCTACGGACTGGACCGTCTCGTGAGCCTCTTTGCAGGACTCGATAGCATTCGCGACTGCATCGCCTTCCCGAAGAACAACCAGGGACGTGATGTTATGCTTGGCGCTCCGGGACCCCTCGATCCCGTGCAGTTTGAGGAACTCCAAATCAAGGTTGACTTGAAGGATTAAAAGGGAAAAAAAAGAGAATTTGCCAAAATACCCCCTGAAGGTTCGGACGATGGATACAGAATCCATGCCGACCATAGGGCGCAGCTGTTCCAGTGGGCTGTGTTCCCGGTCCATTGGGCTGGCATTTTATTCCATTGGGCTGGCATTTTATTCCACTGGGCTGTGGAAGAGCAATACCGGAAACAGGAGGCCATGCCCTAAGAGATAGTACAGAACGCAACGAGAACACCTCATGGGGCGAAGTGGGGAAAACGGCAACCGGCATGTTGTATCTTTGTAACGCAAATCCCCAAAAGCCCCTCCTACGAATAAAAATAGGTGTGTCTTTGCGGATAATAAAAAAAAAGCATTATCTAAAACCAAACCCTTTTGAGAAATGCTCCACCAGGGTGCATGGTTTGAAAGGTTTCGGTTTTAGCTTCTAGTTTTAAAGAAAAAATGGTGTTTTGTTTTTTTTTCAAAAGAAAGTCCGTACCTTTGTGCGCAAAATGTTTTTTTTAATTTTTAGTATTAATTCTATTCCAAATGTTATGAGAAGAACAAAGATTTACTCATTCCTGTTGGCAGCAGCCATGCTGTTGCCGAGTTTGGGAGCTAAGGCTGGCGAATGGGTTGACGAATTGACTGGCGTCTCCTATTCAGCAATCGACGGCCCCGTCGAAGGTGCTGAAGGCTCCGTCATGTTCTGCGATGGCGAGACGGCTACCAAGCTGGGTACCGGCTCACTGCCCACGTGGGTCATCATTCAGGCCTCAGAGCCCGTGTCGCTGATTGGCTACACCATCTACACGGCTAACGACAACTCCGTCTACAAAGGCCGTAACCCTCAGAACTGGCTGATTGAAGGTTCCAACGACTACGAGAACTGGACCGTCATCGATCATGTCTTCGATGATGCCGTGCTGCAGGACGTTGACTTCACGCCGTTCGAATTCGCCTGCCCTGCTTCGGAGAAGTTCGAGTATTTCCGCATCACTATCGAGAAAGTGTGGGGCGGTGGCTTTATGCAGGTCAGCGAGTTCCATCCCAATGGCCAGACTCATGAGCACGAATGGGGCAGCCCTATAGAGACTGAGCCTACATGCCGTCAGGATGGTTATATCACCTATTTCTGCTCCATCTGTGGTGGCTACAAGACTGAGCCCAGCGGCAAGGAAGCTACAGGCATCCACGAGTATGAGGATGGCTACTGTATCCACTGCGGTAAGGCTGAGAACGAGCCTCTTGTCGAGGATGGCTTCTGGCTCTTGGAGACCGGTAAGGATCTTGCTTACTTTGCCAGTCGTATGGAGGTTGATGGAACGTACGACCTTAACGCTCGTTTGGTGAACGACATTGACATGGAGGGCATAGAATTCAGTGGTATCGGCAGCGGTGATCGCTACAGAGGCGAGTTCGACGGCGACGGACACTGGATCTACAACTTCTCGTATTCGAAAACCAGCCGCAGCAACCTCGGTCTTGTCAACCTGCTTGGTGCAGGTGGCTACGTCCATCACGTGGGTCTGATTAACGCTAATCTGAATGGCGATGCTAACGTGGCTGGTATTGTCGGACGCATCTATGGCGGTACCGTCGAGCAATGTGCCGTTGTCGGGTCCTACATCGAGGGTCGTGATCATACGGCTGCCATTACGGGTGACGTCAACTGGGAGGTTATTAGCGGCGATACCATTGCTGGTGTAGTCCGCGACTGCTTCTCCGATGCTGAAATCTACAGCCGTGAGTATCAGGCTAGCGGTATCTCCGGTGTTATCAATGGTGGTACGATTGAAAACTGTCTCTTCTCGGGCACGATTGATTGCGGTTACACCAACTCGGGTGTTGCCAGTAGCTTGGTCGATAGCGAAGGCGTGCTCACCATCATCAAGAACAACGCTCTGTGGGCATCCCACAACTGGGGTGGTTCCAGCGGCTGCCAGTTCAACCGTGTTGCCAATAAGTACGGCCGTGTTGCTCTCCTGGAGAACAACTGGTCACTCGCCACAACGGGTATCGGTGCTGCAAGTGCCGGCTATGGCTTCACCTCTGATTTGAGCGAATTCAACAACGATCCTAACGACGAAATGGGTGCCGATGCTACTGATGAGGAAGCCCGTACCGAGGACTTCTACGAGAATACTCTGGGTTGGGATCTCGGTGGTGTCTGGAGCTTCTATCCCGATACTGAGGGCAAGGCTTATCCCGTCCTGATTTGGATGATTGAGTCTGAAGTCAAGCTGCCCACACGCATCTATGACATTCCTACTAATGCTAAGCTCATCTGGGAAACGGGCGATGAATTCCTCAATCTGGGTAGCATCCACGGTTCCTTTGGCCAGAAACTTGACATCTCCATTGCCAGCGGCGAGGAAATGGCTACCTATTATCCCGACCTCGGCCTCCTCTATGTGGGCGATGCTACCGGTGGCTTCGGCGGCACGGGTGACGTGGTTATCAACGTTGCTTTCGATGAGGATATCCAGGAAGTCTTTGACAATTCCGATCCGGCCCAGTTCAGCGTCTATATTGATCAGGCTGGTGACGTGGAAATTAAGACTGTCGATGACTTTAAGCGTCTGTTCCGCAGCTCCGTCGGTAACTACAAACTGATGGCAAACCTCGACCTGACGGATGTTGAATTCCCCGGTATCGGTAGTCCTACCGAACCCTTCACGGGTACCTTCGACGGTAACGGCCATACCCTTAGCGGCATTACCATCAATGACGACGGTAATAACAAGGTGGGTGTGTTCCGCTATACAAGGGGTGCTACCATCAAAAACCTCGGCGTCAGCAATGTTACCATCAACGCTCCCGACCGTAACCAGGTGGGTGGCCTTATCGGCGAGTGCGAGAGCACCACAGTTGATCAGGTCGCTCTCAGCGGCTTCATCAATGGCCATGACCACGTCGGTGGACTCATCGGACGTACCAGCGGTGTCAGCCGTATCACCAACAGCTATGCTCATGTGAACGTCTATGCTTACAGTCAGGCTGGCGGTATCTCCGCTACTACGAACCAGGGCGACACCATCGTCTTCAAGAACGACTACTTCGCAGGTAGCGTCTATATCTGGCATCGTGGCTGGGCTGGCGGCTTCATCGGTCTTGTTGACAAAGCCGACACCAAGATCTGGATCACCAACTGCGTCTCCATCGGTGATGTTATCAGCCACTCCGACGGCGGTACCGACGGTAACGTTGCAGGTCCCTTCATCGGTGGTAACGGCCCGTCGTGGAATGAAGAGTTCTCCGGCAACGCTCGTCTTGACTTCTACGAGAATATCCGTAATGCTGATGCTACCATCGACGCTCTCAACAACGACAAATATGTATGGCCTATCATCGGCAACGATGTCGAGGATACCGATTATACTCCCGAAGTTGAGTTGCCTGCTGATGCTATGAAGAAGCAGGAAACTTACGAAGACATTGGCTGGGACTTCCGCCACATCTGGGAGATGGACAAGACTGGTTACGGCTATCCTGTTCTGCAGGTGCTGCAGGGCTTCGCCACGGGCATTGCACTTCCTGAGGTTGAGAAGGTAGCTGCTCCCGTCCAGAACGGCGCTGTCTATAACCTCCAGGGCCAGCGTGTTGCCGAAGGCTACAAGGGCATGGTTATCAAGAATGGCAAAAAGTTCTTGGTGAAGTGAGATAGCCACTGGTTCTAAAGCAAGAGAGGCGCGATTCTGCGCCTCTCTTTTCTTTTTCTTTCTACAACCTTTAACCCTTAACCCAGAACCACTTTCATCCTCTGCGGGCTTCGATGAGGGGCCTGTCCCAGAAAATTTCAGCAGAAGCTTCGGCTGCAAGGGCATTGATCTCATCCCTCAGAGTTTGGAGGAGAACTTCTTCTCGTTTGCGGGAGCGGCGTCCCGGAGCCTCGTAGAGCACGCGGCTATAGTAGGCATCGTAGGAGAGCGCATAGTCGTCGGGGGCATTGTGGGGGAAGAAGGATACGGCAGCCTCGTAGCGGATGTTGCCGCAGTCGGAGTCGGAAATCAGGAATACGGCTGCAGCATGGCGCTCGACACCATTGGCTGTGCAATGGGCCTCAAAGTACTGTTGATAGACGTTAATTGTTGCCATGGGTTTTTATTAATTATCAATCATCAATTTTGATTCTCAAGGCGAGGGCATCGGCTGAGCGGAGGTTGGCTGGGATGAATACGCGCGTGCGGCCTTCGGAAGTCACTTCGTGGCGAAGAGACTTGCCGCTATCGATGAGCCGCAGCTTTGCTTTGCGGCGCGGGGTGTTGCCTTCCCATTCCACATATTCGGGCAGCGGCATACTGTCATCGGAACGAACGATGATGGCATTGAGTGCCTGAGTATTACCCTTGGTGGCGGTAAACCAGACGTTACCCTCGGCATTGCGGTAGATGGGGGTGGTGACGGTGCCATAGATGGCATCGCCGTTGCGGTTGAGCCAACGGCCTATTTGCTGGAGGCGTTCAACGGCGCCATCCTCAATCAATCCTTCGGGGGTGGGGCCGACGCCAAGCAGCAGGCTACCACCCTTGGCAACGATTTCAGCGAGCATGGCAAGTATCGTAGCGGGCGATTTGAATACGGGGTGATCCGTCCAGCCCCAGTCGTAGGTGAGGGTGATGCAGCTCTCCCACGGCGTATTGATTTGTCCGTCGGGAATCTTCTGTTCGGGTGTCTGGTAGTTCTCGTGCTTTCCGGGGCAGGCACGTTCGACGACGATGAGGCCGGGTTGGTGAGTGCGAGCCATATCGACAATGCTGTCGAGGCCGATATCCTCGCGTGGAGCCGTGCACCAGCCGCCGTCGAGCCAGAGGATGTCGATGGGGCCGTAGCCCGTCATCAACTCCTCCACCTGGTTATAGACGAAGCTGCGATACTTTTGCCAACGTTCGGGGTATTGGCTGATGGGGTAGTTGTGGAGGCGGTTCGACGTGGCTCGCGCCGGCCACCAGTAGTAGGGGCTGTGCCAGTCGGGCTTCGAGAAGTAGCAGCCCGTCATCATCCCCTCGGCACGGAAGGCATCGAAGACGTGGCGTGCCACATCCGCACGGGGGTCACCGGCAAAGCCGCTGTGGGTGACGGTGTAGTCCGTCTGGTGGGAGTCGAAGAGGCAGAAACCATCGTGATGCTTGGTGGTGAAGACGACGTACTTCATCCCCGCTTCGCGGGCCACGCGTGCCCATTGAGCAGGGTCGAATCGGGTAGGGTTGAAGTCGCGGCTCAGACCCCAGTACCATTGTTTATACTCTTCGTAGGTGCGGGTGGTGTCGGGGGTTATCCAGTCCTCGCTGGTGATGGTCCACGACTCGCAGATGCCGGGGACGGAATAGACGCCCCAGTGGAGGATGATGCCGAACTTGAGGTCCTGCCAAGCCTTCAGATGTCTGACGACGGCAGGGTCGTCGGGCCACTCGTAGCCGGTGCTCTGCTCGTGGATGTAGCTCTGAGCGGAGACGGAGGTTATGAATGAAAAATGAAGAATGAAAAATGAAAAAAAAGTGCCTTCTGTTTCATTTTCTGAAGTCTGAAGTATGATGTCAGAGATTCTTGTTAAAGAAGTCGATGAGTGTCTCGCGGAGGTGCTTGCTGGTGCCGCGTCCCTCGCTGATGCCGTGGGTGCGCATGGGGTAGCTCACCTGGTAGAAACGCTTTCCGAGGCTGATGAGGCGGTTGGCGAGCATCTCGCAGTTCTGGTAGTGGACGTTGTCGTCGCCTGTGCCGTGGAGGAGGAGCAGGCTGCCCTTGAGTCCCTCGGCAAAGTTGATGGGGCTGCCGCGGAAGTAGCCGTCGGGGTTAGCCTGCGGGGTGTTCATGTAGCGCTCCTGATAGATGGTGTCGTAGAGACGCTGGTCCGACACAAAGGCCACGGCGACGCCTGTCTTGAAAACGTCGGGGTAGCGGAACATGCAGTTGAGCGTCTGCGAGCCGCCCCCGCTCCAGCCTGTGACGCCGATGCGGGTTGAGTCCATCCATTCAAACTGCCGGCAGAGGCTGATGACGCCGCGTGCCTGATCCTCGCTGGCAGCCACGCCCACCTCGCCGTAAATGCACTTGCGCCATTCCCTGCCTCGGGGGGCAGCGGCGCCGCGGTTCTCCACGCTGACGATGATGTAGCCCTGATTGGCCAGGTAGTACCAGAAGAGGCTGCCGCGGTCGTTCTGCACGGTGGCCGATGCCGGCTCGCCATAGACAAAGTCGATGACGGGATATTTTTTCTTGGGATCAAAGTTGTAGGGCTTGATGATCCAGGCATCCAGCTCACGGTCGCCGCCCTGGCACTTCACGAACTCCTTGTGTCCGATGGCGAGGTTTTCCCACGCCTGCTGAGCCTCCGCGTTCTCTTCCAGCACGTGGTCGGCCGTCCAGCGCCCGCGCTTGTCGCTCTTAACCAGCGTGTAGCGGGGCACGCGGAGGGCCGACGAATAGCTCTCGACGGCATAGTCGTAGTTGGGCGAGAAGTTGTAGCTGTACTGCCCCGCCTCGGGCTTGCCGTCGTGGCATTGGGCGGTAATGTTCTCCACCTTGCCCTTGCCCATGACCTGTGTGCGGAAGAGGTAGCGGTTGGTGGCGTCGTCGGGCGCAGCGGTGAAGTAGATGTATCCGCGCTGTTCGTCGTAGGCCACTTCGCTGATGACGTCGTAGTTGCCCTCGGTGATGCACGTCCACTTCTTGCCGTCGGCCGTGACGCGGTAGAGGTGGCGCCAGCCGTCGCGTTCGGAGGTGAAGATGAAGTATTTGTTGCCCTTCAGCCAGTGGATGTTGTCGTTCGTCTCCACCCAGGCCTCGTCGGTGTCGGTGCAGAGCAGGGTGAGGGGCGCCTCCACATCGGTGGTGGTCGTCCAGACGTCGTTCCTGTTCTGTGCGCGGTTCATCTGCTGGATCATCAGCGTGTTGGTGCCGGGGATGAACTCCATGCGGGGCAGGTAGTTCTCGCGCTGGTCGCCTGGGATGGGGAGCCAACGGATGGACTTGTCCGCTTGCCCGCTTGCCCGGTTGTTCACATCAATCACGCCGATGCGGACAGCTGAATTGGTTGTGCCGGCCTTGGGGTAGGGGAAACGGTTGATGGTGGGGTAGATGCTGTCCACGTTGTTGATGATGTCGAACCACCCTGTGCCCTCGGTGTCGCTCTGCCAGAAGGCGATGAAGCGGCTGTCGCTGCTCCAGCGGAATCCGTCGCGGCAGTCGAACTCCTCCTCATACACCCAGTCGAAGGTGCCGTTGACGATTGTCTCGCTGCCGTCGGTAGTCAGGGGGATGGGGGCGGTGGCGTCCATGGTGCAAGGCTCTAAGTAGATGTTGTTTTTCGAGACGTAGGCCACCTGCTTGCCGTCGGGCGAAATCTTGGCGAACATCAGGCTGGCCTTGGGCAACGAGGTTCCCAGCTGGCGCTTCTTGCCCGTGGTGGTGTTGACGAGCCAGTAGTCGCCCCGTGTGGCATAGCGCCATACGCGCTGACGATTGGTGAACTCGAGGGTGTAGGTGGCTTCGTCCTTGCCCGGCTTGAAGGTGCCCCCGTCGTCGTCGGCACGGGCTGCGTCGTAGGGCATGTCGGCGCCGCGGCTGTCGGTCTGCCAGCCTCCCTGCGGATAGCGCGGGCGGACAAGCTGCCAGCTGTTCATGGCTTCGTCGAGTGTGATGGCGCGCTTCCCGTCCTGCGCCGTGGTGGATAGGGCTGTCGCCAGCCCAAGGGCGAATAGTAGAATCTGCTTCATGATTATCATTATTATTTCCGGCAAAGGTAGGAAAAAACTCGAAAACCACAGAAAAAACTGATAAAAATGAATGAAAAACCTACGAAAAGCGGAAAAAAAGATTATCAGCAAAAACATACCTATTCCTATGTTCACAGGAGGGGGCTATTGGGGGATTTGCGTTACAAAGATACAACATGCCGGTTGCCGTTTTTTCCACTTCGCCCCATAAGGTATTCTCGTTGCGTTCTGTACTATCTCTTAGGGCATGGCCTCCTGTTTCCGGTATTGCTCTTCCACAGCCCAGTGGAATAAAATGCCAGCCCAATGGAATAAAATGCCAGCCCAATGGACTGGGAACGCAGCCCATTGGAACAGCTGCGCCCTATGGTCGGCATGGATTCTGTATCCATCGTCCCAACCTTCAAGGGGGATTCTTGCGGATGATTATGTCGGACGATGAGTTTTTTTAACGCTTTTTATTTGCATTTCTGTCCGATATCTCGTATCTTTGCAAAGAATTAAATAAATACGGAATATGAAACTTGGAATAAGACATCTCGTTCTCATCCTTTCGCTGCTGGCGCTACTTCCTGCTGCCGTGCAGGCGCAGACGACGGTGAACCTCGGCTACAAGGTGACAGATGACCACATCTGGCAGTACGACGGGTTCTATGTGACGGCTGACATGCGTGCGGGCGCTGCCATCCGCGTGACGAAGGAGATGTATGCGTCTTACATCGGCGCCACGGTGAAAAGCCTGCGCATCGGCTGGGGCGACCCGGGGAGTGCCGGCAAGGCCACCCTCTTTGCCCGCACCGTGCTTGCCGACCCTGGGACGGACTTCGCTACCTCGGCCGTCTGCACCATCAAGAACGACAATCGCGGTTCGTGGAACAAGTGCGACTTTGACGAGCCCTTCGTGCTGACCGACTCGCTGGGTGACTTCTACGTGGGATACTATGCCGACTTGAAGGCCAACCAGTATGCCTTCTCCACCCTCTATCCCCACTATCAGCCGGGGGCAGCATTCCTGTGGCGCGACGAGGCGGGGTATAATTACGATGCCGAGGGACACGAAATCTGGGAGGACCAGAACGCCGCAGGCACGCTGGCCATACAGCTGGTGCTGACCGTGGACACCGAGGCAAACAAGAACAAGGCTGCCATCACCTCGCTGTTAATCGACCCCGTGCAGCAGAAGGGCACCCGCTCGGCAGGGCTCATGCTGATGGAAAATCGCGGCACCAACACCATTAGCACCATCGAGGTGACAACCTCAATGGGCGAGGAAAAATACAGCGAGACCACACGCCTCTCGTCTGCTCTGGCGGTCGGAAAGCAGGCAACCGTGGTCGTGCCCATCCAGGGCATCGGCACCGGCGACGTCACCGTCAGCATCACGAAGGTGAACGGCAAGGCCAACAACATGGAGTCCAAGGTCGCCCGCCCTGTGCTCTGCATCGATCCCCAAGTGGCTGCCGGCTATACCCGCCGCAGCTTGGCGGAGTTCTTCGAGAGTGAGTCGACGTATTATGTGCCCACTTATTACGACAAGTATTTCTATCCTGGCTATGCGAAGTATAAAGACCGCGTGTCACTCGTAGCCCATCACCTGAATGACCAGTTCATGACGGGCGACGACGAGGAGACCTCGATGATGCTGGCTTTGGCCAGAGGCGACAGCTCACAGGTCTCCCTGCCTGCGCAGATGATTGACCGAACGCCGCAGTTCCAGTACTCGGCCCTCGGATGCGATATCCCCTTCATGTCCATCGTTTTGCCCGACTTTTCCGGCGTGCTCTATGAGGAGGCGTTGGTACGGCCCACCTGCGTTAGTGCCAATGTGGAGGCTACCTACGATGCCCAGACGACCGAAGGCATCGTCAACGTCAGCGGGCACATTGCCGAAGGGGCGATGGGCGGTGAGCGGCTGAACGTCACCGTCTATCTGCTGGAGGACAACGTTTATACCGATTCTCAGGAGCAGAGCGACCTCGGCAAAGGCGAGTACATCCACAACAATGTGGTCCGCCTGCGCCTTACGCCCATGTTCGGTACACCGCTCGATGTGACGGAGGGCGACTATCGCATGGCGTTCGACTACTTCGTGGAGCCTGAATGGAAACTGGAGGACATGCGCGTTGTTGCCGTCGTCAGCCGCGACATAGCCAAGCATGGCTACCGCAATGCCAACGTGATGAATTGTGCGGAGATGTCGCTCGGTGTTTTCTCGGGCATCCGGGCACTCACAGCAGAGGAGAGTGGGGAACTCTTTGACATGCTGGGCAGGCAGGTGAAAGTCTCCGGCAGCCTCCCGCGTGGTTTGTATATCCAAAACGGGAAGAAAGTCATGGCGAAATAATCAACAATTATCTGATAGCCCGCAGGACTGACAATAGATGGAAAGAATACACAAATGAGACGACTGAAATACTTCTTGCTGATAATGCTGTTCGCCGTGGCAGATGCGCAGGGCGGTACGCGCTATTACGGCTCAGCCCCTTCCCAGCCTGACACGGCGCTGGTTGGCGGCTACGGCACCGGAAAGAACAACTACATGGAGGTGGCCATCCGCCTCTCGATGGCCAACGACCCGCTGATGTCCATGGTAAGGGGGGGGCGTATCGTTGGCGTGCGCATCTATCTGCGCGAGGCTTATCGCCAACGTGCAAAAGGGTGGAGTTGCATCACGGCACGTAAGGGACGTTTGACAGTCGAACCCGAGAAAAAAATAGTCAACTTCGAAGCCGGGTGGAACGAAGTGTTGTTCGACACACCTATCGAGATTGGCGACGAGGAGATTTTCATCGGGGCACAGGTCTATGAAACCAAGGGAACACCCTATCCGTTTGGGGTTTACACAGCAGCATCTGTGCCGTTCTACACCAATGCCGACAAAGCGGGGTGGAGCGAGGTGAGAGAGGGCGGATGCCTGCTCGTGCAAGCCATCGTGGAGACTGACGATGAGGAAGAGGGCTTCCCCTGGGCAGCCACGGTGAGTTTCTCCGGTTATCCGCAGGTGGTGAAACCGTCGGCACCCTTCGCCTGCACCCTCTATGTGCACAACCTCATGGCTGAGCCTCTGACGTCGGTGACCTTCACCTCGGGCGATGGTGCAGGCGAGGCAACATCCTACACCATCGATTTCGACGAAGCAATAGCTCCCTTCGATGGTCGGGCAATGGACTATCAGCTTACAAGCGGCAGCAAAGAGGGCACTTCTGTCCCGCTGACGCTGAAGGTGACGGCGGTGAACGGCCACAAGGCTACGCCGACGGCAGACTATACACGCATGCTTTACGTGATGCGTGATGCCTTCGTCCGTGTGCCGCTGGTGGAGGAGTTCACCTCCCAGCGCTGTGTCAACTGCCCCTTCATGATCTATTTCCTTGACAGAGCCATCCATGAGTGGCGCCAGCAGGGAGGTAATGTTATCTACGTGACGCACCACTCGGGCTTTGCCGAAGATGCCTTCACCCAGCCCGTTGACCGCGAACTTCTCTATCTCTTCGGAGGCCCCGACACGTATAACCCCGCCGTTATGTATGACCGCCGCGTCTTCTTCGGTGAGGATGTCCCCGTACATGCTGCCCGCGTGGCTGACACCACACCCTACAGCGAGGCTATCAAGGCTGTCGCATCTGTGGCAGCAATGGCAGAGGTGAATGTTGAGGCTATACCGAACGACGACGGGACAATGAACGTCCATGTCTATGGAGCCGTGAACAAGGGCTATGTCAACGAGGACATTCGCCTCTATCTCTCCACGTATATCATTGAGGACGGCATCTCGGCCGAAGATTATATGCAGCAGGGGCTTGACGACGAGACGGCACCCAGCGACTTGAAAGAGACCTTCCGTCACAATGGCGTCATCCGTCAAAACCTCTGCACACGCGCTTCGGGTGACGAACTGGAGATCACCGTTGGCGACGACTGTACCTTCGACGTTACCTTCGGCTATGTCTATATCGACGACAGCTGGAGATGGGAGAACTGCGACATCATTGCCTTCGTCCACCGTATGGACAAAGTGGATTTGACGGCAAACTACGTACTCAATGCCGGCAGCATGCGCATAACACAGAAGACGCTCGGCATTAGCCCCACCCCTTCCCTCTCACGTGAGGGCGGAGAACTCTTCGATCTTTGGGGACGGAGAATCGACGAGGACATTACGCCGCCTACTACAGGATTGTATGTAAAAAAAGGAAAGAAAATATGGATACATTAAATAAGAATACAAGTTGCTACATGAAACGTTGTTTTTTCATCCTCATGACAGCGATGCTGACACTCACGGCGAGTGCCCAGCGCCTGCCGAAAATCACGCTCACCGACATTCGAGGAAATAGCGTCGCGCTTGACACGCTGACTGCCGACGGACGCCCAGTCATTATTGATGTATTTGCTACGTGGTGTCATCCCTGCCTTCGCGAGCTAGCAGCCATCCACGAGGTGTGGGATGATTGGCAGGAGGAAGCGGACGTGCGGCTGATTGCCATCTCCATTGATGAAGGGCAGAACGCCAGCAAAGTGCGCCCCTTGGCCGATCGCAATGGCTGGAAATGGCAAGTGCTGCTTGACCCTAACAGCCAGCTAACACGTGCCCTGGGCATACAGTCCATTCCCTACGTGATGATATTGGATGGGAAGGGCAACATCGCTTACAAGCATCTGGGCTATACCGACGGCGCCGAGGAAGAACTGCTGGAAAAGGTGAAAGAACTTGGCGGCACGAAGGAGAAGAAATCCGCCAAGAAGGCAAAAAAGAAGTAAATGACGTTTCGTAGGCGAGGTCTTATGTGCAGACATCGTGGCTTTTTTTTTGTGGCAACATTGCTGGTGGCCTCTCTATCCATACAGGCATGGGACGGACGGCTGACTGGTGCGTTGCAGAGCGATGTACTGATGCCGGCAAGCAGCATGGACTGCGAATCGCTCCTGCTCACCAATACCTATGCCGATTTTACGCTACGTAGCACATACTTTGAAGCAGGCACGCGGCTGGAATTCCTGCAATATCCTCTCCCAGGGTTCGAGAGTGACTTCCGGGGATGGGGGTTGCCACACCTCCACCTTACGGGACACTACGGCAAAGTGGAGGTGACTGTTGGCGATGTCTATGATCAGTTTGGCTCGGGACTTATCCTCCGCACTTACGAAAGCCGTCCCTTGGGTATTGATAATGCCTTACGGGGTGGACGATTGGCGGTGGAGCCATTGCCTGGTGTAGCGCTGAAAGTACTCGGCGGAGCACAGCGTCGCTATTGGCAGCACAACAAAGGCTACGTCTTAGGTGGCGATGTCTCGCTGAGTATCGACAGCTGGATAAGCAGTATGAGCACCCGCGACTTGCATCTGACGTTGGGGCTTTCTGGAGTAAACAAACACGAACCAACTGAAGGTGCCCCCACCATGCTCCGTACCGAAACGGACGGCGAGGGCTTTCCGCAGTTGAATCTTTACACCTTGCATGTGCCTGAAAATGTGCAGGCGGGCGACGTGCGTGCCCAGTTCCGACATGGGGGTTGGAATGTGCTTGCTGAATATGCGCTGAAAAGCCACGACCCCTCGGCTGACAATGACTGGGTGTTCCGCCACGGCCATGCGATGCTGCTGAGTACATCGTGGTCAAAGACAGGAATGAGCGCACTAGTGCAGGTGAAGCGCAGCGAGGACATGTCCTTCCGTAGTCGTCGTAATATGGTAGGTTTGTCGTCGTTCATCAACCATCTGCCTGCCTTCACCATGCAGCATACCTACGCTTTGGCTGCCCTCTATCCCTATGCCACACAGTATGCCCCGGGGGAATGGGCGTTTCAGACGGAATTGGCATACACCTTGCCGAAGGGCTCGCGCCTTGGTGGGCGATACGGAACGTCCCTCGCCCTGCATGCTTCACACATCCGCAGTCTCAGAAGTCAACAAGTCAACGAGTCAACAGTTCTACAAGTCATGGGAACAGCAGGTGAACCCACGGATTTCTGGCCGGGTGATAAGGTGTACTATCAGGACATCAATGTGCAACTGTCGAAGCGCATCAACCGAGGGACGAAGATAAACCTCATGTATATGAACCAACTCTACGACAAGACTATTGTTGAGGGTGAAGGTGGCATGATACATAGCCATATCTTTGTGGCTGAAGGTCGTTTCACGCTGGGTAACAGCATGGTGTTGCGATGTGAGGGGCAATATCTGCACACACGTCAGGACGAGGGGGACTGGTGGTATGCGTTGGCAGAACTGTCGCTAAAAAATGCTTGGATGCTTTCGGTGTCGGATATGTACAATCCCCAGGGAAAAGACCATTTTGCCCGTGCCGGAGTGACGTGGACGGGAGGCTCCCACCGTGTGCAGGCTGCCTATGGCCGTACAAGGGCTGGGTTTAATTGTGCAGGCGGCGTCTGCCGTTATGTGCCTGAAAGTAAAGGTTGGTCATTGTCGTACAACTATGTGTTTTAAGAAATGAAAAACAGCATGTCTTTCAGATATATCCTTCTTTGCATGGCATTATTGCTCTCCTCGTGCGGCGACGTGACGGAGGAGGAACGTTGGATAGGCCCGCAGGAGGTGGCAGCAACGAAGAATGTGCTTGTGGAAGACTTCACGGGGCAGCGCTGCGTGAATTGTCCTGATGCAACGGCTACTATCGAAGAACTGCAACGACGCATTACCGCTCGTTACGGCACCGGGCACGTGGTAGCTGTAGCCATACATGGCGGCAGCATGGCCATCTCTGACGAATACCCCATGGGACTGGCGACTGCCGAAGGGGAGGCTATGCATACTGCATTAGGCATTGACGCCTGGCCTGCTGGCATGGTGGATCGCAAGGGAGGTGTCTGTCGTTATGCTGAATGGACGGCGAGAGTGGTGAACCGCATGGCAGTCATTCCCGCCGTTGCGATAGCTTGCGAGGCTTCGGCAGACAGGGGAAAAATCAACGTTGCCATTTCCGTAACGCCCTTGTATACAGTCAATAGCTCACTTGAACGCCGTTTGACTGTTTGGCTGACAGAAAGCGGCATTACGGCGTTGCAATTCATGCCTGACGGCAGCCGCAACGTGTCGTATGTACACAACCATGTGTTCCGCGCATCGTTTACGGAGCCTGAAGGGCAGTTGTTGGGCACTTCCCCCGCAATTGGAGGAACGGAAACCGTTGACCTTTCTTTGCCTGTCAAAGCCGCGTGGAATGTAGCGCAGATGGCTGTTGTTGCTTTTGTTACCGATGAGACTGGCGTAGAGCAGGTGGTGGAGGTGCCTGTGAAAAACTGATAAAAAAAAGAATATAGAAACTAACAAATAGCATTTGAGTGATATGAAAAGAGCATTACTTTCGTTACTAGTTATTCATCTTTCCCTGTTGTTTGTCGTTCCTACTGCTTTCGGACAGAGCCTCGGATTCAAGTGGAATGGCGAGGCCCTGCAGGATGGTGCTGTCATTAGCGTGCCTGTTGTGGCGGAGGACTATGGCGGTGGTTTCTTTATTGTTGAGGGAAGTACCAACACAGGTGGAAACAACCTGCAGATTGTCAATACAGGTTCGTCGACTGCAGACATCACCGTTGTCGGAAAGGTGGAGCATACCACTACTTCTTCTGCTATTGCCATTCAACTCTGTGCAGGTGGTGATTGTACTCGCGACACGCAGGGGAAGGGAATTATCGAAAAGAACGCGAAGCTTGCTGCGGGAGCTTCTGTCCCAGCCCGTTGGGAAGTGGACTTTGGCGATGTGTCCAATTATGGAGAGGTGGAAACCACGCTGAGCCTTACTGCAGGAAGCACGAGTGTTGCCATTAGCGTCAAGTTTGTCTATGAAACAACTGGCATCAGCACTCCTGCCTTCTCTGAAGAGGGGTTGGGAAATACGCCAGTCTATGATTTGCTTGGACGCCGCATTAGTTCAAAGCGTCCTCTTGCCCCAGGCCTCTACATCATCGGGGGACGTAAGGTAGTGGTTAAGGCGCAGTAATCGGTTTTTTCGCTTTCAGGTGCCAGACAACGGGACGGCTCTCGTTGCCATAGCGGTCTATAGCCGTGAGAGCGTAGGTGACATCCTGTGTCCTTGTCAGACGGGGGACGGTAAGCATCGGCCCACTTTGGTAAATGAGGTATAGACAGCTTGCGTCATCGATGTCAAGAGGGTTGCTGACTGCGCAATAGAGGTTGTAGCGAAGTTCGCTTGATGCTTTGTTGCCTTGTTGGCTTATTGGCTTGTTGGCTGCCCAGCTGATGTGGATGCTGTCGCCTGCGAGGGTGAAACTGACTGCTGAGGGGCTGTCAGGGCGGCTGCTGGAGTGCCATGTCAAAGCGGGGACAAGGGCAGGAGAGCCGTTGAGGTGATGCAATTCGTCGCGGATGCCCTTCGTGTTGTTCATGATGAAACCTGCACGGAAGAGGGCATAGCCGCAGGCGGAGTTGGCATAGGTGCCGTTGCCGAAGTCACGCACATAGTTCATTTGGCTTCTGATGGTGTGTAGGCTCCAGTTCAGTTCATTCGAGGCAAGCTGGTAGATGCCAAGTCCGGCAGCAAAGTGGCGTCCGTAGGTGTGTGCTGCCCAGTCGTCCACAAAGGGGTAGAAGTTCCCTCCGTCGTAGTACATCATGGGAAAGAGTGCGTCGCAGATGCCTTCGTGCATCCACTCCTGCGCCTCCTGGAAGACGGTATAGTAGGCATTCCACCCTTGCGACGAGGCACGGGCCGTACTGCGATATTTGCCGAGGGGGGCTGTGCTGACGCACACCCAGGGCTTCTCAGCCTTCACCGTGCGATAGACGGCCCGCAGGCAGGCTGTCACGTTGTCGCGCCGCCATTGGTCTTGTCCCTTGGTCTTTTCGGGATAGCGCAGGTAGTCAAGATGGATGCCATCGACGTCGTACCCTCGCACCACCTCGCGTACCATATCGCAGAGATGGCTGACTACGGCAGGCTCGGCAGGGTCGACGTACTTGTTGTCCTTTACCTGAAGTGCCACCATCCAGGCGTGACACAGCATGCCGCGCTTGTGACATTCGTCGATGGCAAAGCGCAGGGGGTCGTAGGTGGTTGTCTGGTTTCCCTCCTTGCCTGTAAGGAATGCTGTGAAGGGCTCGCGTAGCGAGGGATAGATGACATCGCTGCGCAGACGCGTCTGCAACAGTACCGTGTTGATGCCCACGGCCTTCAGCGTATCCAGCATGGCGCAGAGTTCTGCCCGTTGCCGCTGCTCGCCTGCAGCCGTCGTTGCCGCTGCCGAAGGCCAGTCGAGGTTCTTAATCGTTGTCAGCCATACTGCACGATACTCCCGCTTGGGCGTGACGGCAGGTTTCCACGCCTCCTGGGCATGCAGGGGAACGCCATGTGTCACTATCAGAAGTGACAGAAAAAGGAGTTTCAGGGCAACGAATCGTTTCACGCCGCGAAGATACGAAAAAAAACGCGTATACGAAGAGATTCTCTCAAAAAAGTACGCTCCTCGCATTTTATTTGCTTGCGTTGTGGAATTATTCCCTTGCGTTAAAAATTTATTCCCTTGCGCTGAGAAATTATTTGCCTGCGCTGTAGAAGAAGAGTTTTCCACAATGGGGCGAAAATGATGCGTTTTTTCTTGGATTGTTCAGAGTAAAGCGTTATCTTCGCAAGCCAATTTGTGTGAATTGACAATCGAAGACTAGAAATAGATTGGAATAGTATGATTTCGTTTATACTTTCGCTTGTAGCGCTTGTGATAGGCTATGTGGTATATGGGCGGATTGTGGAACGCACGTTCGGACCAGATGCAGGGCGTGCGACCCCTGCTGTAACCATGCAGGACGGGGTGGACTTTGTTCCCCTGCCGACGTGGAGGGTTTTCATGATTCAATTCCTGAACATTGCAGGCACAGGACCCATCTTCGGCGCCATCATGGGGGCAAAGTTCGGCCCGGCATCGTATCTGTGGATTGTCTTCGGCTGTATTTTCGCCGGCGCCGTGCACGACTATATGACGGGCATGCTTTCCATGCGTCAAGGGGGTGCTGGCCTGCCCGAGCTAGTGGGGCACTATCTGGGACGGGGCACGCGGACTTTGGTGCTGGTGTTCAGCATTGTACTGCTGCTGCTGGTAGGCACGGTGTTCGTCTATAGCCCGGCGCTCATTCTGGGCGATATCGCGGGTTTCATGCCTACGGCGAAGGGGAGCATCATGGCGTGGGTGTTGATAGTGTTTGCCTACTACATCATAGCCACCTTGTTGCCGGTAGACAAACTTATTGGCAAGGTCTATCCTATATTTGCCTTTGCGCTGTTGTTTATGGCTGCTGCGCTTATGATTGGATTGTTCGTCAAATGGCCTTCGCTGCCCGAGGTGTGGGACGGATTAGGTAACTTGGGTGCTGCCAAGGGACTGAAGGGGCTTGACACACAGCCTGTGTTCCCCTGCCTGTTCATCACCATAGCCTGCGGTGCCCTAAGCGGATTCCACGCCACGCAGAGCCCCATTATGGCACGATGCCTGAAGAACGAGCGGATGGGACGCCCCGTGTTCTATGGTGCGATGATAACGGAAGGTATCGTAGCCCTCATATGGGCGGCAGTCTCGTCGTATTTCTTCTTCGACGGAGGAGCTGCAGAGGTGGGCGCAGAACTGACTGCTGCTGCCCCAACTGTTGTTACGAAGGTCTCAGAGGCTTGGCTGGGCATCGTAGGCGGAGTGCTGGCTATTCTGGGAGTAGTTGCTGCCCCTATCACGAGCGGCGATACCGCCTTCCGCAGCGCTCGACTTATCATTGCCGACTTCTTCCATCTGGAGCAGAAGAAGTATCGCAACCGGCTCGTTATCGCCCTGCCCGTGTTTGTTGCTGCCTGTCTGCTGCTTTGGTATAATGTGGCGGACGAGAATGGCTTCAACGTCATCTGGCGCTACTTCGGCTGGGCCAACCAGACGCTGGCTTGCTTCGCGCTTTGGACGGCGACGGTGTTCCTGGCCCAACGAGCCAGAAAGACAACAAGTCAACAGACAAGGAGGTTTGCAGGTGCTTATTGGATTACTCTTGTGCCGGCACTTTTCATGACGTGTGTCTGCACCACCTACATCTGCATCGCCAAGGAAGGCTTCCGTCTGCCGCAAAACGTCAGTTATATTATCGGGCTTGTGGCACTCGTTGTCTCAGGCGCTTGGTTCTTTATCTGGAAGTTTAGAGTTAAGAAATAGAATAGTTCCGTATGCAGCCATTCGTTCATCTTCACGTTCATACGCAGTACTCCATCCTCGATGGGCAGGCGGCTATCCCCAAGCTCGTTGACAAAGCCATTGCCGACGGTATGCCGGGTATGGCTGTTACTGATCATGGCAACATGATGGGTATAAAGGAATTCCTGAACTACGTGAACAAGGTGAACGGAAAGCGGAAGGAGAAGGAACTTCCGCTCTTCAAACCTATTGTCGGCTGCGAGATGTACGTCGCCCCCCGTCGTCTTACCGACAAGGATAAGTCCGCAGGTGATGGAGCCAACTATCATTTGTTGGTGCTTGCCAAAAACCTGAAGGGTTACCACAACCTCGTGAAGCTTGTCTCTAAGGCTTGGACGCAGGGCTTCTATAGCCATCCGCGTACAGACCGCTTTGAGCTGGAGAAGTATCGCGAGGGGCTTATTGTCTGCTCAGCTTGTCTGGGTGGCGAAGTACCGCGTAAGATTTCAGCAGGGCGATATGACGAAGCAGAGGAAGCCATCCAATGGTATCATCGTACCTTCGGTGATGACTACTATCTGGAGCTCCAGTTCCATAAGGCTACCGTTCCGCGCGCCAATCACGAGACCTATCGCCTGCAGCAGGAAGTCAACGCCAAACTGGAGGAATACAGCCGTCGGTTCGGCATCCCCCTCATTTGTACCAACGACGTCCACTTCGTCGATGAAGAGAATGCCGAGGCACACGACAGGCTCATCTGCTTGAGCACGAGTAAGGACTTGGATGACCCAACTCGTATGCTCTATTCTAAGCAAGAGTGGTTCAAGACAACCGAGGAGATGAATGCCATCTTTGGAGATGTCCCCGAGGCGCTGAGCAACACAGTTGCTATATTAGATAAGGTAGAGATGTATAGCATCGACCATGCCCCCATCATGCCTAACTTCGAGATTCCTACCGACTTCGGCACCGAAGAGGAATATCGGCAAAAATACACCGAGGAAGACCTCTTCAACGAGTTCACCCGAAACGAGAAGGGCGAAGTGGTGCTGAGCGAAGCGGAGGCAAAAAAGAAGATTGACAAACTGGGCGGCTACGACAAACTCTACCGTATCAAGTTGGAAGCCGACTATCTGCGTAAGCTTACCTTCGAAGGCGCGAAAAAGGTATATCCCAATATGACGCCCGAGATAGAGGATCAGCTGAACTTTGAGCTTCATATCATGAAGACGATGGGTTTCCCGGGTTACTTCCTTATCGTGCAGGACTTCATCCGTGCTGCTCGTGAGGAATTGGGTGTATGGGTTGGTCCTGGACGTGGCTCCGCTGCCGGTAGCGCCGTGGCCTATTGCTTGCAGATTACCCGTGTCGACCCCATCAGGTATGACTTGCTGTTTGAGCGCTTCCTGAATCCCGACCGAATCTCACTACCCGATATCGACGTCGATTTCGATGACGATGGGCGTGGACGTGTGCTACAATGGGTGACGGATAAGTACGGGCAGGAGAAGGTGGCCCATATTATCACCTATGGTACGATGGCTACCAAGTTGGCCATCAAGGATGTGGCACGAGTTCAGAAGGTTTCGCTCGACGTGGCCAACCGCCTTTGTAAGGCTATACCGGACCGCTTGCCTGATGTGAATGGCAAGACGCCGAAAATGAACCTTACCAACGCCATAGCTGCTGTACCTGAGCTTCAGGAGGCGGCTATATCGCCCGATCCGTTGTTGCGCGACACGATTAAATACGCCAAGATGCTCGAGGGCAACGTGCGCAATACCGGCGTCCATGCTTGTGGAACCATCATCTGCCGCGACGATATTACCGATTGGGTGCCTGTCTCGACGGCTGAGGACAAGGAATCGAAGGAGAAGCTTATCGTTACTCAATACGAGGGTAGCGTCATCGAGGATACGGGTCTGATCAAGATGGACTTTCTCGGGTTGAAGACGCTCTCCATCTTGAAGGAATCGGTCCAGAACGTCAAAGAGTCATTGGGTATTGATGTCGATATCGATTCCATTCCCATCGACGACCCGCTTACCTACCAGCTCTATTGCGAGGGACGCACTATCGGAACCTTCCAGTTTGAATCGCCAGGTATGCAGAAGTACCTGCGCGAGCTCCAGCCCAGTACCTTCGAAGACCTGATTGCTATGAATGCCCTCTACCGTCCCGGCCCAATGGATTATATCCCTGACTTTATTGACCGTAAGCATGGACGCAAGCCTATCACCTATGACATCCCCGTCATGGAGAAGTATCTAAAGGACACGTACGGCATCACGGTCTATCAGGAGCAGGTCATGCTTCTCAGCCGCTTGCTTGGAGGATTCACCCGAGGCGAGAGCGATACACTCCGAAAGGCGATGGGAAAGAAAATCCGTCAAAAGCTGGATGAACTGAAACCCAAGTTTATTGCAGGAGGAAAGTCCAACGGGCACGATGAAAAGGTGCTGGAGAAAATTTGGGCCGATTGGGAGAAATTCGCTTCGTATGCCTTCAACAAATCCCATGCAACCTGCTATTCGTGGGTGGCGTATCAGACGGCTTACATGAAGGCGCACTATCCCTCACAATACATGGCTGCCAACCTTAGCCGTAACCTTGATAAAATGGATGAAATGACCAAGCTACAAGCTGAATGCAAAGCGATGGGCATCAAGGTGCTGGGGCCCGACGTGAACGAAAGTCGTCGGAAGTTCAGCTCCAATGCTGCAGGCAACATCCGCTTCGGCCTGGCTGGTATCAAAGGTGTAGGGGAGAATGCTGTTGAGGTCATTATAGCCGAGCGCGAAAAGAACGGCCCTTACAAGGATATCTATAATTTTATGGAGCGCGTCAATCTGCAGGCCTGCAATCGAAAGTCAATTGAGAATATGGCACTTGCCGGCGTGTTTGACAGTTTCGGTACCATTACTCGTGAGCATTTCTTTGCTCCAACAGGACGGGGCGAGGAGATTTACCTCGATCAGCTGATGCGCTACGGCGCCTTGTGTCAGGCTGACAAGGCAGAGGCGCAGTTCTCGCTCTTCGGCGAAAACGATATAAGCGAACGTGTGCATCCTCCACTTCTTGAGGTGGCTCCTTGGACAGATCTTGAACGTCTTGACCGTGAGCGCGAACTGGTAGGCATGTATCTGTCGGCTCATCCGTTGGACGAATATCGCATCATCCTCGACCATGTCTGTAATACCCACATGGCTGACCTTGGTGATTTGCAGTCCCTACAAGGACATACGCTAACGATGGGCGGTATTGTCGTTGAACAAAAAGAACTTCGGACAAAACGCGATATGCCCTACGGTAAGGTGGTGCTTGAGGACTTCACGGGCACCCACGAGCTCACGTTCTTTGGTAACGACTGGATGAACAACAAGGGCAAATACAGCGTAGGCTATTTCCTTTATATAGAAGCGGAAGTAAGACCGCGAAAGTACAAGGAGACTGAATTGGAGTTGGCCATCCTCTCCATCCGTCTGTTGCCCGAAGTCAAGGATACGCTCATCCATCAGTTGACGATTATAATCGAACTTTCAGCACTCAGCGAGTCGCTTATCTTTGATTTATCGGATATAATGAAGGCAAATCCCGGCAAGGTAACGCTGAACTTTGAAGTCCATACCTCCGGGCAGTCCATGAAAGCGAAGCTTGGCTCCCGTTCCAATAGGGTGAATGTGACGGACGATATGATCAGCTACATTAAAAACCATCCTGGCCTCGACTTCCGCCTCAACTAAAAAAGGATTATAGGAGAAACAACATAGTAAATTGTTAAATAGTTAAATTATTCGTTATGTTACAGATTACAGACAGCAATTTTGATCAGGTCCTTGCCGAAGGCAAGCCTGTTGTGGTAGATTTTTGGGCTACGTGGTGCGGCCCTTGTCGTGCACTTGCTCCCACCATCGAGGCGCTTGCCGCCGAGTATGAAGGGCGCGTCGTTATCGGCAAATGCGACGTTGATGAGGCCGTTGACCTTCCCGTCAAGTATGGCATCCGCAACATCCCAACCGTCATGTTTTTCAAGGACGGCCAGCTGGTTGACAAGCAAGTAGGTGCTGCCCCCAAGCAGGTCTATGTCGATAAAATCAACGCCTTACTCTAATCTTAATTATTAATCCCTTTGTCCTATGGCTGACGAATTTATGCTTGAAGACCTCGATGACGACAAGACCATCGAGTTCATCCGAAATTACATTTCTGCGGATTTGAAGGAGAAGCTTTCGGACGATGACCTGGAATTTTTCCTCGACACGATTAGCGATTACTACTGCGACAACGGCGTTTTCGACCAGGAACCCGATGCCGACGGCTGTGTTGATGTCGATGTGGAAGCCGTTGCCCAGTATCTCGTAAAGGAAGCCAAAAAACACAATGTCGGCACTTTCGACCTCGACGAGATGATACAGATTGTGGCAGGCGAACTGGAGTTCGGCGAACAACTTGACGGCCCCGACGAAGTGTAGTTTCTCCCAATTACCACACTCTTTATGGAGAAAGAACGCGTAGTCTTTGCCGATTACATGCGCGTCGTGGCCTGTTTCCTGGTGATGCTGGTACATGCCGCCGAGAATTTCTATGGTGCCGATTCATCGGGCTTGGCTGGAAATATGTCCATGCTCATGAACGAGTCGAACCGTCTGTTCGTGGCGCTCTACGATGGCTGCTCACGTATTGCGGTACCGATGTTCATGGTCATTTCGGCCTATCTCCTTGTTCCTATGAAGAAGGGAGAGACCATGGGCAGTTTCTATCGGAAACGTTTCCTGCGTGTCGTGCCGCCTATGGTGGCTTTCATGCTCATCTACACCTTCCTGCCCCTGTTGTGGGGAGGTATGACTTGGCAGCAGTCCATCTCCGACCTCAAGCTCCTGCCTTGGAACTTCCCCTCTATGGCTGGGCATCTGTGGTTCATGTATCCCCTGTTGGGGCTCTACCTCTTCATCCCTATCATCTCCCCTTGGCTTGAGCGTGCTACGGCAAAGGAGGAGCGCATCTTTATCGGGCTTTTCATCGTGGCCTGCTTCATGCGCTATATCCATCGCTTCGTCGCTCCCGAACTGTGGGGCGAATGCTTCTGGAACCAGTATCATATGCTATGGTATTTTGCTGGCTACCTTGGTTATCTGGTGCTGGCTCACTACGTGCGCTTCCATCTCAGTTGGGGCGTCTCGTTGCGTCGTGGGGTAGGGGCTGCATGCCTCATCGTGGGGGCTGCCTTTACTGCTTGGTCGTTCTGGCTGAAGGGTGTCTCAGGTCAGCTGATTGAGACGCCTGAGCTGGAGTGGGGTTGGGAGTTCTGCACGCCTAACGTCGTGCTGGCAACCTTTGGTGTACTGCTGCTTTTCACCAGTATGCGTCGTGAACGTGCGCCGCGCCTTGTCGTATCGCTTTCGAAGCTCTCCTTCGGCATGTACCTGATGCATCTGCTATGGCTCCACCTCTTCGTGGTGCTGTTTATCGGCTCGGGTGGTGCTGCATCGCCCGTCGTACCCGTCTGGGCATCCATTCCCCTCATAGCCATTTGCACGTTCATCTGCTGCGCCCTTACCACTAAAGTGCTTTCTTACCTTCCTGGTAGCAAATGGGTTATCGGCGTCTGATTTTTCCAGGCAAATAAATTCTCAGAGCAGGCAAATAAAAATTTAGAATAAGCAATTATTTTTTTAGAGCAGGCAAATAATTAGATAGTCGTTTGTGTTGAAGAATTCACATCGTCAGAGTGGGGGAGTGAGGTTCCTTGCGTGGGGGCTGGCTTTGGCTGGCCTTGTGGCGTTGTTTGTGTTCTTCCAGTTCTTCTATCGGAATCACTTGTTCCATCGTGAGCAGTTCTCGCTGTTCTTGTGGGCAGCAGAGCCGCTTCGGGCGTATGGGTCGGCACCCGCTCCTGTGTCACGCCTGCTTGGCGATGTGCTGACGCAGTTTCTGGGGCTGAATGTGGTGGGGCCGCTCATTATGGCGTTAACGTTGACGATTTTGGGCGTGCTGACGTACAAACTGTTTTCAAAATTCCTCAAGCTGTGGGCGTTGATTCCTGCCGTCTTGATAGTTGTTGTGGAGACTGGGCGCCAATGCGGCTTGACCTATCCCCTCAGCAGCACCCTGCAATGGGTAGGAATCGTGGGAATGTTGCTGATAGTTTTTGGCCTTAATAAATCGCCGAGAGCAAAGGCTGCGACACGACGTGCTGCATCGTTAGTAGCGGGTTTCCTTATCCTTGCTGCAGGGATTTGGCTGTTTGGCTGGGGAGACTGGGAAAAACGTGCTGTCATGTGGCCCGAAATGAATGTCGAGCGTATGTTGGCAATTGATAATGACTGGTATCATGGCCGTCTGGATCATATGCAGCATCAGCTGGACAAGCAGGCAAAGCATCCCAGCCGTTTCAACAGCTATTACCAGAACCTGCTGCTCACGACTCAGTATCGCATGGGCGACGAGCTGATGCACTATTACCAGCCCTTCCAGCTGGGGCTTTTCCTGCCCGTAAGCGGCTCAACCTCTTATCCGCTCATCTATATGTCTGGTGAGATGTGGTTCCAGTTAGGGGATCTGACAAATGCCGAACACTCCGTGTTGCTGGGAATGCTGTTCTCGCCCAATAGCGTGGGCAGCCGTCCCTTGAAGAGACTGGCGGAGATAAACTTGATTCGTGGCGATGAAGCAGCTGCCATGAAGTATCTGCGTATACTTGACAAGACGTTGTTCTACCATCGTTGGGCGCGGATTCACATGCCTGCAGAACGGCCTAAAGGGTTGAAGCGATGGATGGATATGAAGAGTTCGCTGAACGTCACGACGGATACCGTGCGTTCGCCTATGGACATAGAAACCTCTTTCCGTCACCTCATGGATAGCAATCCTGATAATGTCTTTGCACGCGACTACCTGCTGAGCTACGACCTTCTCGACAAGGATGTGGACACCTTCGTGCAGGACTACGACCTTTACCTGCGTGGCCAGGCTGTTACACAACGGACGTGGGCTGAGGCCATGCTTATCTGGCTGGCTGCTCACGGACGCTTCGAAGAGGAGGTGATGGCACGCGGCATTCCCCCTGCCGTCATAGAGGAGTTCATGGAGTATAACGACATCTATCAAAAGGCTGTCAGCGGCTCACCGACGACATTCCCCACACGGCAATATCAACGCCTGCAAGAACGCTTCGGCAAAACGTACTGGTTCTTTTATCACTTCGCTCAAATCAATAGTAACTGAATGGAAAGGGCTGCATTATCTATGAGGGCTGGCATGCACATGTGGAGGATGGGAAGCATCATTTCCATATTCCTGCTGCTGACTGCCTGTACGGGGGGGATATCGCCAGCTCCGACAGATGCCGAACATCGCTCGTCCTGTATGTTCCCTGATTACTCCGATGCCGTCGTACCTTATAATATAGCCCCGCTGAACTTCTGCATCGATGGCAAGGAGTTCGCTCGCGCTAAGGTGGAGGTAAGAGGAGCATCATCGTCCTTTACCGTCAGAGCCAGAGGAGGACGCGTCATGTTTCCTGAGAAGAAGTGGCATCGCCTCCTTGAGGAAGAAAAGGGCAACGTGGTATCCTTGATAATTGATAATTCAGAAATTAAGCTCCACGTTAGTGCTGACCCTATTGACCCTTATGTGACCTATCGTATTATTGACCCCTCGTTTGAGGTGTGGCATAGGATAGAGATTCGGGAACGTGATGTCACGAGCTTCCGTGAACGTATCCTTTCCGATTGGCGCCATACAGAAAACAGTTGTATGAATTGCCATATTCATGGCTCAGGAAGGGGTGACCTCAGCTTCTTTCATTTGCGCGGACCAAAGGGTGGAACCATTCTCAATCGTAGTGGAAAGCTTCGCAAACTTACGCTTAAGAACGATAGCATGCCTGTCGCAGCTACCTATGGAGATTTTCATCCTTCGGGGCGCTATGCTGTCTTTACGTGGAACAATGTCCTACCTGCCCTTCGTGCCCTTGATAGTCATCGCATGGAAGTCTATGATACCGCCAGCGATATGCTTGTGACGGATTTCGACACGAATAGCATGCTCTTTTCTCCGATGACTTCCCAAACGGATGCCTACGAAACCTTCCCCACTTTCTCGCCAGATGGGCGCTACATCTATTTCTGCCGAGCACCCTATCATCCGTTGCCGGATTCTGTCAAGCAGATGCGTTATAGCCTGGTGCGCATACCGTTCGATGAACAAACAGGGGCACAAGGCGACAGCATCGAGATAGTGTGGAATGCTGAACAGGAGGGCGGTTCGGCCTCCTTACCGAAATTTTCTCCTGACGGACGCTACTTGATGTTCTGCCGTTCTGACTACGGCACATTCCCCATTTGGCATCGCGAAACGCAACTGCTGATGATGGATATGCTGACGGGAAAAGTGGATTCGTTGCCGATCCTGCGGGCTGACGATGCCTCTTCAACATACCACAGCTGGTCCACCAACGGGCGTTGGATAGCATTCGCCTCAAAACGGGGCGACGGTATGTTTGGGCGTGTGTGGATGGCTCATGTCGATGCTGATGGAAAGGTCTCCAAACCTTTCTGTATGCCGCAGCGTGACCCTGAGCACGACCGCCTTTTCCTCCGTTCGTACAATATCCCCGATCTTGGTGATGCTCCTGTGCCTTTTGATGCGCGCACCATTAAGCACATTCGTCAACACCTTTCCGCCGAACAATTCCAATAAAAATCAATAACCCTATAAAACAAAATCACTATGGACAACAACAAAGGATTTTACAAACTCTCGTGGCTTCAGCGTATCGGCTTCGGCTCGGGCGACATGGCCCAGAACCTCATTTACCAGACCATCAGCATCTGGCTGCTGTTCTATTACACTAATGTATTTGGCCTTGACCCAGGTGCTGCGGCTTTAATGTTTCTTATCGTGCGTCTTGTAGATGTATTGTGGGATCCCCTCGTAGGCACGTTTGTCGACAAGGGCAATCCCCGCTGGGGCAAATATCGCTCATGGCTTATTCTTGGCGGTATTCCTCTTGTTGGTTTGGCCATTCTCTGCTTCTGGAACGGCTTCAGCGGCTCGTTACTATATGCTTATATCACCTATGTGGGTATGAGTATGTGCTACACGTTAGTGAATGTGCCCTACGGCGCCCTCAATGCCAGCCTGACACGTGATACTAATGAAATTACCATCCTCACCTCCACCCGTATGTTTATGGCTAATCTGGGTGCATTGTGCGTGAAGTCCTTGCCAATTATCATCGCTCTTTTTGCCCCCAAAGCCATGAATAACGAGACGGGCAAGATGGAAGCCGTAATCAATACTCCTGAGGCTGCGCCCGCATGGTTCATCACGATGACCATTTTTGCTCTTGCCGGTTTGCTGCTGCTCGTTTTCTGCTTCTCGCAGACGAAGGAACGCGTGGTGATGGACCAGAAGGAGGCTGCTAACGTGAAGGTTAGCGACCTGTGGATGGAATTCGGGCGTAACAAGCCTCTCCGTGTGCTTGCGTTCTTTTTCATCACAGCTTTTGCCATGATGAGCGTGGGTAATGCTGCCGATGCCTATTTCATGACTTACAACATTGGTGCCACGCCCTTCATGACTACCGTCTTCATGTGGCTGGGCACCATTCCCGCCTTTATCTTCATGCCCCTTGTGCCAGCCATCAAGCGCAAGATTGGCAAGAAGGGAATGTTCTACCTTTTCCTCGGTACTGCTATTGTAGGTATGGCGCTGATGTATCTGTTCGTAAGTGTTCCAGCCATCAAGCAGCATTTCTGGCTACTCTGCGTGGCTCAGTTCGTCAAGAGCACGGGTATTATTGTGGCCACAGGCTACATGTGGGCTCTCGTACCCGAGGTGGTGGCATACGGCGAATTTACTACAGGACGCCGTATCGCTGGTATCGTCAACGCCTTGACGGGTATTTTCTTCAAGGCTGGTATGGCTCTCGGTGGAGTAGTGCCCGGCCTCGTGCTGGCATGGGTGGGCTTTAATGCCGATCTGCCCAAACAGACACCCCTTGCAGAGCAGGGTATCCTGTGGCTGGTGTGCGTGATTCCCGCTTTGCTGCTCCTCCTTGCTATTTGGATTATCAGCAAGTATGAGCTCAGCGACGAGAAGATGGACGAAATCAACAAGGCTATCGAAGCCCGTGCAAAAGAATAGGATTTTATTCCTAAGGTCTTAATTTTTATTCCCTTATTCTAATTTTTTATTCGCTTATTCTAATTCGATAATCCCTAATTCTAAAATATCATGGCAAAGAAAGTTCAAAAGCGTTACCTGTGGCCAGACGACTTCATGGCCGACCCTTCCGTCCACGTGTGGGACGGCAAGCTCTACATCTATCCCTCGCACGACTGGGAATCCGCCGCACCTGACGATGACTTCGGCAGCGAATATGACATGAAGGATTACCATGTACTCACCCTTGAAGGCAACGACCCGCTGACCTCGCCCGTCAAGGACCACGGCGTCATCCTTGATATCAAGGATGTCCCCTGGGCACGTCGCCAGCTCTGGGACAACGAGGTCGTGAAAGGCCCCGATGGCCGCTACTACATGTATTTTCCGGCCAAGGACAAGACGGACATCTTCCGTTGCGGCGTAGCTATCTCCGATTCGCCCACGGGTCCCTTCATCCCGCAGCCTGATCCCATTCGCGGCAGCTACTCCATCGACTATGCCATCCTGCACGATGATGCCGACGGCGAATACTATATGTACTTCGGTGGCATCTGGGGCGGACAGCTCCAGCGCTATGAGGACAATCTGGCCAAGGACTGTGGAACCTCCTATCCTGCCGACGGGCAGCCGGCTGTCCCAGGCCGCGTGGTGAGGCTTGCCAAGGATATGCTGCAGTTTGCCGAGGAACCCAGACCGGTGGTTCTGCTCGATGAGAGTGGTGCGCCTATCAAGGTTGAAGACAACGAGCGCCGCTTCTTCGAAGCCAGCTGGATGCACAAATACAAGGGTAAATACTACTTCAGCTACTCCACCGGCGATACCCACAAGCTCTGCTATGCCATCGGTGACAACCCCTATGGTCCCTTCACCTACAAGGGCGTTATCCTTACCCCGGTGTTCGGCTGGACCACTCACCACTCTATCGTGGAGTTCGGCGGCAAGTGGTGGCTCTTCCACCACGACAGCGGCATCTCGAAGGGCATCAACCGCCTCCGCAGCCTCAAGGTTTGTGAGTTGACCTACCGCGACGATGGCACTATCGAGACCATCGAAGGATTAGACTGATTGTTTTTTAATGAAAAATGAAGAATGAAAAATGAAGAATAAAGTGTCCTGCCGAATACTGTCCTCGTTCCCATCTGCAAGTTCGTCTATTTGCAGCGCTATTTATTTTTCATTTTTCATTTTTCATTATTATTGTCTTGTACGGGGAGAGCTGTTCCGCCTGATGAAGACGGCCATGCCTTGTGGCTTAGAGAAGGTCAACAAGTCAACGAGTCAACGAGTCAGAGATTCTCAGATTCTTCCTCTCTCGTCCTTCTCAACCACTGGGATAACCCCGACGGCACCATAGAGCGCGGCTATGCCGGACATTCTATTTGGCGATGGGATGAATTGCCCGATTCCGTTTCGTCCCGCTATGCCGAGTATGCCCGTGCATGTGCCTCGATAGGCATTAATGGAACGGTACTCAACAACGTGAATGCCAAGCCTATCATGCTTACTTCGGCTATGCTGACTAAAGCAGCTGTCATAGCCAGCGAATTACGTCCGTATGGCATTCGTGTGTTTCTTTCTGTGAACTTTGCTACGCCTCAGGCTTTGGGCGAATTACCTACGGCTGACCCGCTTGATAGTCGGGTGGGGGAATGGTGGAGACAGAAGGTGTCCGAAATCTACTCTATTATACCTGATTTTGGCGGATTTCTTGTGAAAGCGAATAGCGAGGGAGAGCCTGGACCTATGGATTTCGGACGCACGCACGCGGATGGAGCGAATCTGTTGGCTGATGCATTAGCACCCTACGGAGGAATTGTCATGTGGCGCGCTTTTGTCTATGCTCCCAATAGCCCAGATCGTGCCTGCCAGGCTTACGATGAATTCATGCCTCTTGACGGACAGTTCCGCGACAACGTCATCTTGCAAGTGAAGAATGGCCCTGTCGATTTTCAGCCTCGCGAGCCGCTCAGTCCTCTGCTCTTCTCGATGAAGCATACGCGCGTCATGCCCGAGCTGCAAATTACGCAGGAGTATTTGGGACAGAGCATTCAAACAGTCTTCCTCGCTGTGCAATGGAGTGAGTTCTTCAAGCGTTTGCCCTCGAAGAATTTTCCCGCCATTGCGGGAGTGGCGAATATCGGCGATGATACGAATTGGTGTGGAAGCGATATGGCGCAGGCAAATTGGTATGCCTTTGGGCGATTGGCGCAGGATCCGACGCTCCCTCCTGCTCAGATTGCTCGTGAGTGGCTGACAATGACGTTTACCGCAGACCCTCGTTTTGTCGAGCCCATGACGGATCTCCTGCTTCGTTCCTACGAAGCTGCTGTCGATTACATGATGCCGATGGGGCTTCATCATCTCTTTGCTTGGGGACATCATTATGGCCCTGAGCCTTGGTGCAGCCCACGTGGAGCACGTCCTGACTGGACACCTCCTTATTATCATCGTGCTGACAGCCTTGGTATCGGCTTCGATCGTACTTTGCAAGGAAGCGGAGCCGTAGCGCAGTATGGCGATTCCCTTTGCGCCCTTTACAATAATCCGCTTACTTGTCCTGAGGAGTATATCCTTTGGTTCCATCATCTTCCTTGGACGTTCACCCGTCCTGATTGGAAAGACGCTGAAGGGCACTCGCAGAATCTTTGGCAGCGCCTTTGCTGGCATTACGACCGAGGCGTACGTGAGGCTGAATATGCTCTTGGTGTTTGGCAAAAGATGATGCCCTACGTCGATAACCTTCGCTACGAACGTCAGTTACAGCGCTTCCGCCAGCAGGCTATGGATGCCCGTTGGTGGCGCGATGCCTGCTTGCTCTATTTCGCTACATTCAGCCGTCAACCCCTCCCTGCTGATAGTCCTGCGCCTACGCATTCGCTCGACAGCCTTATGCGCTTCCACCTCCCCATCTCCAACTACGAGCCTGCTCCTTTCGGCCAACGATAATTCAATTGAAGTCAACAAGTCTTTCGGACATGAAAAGAATCCTTATCCTATTCCTCACACTCCTCGCATTCCTCTCTGCCCGTGGCCAGACAGGCGCCGGGCAGTCAGAAGGTCTTTCTATGAACCGATATTACTTGGGTGCTGAGGCTGACGTGGGTGAAGTGATGGCTGCCTGTATTGTGGGCGGTGCTTATTTTTCCGAAGTCAATGTCGAATTGCGTTTACGCTATCCTTTCGGCGAGAAGGAGATTGCTTACTATAATCTGCCTGTACGGTACGGCCGTTCCCGCGAGATTGAAATGCATTCTGGGTATGGATTGGAGGCTTTCGCCGGCTACGATATGCCACTTTCGGGCAGGTTCCGTCTGACCCCCTCTGCGGGGCTACGCTATACGCCCATTAAAGGATGGGGGACTGACTGGTCGTTGATGGAACAACGCTCCTACGTCTTCTCCGGCGTTGCGGCTTTGAAGGCAGAATACTCCTTGTCGCCTTCCATCTCGTTGGTGGCGACGCCAGCCTACGCTGTCCCCCTCGGTAGGGATGCGTTTGTCCGTTCGTTCGAAACAGTTTGCCCCGCCATCAAGTCGTGCTACGGCGGGTTGTCTGTTCACATAGGTATTCACTTCAATTTTTAATTCCATGAAACGGGTAAACAACGCTTGCTGCCGGCTTCTTCTCCCTGCCTGTCTGCTCATCGTTTTCTCCTGCTCGAAGCAGGTGAGCCTGGATTGGTCGCAGGTGCCCACATTCCGTTCTCCTCACAATCTTGAGCTGTCCTCGTCCTCTTTCTATTTCGGTGATGGTCAGGGGGGAACGAAGACGCTGACAATCTATGCCAATACCTCGTGGGAGGTAACCAACCTTCCCGACTGGCTGACGGCTGACACGCTGAAAGGGACGGGCGATGCCTCCGTCTCGCTTACCTGCAAGGCCAACCCGTCGTTTACGAGTGCGCGCTACGCGACGTTTGAAATCCGTTCAGTAGAGGAAGACTGGGATTATGCTGTTTCCGTCATTGTGTCGCAGGCGAAGTCTTTGCAAATTATTTCTTCCGATACTTCGGAGGTCACGTTCAAGTATATGGAAGGACGGCAGGTCCTGCCCGTCACAAGCAATACGGAGGATTGGACCATCTCGGTGTCGCCGGTTGAAAAGGGAGAACCGACAGACTGGCTTTCTGTAGCGAAGAGCGACGACAACAAGGCGGTTGAAATATCTGTCCCTCTGAATATGGAAGGCAGGAGAATGGCATATGTGGTGCTGAAGACAAAAGATTCGGAAGCGAAAATAACCGTTACCCAGAAATCCCCGTTGGACATTATCCCGACTGAAGTATCCTTTTCTTATGAAGAAGGAATATACAGGACGATACGCGTTGATACAGAAATCCCGTTTGAAATAATCAACGTGTTCGACTGGCTGACGGTAACTAATGTCAGCGAAAAAGGTTTTACGCTCACAGCATCTCAGAATCTGTCCGTTGAGCGTACGGCCATAATCAGCGTTCGGGCGACGGAACAGTCGCCCGTCCGTATCAGCCGGGAGTTAACCGTTTATCAGGAGAATCCATATTATGGTCATGCTTTCGTTGACCTTGGCCTGCCCTCCGGTCTCCTCTGGGCTACCTGCAATGTGGGCGCCGATTCTCCCGGGGACTATGGCAATTACTATGCCTGGGGCGAGACGAGAACGAAGGAAGAGTATTCATGGGAGACGTATATATTCCATAGAAGCGGAGATTCGCTTGACAACCTGAAGTTTTCCAAATACAACTACGATGACAACATATGCGTTCTCGACCCTGAGGACGATATTGCCCATGTGGACTGGGGCGGTATCTGGCGCATACCCACTAAAGAGGAGTGGGACGAACTCATGTACTATTGCTCCTGGACGTGGACGGCCCAGGGCGATCACTATGGATATAAGGTGACAAGGGGCCGCAACTCCATCTTCCTGCCCGCCGCGGGTATTCGTTCCGATACACTTCTCTACATTGTCGATTCCTTTGGCTATATCAACGGCCACTATTGGGCGAGTACGATCCCCCCGGCCACCTATAAGGATCAGGCAGATAGCTTCAACTTTTTTTCAGCCGTTCCTCCTTCCATGTGTTTGCGGACCGACCGCTGTGCCGGTCGGTCTGTCCGGCCCGTTTGCCCGTAGAATTTCTGTTTCTTAAATTATAGTTGAGTTTTTCTTTAATCACAGCTGTGATTTAACCCAAATCGGTCATAAGATTTGGGGTGAAACGGGAGGCCATTTTTCCATATGAAGAATGGCTTTTTCTGTCGTACGTAAAAGGCTCGTTATCTGTGCGGAATCAAAGGATAGAAATTTTTCATCGCAATGGTTAAATGTTTTCATCGCAATGAAAGATTCTTTTCATCGCAATGAAAAAACGGTATTCTTTGATATTGTCATTCTTCCGTTAAGGCTTTTTCTTATCTGGGGAAAAAACGACATGGTGGTATCGCAAAAGAAAGACTTTTCTGAGGAGAATTGAAAAAAAAGTATTATCTTTGCAGCAAAATAGAGATAAAAAGAAAATAACATGAAAAAGATTGCTATTTGTTTGACAATGATAGGGGCTGTGCTGCTGACGGCGTGCGGCCCGAAAAAGAGTGAGCCTGCACGTAGCACAGAGGCTCAGGCAATGCTTGCTAAGATGAAGGCTATTGCCGATGGACACAAGGTGATGTTTGGCCATCAGGACGATACGGTTTATGGCCATGCATGGCAGGGCATCAAGGATGCTGATGCTTCGTCGGAGGGTCGTTCAGACACGAAGGAGGTTTGTGGTGACTATCCCGCAGTCATCGGTTTCGACTTGGGACATTTGGAGTTGGGACACCCCAAGAACCTCGACGGTGTGCCCTTCGACAAGATGCGTCAAGAAATTCTTGCCCAGTATGAGCGAGGGGGTATCGTGACGTTGTCTTGGCACCTCGACAATCCTCTTACGGGTGGTGATGCGTGGGACTTCCACGACAAGGGTACGGCAGCATCTATATTACCCGATGGTAAGCTGCATGTGGAATTCCTCACTCGTCTGGGACGTGTGGCAGACTTCCTTGCATCCCTCAAAACTGCTGACGGCACACTTGTTCCCGTGCTGTTCCGTCCTTGGCACGAGCACACGGGCAGCTGGTTCTGGTGGGGACAGGAGATCTGCACCACCGAGCAGTACAAGGCCTTGTGGCGTATGACCTACGATTTTATGCAGAAGCGTGGGCTGACAAATCTGCTGTGGGCCTATAGTCCAGGTTCCGAGCCAAAGAATCAGGATGAGTATTTCGAGCGCTATCCGGGCGATGATATCGTGGATGTGCTGGGCTTCGACACCTATCAGGGACGCAACCGCGATGGCTATATGGAAACGATGAAGCGCAGCCTGGACGTCCTCGTGGAGGCAGCTAAATCGCATGATAAGGTGGCAGCCGTCACGGAAACAGGCTTCGAGGGGACTCCTGACCCCACTTGGTGGACGGGCACGCTGCTTCCCGCCTTGGGCGATGCTCCCGTAGCCTACGTGCTTGTTTGGCGTAATGCTTGGGATAGGGAGACGCACCACTACGGCATCTATCCTGGGCATGAGTCCGAAGCCGACTTCATGGAGTTCTACAACAATCCCCGTACCGTGTTTGCAAAAGATATTAGGAAATGAAATCTTTCAACGAACGAGTGGCAGAGTTGTTTGCTGCACACGAAGCTTTGATTTGTCGTCCGAACGAGCCTGTGGAGGGTGGAAACGGCATCGTCACACGATATAAACACCCCATTTTGACGGCAGAGCATACCCCTGTCTTCTGGCGCTACGACTTGGATGAACGAACGAACCCCCTGCTGCTGGAGCGAATCGGCATGAATGCAGCCTTCAATAGCGGAGCCATCAAATGGAAAGGCAAATACCTGCTCGTCGTTCGCGTGGAAGGTGCTGACCGTAAGTCGTTTTTCGCTGTGGCAGAGAGTCCTAACGGCATCGACAACTTTCGCTTTTGGGACTATCCAGTCACCATGCCCGAGGACGTAATCCCTGCTACCAACATCTACGACATGCGCTTGACGGCACACGAGGATGGCTGGGTGTATGGCATCTTCTGTGCGGAACGTCACGACGACACGGCTCCTGCAGGGGACTTGTCGTCAGCTACTGCAACAGCTGCCATCTGCCGCACAAAGGATTTCAAGACATGGGAGCGTCTGCCCGACTTGAAAACCCACACTCAGCAGCGCAATGTGGTGTTGCATCCCGAGTTTGTGAGTGGCAAGTATGCCCTCTACACTCGTCCGCAGGATGGTTTTATTGACGCAGGCGAAGGCGGAGGTATCGGCTGGGCCTTGATAGATGACATCACGCACGCAGAAATCAAGGAGGAGACGATCATCGACCCGCGCCATTATCACACCATCAAGGAGGTGAAAAACGGCGAAGGGCCTCACCCCATCAAGACTCCGCAGGGCTGGCTTCATCTGGCACATGGCGTGCGTGGTTGTGCGGCAGGCCTGCGCTATGTGCTATACATGTACATGACGGCACTCGACGACCCTGCTCGGGTTATCGCTTCGCCTGCCGGGTATTTCATGGCACCAGTAGGTGATGAGCGTATAGGCGATGTTTCTAACGTCTTGTTTACCAATGGCTGGATTGCCGACGAGGATGGCAAGGTGTTCATCTATTATGCCTCCAGCGATACGCGGATGCACGTGGCAACATCAGCGGTTGAAAAACTCGTCGATTACTGTATGAATACCCCTGCGGATGGCTTAACTACAGCTTCATCTGTAGAAACGCTGAAGGCGCTGATAGATAAGAATATGAAAATAATGCACAGGTCATAATCAAAATCTATATCGATGGCAACACTTAAGGAGAAAATCGGCTATGGCTTTGGCGATATGGCATCATCGTCGTTCTGGAAAGTCTTTTCTTATTACCTTCCGTTCTTCTATGCCAACATCTTTGGACTCAGTTTAGTAGATGCGGGTTTGCTTATGTTGATTACTCGCGTCTGGGATGCTGTTTCTGATCCGATGATGGGCATTATTGCAGATCGTACACACACGCGCTGGGGCAAGTATCGTCCTTATCTGTTGTGGATTGCAGCTCCATTCAGTATTTGCGGCATTTTGCTTTTCACTACTCCCGACTGGGGCTATGCTGCCAAACTTGTGTGGGCATATGTCACCTATATCCTGATGATGACGATTTATACGGCTATCAACGTGCCGTATGGCTCGATGCTTGGCGTTATGACGGACAACTCGAAGGAGAAGACGGTGTTCTCGTCTTTCCGTATGTTCTTTGCCTACACGGGCTCCTTCATCAGTTTGCTCATCTGGGAGCCGCTCTGTGGCGCGCTGGGCGGCTATGACACGGCTAAGGGATGGCAGGGGGCTATGATATGCATTTCATGTGGCGTGTTTGTGCTCTTCATTCTCTGCTTCCTCCTCACAAAGGAACACCTCCATACCGTGTCGAAAGTGTCTGTGGGCAGCGACTTGAAGATGTTGGTGCACAACAAGCCATGGTGGCTGATGATTGGCGCCGCCCTTTGCAGCAACCTGTTCAATACCGTCAGAGGCTCTACGGTTGCCTTCTTCTTTGCTGATATACTGGGCACAAAATATGCCTTATCCATCCCCGCCCTCGGCATCAGTTTCCTGCTTTTTGCTGGATTATTCCTTACTATCGGAGAAATCAGCAACATGGTGGGTGTGGCACTTGCTGTTCCTATTACCAATAAGCTGGGTAAGAAGTCAACGTTCATCATGGTTAACATCTGTCTTATTGTGTTGAGCGTGATGTTCTTCTTTATCCCCGTAACCAATGGCGGAGTGTGGGCGATGCTTGTCCTTCAGGTGATTATCAGCATCTTTACGGGCATCCAAAGCCCACTTGTCTGGAGCATGTATGCCGATGTGAGCGACTATGCAGAACTCAAGTACAAGACGGCATCGACAGGTCTTATTTTCTCGTCGGCCTCTATGGCACAGAAGTTTGGCGGTGCTGTAGGTGGTGCCGCTGTGACTTGGCTTCTGGCTGCCTGCGGCTATGTTGCCAATGCCGAGGCGGGTTTCACCCAACCCGATAGCGCTATTACTTGTCTGAAGATGCTTATGAGCTTTATTCCCGCTCTCGTTTCTGTGCTTGCAGTTGTTGTCACCTATTTCTATCCTCTTACAACAAAACGTATCGCAGAAATCAACGAACAGCTGAAGCTTGTACGTAGTGAAGAATAGTAAAAAACTATAGAATGATTAGAAGATTTTTTCATCCTTCTTTGGCGTGCTATTTTGCAGGAGTTTATGTAATCTTTCTATTAATAGCATGTAGTGAATCTGAGCCTTTAAACTTTGGCTGTGACGGAGATAGCATAACCTCTGGTGACCAATGGTCAGCAACGTTTGTTGCAGACCTTGGTTGTGCCACACACCATAATGTAGGTGTAGGTACGGCAACGTGGGCGTCGCATGACGACACTCAGGAATATGGCTCGGCAGATTTCCTTGGTATCTCTTGGGGGTGGCTGCCGACAACGGATTCGATAGAACTGCGTAAGCGCCACAACAACTGCGCCCCAGTCCATATTCAGAAATTTATTGCCGAAGTAGATGCAGGAGAATATCCTGCACCCGACCTTTTCGGCTTCGCTATGGGAACCAACGATACGGACCTCGATGCTATGGTGGAGGGGGCTGTGTACTCCATAAAGGCCATTAAGAAACGCTTTCCGAAATGTAAGGTTTTCGTCTGCACTCCTATCCAAACGGGTAATCCTGAACATAATGCCATCAATCGTAAGAAAATAGAACGTCTGCAGGAAGTCTGCAGTCAGTTTAAGGTCCCCCTCATTGATTGCTACAATGGGGTGGGCATTCGTGAAGAAGATGAACGTCCCTTCGCCCCAGGAAAGTATCTGCGTGATGGCCTTCATCCCGATAAACCTGGACAGGAACTGATGGGGCATTATATCGCTGCCGAGGTGAAAAGGATTTTCAAATTATAATAGGAGGTTGTTTCACTTTTTGAGGTTTGAGGATAGAAAACACACGTTTTTTCTTGTAGGAAAAATAAAAAACCCATTTTTGTTTTGTTCTTCCTTTATTTTGCGCTACCTTTGCCGCGCAAACAAATCTCGGGGTTGGCTATGCCTTCCCCTTGTTCGCTCGGCAAACGGAAACAAGTTTCCTTTGCGCTCACTCACATCGGGGTTGGCTTCACCTTCCCCTTGTTCGCTCGGCAAACGGAAACAAGTTTCCTTTGCGCTCACTCACATCGGGGTTGACCGGTTTTGACAGCGGGCAGAAGAGGTATGTAAGCATGCAGTGCGTTGACAGGTAGCACTTAAATATCATCGGTCGACAATTAATTGGCGAAAACAACTACGCTCTCGCTGCTTGATTGAAGTATAGTAGATCACTGGCTTAATCTCGGCACAAGGTGCTGAGACGAGACATCACCCGGAAGCTCTCGTCCCGAAGCTCGTCGACAAGGTGGTGCAGGAAAATCGGGAATCGCCTGCGGAGGCCTCGCTCCAATGGTTAAACTTTTTCGAGGATAAGGCATCGGTTGGCCGCCCTGCGCCTGCCGCTGCTCGAAAACCAATGCAGGGATAAGCATGTAGAAAGCATATGGCTTCCTCGTTTGGACGAGGGTTCGACTCCCTCCAGCTCCACCCCGAAGACACGTTCAGACCCGGCAAACACCGGGCCTGACGTCATTAAGAAAAAAAGTACCCTTTGTTTTGGTTTTCAAAAATAATGCCTTACCTTTGCGGGCAGAAAAGCATACTACTATGACACAGATTGTTTTGAAAATCTCAGACCGTAGCATCGTGTCCGACCTGCGCAAGGTGCTTAGCCGGATAGGAGGAGTAGAGGACGTAAAAGTCATCCACGAAACGAAAGCACCCTCTTCGAAGCGCCAGAAGTTTCTCGGAGAATTCCGTCATGCAGCCCAGCAGGCAAAAGACTTCAAGGAGGGCAAAGTATCCTTTGGCTCATGGGAGGACATGATGAATGAACTTTGAGTTTCGCCCATCACCTGATTTCGTCAAGAGCGTCAAGGCTCTGTCGAAACGCTATCCTTCGTTGAAGGATGATTTGTTGGCACTGCGCCAGAGCCTTGAGCAAGACCCATATCAGGGAGTTGACTTGGGTGGTGGCCTGCGTATAATACGCATGAACATCAGAAGTAAAGGACGCGGTAAGGCTGGCGGTGCAAGAGTTATCACCTGCAACGTCATCATTTCGATGAACGATATGGTGATAGCCCTTGTCTATATCTATGATAAAGCTGACGCGTCAAGCGTAAAGGATGAGGCTATGAAAGCCATTGTCAAGGAAATGGGACTACTCTGACGCCGTACTTCCATATTGCATAGCAAAGGCTGTTTTATCTCTGGGAGGCTTCGGTCTTCCTTTTTTTCGCTTTTCTCTCCCTTTTCTTGAAGCCTATGATGTAAAAAGAAGCCGTAGTGATTACTCCTGACAATTATCTGGATTAGCTACATTGAATCAAATACTACTCTAATAGCGTCAAACGCTGTACCGATAGAATCAAACGCTACGCTAATAGAATCAGACGCTGTGCCGATAGAATCAAACGTTGCTCCGTTAGCATCAAACACGGCATTCTCGACCTCGCCCGAAGCCTCCGTTCCATCCATTGTGACATGAACTGAGTCTTTTTTGCACAAACACCCCAAACACTTACCTTTTCGGTTGCAAATGGTTTTCTATTAATGCGTTAGGGCAGGTAGGTGTTTGTGAAACACTTACCTAACACCTACCTGACACCTTGAACTGCACCCAAGAAATTGGACACAAAAAATGGGTCTTACTCCTAATTGTACCCCTACCGCTAAAACTTCTGCTCTATAATCTACAAAAATGAGGTGTTGAGGTAGGTGATAGGTAAGTGTTAGGTAAGTGTTTAAACAACGCTTACCTTGTCTAACTTGCTATTATCCTGAATGTTAATGGCAAAAAGGTAAGTGTTGGCCTTTTTTCGCGAAAAACATAAAAAAACGCGAACTTCAGGACGACGGCAAAGCCCAGCGCATCCGCGCAGGCAACGACAATGGCAGCTACCGTAGGACAGCCTAAGGTGTGCAAAATTGCAAATTGCAAACGGTTTTTACCCCTTTGGCCCCCATCAAAAGAAAAGCACCTGCTCATAGCGGGTGCTTTCTCTTTTCCAAACACATCATTTACGGTTTAAATACTGGACGGATGCTACAACCATAGGAACGATTATCAGTGAAATACCTCGTTTCTCCCGAAGTAAAACACATCCCCCTTGCCATATTTGGAGCTTCGGTGTTTAGAGACGATGACCAATATAATCCACTACTTCCCATGAGAATACAATTCTTTCCTCCGAAATACCCGGCAGCAGGAATAAAGATATAGTTATTATTGATTTTACTAGTAACCTTATAGCCTCTCACCCCATTGTTCACAGTCCATTCAAAAGTACAATACGTAATTAGTTCTTCCCACTCTTTTAATGTTGGAATATGCATTTGATTTGACGTCTGATAAGCGACATCATCCGATAGCTCAAGACTAATAATCTTATTATCAACAGTACCGTAGTTTTTATTAGTATTGTACTTTGTCATAGAGGTCGCGGTACCTTTGCCCCACTTGTAGTTTTCCCAGTTATAAGTCTCTTTTGTTTCAATCTCACCCCATGCATAATAATTGCCATAGTCTTCGGGAGAAACAGCTCCTACGTTTTTTGTCGCCCATTGTATACCAGAAGGCAAGCCAAGATCCACCCAGTCATTGCTAATGGCACCAGATTGCGAAACACTTACAGTAACCGTTCTTCTCCCTGAAGTAATTGTCACGTTACCAGTCCTGCCCCAAAAGGTATCATTAGGCCTGACTGTTACTGAAATTGTTGAACTTCCATTGCCTGAGGTAGAAGATAACGCTAACCAGGATGTGCTTACTGTTGCTGTCCACGCAAATGGCGTTGAAGTTGTTATTTCTATTGGAAACGAACCTCCATTTTCTGAAACCATCGGAATTGAGGTGGGAGAGACGGAAATAGTTCCTCCCTCCTGATAGACAGAAACGGATATTGTTTTATCACTTGAAACAATTGTTAACGTACCATTTCGATTTTCCGTACTGTTGTTTGCTTCTGCCGTAACCGTGAGAGTGGCATCGCCATTACCAGAGGTGGAAGATAGTTTTAACCAGAATCCACTAGATGTTGCTGTCCATGTAAATGGTGTGGTTATTTTAACCGATTTCGTTTCCCCACGATCTATAAAATCCAATGATGAGGGAGAAACAGAGACGCTTCCTCCTTCTTGAGTTATGGTAATGGGAACGGCTACGTCGCCCGATACGATGGTCAGTTTGCCCGAACGTTCTTTCGTGCTATTGTTGAATTCTGCCGTAATAGAGAGCGTGGCACTTCCACTACCCGATTCAGGCGACACCTTTATCCAAGAATCATTTGTTATTGCATTCCATGCAAGCATTGAATTCGAGGCTTGCAAATTGAGAAACTTTGTTTCCCCTGCATTGACAAAACTCAAAATGGAAGATGAAACAGAGATACTTCCACCTGATTGAGTGACGACGACAGGAATAGACTTGTCGCCCGAGATAACAAACAACTTGCCTGTGCGCTCTGCCGTGCTGTTGTTGGGTTCTGCCGTAACCGAAATTGTGGAGGCACCATTGCCTGATTCAGGAGAGATCGTTAGCCAAGACATCGAAGTTGTTGCTGTCCAGGGAAGCGATGTCGATGTCGTGATGCTCAACGGCTTGGTTTCACCAGCATCTATGAAACTCAATGTTGTAGTTGATACGGAGAAACTGCCGCCAGCCTGAGTGACAGCCACAGGAATGGACGTGTCGCCAGAGGTGATAGTAATGGTACCTTTACGCTCTGCTGCGCTATTGTTGGCTTCAGCGGTAACTATGAGCGTGGCGTTACCGTTGCCCGAATCAGGTGATAGTTTTAGCCAAGCATCATCCGTGCCTGCCGTCCATGCAAGCAGTTCGTTTGATGCCTGAATCTTCAGCGACTTCGTGTCGCCCACATCGCCGAAACTTAGCGTGGACGGATAAACGGAAAGGCTTCCTCCAGCCTGAGTGACGACAACCGTTTCCGTGCAATCGACCGAAGTAAACGTTATGGTGCCTGTGCGGGTGGCTGTGGTGTTGTTGGCTTCGACTATCAGGGTAAGTGTGGCATCGCCACTACCTGATTCAGGTGTCGTCTTCAGCCACGTATCGCTGGCTGTTGCCGTCCATGTAGAGGGCGTGGCCAACTTCAGCGACTTCGTTTCGCCACTCTCCCTTATCTCAAAGGAAGAAGGGGAAACGGACAGGCTTCCACCTGCCTGAGATATAGCTACAGAGGCAGATTTGCCATCAGCAATGAATTTCACCGTACCCGTACGACTCTTGCCGGAATCATTGGCTGTGACGGAGGCTTTCACATAAGAGTTTCCGTCGCCCGATGTGGGCGAGAGTTCTATCCACGAGTCGCTGGCATACGCTTCCCACTTCATATTTGTCTTCAACATGAGGGTCGATGAGCCGCTGTAGGCGGTAAAATCAAGCGATTCGGCAGATGCTTCCAGATAGGCGTGGCCTTCACGTTGAACTACGATTGTGTGTGTCTTTCCATACAGGGTTTCAAGGGTTATCGTGTCGGAGGGCATGGCGGGCAGGCCGCTTGCGAGCGTGGTGACGGATATACCGTCGTAGAGAAATGCGTTATCGCTGCTTGAGATGCGCTGTACCTTGCACCACGACTGGCTGTTGGACACACTGAAGGGGATAAGGGAGGAGTTTTTGAAGAAGACCTTTTCCGTGCCACCTTCGGCCGTGAAGGAGAGGGTTTTCGTTTCCGTCTTGAGCGCCTCATCCCTTCCGCAGAACGGTTTCTGGTACTTCACCTTCGCGCCGATGATCTCTACGGAAGTGTTGTAGAGGTATTCCGTCACAAAGATGCGGTAATAGGCATCGTTGGCGCGGTTATACGCCACATAGCCGTTGTTGGGATAGATGCCCATCTGGTTTGCCCAGCCCGTTGTGGGGATGCTCTCGATGTTTCCCAAGCCCTTCATCTCGCCTACGGAAACGAAGCTGCATCCTTCTCCCGTCCAGTTTTCCTTGTTGATGTAGATCTTGTCGTCAATGCGGATGTTGCCGTTATCGAAGTCGCGCATGGAAAGGATGATTGTTCCTTCAGGGTCGGCTACGACCTTGTCGGGGTTTGTCGTTCCCCCGTTGGGTCCGACATCCTCGGGTTCTCCGCAGGAGAAAAGAACTGCGCTTGTACTTATCAGCCAGACCATCATGAGGGTCAGCCTATTCCATAGATTCCTTGTTTTCATATCTTCATGTTTTAATGTCCGCTTTCAATGACATACAAAAAGAAAGTGTGAGCCTGATTTAGACTTACCTTTTCATGTAGGCTCTGGACTGCCTGAAACTGAAGATAAATAAAAAACTGCTCACACGTTGGCGTATAGTGTGAGCAGAGCCCAAACATTTACAACCAACACGGAGCGTCTGGTTTTTCTTCAGTTTCGTGAATTGTCCAGATTCACATGAAAAGAAAAAGCATAAACGCTTCCTTTTTAATATGTCGTGCGAAGCCTGTCCGGTCCGTTGGATGGGCAAACTTCGCAGCAAAGGTAGTACATGCCAAACGAAATTGCAAATTTTTTCAGCGATTTTCCTAAATCGGCATAAAAGAGCACTCTTTTCTAATGGTGTTGCTCCGATTGGCATAGAATGCCCCCTTCTTTTTCAGAGTAAAACGAACAAAGGCACGAACAAGTAACGTCCGCGCCTTTGCTTTTGTTGTTGTCAATGATTGCTCGGCTTCCCTCCTTAGTACCACGTGGAGACCTTAGGCTCGACGGAGGCGTAGCGGGGGATGCACATGCCGATGTCGGATCCGATGTAAGTGGGGTCGCAGACATACCATGTGCGGCCTTGATAGGTGATGGACGTAGCTGAACCTGTGAGGGGCTCAGGGAAGGCAACGGCGGTACATTCGTGACCAGGATATTCAAGCAACACCACGTCGAGGCCGAGAAGGTTGTGGACGAGGTAGGAATAGAACACGGCGCGGTCCTCACAATCGCAGAAGGGGTAGAAGAACATTTCCTCGCAGAAGAAGGTCTTTTCTACTCCGGTGCCAAACTGTTCGGCATCGGTCTTATACTCAAAGGCTTTCTGCACAAAGTGGAGCAGTTCGTTGGCAGCTGTAAGGGGATCTAATCCCTCAATCTGGGGACGGAGCTGCTCGAGGATATTGCGGCGGACGTCCTCATCGGGATTGGAGGAGGCGTAGCAGGGTATGAGTGTCGTGGGGTATTCCTTCATCAGATTGATAAGGTTCTTGTTGATGCTACCCTCGAGTCGCATGTCCTCGTAGTTTACGGAGTAGGGAAGAGGGTCGGAGGGCAGATGGTAACCCGGGTTAATGACGAGATCGAAAGTATTGCCGAGGTCTTTGTCGCTGGGGATGGAGCACGTCTGGACACCAACATTTTGCGGGATAGCATCGGTGGGGTACATATAGTAAAGCTTTCCGTTGATGTTGAAGTAGGGTGTGGCATAGACGGTTTCGTCGAAGGGCACAAGCAGGGCGACGGCATTACCACCCGAAGCGATGCGGACATCGTAACCAAGACTGACCATGAGGAAGTGGGTGAGGGTGCGCTGGGCAGCGATATCTCCTGGCTGGACGCACTTGGACGCAAACGTCTCGACGGCTTTCAGCGTGCACCAACTTCCGAGACTATACGATTTGGAGGCTTGCAATAGGGCTTCGACGCTTTTCTGGGTGTCGGCTTTGAGGAGCATTTTCCAATATTTTGCAATCTTGGCTCTGTCGGCAGAACCGAGGTTTCCTTCTACTTTGACTTTGGGCACGGCGAAGGGAATCCCATAGAGGGAGAATTCCACCGGTGGTTGGGGCTTTTTCAGAAGTAAAGAATCAGGCGCTGGCTCAGTTTTTGGCGCTGGCTTGGGAGTGGGCTTTGGCTCAGCCTTTGGTTTTTCAGCTTTGGGCTTAGGCTCAGCCTTAGGTTTGGGTTCTTTCTTTGGTTTCTCAGCTTTAGGCTTCGGCTCTTTCTTAGGCTTTGGCTCAGCCTTGGGCTTTTCAGCTTTGGGTTTTGGCTCTTTCTTAGGCTTTGGTTCAGCCTTGGGTTTCGGTTCCTTTTTAGGCTTGGGTTCAACCACAGGTTCCTCTTTTTTCGGTTCTTCTATAACAGGCTCCTTTTCGGGTTCCTTTTTCGGTTCTTCTATTACGGGTTCCTTTTCAGGCTCCTTCTTGGGTTCCTCGATAACGGGTTCCTTTTCGGGTTCCTTCTTGGGTTCCTCGATAACGGGTTCTTTTTTCGGCTCGGGTTGTGGCTCGGGCTTCACCACAGGTTTGGGTTGTGGCTTGGGCTTAGGCTTAGGCATGGGCTTGAAGGTAGGCTTCTTCGTAACGGGGTCAGCCACAGGTGGTTTGTCGAGCTTTGGCTCGCTTTTTTTCTCGAATTTCTTGAATTCCTCCAGGTTTGTCCAGGCTTGATCAAGGAAGTCGGCATATTCGTCAAGAAGTCCTTTGCGAAAATCGTTGTAGTTTCCTAACATTTTTTCGCGGAAGGCCTTGAAGTCGTCGTTTTGTGCCTTTGCGGGAAGAATGAAGAGTACACAAAGGAGGATGGCGGTCGATAGGGATTTCAGTCTCATGGTGCTAATATTTTTAATCAGAAGCAGGCAAATAAAAAATCAAACCAGTCAAATATTTTTTTAGAATAAGCAAATTTATTTTTATTATCAAAAGCTAGCAACTCCTTGAAAATCGGGGTCGCGCTCGGGGTTCCAGACGCGAACTTTGATGATGGGATTCTTCGGGTCGTTGAGGTCAACCATCAGAAACAGATAACCTGAGTCACCATAGTTGTTCGAGTAGTAATCTTGTCGGATTTGGATGCCGTAGATTTCACCTCCTCTACCTGCTTTGACGACGTCGTTCTCGGCAAAACGGATGTTTATGAATTCCTTACTATTGAAGCTGCGTTCGAGATTACGCATGTATTCCTGTTTCGACTGCCGTGTCAGCTTGACGAATTTGTTGTTGGCATAAAACTTCTGATTGTCGCCGCTGGGAGGGGCTTTCTTGACAACTTTGCCCGTAATGATGACGGCATTTTCGTCAAAAATCTGCTGGAGGTAATCCAAACGTTTGAGTGAATAGGCCGTTTTGTAGTTTTCAAGGAATTCGGTAAGAATCTTCCGAGCTTCTTCTCCCCATTGGGCATGGTGGAGAATGTCCTCGGATGCCTTTTCATCAAGTCCGAAGGCAAGGCAGTCTACCTTCTGCTCGTTGTTGAAGGTGAAGGTGATGTTCTCCACAAATTGCCGTCCGTTTCCCTTGAACGAGAAGTTCATAGGGATGCTTCGGCAGGTGACTTCTTCCGTGCCGATGGTGAAGAAGGAATAATCGGACTTGTCAAGAATGCGGGCATTGCCGTAGTGGACGAGCCGGTCGAAAATGTCCAATCCATCGGTTGTAAAGCAGTCATCAACACTACGGTACTGCTTGGTTTCAATAGCATGGATGATACGTTCGATGGATGTCTTGTAGGGCTTAGCTTCTTCATCGGTGAGCAGTTTCAGCTCAGCATTTGGTTTAGGAATCAGCTTTTCGAAATCGGTTAAGGATATCTCGGAAAAGTCGGAGGTGCTTGTTTTGTCGACGGACTCTGTATCAATGTCTTCCTTCGCGTGGGAGGCAGGCATGCCAGAATCCTCTGATAAAGTCGGATTGAAACCAACTGTTAGGGTGGAATTGCGGAAGACCTTGCCCCTCATGATGCTGACGACGTTGGCAATCTCCTTATCGATGTGTGCTTCGCCTGCGTACTCGTATTCACATTTGATGCGGAGGTTGTCCATAGAAGCACCCGGACGCATTTCCAATACTCCTCTGCCGTCGCGGGCGCTGAAGAGGTTGCTCCAGTCAAGGCCGTCGAAATAAGTGTAGTCGATGCTGGTGACGGGTTCACCTTTGTAGAGAATCTCCAAGTCGATGTAGTTGCCTTCTTCCCTGATTTTGTTGACACGCAACTCGTTGAAAATGGCGTTCATTTTTTCGGGGATATAGTTGACGAGCAGTTTGCCGCCTGGGGTGACAACTTCGTTTTCGTTCGGTAGGCTTTGGAGAAGGCAGTAACCCCAGTAGTAGTAACGTAGGGCATCATCGATTTTAGCGCTTCGTTCGGCTTTATCTGCGCTTGCTACCATTTCCATCATCTTGTGTTTGCGGCTCTCAAAGATTTTCTCCACATCAGAGCGCTTCACATAACGGATGACGTATGCATTGGGTTCATCGCTGATGAGGACGCGCTCGGTGTTCTGTAGAGTGGCTTGCGAGTAGGTGTTGACCACCATCTTAACAGCAGAATTGACATTGTAGTCGTTGCCGTTGATAAGTGTAGAGGTGACGTCAGAGTAGTCACTTTGCACCGATACAGAGATTTTGCTGATGAGGTCGCGGAGTGCCTCATTGTCAGCTTCGCGAAGAGATTCTCCACGTCCTTCTCCACAGAGATAGTCTGGGTCGTTCTTGATTTCCTCGATGTCCTGAGCTGTAAGGGAGAAGGGAAAGAGGATTGTAAGGAGTAGGATGAGAAATGGGAAAAAAAGAGCTTTGCTTCTCATAATTTGTCCTATTACCTTATTATTGATCATAGTTGACGCCTTCCTTGATAAATGAGGCTAATTTCTCGGCATATTTTTGTGCGGCTTCGGATTCCTTGGCAGCCGCTTCCAGTGCACGAATGCGAGCTTGAGAGGCACCGTGGGGATCGACGAAGTAGTAGGTCTGCATCTCATAGACGTCGCCTCGTTGGCCGTTGACGTTGCCTTTGATGGTGCGGATGATGGAGTAGCTTTCCTTCAGCTCGCCCTTGATTTCCTGTTGTACTTTTGTTTCATAGACAGAACAAAAGTGAGAAAATGATTGCGAGGGGTCTTCCTCGAAATTCTGGTCGTCGCGAATGGCGCGCCCTTGGATGTCGCTACCGGCTTGTTGGGCGTAGCGCAAACCTGCATCTGTTTGGGCTTGGATCCGTAGTACTCGCTTGATGGGCGAAGTGGCTGTACCCATAATGATAACTGCGTCAGGTCCCAATTCGTTGATTTTCTGGTAATGATTCATCAGTACGACATCGGCTGTGCGGTCGCTGCCATAAATCTCCCAGCCGCCTTTCTTCAGCTCTTTCTTCTTGGCCTTGAATTCCTTTTTTAAGGTTCGGGGTAACGACTTGTTCTCGGCGCTTGACGTCAGGGGAAATACGGCTAGCATCATCAACAGGAAGGCGAACTTCACGAACAGGTTTTTCATATACGTCTCTTTTACGGTTGCGATTAATGAATGGTATTCTATTTTTGGGTGCAAAGATAGACTTTTTTTCAATAACAACAAAGGGGGAGTTTCATTTTAACGTTCAACGGAAGAAAAGGATAATCGCCACAATGGCAAGAAGAAGTCCGAAGTATTGGACGGGACGAATCTTCTCCTTAAATAACAAGATGCCAGCTAATGTGCCTATAATAACGATGCTGATGTTGTAGAGGGGGAAGAAGGTGGCTGCGGGCAGGATGGTGAGGCTGCGCAGGATGCAGGTGGTGCAGGCGAGATTGGCCAAGCCGAGGAGGGCACCAGCAGCTGCCGAACGCCAGCTCCAATGGGTTCTTTGGCTCTTAGGACGGAGGAGGACGACGAACAAGCTCAGCAAGGCAGCCATAAGGAAGATGGTGCCGGTGAGGGCTGTGAGTTGTCGGCTGACGAGTGCGCTGTCATCACCACTCTGGAGTGAAACGGTGTTTTGGACAAGCTTCAGTGAGAAGTCGGCGATGCCATAAAAGAGGAATACGAAGAAGAACAGCACGTAAGCTCTCCACTCAGAGGTCTTTCCCGAGGTGTTCTCTGCGCGTTTCCCGAAAGCGATGATGACGAGGGCTGCAATGACCAGTGTGACGGGTATCCACTGGGGGGCAGGGCCTGCAAGGATGATCCAGCTGAGGATGACAGGGACGATGAGGCTTGCGCGGGCAGCCACAGTCGTGAGGGCAACGCCACAATGGCGTGTGCTGAGTGCCATGACGATGAAGCCACTCATGAAGAAGAAGCCTTGCAGGAGTGCTAGCCAGATCCAGCTTTGGGCGAATGGGTTGACAACGGCAGGACCACCTGTCAGCTGCTTAACAAACAGTGGAATCCATGCTACAAGTATGCCTGTGACGTAGTTGAACAAGATGGCTTGCATAGTGTCAATTCCCCGTCGTTGGCATACTTTGAAGACGATGGAGAACAGCGTGCCGCAAACGGCAGCAATTAGGAGGTAGATCATTTTGCGTTCACTTCCAGTGTTACAATGGACTTGGCGGGGAGGGTGACGGTGATAAGTGATTTGTCTTTCTTGTCAATCTTGGCACCAGTGAAGGGGGCATCTCGTACGACTGAAGGATTGGTGAAAGTGTTGTGATCGGCGATGTTCGTCGAGGTGAGAATGGTGCCTGTGACAGAGGTTGCCTTCACGTCGTCTAGCGAGATGGTGACGGTTTGTTTTTGCTTGAGGTCAACGTTAGCCAGCGAGATGTGGATAAGCCCGTCGGCGCTGCGTGATGCGGTGGCCGAGAGCATCGGCAGGTGGCGATAGGGTTCCTCATCGCCGTTGTTACGTCCGGGGTTGAAACGTTCGTTTCGCACGTCCATCTGGTCGCAGTTGAGGTCGAAGGGCAGGAAGGTGGCATCCTGATGGGGGACGTACATCTTGAAGACATAGTAGGTGGGGGTGAGGACCATCTTGTCGTCCTTTGTCAGAATCATCGATTGGAGCACATTGGCAATCTGAGCAATGTTGGTCATCTGGATACGGTCGGTGTATTTGTGAAAAACGTTGAGTGAGAGGGCGGCCACGAAGGCATCGCGCATGGTGTTCTGCTGGAAGAGGTGGCCAGGGATGGTACCCTCTTCTTCGTCCCACCAAGTACCCCATTCGTCGACCATGAGACCGATGCGCTTCTTCGGGTCGTAGCGATCCATGATGCCGATATGCCTCTGGATGACAGGCTCAATCCCCAGACATTTGCCGAGTGCCCAGTAGTAGTCATCATTGGTGAAGCGAGTGGCCTTACCCTTGCTGCCGTTCCAGCCGAGCACGGTGTAGTAATGAAGCGAGAGGCCGTTGGCGCGGTTGCCCACGTTCTTCATCAGCGTCTCTGTCCATTGGTAGTCGTAGTCGCTGGCGCCGCTAGCGATCTTGAAGAGATGGTTGCCGCTAAAATCGTGGCAGTAAGTGGCGTAGCGCTTGTACTCATCGCCATAGTATTCGGGCGTCATATTGCCTCCACAACCCCATGCTTCGTTGCCGATACCGATGAATTTGACCTTCCAGGGATCCTGACGTCCGTTGCGTGCGCGACGTTCTGCCTGAGGTCCGTTGTCGGCGGTCATGTATTCCACCCAGTCAGCCGTCTCACGCACGGTTCCGCTGCCAATGTTCATTGAAACGTAAGGTTCACACTCAAGTATTTCGCAGAGGTTGAGGAACTCATGGGTGCCGAACGAATTGTCTTCCACCGTTCCTCCCCAAGTTGAGTTGACTTTCTTGGGGCGCTGTGAGCGGGGGCCAATGCCGTCTTCCCAATGATAGTCGTCAGCAAAACAACCTCCTGGCCAGCGCAATACGGGGATATGGAGTTCCTTCAGGGCATTGACCACATCGTTGCGGTAGCCGCGGGTGTTGGGGATTGTGGAGCCCTCGCCGACCCAGAGGCCGCCGTAGATGCAGGTGCCGAGGTGTTCTGCGAACTGGCCGTAGATGTTACGGTTGATGGTGTACTCACCCTTCGAGGGGTGGATGGTCAATGTGGCTTCGCGCTGGGCAAATGCAGCGAGGTTTATCAGTGCAAGGACTGACATGACGGTGAGGGTCTGTTTCATTGTCTTCTATTTTTTAAGGTAATTGTGGGGACAAAGATACAAGTAAACGCGAGAATTACCAAATTTATTTTCGTTTTTCGAGCATGGGTATCTGAAACGGGGTGCAGCTCCATTGTTGGAAGTACTTTCTGCCCGATAATGCAAAAAAAACTTCATTCCTCATTCCAAATTCTTCAATTAGTATTACTTTTGCGGCAGATATGAAGAAGACGTGTAAAATAATTCTCATTGCTGCCGTAGTGGCAGTAGTTGTGACAGGCGCTGTGGGTGCCGCAGGTTGGTACTACGTGATGAGTCCGTTGGTGAAGTTGGACGAGGAACGCACACTGCAGATTCGTCCCGACGAAGGGGCAGAGGCGGTGGTAGAGAAAGTCCGGGAGGCCGCACAGTGTGATGTGCGAGGGTTTTGTTGGCTCACCCGTCGCTCGGCGGTCTTTCGGGCAGGTAATTATTCCGTGCGGCCGGGCGATTCGATGCGAGATATCTGGAATCGATTGCTCTCTGGCAATCAGACGCCAGTGCGCATCGTGGTGCCGTCAGCAAGAAACTTCGGCTCTCTGGCTGGGGTATTGGGTCAGCGTCTTATGGCCGACTCGGCACAGTTTGCCGCCGTGTTCACACGTCCCGAGCAGATGGCGCACATCATCCCCAATACGTATGAGGTGTGGTGGACACTCTCGCCCGACGAGTTTCTACAGCGGATGGAAAAGGAGTGTGCTTGCTACTGGAACGACGAGCGTAGGAAAAAGGCTCAAACTGTCGGCCTTACGCCTGACGAAGTAGCTACGCTTGCCTCCATCGTAGATGAAGAGACGGCTCAGGTAGATGAGAAACCCCTTGTGGCAGGGCTTTATCTGAATCGTCTCCGCAAGGGAATGTTGCTTCAAGCTGACCCTACAGTGAAGTACGCCGTGGGCAATCCTACGCTCCGCCGCATCCTCTTCGAGCATCTGAAAACGGAGTCGCCCTATAACACCTATCTCCATACCGGTCTTCCTCCCACGCCAATACGCATCCCTACGGTGCAGGCATTAGAGGCGGTGCTCAATCCCGCCCAACATAATTATATCTATATGTGCGCACGCGAGGATTTCAGTGGCTATCACAACTTTGCCACTACCCTCACCGAGCATAACGCCAATGCGCGCCGCTATCAGGCGGCATTGAATGCGCGGGGGATTAAATAAGACGCAAGGGGACTCCCGCCTGGGGAATCACCTTGCACTAACTTTTTGATTTTGTACTTGATGTTACTCTTTTTTCTCCATCATCTCCTGCTCTTCCTTCATGTCGATTTCGTTGTGACGACTGTCGTAGAAGGTGTATTGTAGCAAACCCAGCGACTGGTTAGGGACGATGCGGAAAGAGAAACCGTACTTCATTCTCCAACGGATGGCGAGTGATGGAAGACCCTGATTAACGTAGGCAGCCACGTAGGGATGGATGTGAAGGTCGAAACGCTTGACCTTCAGTTTGCGCGAGAGATAGTCGATTTTGCTTTCAAGCGTGTCAGTGAAGAGGATGGACGACTTGATGACGCCTGTTCCGAAGCATGTGGGGCAGGTCTCTTCGACCTGCACATCCATAGCCGGACGTACGCGCTGGCGAGTAATCTGCATAAGGCCGAACTTGCTCAGGGGTAGGATGTTGTGCTTGGCGCGGTCGCGCTTCATGTTCTCGCACATGCGTTCGTAGAGCTTCTGGCGGTTCTCGGCCGTGTCCATGTCGATGAAGTCAACAATGATGATGCCGCCCATATCACGCAGGCGGAGCTGGCGTGCCAATTCGTCGGCGGCTCCCAGGTTGACCTCGATGGCGTTGACCTCCTGGTCAGAGCGTCCGTGTGAGCGGTGTCCGCTGTTCACATCCACGGCATGCAGCGCCTCGGTATGGTCGATGACGAGATAGGCGCCACCCTTGTAAGGCACTATGCGGCCGAAGGACGACTTAATCTGCTTGGTGATGCCGAAATTGTCGAAGATGGGCAGGTTGCCCGTATAGTGCTTGACGACCTCTTCGCGCTCGGGGGCGATGAGCGACACGTAGTCACGTATTTGGTAGAAAACGTCTTTGTCGTTGACATAAACCGACTCATAGGAGGGGTTGAAGAGGTCGCGCAGCATAGCTACGGCGCGGCTTGTCTCCTCAAAGACGAGTTGAGGAGCTTTGTCGCCTGCCTGTATTTTGCTGACGACGTCATGCCAGCGGTTGACGAGCACGTTAAGTTCTGCATCGAGTTCAGCCACGCGTTTGCCTTCGCAGGCGGTACGGACAATGACGCCGAAGTTCTTGGGCTTGATGCTCTGCAGCAGTTGCTTGAGGCGTGCACGTTCTTCGTTTGACTTGATTTTCGAAGAGACTGACACGCGGTCGGAGAAGGGCTCGAGAACAAGGAATCGCCCAGCAAAGGAGACGTCGCATGTGATGCGCGGCCCTTTGGTGTTAATGGGCTCCTTGGTCACCTGGACGAGGATTTCCTGTCCCTGTGTGATGTAATCGCTGATGCTCCCCTCCTTGGGTAGCTCGGGCAGTATGGGTGCCTTGGCGTAGGAAGGCATTTTCTTCTTGTCGCTGGTGATCTGCTTGAAGTACTTCTCGTAAGAGTTGAAGCGGAGCCCCAGGTCGTAGTAATGGAGGAAGGCCTCTTTTTCGGTGCCGACGTCGACAAAGCAGGCGTTGAGGGCAGGCATGATTTTTTTCACGCGCCCCAGGTACATGTTGCCCACGGTGCATGAAGCCTCACGACCCTCGCGCTGGTACTCCACCAGCTGTTTATCCTCGGTCAGGGCGATGTGTATCTCCTTGGGTTGTACGTCTAAATATAATTCGCTTGTCACGGGGGTATATGGTTTATTACAAAAAAGACAAAGAACAAACCCCTGAAGAGCATTTATCCCCGAAGTTTGTTCTTTGTTCTGTTATTCACAAGAGCTTACTTGCTCTTATGACGATTCTTGCGTAAGCGTTTTTTGCGCTTATGCGTTGACATTTTATGTCTTTTTTTCTTTTTTCCGCTTGGCATAAGTAATGAAATGTTTACGGTTTAATATTATTCCTTAACACCCTGCATGAAAACCTTAGCGGGCTTGAAGGCGGGGATGTTATGCTCGGGGACAACCAGAGTGGTGTTCTTAGAGATGTTGCGGGCGGTCTTCTGAGCTCTCTTCTTCAGGATAAAGCTACCAAAACCACGCAGGTAAACATTCTCTCCGCTAACGAGTGAACCTTTCACTACTTCCATAAAGGCTTCTACACACTTCAGGGCATCCTGCTTGTCAACTCCGGTCTTCATCGCGATTTCGCTTACAACTTCTTGTTTTGTCATTTTTTTGGGTTAATTTATTTGGTTATACGATGGTAAATGCTTTTTTCGGAGTGCAAATATACACCTTTTCCCTTTCATCAAAAAAAAAAACCACTTTTTTTTATCATTTTTTTTTATTTCTTGGTGATTATGGGCTATTTTTGCCCCCGATTAAGGCGCAAAAAGCTTTTTTATGTGTAAAAATGGATGCGATTGCTGAGATATTGATTGACTGGTACGACACCCATCATCGCGAGCTCCCTTGGCGCGAGACGCGTGATCCTTACGCTGTGTGGATTTCCGAAATAATCCTTCAGCAGACGCGCGTTGCACAGGGTTACGACTACTACGTCCGCTTCCTTAGGACGTTCCCCACGGTGGAGGCTTTGGCGGCTGCTGACGAGGATCGTGTGCTCCGCCTTTGGCAAGGATTGGGATACTACAGTCGCGCCCGCAATCTCCATGCTGCTGCCCGTCAGATTGTTGCGCAGGGAGGCTTCCCCACCACCTACGAGGGATTGTTGCGCCTTCGCGGGGTGGGCGAATACACTGCTGCCGCCATTGGATCGTTTGCCTACGGGATCCCGTTGGCTGTAGTCGACGGCAATGTCTATCGCGTCCTCTCACGCCTCTTTGCCGCAACGGAACCCATCGACACTACGTCGGGCAAGAAGCTTTTCGCCCAGATGGCCACCCAGCTGCTCCCTGGTGAGGCATCGGCGCATTACAATCAGGCCATTATGGAGTTCGGCGCCCTGCAATGCGTGCCCCATTCGCCTCGTTGCGACGTCTGTCCCCTTGTGGGGAAGTGTCTCGCGCTGGCGCGCGGGATGGTGGACGAGCTCCCCGTGAAGAGCCATCGCACGAAGGTCACCGAGCGCTGGTTCCATTACTTCTACGTCCACAATGCCACCCACATGTACCTCCACCACCGCACCGCCAACGACATCTGGCGCGGCCTCTACGAACTCCCCCTGCTGGAAACCCCAGGCAACCTTAATGATTTTAAAGTTCCTAAGGATCTTAACAACCTTAAGGACATTAATTCTCTTACCCCCGCTTTCCGCTTCTGTGCCACGCGGCGTCATGTGCTGTCGCATCAAGTCATCCACGCCACGCTCTATGAAGCTGAGGTTCAAGGCGAGCTCCCCCCTTCCCCTTTGTATAATACAATAAGGATAGATGACCTTGACGACTACGCTCTCCCACGCCTCGTCACCCTGCTGCTCGGCGACAGAGAGTAATCGTCCCACCGTACTGGTTTTCACATCTCGCGACCCAGTGGACTATGCCGACAGCCCAGTGGACTATGCCGACAGCCTAGTGGACTATGCCGACAGCCCAATGGGTTATTCCGATAATCCAATGGGCGTATAAGACGAGCGAGGAAGTGGGAATGGGATGCGCAGAAAAACGGAAAGCGCAAAAAAATGTCTGCTGCTTGAAGGTAAGATTCAAAGTAAAACAACAAGTTGTTGAAAAAGGTCGGTCCGAAAGAATGGCTTGCTAAGTCTGCAAATGCCCTTCTTTCGGCCGAAAAATGCCCTTTTCAAAGCGCAAAAACGCCTTTTTACTCCTTTTTTTTCGTTCCGGTTATAACCGTTATCGCGGCATTTTCCTCCATTTTTTTCACACCTCTTTTCTTCAAAAAATGCGAATCCCTATGAATAAATATTGAGGTTTCGTAAATCCTGATGTCTTTGCATTCGTGAATTCACGGGGAGTTGAAATGGGAACGGAAGGTGCTTTTTTTCGGAAATTATTTGGCGTTTTGGAATAATTGTCGTAAATTTGTGGCAAAAATAAGTCTGTGAAGTAAAACGGAGATATTATGTCCATCAACAAAGTCATCTTGATAGGAAATGTGGGGCGCGAGCCCCAGGTGCGCTACTTTGACACGGGTAGTGCTGTGGCGAGTTTCACGCTGGCTACGACCGAGCGCGGCTACACCATGCAGAGCGGAGCCACCGTGCCTGACCGCACGGAATGGCACAACATCGTCTTCTGGGGTAAGATTGCCGAGACGGTGGAAAAGTACGTCCATAAGGGCGATCGCATCTACGTGGAGGGGAAACTGCGCTACCGCACGTACGACGACCAAAACGGTATTCGCCGTACTGTCTGTGAAGTGTATGCTGATACACTGGAGCTGCTGTCGCCGCGTCCTGCCATCGTCGGAGACGGAGCGGAAGTCCCCGTCAACGAGAACCTCACGGCCGACGACCTGAAATGAAGTGATAGTTACAAATGATAAGTGGCTACTCCTGATAACCCTATCAATCGACCATGTTCTGTAGCATAATCACCGTTACTCCGCCTTCGGCAGGTGCCATTGTGGCTCTGGTACTGACGGCTCTGCTTCTAGTGTGCTCGGGTTACATTTCTGCCAGCGAGGTTGCCTTCTTCGCCCTGTCGCCCACCGACAAGGGGGCATTGGAGGAGAGCGACGGCTTGCGCGACCGCACCATTCTGCGCCTGCTGGAACGGCCAGAACGTCTGCTCGCCACCATATTGATAACGAATAATCTGGTGAACGTCACTATCATCCTTCTCTCTAACTACGCACTGATGGACATCTTCCACTTTGCTGCCCCATGGGTGGAGTTCCTGTGCATTACGGTGTTGCTGACGTTCATCCTGCTGCTTTTCGGCGAGATTATGCCGAAGCTCTATGCGGCAGGCCATCCGCTGAAGTTCTGCCGCAGGGTGGTGCCCGTTATCTACGCCCTGACGAAGATATTCTCGCCCGTGGCGGGGATGTTGGCACGTTCGTCGGTGATTGTCGATAAGATGCCTTCGCACGGCGACAACCTCTCCGTCGACGATCTCGAACAGGCGTTGGAACTGACAGACAAGCGCGAGCTCTCGAAGGAGCAGAACATTCTGGAGGGCATCATCCGCTTCGGCGATGAGACGGTGAAGGAAGTGATGACGTCGCGCCTCGACATGATGGCACTGGACATCTCTGAGGATTATGACGAGGTGCTACGTTTCGTGGCGGAGAACGTCTTTTCGCGCATACCCGTTTATGAGGATACGGTGGACAACATCCGCGGCATCCTCTACATCAAGGACCTGCTGCCATACCTTGACCGCCCGGCCGATTTCAACTGGCAGCGGCTGGTGAGAAAGGCTGTCTATGTGCCTGAGACGAAGCAGATTGACGAACTGCTGCGCGAGTTCCAGCGCGACAAGTGCCACATCGCCATCGTGGTCGACGAGTACGGCGGCACGTTAGGCATCGTCACCATGGAGGACATCCTGGAGGAAATCGTCGGCGAAATCAACGACGAGTACGACGAGGTGGACAAAACCTATACGAAGCTCAACAGCAACACCTATGTCTTTGAGGCGAAGACGCTGCTCAGTGACTTCTGCAAGGTGCTGGGCATCGATGATGACACGTTCGATGAGGTGTCGGGCGATGCCGACTCGCTGGCAGGCTTGCTACTGGAACTGAAAGGCGATTTCCCTAAACTCAACGAAACCATCGACTACGAGAACTACTCGTTCGAGGTGCTGGAGATGGATGCTCGGCGCATCGTGAAAGTGAAAGTGGTGGTGCATGCAGTGGAGTGACCGTCTGATTAAGGGTACCGGCACTTACGTGGCCGTGGGGCAACTGTTCAACGACGAGAACGAGCTGCTCGCCCAGTTGGCTGCGGTACAGACAGCCGAGGCGTTCGCTGAGGTACAGGAGGGATTGCTGGCACTCCACAACCCCTCGCGGCGCTGCGAGTGGCTGGCTGTGCGCTTGCTGCTGGCCGAGTGTCTGGGCGGCGACAAGCGCATCGGCTACAACGCCGATGGGCGCCCCTCACTTGTTGACCACTCGTACCACATCAGCATTTCGCACACGAAGGGCTACATCGCTCTCGCGTGGAACCCCGTGACTGCTGTGGGCATCGACATCGAGCGCCGCACGGATAGGGTGATGCGCGTCCGCCACAAGTACGTCAATGCAGCCGAACAACAAGCGCTTCATTCATCAGCCTACCGTTCGCCCGACGGTGAACTGTTGCTGTGGACGGCGAAGGAAGCTCTCTACAAAGTGGTGGGCATCCGTAAGCTTGACTTTCAGGAAGCCTTCACTGTACTAGTGCCACAGGATCTACCCCCTTCGACAAGAGCCCTTACCCCTCTCTGGGCAAGCACATCGGCCGTATGTACAGCGAACGACAAGGAGTACGACCTTCGCTTTGACTTCACGCGTGACTACGTTATCACCCTTTGTCAGGAAACTCAAAACCCTAAATATCCAAACCCATGAAACGTCCGATTATTCTTCTTTCGTTGCTACTCGGCAGCGCTGTGGCTTTGATGGCTCAGGCACTCTATCCCTATCAGGATCCGAACCTCACGCCCGACGAACGTGCCGCCGACCTCGTGTCGCGTCTGACGCTGGAGCAGAAGGCTGCGCTGATGGTTGATGAATCTGCCGCCATCCCCGAATTGGGCATCCGCCGCTACGGATGGTGGAGCGAAGCTTTACACGGCTATGCCCGCTCGGGCTTGGCCACCGTATTCCCGCAGTCAATAGGCATGGCTGCCTCCTTCGACCCCGAGTTGGTGGAGAGGGTGTTTACTGCAGCTTCCGATGAGGGGCGTGCTAAGCATACCCTCTATGAACAGTCGGGCGGTTCGTCGCGTTATCAAGGACTCACCGTCTGGACGCCCAACATCAACATCTTCCGCGACCCCCGCTGGGGACGCGGGCAGGAAACCTACGGCGAGGATCCTTACCTGACTGCCACGATGGGACTTGCCGTCGTGCGCGGTCTGCAAGGCCCAGAGGACAGCAAGTACGACAAACTACATGCTTGTGCGAAGCATTATGCCATCCATAGCGGCCCTGAATACAAGCGGCATGCCTTTAACGCGGAAAATATATCCTTGCGCGACCTGACCGAGACGTACCTCTATGCCTTCGAGCGCCTTGTGCGCGAGGGACACGTAAAAGAGGTGATGTGCGCCTACAATGCTTTCGAGGGCGAACCCTGCTGTGGCAGTAACACGCTGCTGGTGCAGATCCTGCGTAACCAGTGGGGGTATGACGATGTTGTCGTTTCCGATTGCGGTGCCATCGACGACTTCTATTCGAAGAGCTATGACAACCATCGCACCCATCCCGATGCCGCCAGCGCTACGGCTGATGCCGTCATCAACGGCACCGATCTCAACTGTGGCGGCACCTACCGCCATATCCCCGAAGCCGTCAAGCGCGGCTTGCTGACGGAGGAACAGGTCAATAAATCGGTTTTCCGCCTGCTGCGTGCCCGCTTCCAGTTGGGCGAGATGGATCCCGATAGTATCGTCGAATGGACGAAGATTTCTCCTGATGTCATCGCCTGCGACGAACACGATGCGCTGGCACATCAGATGGCGCGCGAGACAATCGTGCTCCTGCAGAACAAGCGCGGTGTGCTTCCGCTGGATGCCTCGGCGTACTCGGGCAGTCGCCGTCTGGCAGTCATCGGCCCTAACGCCGCCGACTCGCTCTCTCATTGGGGAAACTACTACGGCATGGCTCGTCGCACCTACAGCGTCCTCGAGGGTATACGTTCAAAACTGGGCGACCCCGATGCCGTATTTTATAATAAAGTAAGTGAACTCGTCAATGCCGAGACCTTTCAGAGCCGCTTCGGCAATTGCTCAACGGCAGCAGGAAAGGGCTTTGATGCCGTCTATTACGGCAATGTAGACCTTGAGGGTGAGCCTATTGCGACGGATCATCTGTCAGCACCCTTCCAGCTTTGCACGTCGGGCAATACGGTGTTTGCCCCCGGCGTTCCCCTGGAGGATTTCAGCGCACGCTACATCACTACCTATCATGCCGATCGTACCGAGGAAATCCTCTTTACCCTCTTCGTCAACGGACGGGGTACTGTGTTCGTCAATGGCGAGCCAATCAGCAGATTCAGTCAGGGGCATGGCTCCCGCAAGGCCGACTGCAAACCTGTGTCCGTCGAGAAGGGCAAAGATTATACGATTGAAATCCTTTTCTCGTTCTTCCGTGCCGATGCCCAGCTCAACTTCGACTTGGGCGTCAAGGAACCGCTTTCCGATGAACAGCTGCTTGCCAATTTGGAAGGTATTGACGACGTCATTTATGTGGGCGGTATATCTCCCCAACTAGAGGGCGAGGAGATGCGCGTTGACTTCGAGGGATTCCGCGGAGGCGACCGTACCAGCATTGAACTTCCTGCCGTACAGCGCAAGACCCTTGCCACCCTTCGCAAAGCGGGCAAGCGTGTCGTTTACGTCAATATGTCCGGCTCTGCCATCGCCCTCGAACCTGAGACGAAGAGTTGTGACGCCATTGTGCAGGGGTGGTACAACGGGCAGGACGGAGGTCTTGCCATTGCCGACGTGCTCTTCGGCGACTACAATCCCGCAGGTCGTCTGCCTGTCACTTTTCACAAAAGCGATGCCCAGCTACCCGACTACGAGGATTACAACATGAACGCCGGCCACACCTATCGCTACATGACGGAACGTCCGCTTTTCCCCTTTGGCTACGGACTCAGCTACAGCACGTTCAAGTATGGTCGTGCCCATTGGGGCGGGGCTGAGGATTCGAAGCGCGTTGGCATTGGCAAACTGTCGTTACGCCTCTCCAAACGTTTCGTTGCCCTTAAAGGTCAGCTGGAGAAAGGTATCAAGCTGACTGTTCCCGTGAAGAACACCAGCAACTACAACGGCGAGGAAGTCGTGCAACTCTATGTGACGAAACTCGGCGAAAAAGAAGGCCCATGTTATGCCCTGCGTGGATTTAAGCGTGTAAATCTCCCAGCAAAGTCAAAAGAAAGTGTGACCTTCACCCTGACGGAAAAAGAACTCTGCGTATATGACAATAATGTCGGCGCTCTTGCGTGTACGCCTGGTACCTATCGTATCTACTACGGTCCCTCGTCAGACAAGAAAAAGTTGAAGCACGTGGATGTGAAAGTGAGGTAATTATTTCACCAACACCTGGTTGAAGTACGGGTACGGGATTTCGATGCCCTCGCGGTCGAAGCGTTCCTTGATGTCCTTCAGCAGGTCGCACTTCATATTGAAGGCGTTCATCGAAGAGGACGCCCACACCCATGCACGCAGTTTCACCGACGAGTCGTCGAGCGAGATGACTTTTGTCTTCACCAGTGGTGCACCTGCCTCGATGTCAGCCGGCGTGCGGGGGTCGATGAGCAATGGGTGACGCACAATCTCCTCGCGCATCACCTCCATGGCACGATTGAGATCCTCATGGTACGAAACGTTGATTTCCACAAAGGCGCAAGTGCGCGAGTCGAGTACGGTGCTATTAGTGATGGTTTTAGAGTTGATGACGCTGTTGGGAACCAGGATGGTGCGGTTCTCATTATTGATGATGACGGTATGGCGCAGCGTAATCTCTTTCACGGTGCCCGTCACCGTGCCCTCCACCTGAATATAGTCGCCCACGCGGAAGGGCTTGCTGATGACGATGAAGAGGCCACCGATGAAATTAGACAGCGCGTCCTGTGCTGCAAGACCGATGGCCGCTGCCATAATGCCCGCGCTCGTCAGGATGGAACTGCCCACCTTCTCCATGCCGGGGATGAGGTAGAGGATGGAGGTAATGGCGATGATGTAGATGATGAACTTAACAATACGCTCGAAATATTTACGTGTCGTCATGTCCATCACGCTGCGCGGATTCTTTTCGGCCTTCCGGAACACTTTGCCAATGATTGTTAGCACTACTTTGGCTAAGATGACAATGAGGAAAACCTTCAAGGCAAAAATGAGCGGGTCACCAGCGCGGATGCCTAGAATTTTGTAGTCAAGTATTTGTCCGATATCCATAATTTCACTAACTTTGCGGCTGCAAAGGTAGTAAAAAATGAAAAATGAAGAATGAAAAATGAAAAATAAATAGCTTTGTTTCTGATGTGCTGCATACGATACCTTTTTCTTAACTCTTAATTCTTAACTAAAAAAGTGGATTATTCGCAAATTATTAAAAGATATTATCCCGAGGAGAATGCTCTACGCCACATCCTGCTCGTTCACAGCCGTAGTGTGGCGGATAAGGCGCTGGCGCTTGCCGCCCTTCATCCTGAGATGAACATCGACACATCGTTCGTTGAGGAGGCGGCGATGCTGCACGACCTCGGAATCTTCCGCACCAATGCTGCTGGCATCCAGTGCTTTGGCACCGAACCATATATCTGTCATGGCATTATCGGTGCCGATATCCTCCGCGCAGAGGGCTATCCCCGTCACGCTCTTGTCTGCGAACGCCACACGGGCACCGGCCTCACCCTTCGTCAAATTGAGGAAAACCATTGGCCAATGCCTCATCGCGACATGCGTCCCGTCACCCTCGAGGAACAGCTCATCTGCTTTGCAGACAAGTTCTTCTCTAAAACCCGTCTCAACGAAGAGAAAACCCCCTCCGCTGCCCGTCGCTCTCTCGAAAAGTTCGGCTCCGAAGGCCTCCTCGTCTTCGACCGTTGGTGCCAAAAGTTCCTATAGGGAGGTTTTCTTTCTGACTTTCCCGTTTTCTGTGGGTTTTTATTGCAGTTTGTCATTTTTCTTTGTATTTTTGTCGCGAATTTATATAAAACGAAACTATGAAAAAGTATTTTCTACTCTTGTTGGCGTTGCTTTACCTGATGTTTTCTGATGCGATGGGGCAGAGCCGTCGAACAGTGATAACAAATGGTGTGCTTTGGAAGGATGCCGCGGGAAACATCGTGCAGGCGCACGGTGCGGGATTCCTGTATCAGAACGGGTTGTGGTACATGATTGGCGAGGACAGGAGCGATTCGTGGCGTCCTGATGTCAATATGTACAGCTCGCCCGACTTGGTGCACTGGACATTCGTAGGTAAGATTATTAAGAACGGCGAAACGACGCCCGACTTGGGGCAGCGTCGCTTCATTGAGCGTCCGAAACTGCTGTATTGTGCGAAGACGGGGCAGTATGTCGTTTGGTGCCATTGGGAAGGGCGTAACTATGGTGCGTCGGAGGCGGCGGTGTTCGTTAGTGACAAGGTAGGAGGCCCCTATCAGCTACATCATGCGGGACGTCCGCTGGACATCAAGAGCCGCGACTGCAACGTCTTCCAGGACGCTGACGGACAGGCGTACTTCATTTCCACCATCGAGGAGAACCAGCACCTGGGCCTCTTCCGTCTCTCGGACGACTATACGGAGGCGTTGTCGTGCAACATCCTCTTTGCGCATCAGAGCCGCGAGGCTCCGGCCATTGCCAGGGTGGGGGATACGTACTACATGCTCTCGTCGGCTTGCACGGGTTGGGATCCGAACCAATGTAAGCTCTCCTGCTCGAAGTCGCTCACCGAAGGCTGGAGCCCGTTGGTGAACGTGGGCGACAGCATCTGCTACGACACGCAGGCGGCTTCTATACTGACGATTAACGGCTCGAAGCAGACAACCTACCTTTATGTGGGCGACCGCTGGATGGATCCCGGATTGCCCGAGTCGAAGACGATAATCTTCCCCGTAACCTTCGAAGACGGCAAATGCGAGCTTCACTATGCTGATCGTTTCGAGATAGACTTCGAAACGGGTGAATGGAAAATCTTGTAAATCAAAAAAACAGTTGTGCCCCCAAAAGAAGGCATCCTCGCGTTGTTTGACAGCATCGCGAAGGGTTATGACCGTTTCAACCACCTTTCGTCGCTGAATGCCGACAAGGGCTGGCGTCGGAAGGCTGTCCGTGTGATCGTCAATACTCACGAGCCCTTGATGGTGCTTGATGTTGCTACGGGGACAGCCGATTTGGCCATTGCCGTCGTTAAAAAAGCAGCCGAAGGGTCGCGAGTGATAGGCGTTGACCTCTCTGAGGGGATGCTGGAGGTGGGTCGCAAGAAAGCCGAAGGATTCCCCGTTACTTTACTGCAAGGCGATGCTGAGGCCCTTACCTTTGCCGACGGGACGTTCGACTGCGTAAGTGTGGCTTTCGGCGTTCGCAATTTCAAAAACCTTTCCTTGGGGCTTAAGGAGATGTTCCGTGTGCTTAAGCCGGGCGGACGGCTGGTTGTACTAGAGCTTTCGTACCCCGATAACCGCTTCCTCCTATGGTGCTACAAACTCTATGCCTTCAAGATTCTACCCGCTATCGGCACTCGTTTGACAGGCAATCGTGGGGCATATATCTATTTGCCCAATTCCATCCTTAGGTTTCCCAAACCGTCGGTATTCCTGCCATTGCTGCGCGAAGCTGGCTTCTCCTCCGCCAAGGCCAGCTCCTTTACTTTCGGCATCTGCCGTATGTATGTGGCGGAGAAATAAAGTTTTACTTATCTTTTCTGCCAAATAAAGCGGAAGTTGAAGCGGCGGTTGGGCGCTGCGTCACCGTGAAGGGCAAAGGCGGTGTGGTCGGTGAGAGGACCACAGTTGTCGGCCCACTTGAAATCAAAACTTGCAGAGCTGCCCTTTACACCCAACCACGAAGCGGGGAGGGATAGTTCCATTTCGCAGCCGCTGACAGCGTAAGGTACATTTCCAATAGTCATCCAACTTTCGGTAGCCGAGTCGTAGCGCTTGACGGTTGTAGTGTGGTCATCGACTACGGTGCTGTTCACCATGAGGTCATAACCCAGCCAACCTGTCTGTACATCCTGGTCGGCATCGATGAGCAGGAGCATCCAATCAGGGCCGGTGTAGGGCGAAATGGGAGCTGCGGTACGGACATAGAATGTCACGTGACGCCAGTTGTGGGTCAACGTTACCTTCGCATCGTGGATGTCGTTGCGCCCTGTGCTGTCGGCATAATGGAGTTCAGCATAACCTGGGGCGTTGCGGGGGATGATGTCGCCTCGGGTATCGCGGTAGGTGACGCCGACGGCTTCCCAGTCGGCAAAGCGTCCGTCGATGCGGATACGCTGTTTCCCGCGGTTGACAGGGATAGGGCGGACACCCTTGTAGCGACGGATATTCTGCGCCATCTGCATGTAGTAGTTATCGGTGTAGCCGTTACGCATGGGTTGGATGGTGCGGTTGAACTCAGCGTTATACTGGTCGACGAAGATAAATGAGTTCTCGCGTCCCAGCCACATGGTCTTCTGTCCGCGTTCCCACATGCCGGCTGTCCATTCGTTCCAGTCGTTGAGGTAGATGAAGGGCGGGTCGGCAGCAAGGGCATCGTCCCAGCGCTCCTGGAAGTAGATACCGTAGCCTTCAGGATGCTTTACCTTGTGCCCCAGCCAGGGGACGTAGGCTTCAGAGGGTATGTCGTATTCATCGAGTGAAGGCTCGCCGTATTGGCGCGACCATGATTTGCCCACGCCCATCGGTACGTCAGTCATCGTCACGGGGTGCTGAGCTGGAGTGACGGCAGCTTCTTCCAGCTGGCCGTGATGTTTCGAAACAAGTTCCTCAGGCTTCATGCCGATAATCATGCTGTCGGCCATGGAGTAGCCGAAACTCCAGTTGTCCTCGGTGCCGACGAAACGGTTTCCGTGCCACGTATAATACCCCCACCACATGTTGCGCAGGGTGAAGAAGTCGCGTATCTCCTGCGGGTAGTCATCGGCTGAAACGTCGGGATAGTTTCCGTTGGCATCGTAAGAAGGGTTGGCATTATAGAGTAGCAGCGGTTTCCCGTCCCAATAGAACCAAAGGTCGGCGAAGCGCTTTTCTTTATAGATGCGTTGGTAGAGTGACTTCACCACGCCGACGGGCCCTCCGTTGTATGACCAGAAGACAAACTGCGGCGTGACGTTACCCTCGGCACGCATTTGCATCATGGTGGAGAAAAGCACCTCCCATTCGTCCCAGTAGCAGACGCCGTTGGTGACGTCGAGCACCAATACATCAACGCCGGCATCTGTCAACATCGACATATCGCGGCGTATAACCCATTCGTCCTGACTGAGGAAGTAACCCATCTCGGGTTCGCCCCAATGGTAGGTGCCGTAGCGCCAGAGCGGATGGTCGTGGCGGAGACGGGCCGAAGGGTCTTCATGAAGGATGTGGGTGACGTCCAGGTAGGGCGAGGGGAGATGATGTAGATTCTGCGTGTGCCAGGTGACATAGAAGATGCCCACCGTGCGGCGATGGTCTTCTTTCATAGGGCCGACTGCGTCCACGAGCGGCATCGTCCGCCCCAGCGCGTCCGTCGCTACCCACGTGTCGCTCATCAGGTCGACAGGGGCGTCAGACGGCGAGCCGGCAGATTGTGAAAAGGTAGGTAACGAAAGCAAGCAGAAAAAGGTAGAAAGAAAAAAAGGATTTCTTTTCATAATCATTTATGGCTGAATACACCGAGTTCGTTGAGGAGAACGAGAGTAATGAGCGTGGGAGCCACCCAGCGGATGATGAAGCGATAGAGGCCGAAGAGGGGTGCCCTCAGCTTTCCGCCGTTGGTGACTTGGTCGCGAACCAGTTTCTTGTCGAGGCGCCAGCCTGCAAAGAGACTGATAATGATGCCCCCGATGGGCATGATAATCTTGGCCGAGAGGAAGTCGAAGGCATCGAAGAAACCAAGTCCGAAGAAGGGCCGGAAGTCCTTCATCGGGCCGAAGCTGAGCGAGCAAAAGATGCCCAGCACGAGGCAGCTGGAGGTGACAATCCAGGCGGCGGCGCGGCGCGAGAGGCCACGCTCGTGCAGGAAGGCGGTAATGGTTTCGTGGAGCGAGATGGTGCTGGTGATGGCGGCAACGATGAGGAGAAGGTAGAACAACAGGGCAAAGATGTAGCCCAGTATGGGTGCTCCGTCGAAGGCCATCTGGAAGACGCTGGGCAGGGTGATGAACACCAGTCCAGGACCGGCATCGGGCGTGATTTCCTGCACGCTGAATACGGCTGGGAAGATGATGAATCCGCACATGACGGCTACCAGCGTGTCGATGCTGACGACGCTGACGGCTGTGCGCGTCAGGTTGGCGTCGTCGCGGAAGTAGCTGGCGTAGGTACACAGGCAGCCCATCGCCAGACTGAGCGAGAAGAATGCCTGACCCAGGGCGCTGAGGAGGGTGTCAGCCGTAATCTTCGAGAAGTCGGGCCGCAAGAGGAAACGAAGCCCTTCCCCCGCTCCGGGCATCATCATTGAGCAGACAACCAGCACGGTAATGATGATGAACAGCATGGGCATCAGCAGCTTCGAGAAGCGTTCGATGCCGTTCTGCACGCCGCGGACGACGATGATATGGGTTGTGAGCAGCACGAGCGCTGTGAAGACGACGGGCCACCAGGCGTTGGAGGTGAAGGAAGTAAAGTAGGCGGCAGGGTCGGCGATGTGCGTCACCCATCCTGCCGTTGCCGTAACGAGGTACTTCATGGTCCAGCCAGCCACCACGCTATAGTACGACAGGATGATGAAGGCGGCAAACACGCCCAGATACCCCTGCACAATCCACGCTGAGCGCGGAGCCAGACGGCGGTAGGCGTCGATGGTGTTGGCATGCGTACTGCGCCCGATGACAAACTCCGACAGCATGACGGGAATGCCCAGCACGAGGACGCAGACAATATAGATGATGATGAAGGCCGCTCCGCCGTTAGCGCCTGTCTCCGTGGGAAAACGCCACACGTTACCCAGTCCTACGGCTGAACCTGCTGCTGCCAGGATGATACCCAGCTTGCTTCCGAAATTCTTTCTCTTTTCCATAATTGGCTGCAAAATTACAAATAATAATCCAATATTTGTAACAAATTGCAAGAAAAACGCGCCTTCAACTCATCTAAAAGCCTTCGGAGGATAAAAAAGATAATGCCAGAAATGTGAAGACCATTTTCATTCCCTTGCACTCTCTGAATAGATGCTTGCTCTGTGAAATTATTCCCTTGCTTTATGAATTTATTCCCCTACGCTAATTTTTTATTTGCCTATTCTATTTTCTGATTTGCCTACTCTGTCTATAAACAGGGCTCCTGTTTATATAAACACGGGCGCTGTTTATAAAAAACATCAAACGCTGAAAAAGCAAACAAAGCAATAAGAACGGCAAATATTCCGAATGATACGAATCGTTCTATAATGCTTTTTTCTACGAAACCGCCGAAAACCGTGTAGATTGTGTAGATAATGTAGATATAGCGTCCTATCTATACACCTCAAACGGCAATATATCTGTTAAATACCGCGTTCGTGTAGATTGTGTAGATGTTTTACAAACTTTTTGTAAGAATGAAACGCTTCCTCCTTGCTCCTATTGTAACGGATGTGATTCTTCAAATTATTTCAAAAAATACATCTGTCTTTCTTTTTCGACTATATGTGTTTTTTGCCTAATCATTCCGGCTTTCCGAAGAAGTCGGGGCGGTGGAAGTCGGGTTTGGGGAGGTCGATGGGGAAAAGGGAAACGAAGTGGGGCGTGGGGAGGTCGTCGCCGCATTTATAGACGTTCAGACGGAATTCGCCTGAAGAAACCTGATGGGCATGCTCGCCGAAAAGGGTGTAGGGTATGGCAAGGGTTAGTTCCCAGTTGGTTTGCTCGTTGACCAGTCCCAAGGGTTTCCTTCCTAGAGAGGACCAGCGGTCAACGGTTCCCAAAAACCCCGTTGGAAGCGGCTCGCGTCCTTCACGCCCTTCGCCGTAACCGATGAGGAGCGTGCCGATGCATGAGCACTCGATATTGTAATAGCCTTTTGCGCCATCGGGGCGGATGAACGTCTCGACGCATGAGTCTGTCCAGACGCGGTCGCCGTCCGTCACATAGCGGGCCAGCACGGCTTGTTCGCTGACGCGATAGTGGATGAGCAGAGCATCATTACTCAAAGCCGTGCGGACGGCTACCTCCGGGAGGTAGGGGTAGGAGGGCCAGTTGATTTGACTGACGGGGGTGAAAGGGATGCGTTCCCTGTCGAACAAGTCGCGGATTTCAGAGGCTGCGACAAAGGCTGCGGACAAACGGCGGATTTCCATGATAATGAAAAATGAAGAATGAAAAATGAAAAATAAATAGCCTTAACCCTTAACCTCTAACCACTTCAATACTTTTTCTGCGACGATACGGGCGTCTGAGGGTGATAGGGCCGGGCTGATGGGGAGGCTGAGCTCGGTGGCTGCCAAGCGTTCGGTGACGGGCAGAACGAGGTGGTTGAACTGCGGGAAACAGCGTTGGCGATGAGGCGGGATGGGGTAGTGGATGTTGGTTTCAACCCCTTCTGAAAGCAGATAGCGTTGCAAGTCGTCGCGCCCTTCCGTAAAAATGGGGAAGACGTGGAAGACGGAAGAAGAGTTGGCTGTCAGGAATGAGGAGTTAGGATCCCAGGAGGCAAGATGGGGAGGGAGCATCTCGGAATAGATGTCAGCAATAGCACGTCGGCGGTCGTTGTCCTCGTTCAGATGGCGGAGCTTGACGGAGAGGACGGCGGCCTGCACCTCGTCGATGCGGCTGTTGATTCCCTGAAGGTCACAATGGTACTTGGGCTCCATGCCGTAGTTGCCCAAGCGGCGTACGACGTCTGCCAAAGCGTCATCATCAGTTGTGACAGCTCCCGCATCGCCTAGGGCTCCGAGATTCTTTGCCGGATAGAAGCTATGTCCAGCCGCATCGCCGAGTGATCCCGTCCGCTTGGATGTGTTAGGAGCAATGGCCCCGTGCGCCTGGGCATTGTCCTCAATCAACTTCAGCCCATGACGGCGGCAGATGTCGCTGATATGTTCTGTCCACGCCGAGCGCCCATAGAGGTGGACAATCATGACAGCACGGGTACGTGGGGTGATGACCGCTTCGATGAGGCTCTCGTCAATCAGCGAGGTCTCAACGCTTGGTTCGACAAACACGGGCGTCAGCCCGCAGCGGGTAACAGCAAGCACGGAAGCAATGAACGTGTTGGCTGGGACGATGACCTCGTCGCCTGGAGCCATCACGCCAAGTTCCATATACCCTTTTAAAATAAGGGTAAGCGCATCCAGCCCATTGGCACAACCCACACAATGGGACGTGCCGATAAACATGGCATACGCTTCCTCGAAAACGGCTGTTGCTCTTCCCTTCAGGTACCAGCCCGAACGTACAACGTTGTCAACCGCCGCTGCGATCTCATCGGCGTGAAGGGCGGTGACAGCTTGTATGTCCAGAAAGGGAATCACTTTTTCAGCAGAATCCAGCTCTCCTGGAAGTCCTGACGGTCGGGGTTGGCAGCCTTGAAGGCATCGCGGGCTGTGACGGCCTCGGCCTTGGTGTTATAAGTACCGATATAGACGCGGTACATATTGCGGTCGACGTTCTTGACGATGCCGGCTTTGTAGCCATCGGCTTTCAGCTTCTGGCAGAGATCCTCGGCATTGGTCTGCACGCTAAAGCTACCGCAGACAACGCTGTAGGATTTGACCTCACCATTGAAGTCGACGACGGCCTCCTGACGGACAGGAGTGTTGTCGGTGACGGGAGTAACAGGCCTCGTCTCGCTGGCAGCAGTTGTCTGAACAGGAGCGTTAGCCTCGGTCTGTGTATAGGTCTCCTGTGCCTTAGCCTTTTCATAGGCTTGTCTGTAAGCGCTCTGGCTGGATTTGCAGGAGGTGAACATGAGGGCTGCGCCCATCAGTACGAAAAATACGGTCTTTTTCATTACGGGTTGATGTTAAAATGGGTTATTGTTTTCAGAGTGCAAAGATAATACAAAAAATGAAGAATGAAAAATGTAGATTGAAAAAAAAACATTAAATGTGAACTTCGAGCAGTTTGGCTGTGCCAACGGGACGAAGGTTGAGTCGTCCGTTGGAAGCGGGGACGAGCAGCGTCTGCCCGGCGTGGAGAAGAGCCTTCTCGCCTTTCTCGTCCGTGAATTCGCAATTGTCTTCCAAACCGATGTAGATTACGAACGAATCCATAGCGCTGTGGTCGAAATGGATTGGTTGGTTGAGGTCGAGCAGCGACGTGGTGAAATAGTCGCAGTTAACCAACTCTACGGGGCGGTTGGGGCAGGGCAGATAGTGGGTGCGGTAGTCGGAGAATACGCGATAGTCGATGGCGTCCTTCGCCAGTTCAGTATGCAGTTCGCGGGGGTTGCCGTTCTTGTCCAGACGGCCGAAGTCGTAGATGCGGTAGGTAATGTCGCTGGTCTGCTGGATTTCGGCGATGGTGGTACCTCCGCCGATACTGTGCACTCGTCCTGCAGGAAGGAAGAAGACATCGCCTTCCTGCAACGAGTGCTTGGCCAATGCCTGAGTGATGCTGCCGTCCTCAACCATGCGGCAGTAGCTTTCAGGGTCAAGCAAACGATTGAAGCCGGCACAGAGGTAAGCGTCCTTCTTGGCATGGAGGACATACCACATCTCGGTCTTTCCGAAAGAGTTGTGGCGCTTGCGGGCCAGCTCGTCGTTCGGGTGCACTTGTACGGAGAGGGGCAAATTGGCCTCAATAAATTTAATAAGGAGAGGAAACACGTTGCCGTAGCGTTCGTAGCTGCGGCGGCCTACAAGTTGCTCATGCTGTTCGCAGAGGAGGTCGGCCACAGTCTTTCCCTTTTCGGGACCTTCAAAAACTACAGACAATGAACCCGGTACACCGGACAATTGCCAACTTTCACTACCCCATATAAGGGTTTTCAGTATGGGTTCGAACTTATACATTTTGAAAAATTTGTGCAAAGGAATAAAAAAATCCCGAATAAATGATTACTTTTGCCCCAAAACATTTCGACAAATACATTTTTTTGTTTTCCTATGCCCGAACTGAGTTATCCGAAGGAAGAAATAGAGCGTCAGATGGATTATCTAAGACTGCTTGCCAAGACGTATAAGAATGCGGCTGAAACAGCCACAGAAATCATAAATCTGGAGGCCATCCTGAATCTCCCAAAGGGAACGGAGCACTTCCTTGCCGACATCCACGGCGAGCACGAGGCATTTCAGCATGTGCTCAAGAATGCTTCCGGCGACATCCGTCGTAAGGTGACGGAACTGCTGGGCGATGAACTAAGCACCAAGGAATTGCGCGAACTCTGTACGCTCATCTACTATCCCGTCGAAAAACTGGCTCTACTGCGTGAGGAGGCTGCGGCAAAGGGCAGCGAATTGTCGGCATCCTGGTATTCGCTCACCATCCGTTACCTGGTGCTCATCTGCCAGAACATCTCCTCGAAATACACGCGCTCGAAAGTCCGTACTGTGCTCCCCAAGGAGTTCAGCTATATCATTCAGGAGTTGCTGCATGAGTCCGAAGGGATGCGAAACAAAAACCGTTACGTGGGTAGTATCGTCGATACGATTATCGATGTCGGCGAGGCCGACCACTTCATCGCGGCTCTTTGCACAGTCATTCAGCGTTTGGCTGTCGATAGGCTGCACATCATTGGCGACCTTTTCGATCGTGGCACGGGCAGCCATCTCGTGATGGATGCGCTGGCTGAGTACCAGAATTTCGACATCCAGTTTGGCAATCACGACGTGCTATGGATTGGCGCCGCTTCGGGCAACGAAGCCTGCATGGCCAACATTCTGCGCATTTGTATGCGATACGGCAACCTTAGCGTTCTTGAGGACGGGTATGGCATCAACCTCCTGCCGTTGGCCATCTTTGCGATGGAAGTCTACAAGGACGACCCCTGCGATTCCTTTGGCCCTCGGCTTGAAGAGAACGTCACCCTTAGTGCCAAGACGCGACGTCTCATAGCCCAGATGCATAAAGCCATCAGCGTCCTTCAGTTCAAGCTCGAAGCCGAAATCATCCACAGTCACCCAGAATACGGCATGGAGGATCGTCTGCTGCTTGACAAGACGGATTTCAAGAAGGGTATTTGCCGTATAAGCAATCGAAAATACACCATGAGCGACACCTTCCTGCCTACTGTTGACCCTGCTGATCCCTATCGTCTCAGCATCGAGGAACAAGAACTCATCGGGCAGATTCGCCACTCCTTCCTTACATCGGAAAAACTGAAAAAGCATATTCGCCTCCTGCTCGACAACGGCTCCATGTATCTCGTCTGCAACGGCAATCTGCTCTATCATGCCTCTGTGCCGATGAATGCCGACGGCTCGTTCCGCGACGTCACCATTATGGGTGAGACGTTTCATGGTCGTGCTCTACTGGACAGAATCGACCGTCTAATCCGCGAGGCGTTCGAGAATGGCCAACAAATCAACAGGTCAATAGGTCAACAAGTGAATGCAGATTATGCCCAGCGTGTCAACTTGTTGACTTGTAGTTCAATTGACCTGCAAAATCTCGATTACCTCTGGTACCTCTGGTGTGGCAAGGACTCCCCTGTGTTTGATAAAGATAAGATGACGACCTTCGAACGCTATTTCCTGAAAGACAAGGCTGTCATGAAAGAGAACAAGGGTGCCTACTACGCCTTCCGCGATGACCCTGAGGCTGTGGACCGCATCCTTGAGGAATTCGATGTCCGTGGCACCCATCGCCATATTATCAATGGACATACACCCATCCATACGGCCAAGGGCGAGAGTCCTTTGAAGGCTGGCGGAAAGCTCATCGTCATCGATGGTGGCTTTTCCAAACCCTATCAGCGTGTGACGGGCATCGCGGGCTATACCCTCGTCTATCATTCGCGAGGTATGCAGCTAGTTGAGCACCAGCCTTTTACCAGTACTGAAGACGCTATTCGCAAGGGCTCCGATATTCGCTCCACCCGTCATCTGGTGGAGATGCGCTCACAACGCATCATGATGCGCGAAACCGACAAAGGCCACGATATTGCCTCCCGCATAGACGACCTCCGCCGCCTTCTATTCGCTTACCGCCAAGGTCTCATACACGAACGGTAATTGCTATACGAATGTGAATTTTGTATAAGGAAAAAAAGAATACAGAATTACAGAGGTGTGAGACAACCTTATTTTTCGTGAGACTTTTCGTTGAAAGGTTTTAAGCTGAAAAAACTTTTTTGTTACATGTGTGTAAAAAGGGGTTAACGGGAGGGGAAGAGCAACTCCTTGTCGCGTTTGGCAGCGGGAATGGCCCATTTCTCGGGGACGAAGCGCCATTGGCAGACGGGACGGGGAGTGATGGTGTCGCGGGCTTCGATGTAGGATAGCATATAGAAGCGAAGGTCGGCATCGGTGCTGTAATCGACACGGCTGCGCAGTTCTTCCTGGGGAATGCCTGCGCCGCGGGTCAGCAGTTCACCTCCACCGTTGCCGCGATAGGAGTTGACGGCTACGCGATAGGTTTGGGCGGGGTCGAACGGACGGCCGTCGGCCATGCTGAGGATACGGACGCGCTGGCCGATAGGCTTAGTGACATCGACCTCGTAGCGGATGCCTGCAGCGGTATCGAAGTTGTAATAGATGTTCTTGAATTTCGGACGTCCCTTGCCGGTGTTCTTGTCGCCGTTGTCTGACGCGTTTTCATCGAAGAGGATGAGATGATCATTGGAAGAGCGCATTTGGTTGGCCCAAAGGGCATAGGACATTTCCAAATGGTCGCGCACCTCGCTTCCCTTGAGTAGCATGGTGTAGAGCATGTTTTCATATCGGTAGAGGTTGAACATATCCCGCACATATACATCGCCGGCCTTGATAGTAGCGTTCAGCGACAACGGGGCTGCCAACGAGATGTCGGCACGGGTAATGTCAAGCTGCATCTGATGGATGAAGTCCATGAAAGCGCACGGGCCGAAGTAGGCATCTTGCGTGGTTAATGGAGCTGTGAATGTGCCGATACGTTTGGAGACGTATTTCTTAACTTCTTCCATCTGTGGGGCAAAGGTAGCCATGAAATCAGGGTCAGGGTCGTAATCTGTGACGGGAACGTTCGCAGCATCGGTATGCTTCACGGTCCACTTTCCGTGCTCCTTTTTCAGCGTTAGCGTGAGTTGCGAGACATAGCGTGCACCGTTGGCGGGATTGACGATGGGCACGGCTTTTCCTTCAGTATTGATGACAGAGTCACAGCAGAGGCTGTGGTCATGTCCAAAGATGATGGCATCGAAGCCAGGCACCTCGCGAGCTACCTGCTCCGTAGCGTTTTCCGCGTAACTATTGGTGGTAATACCCCCCTTGAGTCCTGAATGGAATACACCGATGACGACGTCAGGCTGCACTTTCTCTTTCACATAAGCCATCCATTGGCGAGCAGAAGTTTCGATGTCGATGAACTTCAGTTCGCGCCAAAGCTCGCGTGGCAACCAATTGGGAATGGCAGGAGTGAGCATTCCGATGAACGCAATTTTGACTCCATGACGCTCAATGACTTTATAGGGCGGAATAAAGTTATGGTCTGTGCCATCGATAATAATGTTAGCGCCGAGTATGGGGAAGTCGGCATCGAGGATGTAGCGCTGGTAGGTGGTGCCGCCAGTCTCAATCTCGTGGTTGCCGAGAGTGCCGATTTCGCAGCCCATGTAGTTGAGCATCTGGTCTGCAAGGTGGGGCTTTGCAACGGCGACGGTGTTGTAATAGTACGAGGTGGGCTGTCCTTGGATGATGTCGCCGTTATCGACATAAATGAGTCGGTCGCCCCACGTGGTGCGTTGCTCGCGAAGAAAACTTTGGACACGCGCAAGACTGCCCGCTGCCGGACGGTCGGCCACGAAATCGTAGGGGTAGAAGTTCCCATGCACATCCGATGTGCCTATAATGCGGAATTCTAATTCCTTTGGTTTGCAGGAAGTGAGGGTAAACAAGGCAGCAAAGGCTGTTATGGACAAGTAAAAAACACTTTTTTTCATGATAAATGGCATAGAGTTTTTGTTTCAGAGTGCAAATGTAAGAAAAAAAAAGTAACTTTGTCCCCAAAAGAGGAAGAATTATGAAAAAGCGGCTCTATTTGTTTACCGATGATGATAGGATTCTGTTGATTCCTTCGGAGGAGAAGTGGTCGTTGCCTGATACATCCTTATCGTTTGCAGAGGGAGTGGCGTTGCATGATTTCTCTCCTGATGAGGCTGTCGGGCGCGTGATAGCAGAAGACGGAATGTCGAATGGAGATCTCCGTCCTTGCGGATTGAGGGAAACGAGTCGCTTGCTGCCGGCCAATGATTATCAACGGGCAGGGAAAGCTTGGGAGCTGCTCTATTGGAGTGAGCAGACGCGATTCTGTGGATGTTGTGGCGCGCCCATGAGGTGGCACACAGCTATCAGCCGAGTGTGCGACAGCTGCGGACAGGAAGTGTGGCCACAATTGAACACAGCCATCATCGTACTGGTCCACAAAGGTGATGAAGCGTTACTGGTTAAGGCAAAGACGTTTCGCCGCGATTTCTTCGGGTTGGTGGCAGGCTTTGTGGAAACGGGCGAGAGCCTCGAGGAATGCGTGGCTCGCGAGGTTCGTGAGGAAACGTCGCTTCTTATCAATCATATCCGTTACTTTGGCAGTCAGCCCTGGCCCTATCCGTTGGGGCTGATGATTGGTTTCCATGCTGACTATGTGAGCGGCAAGGTGACGTTTGCCGACGGCGAGCTGAAGGATGGCCGTTTCTTCCGTCGTGATTCGCTGCCCATGCATGACGACGGCTCGCTCGCCATCCCCGGGCCGGAGAGCATGGCTCGGCGGCTGATAGACGACTGGATGAGCAACATCTGAAAGAAATAACTGATAATTGAAAAAATATGAAATCATTGCATCGATTCTTTTTGCTAATTTTCGTATGTGCTGTAGCAACACTTACTGCAGAGGCACGGCAAGAGGGAAACGTTGAAATCGTACCTCAGTCGCTCACGTGCGAGAGTATGACAGACCCGATGGCGTTGGAAACCCGCCATCCACGCCTGTCGTGGATTAACGTCCCCACCAGCGACACGCTGAAGGGCAAACGGCAGACGGCCTATCAGATTCGCGTGGCCTCGTCGAAGGAAATACTCCTGAAGGGAAGGGCCGATCTCTGGAATCGCGGCAAACAGATAACCGACAATTCTTATTTCATTCCATACATGTATTGGGGCAAGACGCTGAAAAGCGGTCAGGAAGCCTGGTGGCAAGTGCGCGTGTGGGACGAGCGAGGCATCGTCTCCGACTGGAGTGAGCCCGCCCACTTCGGCGTTGGCCTGAAGGCCGACGACTGGAAGGCCCAATGGATCGGTGCCCCCTGGCAGAGCGAAGAAGTTTCGGCCGCCGACAGCGTGGCGCCCATGTTCCGCAAGGACTTTATTTTAAAAGGTAAGATTGAACGTGTGAAGGCTTACGTCACGGCGATGGGATTTTTCGAGCTTTATGCCAACGGCCAGCGCGTGGGTGATGACTACTATGTGCCCAACTTCACCAATTTCACCCGCCGCGAGGGGCTTGACCATGCCAATATCCCCATTAGCGACCACTTCCGCGACTATCGCATCATGTACCTCGCCTACGACCTTACGCCCTTTGTCCAGGAGGGCAAGAATGCCGTTGGCGTGTTGCTGGGTAACGGCTGGGCCCATCCCAGCCATCGCCTGATGGCGCCGTTCGGTTCGCCGCGCCTCCTCTGCCAGCTTGATATCACCTATGCCGGCGGACGGCACGAGACGGTTGTCACCGACGGGAGCTGGTTTGTCAAGCCGTCGCCCATCCAAAACAACGACATCTACACCGGCGAAGTCTATGATGCCCGTTTAGAGGAACCACTCTGGGCAAGTGCCGGTTGCAATACCTCCGGCTGGCAGAAGGCTGTGATTCGCAAGGCACCCGACGGAAAGCTCACTGCCCACGACGCTCCGACGGATAAGGTCGTTGAGACGCTCCGTCCCCTCTCTCTCGTTCGCAACAAGTCGGGCGAATGGACGGCGACATTCGACCACGTTATCTCCGGCCGTCTCCACCTGCGTGGCATCAAGGGGAAAGCTGGGCAGGAGCTGACAATCCGCTATCCCTGCGAAGAGCCTGTCGGTTCCGACAAGTACATCTTCCGTGGCGACGGCGAAGAGGAGTATGGTGCCCGCTTCACGTGGTACGTCTTCTCGCAGGCCATTATCTCAGGCGTGGAGCATCTGACGCCCGACATGGTCACAGCCGAGTGCATCGGTACCGATGTCCCCATCGATGCCCGTTTCGTCAGCTCCGACCGCCTGCTCAATCGCATCAACACCATCTGGCAGCAGTCGCAGATTGACAATATGCATTGTGGCGTTGCCTCCGACTGTCCCCACCGTGAGCGCGCTCCTTATACCGGCGACGGTCAGGTGGCCTGCCCGACCGTACTGGAGAACTTCAACGCAACGGCTTTCTACCGCAAATGGCTGCGCGACATGCGCGACACGCAGAATGTCGATGACGGCTACGTCCCCAATGGTGCCCCTTGGCAGCCCATCTGCGGCGGAGGCGTGGCGTGGGGCGCTGCCATGAACATCATTCCCTGGGAACTCTATATGCACACGGGAGATTTCTTCGATTTATGGGAGAACTACCATGCCATGAAGGAACAGCTTCGCCACATGCAACAGTCCGTCACGGCCGACGGCACCATGTTCCAGCAGAAGACAAGCCCCGACGGCAAACCCCTCTACTGGCTCAACCTCGGCGACTGGTCGCCCGCCTTTGGACTGCCGAAAGACGAGCTTGTGCATACCTTCTATCTGTGGTACTGTGCAGAGCTGACGGCCCGTGCAGCGAGAGTAATTGCATACGGTTTCCACTTGGTACCCAATGAATTCACAGAAGACACGGAAAAGTACCACGCCCTTGCAAAACGCACCCGCGATGCCTTTCATCATAAATTCTATGACCCCGAGGCAAAAAGCTACGGCGACTACGGCAGCAACGTCCTCGCTCTCTACATGGGTGTGCCTGATTCGGTGAAGGCCGACGTGGTGCGTACCCTTGAGCACGAAATCAGCGAAACCTACAATGGCCATCTGAACACGGGTATTTTCGGCACGCGTTTCCTTTTTGAGGTGCTGTGTGACAACGGCCTCACCGAGTTGGCCCTTCGTGTGCTCCGCCAGCGCGACTTCCCCGGCTTTGGCCATTGGCTTGAGCAGGGCGCCACCGTCACCTGGGAGGCGTGGGATGGCAGCAACTCGCGTAACCATCCTATGTTCGGCGGCGGACTCGTCAGCTTCTATCGTGACTTGGCCGGCGTGCGCCTTGAACCCCCTCTGTCGGCTTCCGATGACGAATGGCACCGGCTTGGTTTCTCGCTGGTGAAGAGTGCCGGCTATCGTCACGTCATTATCCGTCCTTGCGTGAGCCCTACGTTGCCGCGCGTGGCCTATGAAAAGATGACGCCCTTCGGCCTGCTCCGAAGCGCTATTCAGTATAAGGGCAACGACGGCTATAACCTTACGCTTACCGTACCAGTCGGCACTACGGCTACAATCGTCCTGCCCGGTTTAGAGCCTGTGGATGTCGGCCAAGGCACGCACGAATTCAGTTTTTTTGCAAAAAAATAGCCTTTCGTTTGTGCGGAAGAAAAAAAAACACTAATTTTGCAGCCGATTTTTGAGAGCGACGCCGAATTAGCTCAGCCGGTAGAGCGACGCATTCGTAATGCGTAGGTCGTCAGTTCGAGTCTGACATTCGGCTCTGCGAAGGAAAGAGAGAGGGAAAAGAGAGGAATATGCATGGCATGTTTCTCTCTTGTTTTTGCCCTTCTTTTAACCCTCTTTTTAACATCAAACTCTGTTTCCGTAACGTAGTGCGTTGCGCGCTCAGAATCAAACGCTGGTAAATCAGAATCAAACGTTATAGAATTATCGTTTGATGTTATTCGTAAAAAAATGGATTACCTACAAATCCATCAAATAGGTGGTGTTTTGATAGAAGACTATGTTGGAAGTAAACGAAATAATTCCTGTCTTTGCCGTGTGTTCACAATTGTAATATGTACGTCGATTATATCCGCGTGTTTCAGCGTTAAGGCTGCGGAATATCCTCTTTTGCCGATGGGCAGAGGGAGCGTAGGCCACAAGTATTGCAATGGGGATTGCGAGCCGTGCAGACATAGCGGCCATGGAGTATGAGCCAGTGATGGGCCGTTGGGATGTCTGCCGTTGGGATGTGGCGGGTGAGCTCCTGCTCAACGGCATAGGGAGTTGTGGCGCTGTCGGGAACAAGCCCAAGACGATGGCTGACGCGAAAGACGTGAGTATCAACAGCCATTGCGGGCTTGTGCCACACTACAGCCTGCATGACGTTAGCAGTCTTACGTCCCACGCCTGGGAGTTGGACGAGTTCCTCAAGCGTCTCAGGCACCTCGCCGCCGAAACGCTCCACCAGCATGTGCGCCATACCCACAAGGTGAGCAGCTTTGCTGTTGGGGTAAGAGACGCTTTTAATATAAGGGAAAATGTCTTCGGGTGTGGCTGAAGCCATAGCTTCAGGGGTAGGGAAGGCTTCAAGCAAAGCTGGCGTGACGAGGTTGACACGCTTGTCCGTACATTGTGCAGAGAGCATGACGGCTACAAGCAGCGAAAAGGGGTTGTCGTAGTGAAGTTCCGTCTCAGCTATGGGAATGGCCTCCCGAAAGTAGGCAAGAACCCCTTTGTAACGTTGCTTTAGGGTCATGGTAGCAATTAGTTGGCCGATTCGAACTCACGGAGGAAGCGGGTGTCGTTTTCGGAAAACATACGAAGGTCTTTGACCTGATACTTTAGGTTGGTGATACGCTCGATGCCCATGCCGAAAGCGTAGCCGCTATAGACGCTGCTGTCGATACCATTCAGCTCAAGTACGTTGGGATCGACCATGCCGCAACCGAGAATTTCTACCCAACCTGTACCCTTGCAGAAGGCACAGCCCTTGCCACCACAGATGTTGCACGAAATATCCATTTCGGCGCTGGGCTCTGTGAATGGGAAGTAGCTGGGACGAAGGCGGATTTTGGTGTCGCTGCCGAACATCTCCTGAGCGAAAAGCAGTAGCACCTGCTTAAGGTCGGTGAAACTGACGTATTTATCGATATAGAGTCCTTCCACCTGATGGAAGAAGCAATGGGCGCGATAGCTGATGGCTTCGTTGCGATAGACACGCCCAGGGCAAATAACGCGGATAGGCGGTTGCTGCACTTCCATGACGCGGCTCTGAACGGAACTGGTGTGGGTGCGCAGGATGATGTCGGGATGGCTTTCGACAAAGAAGGTGTCCTGCATGTCGCGTGCAGGATGGTCCTCGGCGAAGTTCATGGAGCTGAAGACGTGCCAGTCGTCCTCCACTTCGGGGCCGTCGGCCAACGTAAAGCCGAGACGGCTGAAGATATCAATAATCTCATTCTTGACGATGGTGAGCGGGTGGCGTGTGCCCAACTGAACGGGATAGGCTGTGCGAGTAAGGTCAAGGTCGCTATGGTCGGCATCTGCAACAGCAAACTGCTCGCGTAATTCGGCCATGCGCTTTTGAGCAAGGTCCTTGAGCTCGTTGATGCGGATACCGATTTCTTTTTTCATTTCAGGCGGAACGAGACGGAAGTCGTTCATCAACTCAGGAATTTTTCCTTTTTTACTTAGGTACTTGATGCGTAACGCCTCTAAATCCTCGGCATTTCTGGCTTTCATTTCGTTCACTTCAGCCAGCAGATTGTTTATCTTATCAATCATATCTTAACGATGTTTTTTCAAAAATTGCTGCAAAGTTAATAACACTTACGGAAAAAAATACTATCTTTGTGCGAAAAAAATAACAGAAGATGCTGATTCGGGACTATTCGTTACTTGGCCACAACACATTTGGCATGGATGTGAAGGCGGCTGCATACTTTGAATACACATCGAAAGAGGCGCTGCGAACTTTTCTCCTCTCGTCCGATTTCGAACCTTATAGAGAATGCTTTTTGGTGATTGGTGCTGGCAGTAATCTGCTTTTCCGAAAGGATTATGATGGATTGGTGCTGCATAGCGCTATCCGCGACCTTGATATTATAGAAGAAACGGACGATGGCGTGTTGGTACGTGTTGGTTCGGGTGTCTGTTGGGACGATTTCGTGGCGTGGAGTGTTGAGCGTAATCTGCATGGAGCCGAAAATCTCTCGGGCATACCCGGTGAAGTGGGGGCAAGTGCTGTGCAGAACATCGGAGCCTACGGTGCAGAAGTGTGCCAGCTGATAGAGCGTGTCGAGGCACTTGGCCTTGATGGGGAAGAGCGCTTGTTTTCGAACGAGGAGTGCAACTATGGCTATCGCGACAGTATTTTCAAGCGTGAGCTGAAAGGAAAGTACATCATTACGGCTGTGACGTATAGGCTATGCAAGCAGGGGAATTTAAATCTCTCCTATGGCAATCTGCGAGAGCGCGTAGAGGGAACTACGGTGAATGATGTTCGCGAAGCTGTGTGCTCGCTGCGCGCATCGAAACTTCCTGATCCCCATACACTGGGCAATGCAGGCAGCTTCTTCAAGAATCCTGTTATACCTCGCTGGCAATACGAACACCTGCGTGACGTCTGGCCCTCTATCCCTTGCTATAAAGTCGATGACGAGAATGTGAAGGTGCCTGCCGGCTGGCTTATCGAGCAATGCGGATGGAAAGGATGTGCACTGGGGCGTGCGGCTGTGCATGAGCATCAGGCGTTGGTGCTTGTTAACTTAGGTGGTGCCACAGGTGGCGAGGTCGTCAGCCTTGCCCGCCATATCGTAGAGGATGTCCATAATAAGTTTGGCATTGAAATAAGCCCTGAAGTGAATGTGATATAGGGCTAAAGGTTAAGGGTAAAGGAATGAAGATATGAAGATACGTTTTCTGGGAACGGGGACATCAATTGGTGTGCCTGAAATAGGTTGCCGTTGCGAGGTATGCACGTCGAAAGACCCTCATGACAAGCGTATGCGATGCAGCGCTTTGGTGGATACCGACAGCGGCGAGCGTATCCTCATCGACTGCGGTCCGGACTTCTATCAGCAGATGCTCGGGGTCGATTACCGGCGAATCGACGGCGTGCTGATAACGCACGAACATTACGACCATACAGGGGGTATAGACGACCTTCGCCCCTTTTGCCGATTTGGCGATGTGGACATCTGGCTCGATGCCTATACGGCCGGCCATTTGCGTCAGCGACTGCCATATTTTTTCCGAGAGAAACTCTATCCGGGCGTGGCACGGCTGCACTTGCATGAGACAGAGCCGGGGGAACTGTTTCGTGTCGGTCAGACGCCGGTGCTGCCTCTACGTGTGATGCATGGGGCGCTGCCTATACTTGGCTATCGTATCGGAGCGCTGGGCTATATTACCGACATGAGCTCGTGCCCTGATGAAACGGTGGCTACCCTGCGGGGCGAAACAGCCGCGACACTGGGATGGGGCGTTGTCGATACCCTTGTCGTAAATGCTCTGCGCTTCGAACCTCATGCCGCGCATCAAAATGTGGAGGAGGCCATCCGTTTCGCCCGGCGGATAGGGGCACGCCAGACGCGCTTCGTCCATTTCAGTCACGGCATCGGGTTGCATGCTGCTACGAACGGGTGCCTGCCTGAAGGGATACGACTGGCGTACGATTGGGAGGAATTAGAGATAAAAAACGGTAAATAAAAAGAGGCATGAAAAAGGGTTCCATGTTTCTGGTTCTGACGATTGTCGGGAGTTTCTGTGCTTTCCCAGGGCTGCAGCAGGTGGTAATCAGGACAGAAGGCGACTGATAGAGAAGACGGAAGGCTCTTGGGAACGCAATAAGGGCGTTCCCCCCTTACGGGTTTTTCACGCCTTTGGATTCTAGTCGACCGTAGTGCCGCCACTTCCACCAGCCATAAACCGAGGCGCAAAGGTAGAAGGTATAAAGCAGAATGGTGGTGAAATGGAGCCCTCGCTTCATGTAAAGATAGATAGAGACAAGATTCACCAGGAACCAATATCCCCAGACCTCGATGATCTTCTGCGCCAGCACCCACGTGCCTACGATGTTGAGCGTGGTGGTGAAGGCATCCAAGGCTGGTACGGGAGAATTGGTCAGATACTTCAGTATAAGGTAAATAGCCAGCCAAATGGCTGCTGTCACCAACATTACTACGCCGAACTCTCCTAAACGGAAATGGCGATAGACGATCTCCTTTTTATTGGGCGAACCGGTGGATGACTGCCCCGTGGCATCGGTGACCGGCTGGAGCGTGGTCTTCTTATTCATCCACTTCCAAAAACCATAGGCGCACATGCAGATGTTGAAAAGTGAGAAACTCATGTCGCCATATATCTGTGCATGGCAGTAGATGCTTGCATAGATGGCTGAACAGGTGGCACTGACAATCCACATGGCCGGACGCTGGTGAAATTCCAGCCAAAGGTAGAGAAAACTGGCAAACAGTCCGATGTATTGAAGTATGTCCCAGAACATTTTCCTAAATCTTTATGGCTAAGGAGAGGAATGCGGTGAGCGGGGCCTGGACAAAGAGGCCGTCTTCGCGGTAACGGTTTTCGGGGGTATAGCCGTAGCCGACGGCCGTGTAGATCCATCCGCCTGTGGCATAATGGGCATTGAAGAGGTTATTGACGTTGAGCGTCAGTTCGAAGTCGGTGCTCTTGTCGTAGTAGTGCTGCCAGCGGAAGGCGTGGCCCAACTGCAGATCGCTGACGCAGTAGGGGGCGATGCTACGATCGGCACAGCTGGTGTTGTCGAGGAACTGCCGTCCGACATAGCGTGTGCTGAGGCTTCCCCACGTCTTTTCGTTACCTATCCGCAGAAGGCCTCCGGCTGTGAGGGCAGGGGAGAAGGCGAGGTCTGTCTGGGGGTAATTGATCTTGACGGGGTCGCCCTCCCAGTTGTCGATGTATTCGGTGAAGTTGATAATTTTGTTCTCGCTGATGGTACAGTTCCCAATAAGGTCCATTAGTCCGTGTTTGAACCCCGCAGTCAGTTCGATGCCGTGGCGGTAAGAGTCGGCTACGTTGGTGGCTAATGCCTCGCCGATGTCGCTGAGTTGCCCTGTCTGGATGAGCTGGTTGTCGTAGTCCATCAGGTAAGCGTTGATGCCGGCATGGATGACCGTGGCCTTGCCCCTCTGCCAATGGAACTGGTAGCCGGCCTCGATGTCATTGAGTGTCTCGGGCAGGGGCTTGTCGCTGGTGCCGGCATCGGTGTAATCGTTGCGGGTTGGCTCGCGGTGTGCACGGGCATACGAGGCATAGAAGGTGTGATTGGTGGCGCGCCAGCTCAGTCCAGCTTTGGGGTTGAAGAAGGGGAACCGCTCGTGAACGTTGAGTGGCTGCTGCGAGTGGTCGTCGTAGAACTTGTCGTTCATGCCCGTAATTCGGTAGTCGATATAGCGGAACTGCATATCGGCGTAGGCCAGCAGATGGCGCGAGAGACTGTATTCTGCCTTGGCAAAAGCGGTTGCGTCGCTCTTCGTGGCATCGCTGTCGTAGAAATGCCCTTCGAGCGGCTTAGGGTAGTTGCGGGCAAAGGGTACCAAGCCCCAGTGCGCCCCAATGAAATGGCTGAACGAGAGCCCGCTGATGAGGCTGAGACGCTGCGTCGTGTAACGGATGTCGAAGATTCCGCCCATATTGTGGTTACGCAGCCATTTCTGGCGGATGAGGTCGCCCTTGCTGACGATATGGCCGTCTTTGTCCTCGTAGCTGTCCAGACGGAATTTATAGTATTTGGCGTCGGCTTTATAATCGTCGTAGTAGCCTCGGCCAAAGGTGTAGTGGAACACGCCATGCAGTTGCAGGCTATTTGAGGGTGTATAGACAAAGCTGAGTTGTGTATTGTTCTGCACATAGTTGTCGGTGGTGGGTTTCCATACAGTATGGCCGTTGTCGTCGATGTGCTCGCCGAGGTTGTTGTATGTGCGGTTGCCAGCGGCGATGGAGTCGGAGGGAACGCCGTTCCATGCCTGCCCCGTGTACTCGAAGCTTCCGAAGTTCTTCAGCTGGACGACGAGGTCGTCGTCATAATAGTTGATGGCAGCATAATGCGTGCCCAGATTGCCTGCCGTACGGTCGATGTATCCGTCGGTGAGCGTCTGCGAGTAGCGCCCTTCGGCTACCCAATGCTTGGCCAGCAGTCCGGTGCTGCCTTTGGCGGTGTATTGCCAGGTGCCGTAGCTGCCCCCGCGTAAATAAATCTGTGTGGAGGGCTTGAAGGATGGTTTCTGCGAAAGCATAGTGACGGTGGCGCCGAAGGCTCCGCTTCCATTGGTGCTGGTTCCCACGCCGCGTTGCACCTGAATGGCCTCAACGCTTCCGGCGAAGGCATTCATGTTGGCCCAGAAGACAGTTTGGTCTTCGGGACTGTTCAGCGCTACGCCGTCATACGTCAGGTTGATGCGGGATGCATCGGTGCCGCGGATGCGGAAGCTGGTAAGTCCCAGCCCCAAACCGTTGTCGGAAGATGTGACCACAGACGGGGTCATCATCAGAAGCCACGGCAGGTCGCGCCCTGTGTCGCTTTCGCGCAACTCGCGTCCCTCCAGCGTCTGCATGGCCATGGGTACCGTGCGGCTGACGGCATTTGTCTTGATTAACACTTCGTCCAGCGCCACGCTTTTTGCGATGCTGTCCGTACCTTCACTCTCGGCTGCCATGTTGAGTGCCGGCAGCAGGCACACCAATAGAAGTAATTTTTTCATTTCCTACGTCGGTATTATCCGCATCAGGTTCAAGGGTATAATCTCAGCCTCGTGGCACCCCTATGCGATGTTTCGGCTGCAAAGATACAATAAAAATGGAGAACGTGAAATGAAAACGAAAATAAAATGAAAAAAATGGAGCCGGACATCGCTGTCGGGCTCCATCAACATGCTTACGAAGAAATAATGATATATGTTTTGCTATGGTTTGTTTCTTATTCCTTGTTCTTATACGATTCCCTGAGCCATCATGGCGCGGGCGACCTTCATGAAGCCGGCGATGTTGGCACCCTTCACGTAGTCGATGTAACCGTCGGGCTGGCGTCCGTATTTGACGCACGAGGCGTGGATGTTGCACATGATTTCGTGCAGACGATGATCCACCTCTTCGGCGCTCCAGCTGAGACGCTCCGAGTTCTGGCTCATCTCCAGTCCGCTGACGCTCACGCCGCCTGCATTAGAGGCTTTGCCCGGGCAGTAGAGGATGCGGGCTTCCTGGAATACGCTCACGGCTTCGGCAGTCGAGGGCATGTTGGCGCCTTCGCTGACGGCAATGACGCCGTTGGCCACCAGCGTGCGGGCCTCGTCGCCATTGATTTCATTCTGCGTGGCGCAGGGCAGGGCAATGTCGGCCTTCTCTCCCCAGGGACGAGCCTTGGCGACATATTTGCAGCCGTATTTGTCAGCATATTCCTTGATACGTCCGCGGTAGTCGTTCTTGAGCTCCATGATGTAGTCAAGCTTCTCACGGTCGATGCCGTCGGGGTCGTAGATGTAGCCGTCAGAGTCGCTCATGGTGAGCACCTTGCCGCCCAGCTGCAGGACTTTCTCGGCTGTGTACTGGGCCACGTTGCCTGCGCCGGAGATAAGCACGCTCTTGCCCTTCACGTCTTCGCCGCGCGTCTTCAGCATTTCCTGGAGGAAGTAGACATTGCCATAGCCCGTTGCCTCAGGACGGATGAGCGAGCCGCCGAAGTCGCGTCCCTTGCCGGTGAAGGTTCCTGTGAATTCACGCGTCAGTTTCTTGTACATGCCGAACATGAATCCCACTTCGCGTCCTCCCACACCGATGTCGCCTGCAGGAACGTCCGTGTCAGGGCCAATGTTGCGCCACAGTTCGGTGACGAAGGCCTGGCAGAAGCGCATGACCTCGTTCTTGCTCTTTCCTCTTGGGCTGAAGTCCGAGCCGCCCTTGGCGCCGCCCATAGGCAGGGTGGTGAGCGAGTTCTTGAACGTCTGCTCGAAGGCGAGGAACTTCAGGATGCTTGGGTTCACCGAAGCGTGGAAGCGGATGCCGCCCTTGTACGGGCCGATGGCATTTGAGTGCTGGATGCGGTAGCCCATGTTGGTGCGCACGCGCCCTGCGTCGTCTGTCCAGGTCACGCGGAACTGGACGATACGGTCGGGGATGCACAGACGCTCCACCAGATTGGTCTCCTCAAACTCAGGGTGGCGGTTGTACTCGTCCTCGATGGTGCGGAGGACTTCGCCTACTGCCTGATAATACTCCGGCTCGCCGGGAAAACGCTCTTTAAGCTGAGCAAGCACTTCTTCTGCTTTCATATGACTAATACCTATTAGAATGTTTTTATTCAGTTTTGTGCCTTTCGACAAACTAACTTCTTTCTAATTTCCCTGCAAAATTACTGCAAAAAATGGAATCTGCAAAACAATTCGAAACTTTTTTTATCAAATACGAAAGAATTTGTAATAATGATGTGGGTATGCAGTTTTCTGCTTCCTCCAGTTTATGCTATGGGCGATTTGTTTTTGCGCAAGTCTTTTTAGGTGTATCAACGCGTTGGTACACGTGGCTCAACGCGTTGATACACGTGGCCCAACACGTTGATACACGTGACCCAACGCGTTTTCCCTACCTTGGGCGTGTTTTTTCTCGTTCCCCTCGTCTTTGGAAAACATCTGCTGAATGGGGATAGTAGGCGGGTAACCATACCTTATTAAATATGGGCGGTCTTCGGGGGTGAACGCTTTTTTTCATTTTCGGAGGCTGTTTTGTTGTTTGTCTGAAGAAAAGGTGTTATCTTTGCTGCAGGAAATGTGATAGCGTGAAAAATACCCTGTAAAACCATAAGTCACTATGAAGAACAGATTGCCATTGTTGTTCCAGCTCTTATTGCTGGTGATGTGTGTGCCTGCCTTTGGGCAGACGGATTACCCCGTTTTTACCTGGGGCTCAACGGATGTTCGCTATGATCAGCACGAAGCTCGCAATGCTCAGAAGATAGTGCAGAGTCCTGATTTGCGTGCCTGGCGTGGAGAGAGGGTAAGTGCGCAGGCGGTATTCTCGACACCCAAGGATGGGGAGCTTACGCTCAGCGTTAGCGATTTGAAGAACGGGAAAAATGTCATCCCCTCCGACTGCATCCGGCGCTACTTCGTGCGCTATGTGATGGCTGACGGCTACGGCAAGCTGCACAAGGACTCGTGCATCGTTGCCGATCGGCTCGACCCCCAGCCGACGTGCCACGTGGAGGCTAATACGACTTGCCCCGTGTGGCTCGACATCCGCGTGCCGCGTGATGCTGCGCCTGGGAGGTATCGTGGTACCGTGAGTGTTACGTTCGGCGGCACGACGTTGAGCCTGCCTGTCAAGCTTACCGTTGCGAATCGCGTGCTGCCTGAGCCGAAGGACTGGAAGTTCCACCTCGACCTCTGGCAGAATCCCTACTCCGTAGCCCGTTACTTCAACGTGCCGCTCTGGAGCAAGGAGCACTTCGAACGTATGCGCCCCATTATGGAACGGTATGCCGAGGCCGGCGGAAAGGTGATAACCGCCAGCATCATACAGCATCCGTGGAACAGCCAGACGTACGACCCCTTCGAGAGCATGATTGTGAAGATGAAGAGCGTTGACGGTACGTGGACGTACGACTATACGGTCTTCGACCGTTGGATAGAGTTCATGATGTCGTGCGGCGTGACGGAGCAGATCGACTGCTACACCATCGTCCCTTGGGGCTATCGCTTCGAGTATTTCGATATGGCGTCAAGCACGTTGCAGACGCTTGCCTGCCGCCCGGGCGAGAAGGCTTACGAGGACTTTATACTGCCGTTCCTTACCGACTTTGCACGTCACCTGAAGGCAAAAGGATGGTTCGGGAAGACCTGTATCGCTATGGACGAGCGCCCTATGGATCAGCTGCGTGCAGCATGGGAAGTCTTGCGACGCGCCGATCCGGGCTACCGTATTGAGGGCGCCGTCAACTATTCGCCTGAGGTGGTGTCGATGATGTACGACATCAGTCTGGGCTATCGTCACGTAAATGTGCCTGCCGAAGCTGCTGCCCAGCGACGTGCCGATGGGCTGCGTACCACGTTCTACACCTGCTGTTCGCCCGATCGCCCCAACACGTTCACCTTCTCGCCGCCTGCCGAATCGGCTTTCATCGGGCTGCATGCTGCCGCGCTGGGTTTCGACGGCTACCTGCGCTGGGCATACAATAGTTGGATGAAAGACCCTTGTGCCGATACCCGTTTCGGCTCTTGGTATAGTGGCGACTGTTTTCTGGTCTATCCTACGGGCAGCAGCATCCGCTTCGAGCGGCTCGTGCAGGGCATTCAGGACTATGAGAAAGTCCGCATTCTTCGCGCCGAAGGCTCTCCTGCCGTCCAGAAGAAACTCGATGCCATTCTCGCACCCTTCGCCGGCAACAATTATGCTGACGATACTGATGCCGCCGCAGTCGTCCGAAAGGCTGAGGCAGAACTCTGGAAACTAAAGTAACTCTGTTAATCTTTCAGCAGGTCGGGGCGAAGCCGGCGCGTGCGGGCTATCTGCTGGTTCAGTTCCCATTCGCGGATGAGCGCCTCGTTGCCGGAGAGCAGAATCTCAGGTACACACCATCCCTTGTAGTCGGCTGGGCGGGTATAGACGGGATGGTCGAGCAGCCCGTCTTGGAAGGAGTCGTCGAGTGCCGAGCCTACGTCGCCCAGCACGCCAGGGATGAGCCGCACGGTCGCGTCGGCAATAGCTGCTGCTGCCAGTTCGCCGCCTGTCAGGACATAGTCACCAATGCTCACTTCGCGGGTGATGAGGTGCTCTCGTACACGATAGTCTATTCCTTTGAAGTGCCCGCAAAGGATGATGAGGTTGTTGCAGAGGCTGAGGCTGTTCGCCATTCGTTGGTCGAAACGTTCGCCGTCGGGTGAAGTGAAAATGACGTCGTCGTACTCACGCTCGCTTTTCAGTTTAGTGATAAGACGGTCAATAGGTTCGATTTTCATCACCATACCAGCGCTACCTCCAAAGGGATAGTCGTCCGTCTTGTGGTGCTTGTCGGTCGTGTAGTCGCGGATATTGTGGATGACGATTTCCGCCAGTCCCTTCTTTTGGGCCCGCGCCATGATGGAGCAATTGAAGAATCCCTCTATCATCTCAGGCAGTACGGTGAGTATGTCAATGCGCATCGTAAAAATCTATTTTGATTTGCAAAAGTAGTGCTTTTTTCAAAAAAATGTGCTACTTTTGTCGCAAATTTGGAATTGGATACTGTAAAAAATGATTACAGATTATAATAAGACAGCCATTATTGCAAGCGACAAGAGAATTAGTTTTTCCGAAATGCAACAACACATACAGCACTGTGCCCATGTGTCTGGTCAGCAGGCGAAAGAAAAGACTGTCATCTTCAGCGAGAACCGTACGGGCTGGATATATGCCATTTTTTCTGTCTGGTTTTGCGAAGGGATAGCTGTACCTGTAGATGCAATGAGTACCGTCGAAGATGTGGCATACATCTTGCGGGATTGCCAGCCCGAACGGGCTTGGGTATCGGGACGGACGGCTGACGTTATGCGCCGTGCCATAGCTGAAGCAGGAGTATCGACTTCGCTTCTGGTAATAGACGACCTGGAGGATTCGGAAACTTTGGATAGTCCTGTGGGCTTGGATATTCCGGCTGTCCGTTTGGATCAGCTGTTCGTCAGGGATGAAGAACGTACGGCACTAATATGCTATACTTCAGGCACGACGGGTACACCTAAAGGCGTGATGCTTTCGTTCCGCAACATGTTTGCCAACGTGCGTTCTGTTTCTGAGGAAGTGCGCATCTATCACAGCGAGGCCCGCACGCTGATCCTGTTGCCTCTCCATCATGTGCTGCCTTTGTTGGGTACGTTGGTAGCGCCGATGATGCTGGGAGCGGGGGTTATCATTTGTCCCTCAATGGCTGCGCCTGACATCATGGCCACTCTGCAGACGGGCGAGGTTCATATCATTGTGGGTGTGCCGCGCTTGTGGCAGACAATATATAATGGTATAAAGCGAAAGATTGATGCCTCGGCCGTTACACGCCTCCTCTTCCGCCTTTGCGAGCGGGTGGGAAGTCTGCGCTTCTCGCGTTTTGTATTTAAGGCTGTTCAGAAGAAGTTAGGCGGGCATCTGGAGTTCTGCGTGAATGGCGGAGCGGCTCTTGCTGTTGAGGTAGCTGCTGGCATGAAGACGTTGGGGCTTGATTTGCTTGACGGATACGGTATGACGGAGACAGCACCAGTCATCTCGTTTACCCGCCCAGGCGAACTGGTGCCGGGGAGCGTGGGCAAGGCTATGCCCAGCGTAGAGGTGAAACTGGTGGATGGAGAGTTGTGCGCAAAAGGACCGAATGTGATGCAGGGCTACTATAATCGTCCGGAGGAAACGGCCGAAGTGATAGACACGGACGGCTTTATCCACACGGGAGACCTTGCTACCATTCGCGAGGACGGACGTATCTTCATTACAGGACGTACGAAGGAAATCATCGTCCTCTCCAATGGAAAAAACGTCAATCCCACAGAAATAGAACAGAAACTGGAGCGCCATGAGGATAAGGTGAAAGAGGCGGGCGTCTGTCCTGATGGCGACAAGCTTTGTGCCATCATCGTTCCTGATGAGCAATGGGCCAACGGGAAAAGCGACGAGGAGCTGGAGCAGATGTTGAAACGCGAGGTCATTGAACCATACAATAGCGGGACGGAACCCTACAAACGGGTGTTGAGCGTACGTGTGGCGCATAGTGAACTACCCCGTACTCGCATGGAAAAACTGCAACGGTATAAACTTCCGGAGCTGCTTTCCTCTCCTGCTCCGGAAATTCATGTAAAGCCGATCGATGATGCGCCTGAATCGGAAGAATATCGTATCATAAAACAGTATATTGAGGAGGAAAAGCGCGTTGAAGTACATTCAACGGACAATCTTGAGACAGACCTTGCCTTGGATTCGTTGGATAAGGTAGGACTGCAGTCGTTTATTGAGCAGACATTCGGCATGACGTTGACGGCAGAACGTCTGTCCCTTTTCCGCGATGTAAGGGAATTGGCGGCATTTGTCGGAGAAACCAAAACACGCGTAGAGGTGGAGAAGGCTGACTGGGCGACTCTGCTTCATGGGGACACCAGTAACGTGATGCTTCCACGGACTGGTTGGATCACTCATGTTCTCGCCTCTTCGGGACGTGGACTCAGCCGTGCGTATTTCCATTTGAAAGGAAGTGGAATGGAAAACCTGCCTGAGGATGGGCCGTTCATCTTGGCACCGAATCACCAATGCTACTTCGATGGCGTTTTCGTGATATCGTTTCTCTCCAGAAAGATGCTTTCAGAGACTTATTTCTTTGCCAAGCGCGACCATGTAAAGAATCGTTTTGCCCAGTTCATGGCTCGGCGCAACAACGTTATTGTGATAGATGATAAAAACCTGAAGGAGAGCATACAAACATTGGGTGAAGTACTAAAACGCGGGCAGCGCGTTATTATCTTCCCCGAAGGAACGCGTACTACTACTGGGGCGTTGGGTCCTTTTAAGAAGATGTTTGCCATCTTGAGCAGTGAACTTGACGTGCCTGTTATACCCGTGGCTATTAGCGGCGCCTACAAGGCGATGCCGAAAGGGCGTCACCTTCCCAAACGGGTGCCGGTGGAAGTCAAGTTTCTCCCACCTGTATATCCTATGGAAAAAACGTATGATAATTTATGCGATGAAGTGATGAACAAAATTGAGGATGTGTTGTATTGATGTTGGAAAAAGGTATAGAGAAAATGACAGAGAAAGAAGAGATACTTGCCCTGAGGGATGAACTTAACGGGCATAACTATAACTATTATGTCCTCAATGCCCCTACCATTAGCGACCAGGAGTTCGATGAGAAGATGCATCGCCTTCAGGATTTAGAGGCTGTCCATCCCGAACTATTCGACCCAGACAGCCCCTCGCAGCGGGTGGGAAGTGATTTGGGAAGTGAAGGCTTCCAACAGGTGGAGCATGCTCACCCTATGCTGTCGCTGGCTAACACATATAGCCGAAGTGAGGTGGAAGATTTCTATCGTCGCGTGCAGCAGGGACTTAGTGGTGAATCATTTGAAATATGTTGCGAACTGAAGTTCGACGGGCTTTCCATTTCACTCATTTACGAAGAAGGACGCCTAGTCCGTGCTGTGACGCGTGGAGATGGCGTGCGTGGGGATGACGTCACAGCCAATGTGCGTACCATCCGCAGTATCCCCCTTACTCTGCGTGGCGAGGGATGGCCCGATGAATTTGAGATACGTGGCGAGGTGTTGATGCCCTGGGCTTCTTTCGAACGTCTCAATGCAGAACGTGAGGCAAACGAGGAATCGCTTTTTGCCAATCCGCGTAACGCAGCCAGTGGAACTCTGAAGATTCTGTCTCCTGCCGAAGTGGCACGACGTCAGTTGGATGCCTACCTCTATTATTTGCTCTCTGATGAACTGCCAACAGATGGACATTACGAGAATCTGCAGGCAGCTCGTGGGTGGGGGCTTAAGGTGTCGGATGCTATGCAGAAATGTCGTACGCTGGAAGAGGTGATGGCATTTATTAATTATTGGGACACCGAACGGAAGAATCTGCCTGTGGCTACCGATGGTGTCGTATTGAAAGTAAATAGTGTGCGTCAGCAGGAGCTGTTGGGTTATACGGCCAAAGTGCCCCGTTGGGCAATTGCTTACAAATTCAAGGCTGAACAGGCTTTGACGCGACTCAATAGCGTCACTTACCAAGTGGGGCGGATGGGGACCGTTACGCCCGTTGCCAACTTTGATGCTGTGCCTCTGAGCGGCACCATTGTCCGTCGGGCCACGCTACATAACGATGACTTTGTGCAGGCTCTCGACCTTCATGTTGGCGATATGGTCTATGTGGAGAAAGGGGGCGAGATTATTCCCAAAATAACGGCTGTGGATATGGAAAGCCGTGGCATGATGCTGGGAGATAAAGTACGAATGGTGACGCGTTGTCCCGAATGTGGCACTCCGCTCGTGCGATTTGAGGGAGAGGCTGCGTGGTATTGTCCGAATGACTCTGGCTGTCCTCCTCAGCTGAAGGGACGCATAGAGCATTTCGTCAGTCGCAAGGCTATGAATATCGATGGACTTGGAGGTGAAACCGTTGATCTCTTGTGGAGTGCAGGGTTGATACACGATGCTGCTGACCTTTATGGTTTGCGGGCATTGGATGTCAGTCGTCTCCCTCGAATGGGGCAGAAGTCGGCGTTGAACATCGTTCATGGTATTGCGGCTTCGCGCAACGTGTCTTTTGAGCGCGTGCTTTTTGCCATAGGCATCCGATTTGTGGGAGAAACTATGGCTAAAACTTTGGCGCATGCCTTCCGCAGCATGGACGCTGTGGCTGCTGCCAGTTTGGATGAACTCACAGCCGTACCTGAGATAGGCGAGAAGATAGCCCAAAGCGTTATCCGTTTCTTTGCTGATGAGCGCAATCGCACCTTTGTTGAGCGCTTGCGCGAGGCTGGTTTGCAGTTTGCTCTGTCTGATTCAGATGCAGACGAAGCACCTTCTTCGGATGTGCTAAAGGATAAGTCTATCGTGATAAGTGGTGTATTCCAACAACATAGCCGAGACGAATATAAGGCTCTCATCGAACGTCATGGAGGGACAAATGTGTCGTCAATTTCTTCGAAGACCTCCTTTGTCTTGGCTGGTGAGAACATGGGCCCTGCCAAGCGCGAGAAAGCCGATTCACTTGGCATTCCTCTTGTGGATGAACAGCAATTCCTCAAAATGATAGGAGAAGTGTAGTGGGATTCTATTCGTGTATTTCTACAAAAAAGGTAAATTGATTTGTTTTTTTGCGTGGGTTGCACTACCTTCGCCGACAATTTGAGTAATAATATGGATAAGAACAAAGCTTTTGTGGGACTTTGTGGCGTGGGAACAGCCCTTGTGACTCCTTTTTGTGGGGATGGCAAAGTGGATTTGGGCGCTATGGAGCGTTTGGTCATCAGCAATATTGAAGCAGGGGTAAACTTCCTTTGTGTATTGGGCACTACCGCTGAGACTCCTACGTTGACAGACGATGAACAGCATTTGATACGCGAAACGATTGTCCGTATCGTCGATGGCAGGCTTCCCTTACTGCTGGGGTTTGGAGGTAATGATACAGCTGGCATGCTCAAGCGTATGAAATCCGATACCTTCGAAGGGATGGATGCCTTGCTCATCGTTACTCCTTATTATAATAAGCCCTCGCAGGAGGGGCTCTATCGCCATTATCGCACGTTAGCCGAGGCTTCACCACTACCTATTGTGCTCTACAATGTGCCTTCGCGTACAGGAGTCAACCTTACGGCAGATACCACATTGCGCTTGGCTCGTGATTGCTCCCGCATCATAGGCATAAAGGAGGCTTCGGGCAATGTCCCTCAGATAGAACAGATTATCCGCGAGCGTCCTGAGGGATTCAAGGTCCTTAGTGGCGACGATAAATTGACTCCGCAGCTGATGTCATTAGGTGCTGATGGCGTGGTGTCTGTGCTCAGTAATCTTTTTCCAAGCGAGGCTTGCGCGTTGGTAAATAAGGGGAAATGCGATGAAAACTTTGGATTTGCCGAGTGGTGCGACCTCCTGTTTGCCGAGGGAAGTCCTGCGGGTGTGAAAGCCGCCTTGAATCTTAAGGGAATGTGCCACGATGTACTTCGTCTTCCGTTGGTTTCCGTTTCAGAAGAACTGAAGGGGAAAATGCGTCATCAGCTAACGCATTAATGTGCTGATTATATTGTCCGTCTCAATAAAACGCCGACCAGCCTGAGACGGGATACCAAGACGTTGCGCGGAATTGGTTCAGGAGGGTGCCGAAGTAATCCTGGGGTTGAGGAACGAACATAGAGATACCTCCGAAGTCCTCTTTGTCACGAATATACATATAGCTGCCTGTGTAGGAGGTAAACCAATGTTCTGTAGCCCTGCGATAGGGTACAGCAGCATCGAAAGCGGCAAACCATTCGCTCCAATCCGTGGGCGAGGTGATAAGGTGGCGCATGTAGCCCTTCATGTCATAGAATTCAGGAATGACCTGCGACGAGAGGGGGAAATACCTGAGTACGCCTGTCAGCCTTCGGTCTTCGTCAGCTGAGCCATAGCGCTTTATCATCTTTTCTGTTGAAGTCTGCAAAGCCTCCAACTGCGTGCAATCGACAACTGAGAGTACCGCTCCGTGGGTGTAGCTGTAGCCTTCGCGGATATATACGGCAGAGTCGGCATAGAAGCGGAAATATTCATCGATGATACCCTCCACATCGGCTTGTTTAGTAAACATCGGAGGGATGATGTGATGGTAGGGTGCACCTGGATTGGGAATTTCGGCAGGCGAAGCAATAATGTAATGTGCGACGTTGCGCAGTTCCCAAGCCACTTCGATGGTCTGCATAAAGCAGGCATCGAACATCAGATAATCCAGCTTGGGGAAGGGGCTCAGGGCTTCGCGCAGTTGGCTGATTTCCATTTTCGACCCTGAATTGTCCTGGCGGTTTCGTCCGTTATCAATACCGATAGTACGTCGTGGATTTTCTGCGCGTTGGGCTGGCATCCAAGCGTTTCCGTGGCTCCAGAAAACCAAACCGTAGCCCTTGGAGGGATAGAGGGTAACGACGGCATTCATGATTTCTTTCAGGGTGCCTGGGTCGCAGCTGTCGAAGTCGGTCTTCCAATGCAGAAGCTCTCGCATGCCTGTTGGCTGCGATTTGTCAACTACATAGAGACGTGGGAACTCCGTGTCGTCCATATAAATAAGTAGCTGGCATTTGTCTGGAATTTCGCCCACAGAGTGGACAATCTCCTCGAAGTCCTGTTCCTGAAAACTCCCGTTGGAGAGGCTGTTTTCCGCCACCATGTAAATCAGCACGGTACGCATGAGGCGGTTGTCGTCATCCTCGCTCACAGGATGGTCCCACGGATGGCATGCCGAGAGGGGCAGAAGTAGGATTGCCGCCAGAAGTCTGTAGCCGATAGCCCGTAGTGACATGGTGTTTTTCTTGCTGTTCTATTGATGGGCGGACGCGTTCTCGTCCTCACGTTCGAAGGCAAAGTCGTCGCGGCTGACACGATTGATAATGAATCCCTTCTTGCGCAGTTTGGCATCCATTTTGGAGAAGCGCTTGACGGCCTTCTTCTCGTCTGTCATATAGAACACAGCACACATCTCGTTTTCAAGTCCGAAGTGCGATTCAAGGTAGAATTTCAGGCTGCCCGAGTAGGCATAGTAGTCACGCAATTCCCCGTCGGGCTCGATATAGACGCTGTCCAGATGCTGGAAGTCAGTTACATAGACCACAGAGTCAAGGAAATTCATGCCAGCTCCATAGAGCCAAACCGTCTGAGGTTTCATTGCAGCCAGTTTCTTGGCCATCTTCTCGGCCTCTTTCTGCGAACGGGCTACTATTTTCGCCTGTTCCTTTTCGCGCTGGGCTTGTTTCTTGGCCTGCTTTTTGAGGTATTTCTCGTGGTTACGCGCTTTTTTCGCTTCCTCCTTTGCAGCCTTACGGGCCATCTTGTCGGCCTCTTTTTTCGTCTTTGCGACGTTCGTGGCAGATAGTGTGATGGTATCAGCCTGGGCAACAGACGGCTGAATTATCAGCGCATTAGCCATAGGAGTGAATCCAATGACTGCGCAGATGAGCGCACACACGTGGGCTTTTATGGAATTTGGAATACGTTTCATCGGGGCAAAGGTACTAATAGAAAAGGAGAAGGCCAAAAAAATTAGCGTTTTTTATCACGGAGTACCATGCTGCTGATACATTTGCCTGCTCTTAGTTTTTATTTGCCTGCGTTAAAAAATTATTTGCCTATTCTAATTTTTTATTTGCCTATTCTAAAAAATTATTCGCCTGCGTTGAGAATTTATTCGCCTGCTCTGTGAACACCCTTGCAGAATCTGATTTCTGGAGGCAATTCGTCTATTGAACGGGACGCGAGGGACGATCGTCACGCACAATATCGTAGAGCAGGGCAGGGTCTTCGAAGAACGGCGTCTCGCGGAAGGTGTGGAGCTTGAAGAATTTCACGGTATCGATGCGCAACTCCACGTCGATGACGGGTTTACGACGATAGGGCTTTCCCCTTTTCCAGGCGAAGAGCTGCACGCTGACGTGCTCCAGCTGGTTGTACATGTCGCGTGTGAATTCGCGAAGGAACACCACGCTATTGGGTTCAAGCGTTCCTTGGTCGAGAAGTGTCTGGCTGCCTGAGCCGATAGAGGCCCAGGCGTAGGTGATGAAATAGTTGCTGTCGTTTACCAGCCACGCCTCCATGACGGTAGTACTGATGGACTTGATGTCTATCGGAAGGAATGCGAGATGCACATTGAGAGCCTCGTGCCCTGCAAATTCCTGAATGATAGGGGCAGGCTTGGGCGCTTCGGCAGCAACAACGGGAGCCTTTTCAGGCTCTTTTTCTTTCTTTTCCTCTTCTTTCTTCAAGGGCTTGCGCTCGAAATTCAGGGCATCGGTATTGCCGACGACAACCACGTTGGTAATGAGCATGGGAATGTCGAAACCGTCGTTGCCCTCGACAATCACGGTGTTCTTGTCCTTGAACGCCTTTACTATTCCTCCTCCGGTTTCTGTCAGAAAACGTACTTTATCGCCAATGTTTATCATGTGAATGTGCTGTTTAGTGATTATGGATTAATAATTTGAATGCATGAAGCTAATCTCGGCCAAGAATGGAAGAATCTCCGTAGGAGAGGAATCGGAAGTCGTGCGCGAGGGCAAAGTCGTAGATGTCGCTCCAGACGGGAGTGCCGTCAGCATGATTGCCGACGAAGGCGGAAACCAACAGGAGCAACGTGCTTTTGGGTTGATGGAAATTGGTGACCATGCGCCTCACAATGTGGAATTTGTAGCCGGGCACGATGATTATCTGCGTGGTGGTATGGAGGCAATCGTATCCGCCTGTTTCCATCCAGCGCAGGATGGCGCCCAGCGCCTCCAGCGTGGGGATGTCGTCAGCGCTCTCATAGGGCATCCATTGGGGGACGTGGAGCTCTTCTTCGCTGGCATCGGGATGACGGAGCAGGATGAGGCCTATGTAATAAAGGCTTTCGAGCGTGCGTACGGAGGTAGTGCCTACGGCAATAGCCTCGCCTCCGTGAGCTATCAGCTTCTCGATGGTAGCCCTACGCACGACGATGTACTCTGAGTGCATGGCGTGGTCTCCAATGAATTCACTTTTAACGGGTTTGAACGTGCCGGCTCCCACGTGTAAGGTGACTTCGTCTCGCTCTATGCCGCAGTCGTCAAGGGCTTTCAGCACGTTTTCCGTGAAGTGGAGCCCTGCCGTAGGGGCAGCTACTGAGCCGTCAACCTTCGAATAGACCGTCTGGTAGGTGCGCAAGTCGCTCTCCTGAGTCTCTCTATTTAAATAAGGAGGGATGGGCAGTTCTCCGCAGGCTTGCAGCACTTCAGCAAAGGTGATGGGCCTTTTGTCCTGACTATGCCAGCTGAACCGCACAGGGAATTCAGGCGAGGAGGTGGTGCAATACGTTGTTCCTCGCACGAAATCCTTCTCTTCATCCATCCGCTCCACAGATAGTTCCACAAGCTGCCCGTTTACCTCGATGGCGCGTGTGAGGGCTCCGCCCTTCCATTTCTTCAGATTACCCACCATGCAGAGCCAGACGCACGAATCCGTCTGGGCAAACATAGAGACGTATTCCCTTGGCGCCAACGGCTCCAGGCAGAACACCTCTATCAGCGCCCCCGTCTCCTTGCGGAAATGAAGGCGGGCCTGGATGACGCGCGTATTGTTGAACACCATCAGCGCTCCCTTGGGCAGATAGTGGGGCAGGGACGTGAAGCGGTCCTCGCTCACCTTGCCGTTAAGGCAGACAAGCAGCTTGCTGCTGTCGCGCTCTGCCAGAGGAAACTTGGCGATGCGCTCGTCGGGCAGGGGATAGTCGTAGTCTTCGATGCGGATATGCTGAATGTCGCAGGTCATGTCTTCCTTTTTGAAAAAATCGGCGCGAAGATAGTAAAAAATCCGTGCCTGTGCAACTTTTTCTGACTTTGCAACGTCTAATAAGAGAATTTAAGTAAAAACAACGATTCACGAATATGAAAAAGTCATTCTTTGCCCTGTTGTCAGTTGCACTACTGGCTATTGCAGGCGTTTCGGAAATTAGTGCGCAGGAGAATAGCAACGAGAGTACAGGCATCGAGCAGCAACGCATTGGCCAATGGGTGATTACCCGCGAATATACCGTCACGCGCGACGATGAGGACGGTATAGCTGAGAAGTCAAATGTGAAGTACGACATCAGCTACGGCCATGGATTCGAGGCTCATCTTCCTATTTATTATATGGGTTTCAGCGGATTCCTTGACGGGCCGCTTTCCATGCGGCTCGACGACATTGAACTTGATGAGGCCAAGAGCTGGGAGTGGGGCATCTATCTGCCGATGGACGCCGTCCGTTTGGGTAGCGATCACGTAGGGCTTGGCTTTGCCTTCGGCTTCGGACGCACGATGTATAAGTTCGGTTCCACCAACTATTTCTTTACTTCCCGCTCTCTCGCAGGTGAACGCACGACACAGTTCGCCCAATTGCCTACGGCTACGCAGTACGATGAGACGTGGTTCCGTTACTGGACGTTCAAGCTGCCTGTGCAGTTAGAGTTCCAGACCTCTTCCGATGGCTTCTTCCTTACCGTCGGCCCAGAGCTGGAGTACCGCTTCTCGCCTGCTTCGCGTGGACGCCAGTTCGGCAAGCGCAAGGAGACCATTACCAACAGCATCAGCATGCACCCGCTGAACGTCAATCTGCTTGCTCAGGTGGGTTACAACAACATCAGCCTGATGGCAAAGACCTCGCTGATGGGGCTCTTCTCTGGAACTTCGTCCAAATTGACTCCGGGTGACGCTAATGTATGGCCCGTAAGCGTTTGCCTCGGCTTGACGTTCTGAGGAAAAGGCAAAAAAACTAAAAAACTCCTTTCATATTTGGAAAGATAGAAACAAGTGTCTATTTTTGCACGTGAAAAAATAGACCATCGTGGACAATAGCACACTTGAAATCCTTGCTGGTTCGGCCTTCTTCACTCCTGAGGAACGGGCCGAACTGACTGCGCAACTGGCTCTCCTTACTAATCAGGTGGGCGATAGCATGGATGACGAGATGTTCGGCCATGTGCTCCGCCAGATGCGGTTGGCAGCCGATAGTCAGGCACTTGCCCGCGATGTTTTTGGGCACAATCCGCTCCTCATGGATGTCCGCACGGCGCTCATCGTCTCTGATGAGATGGGGATGAAGCGCGCAGCCATATTGGCTGTCCTGCTGCATGCTGCCGTCTTTGTGGGCGTTATTGACAGCCCGACGGTAGAGAAGGACTTCGGCACAGACGTGGCGCGTATTATCGACGGGTTGGTTAATATCAGCCGTCTTTACGAGAAGAATCCCACTATCGAATCGGAGAACTTCCGCAACCTGCTGCTCTCCTTTGCGGGCGACATGCGCGTGATTCTCATCATGATAGCCGAGCGCACCTGCCTGATGCGCCAGCTCTCCACTTTACCTGCCGATAATCGCGAGGCCTGCGAGGAATTCCGCCTCCGCGTGGCAGGCGAGGCGGCCTATCTCTACGCTCCTTTGTCGCACAAACTGGGCCTTTACCGCATCAAGTCGGAACTGGAGGACTTGGCGATGAAGTACACGGAGACGGAGGTTTACTATCAGATTAAGGAAAAGTTGGCTCAGACGAAGGCTTCGCGCGACAAATATATTGCCGACTTTATCGAGCCCATCAGCCAGAAGATGGCAGAGGCCGGATTGAAATGCCACATCAAGGGCCGCACGAAGAGCATCCACAGCATCTGGCAGAAGATGAAGAAGCAGCGTTGCCCCTTCGAAGGCGTCTATGACCTCTTCGCCATCCGCATCATCATCGACAGCCCGCCCGAACGTGAAAAACCCGACTGCTGGCTGGCTTACTCCATCGTCACGGATATGTATCAGCCCAACCCCAATCGCCTGCGCGACTGGCTCAGCATCCCCAAGAGCAATGGCTACGAGAGCCTTCATACTACCGTGATGGGGCCCGAAGGCCGTTGGGTGGAAGTGCAGATCCGTACTGAACGTATGGACGACATCGCCGAGCGCGGCCTGGCTGCACATTGGCGCTACAAGGGCATCCGTAGCGAAACGGGGCTCGACGAATGGCTCACCAGCATCCGCGAGGCGCTGGAAAATGCTGACGACGACCGTGAGCTGATGGACCGCTTCAAAATGGACCTCTACAAGGACGACGTCTTTGTCTTCACGCCTCAGGGTGACCTTTATAAGCTCCCTCATGGCGCCACAGTCCTCGACTTCGCCTATAGCATCCACACCAATCTGGGCTATCATTGCACGGGAGCCAAGGTGGGCGGACGCCATGTGCGCCTGGGCTATGTCCTTCGTAATGGCGACCAGGTGGAAATCCTCTCTTCCGCTTCGCAGACGCCTAATCAAGGTTGGCTTGCCCTTGTCACCACGCCCCGTGCCCGTTCGAAAGTGCGTCAGGCACTCAAGGAGATTGAGGCCCGTCAGGCTTCGTTGGGGCGCGAGGAGATTGAGCGTCGTTTCAAGAATCGCAAGGTGGAACTTGACGAAGGGCTCATGCTGCGTCTCATTCGTAAGATGGGCTACAAGCAGCAGGAGCAGACGTTCTATCAGCGTGTCGCCGAAGGGAAACTTACGGCTGATGAAGTCATAGAACAATATACCGCTCTGTGGAATGCCGAGCACGGCATCTTCCCTGAGACGGACATCGAGACAGGACATAGCGCAGCTGAATACCGTCAGCGGCTCGATACTGAAGTCGAGGGTACAGCCTCGCAGGAGGACAGCGCAGGAGGCATTCTCTTCGTTGACCCCCACATGGCTGGTGTAGGGTATAAGCTCGCCCGCTGCTGTAACCCTGTTTTCGGCGATGATATCTTCGGCTTTGTTACTGTAAGCGACGGTATCAAGATTCACCGCACCTCATGTCCCAATGCCCGCGACCTGCGCAGCCGTTTTGGCTACCGTATCGTCCCTGCCCGCTGGGCAGGAAATGCCGGAGGGAAGGTTTATCCTGTAACACTTAGTGTTGTCGGCCTCGACGATATTGGCATCATCAACAACCTTACATCCATCATCTCCAAGGACGACCATGCCAAGCTGCGCAATATCAATATCAACACCCACGACAAGCTCTTCTCCAGCACTCTCACGCTACTGATGGACGATACATCGCGCCTTAACTCCCTCATCAAAAAACTCCGCGAAGTACGTGGTGTCAAACAAGTTCAACGTCTATAACTAAAAATCTCAATAATCCCAAAGAAAATGAAAAAAAACCTTTCACTCTTTGTAGCAGTCCTGCTTCTTGCCACCTCAGCCTTTGCTGAAGAGACGGCTGAATTGACTTTCCAGAAAAAGACCCACAATTTCGGTGTTGTGGCTCAGGATACCTGCATCGTTACCTGCACGTTCACCTTCACCAACACAGGCAATGCCCCGCTCATCATTCATCAGGCCATCAGTTCCTGCGGCTGCACCGTGCCCCAATACACTCAGGAGCCCATCGCTCCAGGGAAACAGGGCACCATGCTTGTTACCTATAACGGCAAGGCCAAACGTCCTGGCGTATTCAAGAAGAGCATTACCATCCACAGCAACGCCGCCAATACTCCCGTCCGTATCTATATCGAGGGTGAAATGATAGCTACGGATAACATCGAGGAAATCGTCCCCATCATTACCGACGACCAGGTTCAGGAGGTTGCCGACACGGTTGAAGTCAAACCTCAGCCCGCCCGGAAAACGGGCAAACGTTTCCGCCTCTTCCCTCGTCGCAAATAGACAAAGTAAACCTGTGTGCGTAGCGTAGTGCGCTACGCACACAGAATCAAACGCTGTCAAATTAACATCAAACGCTGTCGGATTAGTGTCTGATGTTATGTATTAATTGTAAGTAATCCCTCTGGTTTCGCCTCATTTGTGTGACGGGTTAAAAAGAAAACCGCTCAGTAGAGGCCGATTTGTTACAGGGATTGAGGCTTCAAGGACTTCCTACGTTCCAGATTATTGCCCTATCTCATACATCATGCCATGATAGGTGAGCTCGGCATCGAGAATGGGGAAGAAGAACTCGTTGTCGTGTTCCACGTTCTTCAGTTTGAGATTCCTCATGGTGACAGTCTTTGTTCCATCTTCATTGGTGACAATTTTTAAAGTGCCACTCTTGGCGACATAACCAGTTTGGGGTGTGAGGGTCCAGAAATCAAAGTCAGTTGCGACGTGTACACAGGGTAAGATCGGTAGGTATGGGGTGAATAGATATCCCAGCTGGTACTCTCCATCGACGGTCTCATTCCCGACGAAACTGACAATAAATGACCTCTTGTGATCGGCTGACATCAACAACATGGAATGGACACCTGCATATTCGCCGATGCTGTTCATTCCTCCAATGGAAGTGATGCCGGCAAGGCCGATGGGGCTCACAAATCCATCAATGACAAACATGTTGTCTTTGTGAATGATAAAGGGTTGCAATACGTCATTGAAGTTGACGGAGAGGCTGATGTTGGCATGGTTTACATTTGACGCGGTACATTTTGACAGAACGACGGTGTAACTGCCGTGGTTCTCGGTAATGGAGAGTTCGCCGCTGATCCAGTAATAAACATCTCCGAAAAAGTTGCTGTCAGCATCAAACACAAACTGTAGTTCGCCCATGCTGAAGTTTTTTAGCCCTACCACACGAGGATTACCCGCTTGGGAGTCGGACATCTGATAGGTGCCTGGGACGATTTTACCGTCGAAGATTACAGCAATTCCCTCGTTATCAGCAGCGGTCATGGCCTTTGAGGTAAGGACGATGGCATTTTTCTGGTCGTAATTGACAGCGTTGGCTGTGGTGATGTTGACGGTTTTATTTCCGACCGTCATGGTTCCATTTTCAACCTCGGGATTGACGGTGGGTTCTTTTTCACAACTGGTACTGATTATGGCAATACCACAAAGAAGAATCACACATAAAAAAACGTTTTTCATATCAATGAGATTTAAATGAGGGTTCTATTTTTACTTTTATGCTTCGGAAGGGAGTAGAACCCATTTTCTCCTAGCCTCTGCATTGTCACTTTGACGATGCAAAGATACAAAAAGTTTCCGATATGGCAATCCTTTTTTTGTCAAATTGTCGATGCTTCTTTTAGGAGTGGAAAGTGTTTTATTGATTTTGTTTACATTAACATGTAATCCATTCTGCGTGGTATTGATGAAAAAGTGGGGGAAAAAAGAAGGTCGTCATCCCGACGACCAATCTTTCAACTTTAAAAATCTAATACCATGAAAAACACGGTGCAAAGGTAAAGGGTTTTTTCATACCCGCCAAAAAAACGGGCGGAAAAATATGTTCTTTAACATGTTTTTAACACAAAGGGTGCCTTTTTGCTTTATACACCTGCCAATTCGACTACTTTGTCGATGGCAACAGGAAGGGCATCGGGATTCTTACCTCCGGCTGTAGCGAAGTGAGGCTGGCCGCCTCCACCGCCCTGGATGAGCTTGGCGGCTTCGCGGACGAGCTGCCCGGCATGGACGCCGTGCTTTTGGACAAGGTCGTCCGAGGCGCTGACGGTAAGCATGGGCTTACCCTCGAAGACAGAGCCAACGACAACCAGGGTGTTCTCGGGGCTTTGGTTGCGCAGACGGAAAACAATGTCCTTAACCACATCTGCCGGCAGAGGCAGGCGGGCTGTGACAATGCGGACACCTGAGGTCGTGACGTTGGCATTCTTTGCCAGTTCATCGGCAAGGGCAAGGGCACGCTCATGCTGGGCTTCCTCAATCTGACGTTTGAGGGCACTATGTTCGTCAAGTATTTTGCTGATGGCTGCATGGAGGTCGTGAGCTCCAGTAAAGAGCTGGCGAAGAGAGTCAATCTCATCCTGGAAATGATCAAGCACTTCCTCTACTTTAGCACCCGTGACGGCCTCGATGCGGCGCACACCTGCAGCAACGCTACTCTCCGAAAGGATTTTCATCATACCAATCTGACCCGTGGCGCTGACGTGGGTGCCGCCACAGAACTCGACGCTGCTGCCGAATTGGACAACGCGGACCTTGTCGCCATATTTTTCGCCGAAGAGGGCGATGGCACCCAATTCACGAGCCTGGTCAATAGGTAGGTCACGGTAGTCGGTAAGGGGAACGTTGGCCCGGATCTTGGCGTTTACAAGATGTTCCACTTGACGGATTTCCTCAGGCGTAACCTTTTGGAAATGGCTGAAGTCGAAACGGAGGCCTTCAGCGTTGACGAGCGAGCCTCGCTGCTCAACGTGAGAGCCGAGGACGGTGCGCAAGGCTTCGTCGAGAAGGTGGGTACAGGAGTGGTTGGCTGCTGTGGCTGCGCGTTTGTCGGTATCGACGCAAGCCATCCAGTCGCTGTCGAGGGGCAGGGTGGTGAGGTCGTCAGAGGTAATGTGGACGGTGAGGCCATTTTCCTTCTTTGTGTCGGTGATGTTGATGGTAACGGGATGGTCGTTGCCGTCGTCGCAGACGAGAACGCCTATGTCGCCTACCTGACCACCAGACTCGGCATAGAAGGGGGTGACGTCGAGGACAATCTGCCAATAAGAGCGGTTTTTCTGCGTGACGCGGCGGTAGCGCAAGATGTGGCAGTCATGCTCGGTTGTGTCGTAGCCGACAAAACGGGTTTCGCCTTCCCGGAGGACAACCCAGTCGCCGAGGTCGCTGTGGGCGGCATTACGCGCGCGTTCCTTTTGTTTCTTCATCTCGGCATTAAACTCGTCGATGTCGGCCGTGAGACCGTTTTCGCGAAGAATGAGCTCAGTAAGGTCGAGGGGGAAGCCGTAGGTGTCGTAAAGCGTGAAGGCCTCAGTACCGCTGACGACGGTCTTGCCGCTCTGACGGGCATCGGCAATGATGCGGTCGAGGAGGCGAATACCTGTGTCAAGAGTGCGGAGGAAGGCTTCTTCCTCCTCGCGGATGACGCGTTCAATGAGCGTTTGTTGTGCTTTCAGTTCGGGATAGGCATCGCCCATGCTGCCCGTGAGGGTGGGGATGAGGCGATACATGAAGGCCTGACGCTGTCCGAGGAAGGTATAGCCGTAGCGTACGGCGCGGCGCAGGATACGGCGGATGACATAGCCTGCCTTGGCATTGCCGGGCAGTTGACCGTCAGCTACGGAGAATGCGATGGTGCGCACATGGTCGGCTACAACGCGCATAGCGATGTTGGTCTTTTCCTGGCTTTCAGGAATCTCAAGGTCCTCCGGCACATATTTCATGTCCGAGAGCTGCTCGATAGTGTGAATGAGAGGCTGGAAGACATCGGTGTCGTAGTTGCTGGTCTTTCCTTGAAGAGTACGGACGAGACGTTCGAAGCCCATGCCTGTGTCAATCACTTTAGCAGGAAGTGGAGCGAGGGTGCCGTCAGCACGACGGTCGTACTGCATGAAGACGATATTCCAAATCTCTATGACTTGCGGATGATCCTTGTTGACGAGCGAGGCGCCTGAGACCGCAGCCTTCTCAGCGGCAGAGCGGCTGTCCATGTGGATCTCGGAGCAGGGGCCGCAAGGGCCGGTGTCGCCCATTTGCCAGAAGTTGTCGTGCTTGTTGCCGTTGAGGATGTGATCCTTCGGCAAATGGCGCTCCCAGAAACTGGCTGCTTCATTGTCGCGCTCGATGCCTTCGGAGGGACTGCCTTCGAAAACAGTGGCGTAGAGGTCGGCAGGGTTGAGGTGAAGCACATCGACGAGGTATTCCCATGCCCAGTCGATGGCCTCCTTCTTGAAATAGTCGCCAAACGACCAGTTGCCGAGCATTTCAAACATAGTATGATGATAGGTGTCGTGGCCGACCTCTTCCAGGTCGTTATGCTTGCCGCTGGCGCGGAGACACTTTTGAGAATCGGCTACACGACGGTACTGCGGTACGGTATTGCCGAGAATGATGTCCTTGAACTGATTCATGCCCGCATTGGTGAACATGAGCGTGGGGTCGTCCTTGATAACCATGGGTGCCGAAGGCACAATTTGATGTCCTTTTGAAGCGAAGAAGGACTTGAATGATTCGCGGATTTCGTTTGCTGTCATAAGGGTTATTATGCAAATAATGCTGAAAAAGTTTGCAAAGATAGTGAGGTTTCCGTAATTTTGTCGCATGTTAATCGAAAAATCGGCATTTTATCAGCTAAAAATAGTGAACAATGAGCGAAAACAAGCATAAATTGACTATGCGTCGTGTGCTGTGGACGGTGATGCTGATGGCGTTGGCAGCAGCGGTGACATATCTGTTGTTCGGCACCTCGCGTAAGATCCGCCATCTCCAGCAGGAGAAATCAGCTTTGCTGACCCAATACACCATTCTTTCGCACCGTCTGGACGAGGCTATGGATGTGATGAGCGACATCCAGCAGCGCGACGACAACCTTTATCGTGTGCTGCTAATGGCCGACCCTGTCTCGGACAAAATTCGCAGCGCGGGCTATGGTGGCACCAACCGCTACGAGGCGCTGGAATCGTTGGACGATGCCGGGCTGGTGGTGAACGTGACGCAGAAGATGGATATGCTCACCAAGCAGCTTTACCTGCAGTCGGAATCCTTCAACCAAGTGGTGGGTTTCTTCAAGAACCACGAGGATATGTTGAATCATCTGCCTGCCATCCAGCCCATCTCGAACAATGATCTCAAACATACGGCTTCGGGCTACGGCTCTCGTATTGACCCTGTCTATGGAACCGTCCGCTTCCACTTCGGGATGGATTTCACTTGTGATATAGGTACGCCCGTTTTTGCTACGGCTGACGGCACGGTGGTATCGACTGACTGGGAGCAGGGCTACGGCATGACCGTTGAAATTGACCACGGCTACGGCTACCGTACCCGCTACTGCCATCTGAGCAGCTACCGCAGCCGTGTGGGACAGAAGGTGAAGCGCGGAGAACTGATTGCGCTTTCCGGAAGCACTGGCAAGAGCACAGGACCTCACGTTCACTACGAGGTTGTCCAGCGCGGGCAGAAGGTCAATCCCGTAAACTTCTATTTCATGGATCTCGATGCCGAGCACTATGAACAGATTGTCCGTCTGGCTGAAAACCATGGCCGTATGTTGGACTAAAGGCCTTGGCACAAATAACATTAGATTATGGAGAAGGACTTAAAACTATACTATTCCATCAAAGAAACAGCACAGATTGTCGGCGTGCCCGAGTCGACGTTGCGCTATTGGGAAAAACAGTTCCACGAGCTGCAGCCGCGCAAAACTCAGGGTGGCGCACGCCAGTACACGAAGGAAGACCTGAGTCTGCTGAAACTTATTGCCCATCTGCTGAAGGACAAGGGACTGACTATTGCATTCGCTAAGGAACGCCTGAAGAGCACAAAACAGCAGGTGGTGGATTCGTCGGTCGTGGTGGAGCGTCTCAAGCACGTCCGCGACGAACTGCAATCTATGTTGGACGAACTGAAATAAATGCGTTATGAAAGCGATGAAAAAATGGATTGTTTGCGTTTGTCGGTTATCAGTAGTGGCGCTGATGTCAACAATGTTGGTGGGCACAGCATGGGCGCAGCGCCCATCGGACAAGCTGGACCGCGGGCTGGTGGCGGTGAAGACGTCGGGCGGCGTGTTCGCCTCGTGGCGCATCTTCGGCGAAGAGTATTACGACGTGACCTACAACCTCTACCGCGACGGCGTGAAGCTCAACGACACGCCGCTCAAGGTGAGCAACTACGTCGATGGCTCGGGCACCCTCGACAGCCGCTACACGGTGGCGGCAGTGGTGAACGGCGTGGAGCAGGAGCCCTCGGCAGCCGTCGCCCCCTGGCAGCGGCAGTACCTGGAGGTGCCGTTGCAGCCCGTGATGAGCCGCAGCGGCGCGGACGTCACCACGGAGTACACGGCGAACGACGTCTCGCTGGGCGACCTCGACGGCGACGGCGTCTCAGAACTCCTCCTCAAGCGCATCAACCAAGCCGATGCCGACAAGGGCTACCCCGTCAGCGGCAGCAACTACACCATGCTCGAGGCTTATCGGCTTGATGGCACCCGGTTGTGGTACATCGATATAGGCCCCAATATGGTCAGCGGTGGCAGCGTTGAAATCAACTTTGTGGCCTACGACTGGGATGGTGACGGCAAGGCCGAGGTGCTGCTCCGCGGCGCTGATAATATGATTATCCACTATCGGGGCAACGATGGGAAGATGCATCAACAGCTCATCGGCAGCGCCACCTACAACAGCCGCGGCTCCGTTAACCACGACGATGGCAACATGGCCTACACCCACGAGGGCGCCGAATACCTTATTTATCTGGAGGGCGCTACGGGCAAGCCTTATCCCATCGGCACGAACGACAGCCGTCCCTACATCGACTATCCGCTGCCACGCGGCAACGCCAACGACTGGGGCGACGGCTACGGCCACCGCTCGTCGAAGTACTTCTTCGGCGCACCCTTCCTCGACGGACGTCATGCCAGCATCTTCTTGGCACGCGGCATCTACACCAAGCACCACTTCGCCGCCTTCGATGTCAACCCCGAAGCGCACAAGCTGACGAAGCTTTGGGAGTGGAAGAGCGACGGGCTGCCCGGCAGCTGGTATGGGCAGGGCAACCACAACTACATGATTGCCGATGTCGATTGGGATGGGCGCGACGAGATTGTCTATGGCAGCATGGTCATCGATGACAATGGCAAGGGCCTCTCCACCACCGGTCTCGGCCATGGCGACGCCATCCACTGCAGCGACCTCGACCCCTATCGCCACGGACAGGAGGTTTTTGCCTGCAACGAGTCAAGCCCCAATAACAACTACCGCGATGCCACCACCTCCAAGATCTATTTCCGCGAGGTGAGCACCCGTGACGACGGCCGCGCCATGGCGGGCAATTTCTCAAACCAATGGCTCGGCTCGCAGGCTGTCTCAGGCCATTCGGCAGGCGTTATCAGCCTTACCTCCGATGCCATTGTCAGCACCGACAAGGGTGGCATCACACAGAATTTCCGCATCTACTGGGACGGCGACCTCTGCGAGGAATCCCTTGACGGCGATGCCACTGAGGGCAACGCCGTCATCTGGAAGTATGGGCGCGGTTCTATTTTCTCCTCATCAGGCACCAAGCTCTGCAACTGGACGAAGAACACCCCCTCGGCACAGGGAGACATCCTGGGCGACTGGCGCGAGGAACTCGTCCTGCGCACCACCGACAATATGAAGCTACGCATCTACACCACCACCGACTATACCCCCTGGCGCAACTACACCCTGTGGCACGACCACCAGTACCGTCAGGCCATGGTGTGGCAGATGTGCGGCTACAACCAGCCGCCCCACGCCAGCTACTTCCTCGGGCAGCTGGAGGGCATCACCCTTGCCCCGCCGCCACTCACCATGACCGGCCGCACGGAGATTGCCAATGGCGGCGCCATCGGGAAAGAGCACGACGGCACCCACGTCCTGCTCTGTGAGACGGGCGATATGACAGCTACCCTCGCCGAGGGCGCTCAGCCTGCCATCCTCACTGACAACGCACCCACCTGGGTGCAGGGCAACAACGACAATAACAACATTGCCCGCAAAAGCTACTCCCATAATCTTGCGGGACATCTCTCCGGACAGACACGTCTGGTCAAGCAGGGCGACGGCAGCCTCTATCTGAACATGGGCGACCATACCCACAGCGGCAACACCGACATCTGGGCAGGCACCGTCAACATCGTAGGCTCTGTGCCCAACAGCCGTGTGTGGGTCAATCGTTTTGCCACGCTTGTGGGAGACGTGGACTTCGGAAAGAGTGTGACGGCGGAATACGGCTCGACGCTGATTCCCCGTAACGATTACGTCAAGTGCATCTGTCCCGCCGGCCTGTCGATGGACAGCCTGACGCTGGCCTTTGGCGCAAGGGTGCGGTTCCGTCTCTTCTCCTCTTCGCTGGGGTGCGACAGTCTCATCGTCCGGCAGGTGCTGACGTTGAGGACCACGGCCAACACCACGACTCCTGCCTATACCACCCCGGTCTTTGACTTTGTGCCTATGGAAATGATGGCGGAAATCGAACCGTCGAAGCTTGCTCCCGGCCGCTATCCCCTTGTCCGTGTGCCGAAGATTGAGGGGGATATAAAATCCATCAAGCTAGAGGGGCTCAGCGGAGCCAATGCCCGGCTGGACTATGCCGACGGTGTGCTCTCGCTGTTGGTCAGCGGGGTGCGCGACGCCGCTACTGTCGAGTGGACAGGCGTTGAGGGCACCACGTGGGACTTTGCTCAGACGGCTAACTTCCTCCATGGTGGTGAGTCCGATGTCTTTGTGGTAGGCGACAATGTCCGCTTCACCGATAGGGCACAGCAGTTTACGGTTAATCTCTCGGGCGAAATCATCGCTGACACGGTGCTCTTCGATAACACGGAATCCTACATTCTCGGCGGCTCGGGCAGTCTGGCAGGTGGCTCGAAGCTTGTCAAGCTCGGCACGGGCACCCTGACCGTCAGCGGCGAAAATAGCTACACAGGCGGCACACGCATCAGCGGCGGCACCGTCCGCGTCAGCAAACTCTCCAATCCCTACAGCGAAACGGGTAATCTGGGCGGCATCGTCACAAACAGCAACCTGTTCATCATCGAAAACGGCGCCACGCTGCAGACTACGGCCACTGTCGAAATGGGGAGTCCGATGAAACTGGAGAGCATCGCAGGAGGCATCATCAACAACAGTGCCGACTTCGTGATGGACAAAGCTTTCACAGGCACACAGCTCACCAAGAAGGGCAACGGCTGGCTGAAGTTGAAGACGAACAGCAGTTCACTCAACCGGCTGATTGTTGTCAGCGGGACGGTGGAAGCCTCATGCACCACCCCTGCTGCTGTGGTGGAGATGCAGGGTGGCACGCTCAACTTCACGGGTGATTCCTCCACCCCCATCGACGTCCCTGCCGGTAAGACTGCCACGCTGAACTGCTATGCCGCCCGCGGTACCTACAGCAACCGACTGACGGGGGCAGGCACCCTCACCGTCTACTATCCGTTGGTGAAGGGTAATGGCTGGAATGCCACCCGTGCCGCCTTCAATGGCGACTGGTCGGCGTTCGAGGGCATCGTCAAGCCGACGGGCCTCAGTGGCGACGGCCGTTTCTGCCTGAACAATGCCAAGGGTATGCCCAAGGGCACGTTCAACATCCCCTCCGGCATAGAGTTGCAGAGCACGGGCAAGACCTATAGAATCGGCGCTGTCACCGGCTCAGGCCGTTTGGGCGGTAGCTGTTCGCTCAGCAGCTCTGCCAGCGGCGCCAACACGTGGCAGGTGGGCTCGCTGAATGCGGACTTCGAGTTCGGCGGCACGCTCACGGGCTCGGGCACCCGTTTCGAGAAGGTGGGTACTGGCGTGATGACGCTCACCTCGCAGGGGAGCGACCATACAGGCACCAATACCATCAGCGAGGGCACGCTCTGCCTGAACAACAGCAAGGCCACCAAGCCTATGCTGGGCACGGGGGCGCTCACCGTCAAGAGCGGTGCAGCCCTCACGGGAGTCGGCAGCCTCGCCGGCGCTGTCACCATCAGCAGCGGTGGCTTGCTCCGCCCAGGCGTCAAGGAGAGTTCCGTGAGCGGCACCCTCGACTTCGGCACCCAGCGCGTCACCGTCGCTCGCGGCGCTACGCTCCAGTTCACCATCTCCAGCCAAAGCCTCTACACGAGGCTGACGGGCATTGCCGACTTCGTGATGAACGGCCATCTGATCATCGCCGTCCGCGAGGGCATCAGCGGCCTCACCGTAGGCAGGGAGTTTCAGTTGTGGACGGCTGCGTCGTCAGACGTTAACCCCGAGTCACTCAGCCTGGGCGCCCTTCCCGAAGGCCTCTATTGGGACATCACCGACCTCGCCTCGTCGGGCATCCTCCGCATTACCGACGACCCCGAGCTATCCGTCCATCCTGCCACCGTCGCACCCGTTGTCATCCGCACGGAGTACTACGACCTCAACGGACGTCCTGTCAGCATCGAGAAGGGTGTCAAGCCTCGTGGCATTTACATCGTACGCCGCCATCTCTCCGACGGCACGGTGCAGGTGCAGAAAGCAAAGATTAACTAAAAAAGACGCCGCCATTAACACTTCATCCCGTTGGATATGAACATTGCCGTTGCAGGAACAGGATATGTGGGGCTCTCCCTTGCCACGCTGCTGGCGCAGCACCACCATGTCACCGCCGTCGACGTCATCCCCGAGAAGGTTGCACTCATCAACCGGCGGCAGTCGCCCATACAGGATGAATACGTGGTGAAGTATCTGGCGGAGAAAAGCCTCGACCTAACGGCAACCCTCGACGGGGCAGCCGCCTATCGCGATGCTGACTATGTGGTCATCGCTGCCCCCACCAACTACGATGCACAGAAGAACTTCTTCGACACACGTCGTGTTGAGGAGGTCATTGACCTTGTGCTCAGCGTCAATCCTGATGCCGTCATGGTCATCAAATCGACTGTCCCCGTGGGCTATACGCGCAGCCTCTATGCACGCTATGCCTCCGAGTTTGCAAGCACCCCGTCCCTCTCCGGCAAGAAACTCAACCTCCTGTTCTCTCCTGAGTTCCTGCGCGAGAGCAAAGCCCTCTACGACAACCTGTACCCCTCGCGCATCATCGTGGGTTATCCCAAGCCCGTCCGCAGCGCGGAGCCTGATGGCGCTGCCGCTGCCCTCGCCGCCATTGCCGCGCCCGACGTTGAGGATAAGGCGCGCCGCTTTGCCTCCTTGCTGGTGGAAGGTGCCGTCGGCAACGACCCCGCAGCGCCCGATAAGGGCATCCCTGTGCTCTTTATGGGCTTGAAGGAGGCCGAGGCCGTCAAACTCTTCGCCAACACCTATCTGGCCCTCCGTGTCAGCTATTTCAATGAACTCGACACCTACGCCGAGGTCAAGGGCATGGACGCCCGTGCCATCATCGAGGGTGTTGGCCTCGACCCGCGCATCGGCACCCATTACAACAACCCCTCCTTCGGCTATGGTGGCTACTGTCTGCCGAAGGACACCAAGCAGCTGCTGGCCAACTACGACCATGTACCGCAGAACATGATGTCAGCCATCGTCGAGAGCAACCGTACCCGCAAAGATTTCATTGCCGACCAGGTGTTGCGCCGCGCCGGCTACTACTCCGCCTCCAGCCAGTGGGACAGCGAGAAGGAGCACTCCGTCACCGTCGGCGTCTACCGGCTGACCATGAAGTCCAACTCCGACAACTTTCGCCAGAGTTCCATACAGGGTGTCATGAAACGCATCAAGGCCAAGGGCGCTACGGTCATCATCTACGAGCCCACACTGCCCGCAGGCACCCGCTTCTTCGGCAGCGAGGTGGTGGGCAGCCTGCAAGAGTTTAAACGTCGTTCCGATACTATCATTGCCAACCGCTACGACGATGCCCTCGACGATGTCGTCCAGAAAGTCTATACCCGCGACATCTTCCGCTGTGACTGATGCCCGGCATATGTCTGTCATTCCCCCATCCCTTATAAGTATTCAGACCATGCGAAAAACTGTTATCATTCTCTTCTTGTTATTGACGATATCCTCAGCCATCGGCGCACAGACGGTTATGGTGGATGCTGCGGTGGTTGACGCACACGTCTCCCCCCTCATTTATGGGGCAGGGACGGAGGATGTGAACCACGAGATCTACGGCGGCCTCTACGACCAGCGCATCTTCGGCGAAGGCTTCGAGGAACTGGCGGTGATGAGTGTCCGCAACTTCACCGCCTACGACAATCTGTGGTCCGTCTCGGGCGACCGCGTGCAGCTGGCCGCCTCGCACGGCAAGCTCATCAGCCACGACGCCCACGTCCGCAAGGGTAGCGTCGAGGCGGAGATGCGGCTCGAGGGCGCCTCGTCCATCGGCGGCTTCATTCTCGAGGTCAGCAATGCCGGCACAGGCATGGACACCTTCGACGGCTATGAGGTAAGCCTCGATGCCTCCACGGGCGAATTCGTCTTCGGCAAGCATCGGCAGAACTGGCAGCCCATCGCCCGTTTCCCTGTCCAGTTTGGCGGTAGGGGCGAGTGGAACACGTTGCGTGTGGAGGTCGATGGCGCCACGTTTGTCTGCTTTGTCAACGGCACGCAGGTGTATGAATACACCGACAAGAACAGTCCCCTTAGCGGCAACCTCGTCGGCCTGCGCAGCGTGAACGGCTCCGTCAGCTTCCGTAATTTCACGGTCGATGGCGTGTCCATCCCCTTCGAGGGCGAGCCTGCTGACCTGGCGGGCTTCCGTCAGTACGACGATATCTGGACCCTCTCCGACGACGGCATACTCAGCATCGCCACCACCCGCCATGGGAAGATTGTCCGCGAGGCCATGCCCCTGACGCGTGGCGAACTGGAGGTGGAGGTGCGCATCGACGGCTCGGGAGCCATAGCGGGATTCATCTTCAACGTCAGCAGCGCCGGCAACGGTGCCGATGCCTTCAACGGCTACGAAGTAAGCCTGAACGGCAACAGTCGCACCTTCGTTTATGGCAAGCACCGTCAGAACTGGACCTCCATCACCAACAAGGGTTTGTCCTTCGTCCCCTCCGACTGGAACAAGATGCGCATCTCCTTCGACGGCGCCCAAGCGAAGTGCTTCATCAACGACAAACTGGTCTTCGAGTACGAGGACAAAACGTCCACGCCCCTTGTGGAGGGGCTGATAGGCCTGCGCAGCTACGGCGGTCCTGCCAGCTTCCGCCATTTGAAGGTGGATGGCCACGAGGTGCCCTTCCGCTACGTCCCTGTCGGTCTTTCGAAGATGTGGGATGCCGTGGGCGACGGCACCTATGTCCATGACGGCAACCGTCCCTTCACGGGCCGTTATGCCCAGTGTGTCAGCGGACGTGCGGGCGACGGCCTTGCCAACCGAGGGCTCAACCGCTGGGGCATTGGCGTGAAGGAGGGCGAGCCTATGCACAACGTCCTCTACCTCTGTGGCCGCTTGCCTGAGGGCGCTTCGGACGCTGGCCTTCGTGCCAGAGTGGCGCTGCAGAGCATCGACGGCCTGAAGGAGTATGCCAGCGCCGAGATTGCGGGTGTCACGGCCGAGTGGCAGCGCTTCGAGGCTGACTTGCTGCCCAACGCCACCTATCCCTGCGCTCGCTATGTCCTCAGTCTGGCTGACGAGTGCACCCTCTGGGCCGACCAGGTGCTGCTGGCTACGGACTCCTATCCCTTCCGCCGCGACATCACCGACGCCTTCCTGGCCGAAGGGCTCACCTTCCTACGCTACGGCGGCACGATGGTCAACGCTGCCGACTACCTGACGCGCCACATGGTGGGCAGCCGGCTGGAGCGTGAGCCCTACGACGGCTACTGGTACCTCAACGCCACGAACGGCTTTGCCATCCCCGAGTTTGTCGAGTTCGCCCGCCTTATCGGCACCGAGCCCGCCTTTGCCATCAACATCGAGGACGACCCTGCCGACGTCCTGCGCCTGCTGGAGGAGGTCAGGGAGTTCCATCCGCGCCTTCTGCAGATTGGCAACGAGGAGAACATAGGCACCACCGCCCGCAGCGCCTACGAGCACTACGTCGAACGCTTCCTTGCCTTCTACGACGCCATCCACCCCTTATGGCCCGACGTGGAGTTCGTCATCGCTGCCTGGTGGCGTCCCGAGGAGCGTTCCATCATGGAGTACGTCTTCCGCGCCCTCGACGGCAAGGCGGCCTACTGGGACTACCATCCCTGGACGGAGACAGCCTCGCAGGCCGCAGCTACCGAGAAGGTCATCAGCCAGATGCAGCAGCTCTTCCTCAAGTGGAACCCCTCCACCACCATGCGCTGCGCCATCTTCGAGGAGAACGGCAACACCCACGATATGGCCCGCGCCTTGGCCCATGCCGTCATGCTCAACGTGGTGCGCCGCACGGACGGCTTCGTGCCCCTCGACAGCCCTGCCAACGCCCTCCAGCCCTGGCAGCAGAACGACAACGGCTGGGATCAGGGGCAGATTTTCTTCGATGCCTCGCACACCTGGATGCAGCCGCCCTATTATGCCCAGCAGATGGCGTCCGCCCACCATCAGCCCCTGCTCGTGCACGCCGAGGTGACGGGCTCCAGCCTGGACGTGACGGTGACGCGCAATGCCGCTGGCGACACGCTCACCATCCATGCGGTCAACTACTCCGCCTCGCGCCGCAACCTCGCGCTCACGCTCAGCCATTTCGGCAAGGTGCAGGAGGTAAAGGTCACCTCCCTCAGCGGCTCCCTCAGCGGACGCAACCTGCCCGAGAATCCCCTTCAGTACGCCCCTGTGGAGCAGACGCTGGAGCTTCCTGAGCCGAGTGGGGAAGAGGCTGGCGACGCCTCCGGCGAGCCCTTCACGATGACGCTGCCCTTGGCGGCCAACAGCTACACCGTCTTCGTCCTCACCGCCGACACCCCTTCAGCCATTGTCTATCCAGAGGAGGGGAGAAACCCCAATGACAGCGCGCTCAACGGCAGCCCCTCCTACGACCTCGGCGGACGTCCCGCTGACGCCGCCTCCCGCGGCATCTACATTGTCCGCCGTCATCTCTCCGATGGTTCCGTCCAAGTCCAGAAAATACAGATATAATAATTCGACTTTCGGGAGTTAAAGAACGAAGTTTTAGGAGGAATATGAGCAAAAGTAAACCTGTTATTCAACTCGTTCCACTGGAACCCTTAGACCGCAACCAGTTTGTCCTCGACAATCAAGAGGCGTTCAAGTATGGTGCAACGGAAGAGTTCGGCCTACGTGATGACCACTTCGAGGAGGATGGTGAAATCATCTCCCGTGATACTATCGAACACGCTATCGATGAGCCGAATGCAGAAACTTATCGTATTGGCTGTGATGGTCAGATTGTAGGAGGCGTGGTAATTCGTATTGACCATGATACCCTTCGTGGCGATTTGGATTTACTCTTTGTCTCGCCCCATGTTCATAGTCGTGGAATCGGATATGCTGCCTGGTGCGAAGTTGAACGGATGCACCCTGAGGTTAAGGTGTGGGAAACTATGACCCCCTATTTTGAGAAGCGCAACATTCACTTTTACGTCAATCGTTGTAAATTCCACATCGTAGAATTTTATTGTGAGCGTCATCAAGATCCGAACTACCCATCAGATTCACCAGACGAAATGTTCAGATTTGAAAAAGTAATGGTTTAAGCACATCAGATTAGCCAAAAACAGTTCTTATAATAATTCAAAGTTACCATGAAACGAATTCTCCCCCTTCTCCTGCTCATGTTGCTTTGCGCGTGCGTGAATTCCCCTTCGCCCAAGACCCGCAAAGCCGTATTGGTCATCGTCGACGGCATTCCCGCCCAGACGATGGAGCGATTGCAGCCTCCGACGATGATGTCTATCGCACACCAGGGCCGTTACCACAGGGCTTATTGCGGAGGCGAAAAAGGCTCGTATAGCGAGACACCCACCGTCTCGGCCATCGGATACACCAATATCTTGACGGGCACGTGGATGAACAAGCACAATGTGACGGGCAACGACAATCTCAGTCCCAACTACCACTATCCAACCCTCTTCCGCATCGCCAAAGACCAGTCACGACACGTCACCACAGCCCTCTACTCCAGCTGGCTTGACAACCGCACCGTGCTGCTCGGCGAGAACAAGGACGAGACGCGGGGCCTGACCATCGACTACGTCTTCGACGGATACGATCACGACAAGACCAACTACCCCGACGAGAAGGACGACCTTCACATTCAGAAGATAGACGGCCGCGTGTGCCAGGAGGCCGCACAATCCATCCGCAACGATGCCCCCGACCTCAGCTGGATCTATCTCTGGTACCCCGACGATGCCTTTCATGCCCACGGCCACGGCACCTTTACCGACAAGGCCGTCATGACCGTCGATGAGCAGCTCGCACCCGTGTGGGAAGCCGTGCAGTACCGCATGCGTGAGAAGGACGAGGAGTGGCTTGTCGTCGTTGTCACCGACCACGGACGTGGCTTCGACGGGCACCATCACGGCGGTCAGAGCGCCGACGAGCGCACGGTATGGGTCATCACCAACCAGCGTCGCTCCAACCGCCAGTTCTTCCGTCCCACCTTCTCGCACGTCGATATCAACCCCACCATCTGCCAATGGATGGGCTTCCAGGTGCCCGAGGAAGTGGCCTTGGAGCGCGACGGCATATCCTTCATCGGCAAGACCGATATCTATGACCTGAAGGTAGAACCCTACGACAACACCGTGCAACTGCGCTGGCAACACGAGGGGCCCAATACCACAGCCACCGTGTACCTTGCCACCACAAACGACTTCAGCACCGGAGGGCACGACCAGTGGCAAAAGATAGCCGAGGTACCCGCCAAGCAGAAAAACGTCAGCATCGACCTGTCGCCGTATGGCGATTCCAAGTTCTTCAAGTTTGCCGTCAAGACGCCTTACGTCACCCTCAATCGCTGGCTGAAACGATAGCAACCACGCCCTCTACCTTCATCGATAATACTGATTAAGTAATCAGTGAACAGAGATCAGTGAACAGATAAATGTAAGAATACGGACTTCAGATAATCGTCTCGTATGCTGCATCCCAAGCTATTATCTTTTCACTGATCACTGTTCACTGATCACTATATCTTCTGTTCACTATTCACTTCCCTTTCCTGAACTCTCTGGGATTTATCCCCTTCATGCGATGGAAGAAGCGGGCGAAGGTGGTGGTCTCGGCGAAGTGGAGGCGGTCGGCTATCTGGGCGATGCTCAGCGGCGTCTGGCGCAGCAGGAACGTGGCCTCCATCAGCAGCAGCTGGTCGATGTAGTCGACGACGGTGTGTCCGCCTGACACCTGGCGGACGACGCGCGAGAGGTAGGTGGTGGTGATGGACAGGCGCGAGGCGTAGAAGCCGATGTCGTGATGCTCCATGAAGTGCTGGGGCAGCAGTTGGAGGAAGCCGAGGAAGATTTCCTCGACACGCTTGGGGAAGCGGTGCTGCTGGATGCTGTGCTCCTGAATGGCGGAGAGGTCGAGCAGAAAGAGATTGTAGAGCATCTGCAGGCTTTCGTTGGCGTGGGGCAGCCCCGTCTGCTGATAGCGAATCATCATCTGCATCAGCTCCTGCAGGCGGCGCTGATCGTCGGCCTGGAGCGAGAGCACGGGCGTGGAGAGCTCGACCACCGTCAGGTAGGCCGTGCGGATGGCATTGCGCACCGTGGGCAGGCTGAGTGTGAATTGCTCGTCGGCCAGCAGGCAGATGCCGCGGTAGTCGTTGGAGCTGGCGAGGACGGTGACCTCGAAGCCAGGCGAATAGGAGTAGAGGTCGCCCTCGTGCAGCGTCAGCTCGCGGTTTTTATAGACGATGGTGAGCCAGCCCCGTGTGACGATGGTGAACGTGTAGCACGACAGGAAGCCGTGCGTCTCGTTCGAGCCGAATGTCCACTCCACATTGGTCTCCAGACAGATGACGTTCCCGTCCCACTCCCCCTCGGGTAAGGGCAGGTCTCTCAGTTGCCAGTATTCCTTCAAGCTATACATAATCGCACTATTCGCGCCGCAAAGATACAACAAAAAAATCGTACGTGTTTCGTTTCGGTCGGTTTTTGTTTCGTTTCGGCTCGTAATTCAAAGGGAAAAACGTCGTATCTTTACACCCAGAAATCAGATAAATATCTTTAATCACTTGAAAAACAAAAAAGTATTATGACAAAAGCAGAAGCAATGAAGCAGTTCGCCATGCTCGGTGCAGTATGGTTTGGAAACAGTAAACAACATTTTGCCTTCTCGGCATACGACCGCCTGAATGGCTGGAACAAGCTGGCCGACAAGTGGAAAGAGGAAGCCGAAGAGGAGTGGGACGAGGCTGAGGAGGTGCTGAACCGCCTGGTGGAGCTCGGCTGCAAGCCTGCCGACCTGCAGGAGGCGATGAAGACCATCGAATTCCCCTTCTACGACGACCCCAAGCAGCAGATTGAGTCGGACTACCAGCCCGATGCCATAAGAGAGCTCAGCGAGCTGGCCGTCGCCTTCGCCGACGACTATCCCACCCAGAAGCTCATTCAGAAATGGATTGACGGCGAGAAGGACCATATGGCCTGGGAAGCCCAGTACCTCCACCTCATCGAAAAACTCGGCTACGAGAATTTCCTCATCGCCATGATGTAATTCGTTGAAACATCTAATTAAAATCGTATGAAAGAGAAAGTATTACAGGCCATGCGCGAGTTCGGGGCTCCCGTGAACGCTGGCAAGATTGCCGAAATCACCGGCATCGACCGTAAGGAAGTCGATAAGGCCTTCGCCGAGTTGAAGAAGGAGGGTGCCATTGTGTCGCCCGTCCGCTGCAAGTGGCAGCCCGCCTGATTCCCAAGGCTTCGATGAGTGCAACCGCACCTCGATGCATACAAATATTTTTTGCCCCCGGGGAGGGCTTCGGCTCTCCCCATTCTTAACCCTAAAAATTGAGTGCTATGAAAAAGTACAAATGCCCCTGCAAATACACCTACGACCCCGAGAAGGGCGACCCCAAGCAGAACATCCCTCCCGGCACGCCGTTCGAGGAGCTGCCCGACACGTGGCGCTGCCCCCGCTGCAAGCGTAAGAAAGAGAAATTCGTTGCCGTAGAAGAATAGGCTGATTCAGACTACACATCGACCCACCGACATCAATTCCAAACGAGTCATTATGGAAATCAAAGCAATCAAGGCCGTGCGCATGTTTGACCACGGCTTTATGAACCAGCCGTTTGCCTTTGGCGGCGAAGAGGGCAAGGAGATGTTCGACGAGCAGATCATCTATCGCAGCTCGCTCCAGAACTTCCTCATCGAAACCGACGAAGGCATCATCCTCATCGATACGGGTTTCAGGACCGGCATGTCGGCTCCCGCCAAGAAACTGGGCGCACCGCTCTACATGGGCGACAAGGTGGACGACTATATGGCATCGTTCGCCGCGCTGGGTTACAAGCCTGAGCAGGTGACGAAAATCCTCATTACCCACAAGCACGGCGACCACTCGGACTGCATCGCCGAGTTCCCCAACGCCAAGGTCTATATCTCGCCTGAGGATGCTGACGCGTTGAAGCTCAGTGGCGACAACATCGTGCGCGTCAGCTATAAGGACGGATGTTATCAGAACTTCCCCGCCTGCGAGAACATTGCCCCCGGCCTCTACTTCATCGAGGCGAAGGGCCACACCAAGGGCAACAGCATCGTCATCCTGGAGCACGACGGCCTCTGCTACATGTTCCACGGCGACATCACCTACTGCGACGCCGCCCTGAAGGCTAACAAGCTCTCCATCGTCTTCGAGGACAAGGCAGCCGCCCGTGAGACCCTCGACCGCGTCCGCACATTCATCAGGAACAATCCCACCGTCTATCTCTCCACCCACTGCCCCGAGGGCTACGAGAACCTGGAGATGAAACGGGTGATGAAGCTGTAACAGAAAGGAGGGCCCAGGGGTGTTGTCTGCCCTCTTTCCTCCCTGTCAGTGAACAGTGATCAGTGAACAGTGAACAGATAATACCCCAGCAAACAAAACATTCGTCTGAACTCCTGCACTCCTGAACTCCTGCACTCCTTAAAAGAGCCCTCCCCCGTCGAGGGGGAGAGGCTCTTACTTTAGGCCAAGAGTTCCGAGGGAACTCTCTTCAGCGTCTTGTTCGTGCGGACGTACTTCAGGAGGTCGGCCTCGGGGCGGAAGCGGATGCCCACCTTCTTGATGTAGCTCGACGGGTCGAACGACTCAGCGGGGATGACGCTCTGCGCGAAGCACTTGCTCTGGAGGTTCGCCTGCAGGGCGCCGATCTCCTCCAGCACGATGCGCTGGCCCTGGAGCAGGTGCGTCTTGATGAACTCCTTCGCGGCGGTCAGGACCGCCACCACGTCAGCCTTCGTCACGGTAGTGGCAAACTGGATGTCCTCGGCGAGGCTCTTGAAATCATAGTCGCCGGTCTTCACGGCGCGGTTGGTGGCGTAGTCGACGCCCTCGGCACCACGGGGGTTACTGCACCCCACAATCTGATAAGTTATTGGCATAGTTGTAAAAAGTTTAATTGTTGAAAAACACGTTTTAATTCTCACTGCGTGTGAGGCTTGGCTCGGCCTGGGCGTCAATGAGGCGTCGCAGGCGTACGTCAGGCGTGTAGATCACCTTGAACTGCCGGACAGCGTCGGCGACGGAGAAGCCCCGCCGGGTGGTCTCGTCGAGTGTGCACAGGCGCGACTTGACCGATATGCGGAACCGTCCAAGGCCCTCCATCTCCACCGTCTGCCCGGCAAGCAAGGCTTCGCGGGCGAAGTGGAGCATGCTCCGCATGGCCGCCGTCACGTCGCCCTCGGTCAGCGAGCAGGAGTGGCAGATGTCCTCCGCCATCTGCTCGAAGCCGTAGAGCCCCGTGCTGACGGCGCGGACCACCCGTTTCTCGTCCTCCGCCTCCGGATTGCGGGGGTCGATGCACTTGATGAGTTTGCACTGTACTGCCATGTTCCTGATCTCCTTCCTTTTGGTTCGTTAGGTTATTACACACACTAAAAAGTCTCACACGCTGAATGTCCGGAGGGTTGCGCGGTGCTGTGGAGCGGCTTGCCGGAGAGGCGGCTTTGACCGTCCGTGTCCTCAGCCTCGTCGCTGCGGGCCGACGCGCGTGGCCCTGAGTGATGAGGCGCGTCGCTGGGGATGTTGAGGCGCGTCACCGTCTGCCAGAAGGCTCTTTCGCCCCGCGATTCCCCCCTTCCATTCACCTACAAAGTTACAACTTATTTTCCACTCCACCAAATATTTAAGTGGTTTTTTCATAAAAAAAGAGAACTTTTTTAGTAATCAGTGAACAGGGAATAAGCAATGCCGCAACTCCCCTCTCTTAGCACTGGATGAGGGGCGGGGTAGTGTGTTGGGGGTGTAGGGGATGTAGGGCTCTCTTTATAACTTAGCACGGAAAAATAAAAATGCATTCTTCAAGTTGAAAAGTGATAAGGGTATTTTTTGAATTTTCTATTGTGCTCTTTAAAAAACACCCCAACACCCCTAACACACCCGACACACTCAAGTGGTGATGTTGCCGTCAGGATTCTCTTCTAAAAACATGTTATGTCCTTCATTTACAGCCTCCATCTGGCTTTCTGAAGGGGTGATTTCGATGACGTACCAGCGCGTGCATTTCCTGTTCCTCTTGGGACTGAACCCTAAATTCCTCAAAGCTGCCGAGACGTTTTTCGGGTTTATTTCAGAAGAATTATTCATCCATTTCAGCTTGTTTATGATTTCGCTAAACGCTAATGCCTTGCCCTGTTCGTCTCTCTGGGGAACGCGATAGTTGGCGGCGATGAGCTGTTCGCAGAGGTCGGGCACGGTGTATTCCTCGTTATACTTCTCGATGCGTCGGGCATCGTCGGAGGTCAGACGGTATTCGTCGAAACAATGGTTGGCGAGGTACCATGCCTGGGCGTAAGCCTGATCGTGGGGGAGGGTGTCGTCGGTGAATTCGTTAGTGCCCTCGATAGACACGGAGAGATAGCGGCGGTTGCCGTCGGACTCAGTGATGTACTGGAAGTCGTTGCACGACCCGATGAACGAGGCATGGCGCTGGCGATGCTCGCTGTAACGGGCATAGGGGGCGCGGACGTCGGAGCTCGTGCTGGTGATAGTGGAGCGCATGGCGCCTGCCGTGCGGGAGCTGATCTTCAGTTCGTCCATAATCAGCAATCCCTTCTCGGAGATGGCAATCTGGAAGTCCTTGTCAATGTTCTCGTTGGGATTGATGGTCTTGGCGTACTGTCGCAGCGCGGGTGGCAGCAGGTGGTTGCAGAAATAGGTCTTTCCAGCACGAGGGGGGCCCACGAGCACAGGCATCAGCTGGTTGTCGTCGGTCAGCTCGCACCAGAGCGCCGTCATGGTTACAAACCATTTCTTCAGGTACGGCATGAGGAACTGCTTTTCCGTCTCGTTCTTGAATTGGAAGACGCTGAAGATATCGCTGATGTAGTCGTGTTGGCCGTCCCATTCGGGCAGGGTGCTGTAGTAGTCGCTGAAGGGGTTGTAGGAAATGGATGTTTGGGAGTTCTCAATGATGGCGTTGAGGTTGTCCTTCGTGATGCTGATATCCTCCTTGCGGATGTTGACGAAGAACAGGTTGAGCGTGCGGTCGTCCATGGGCTGCCACTCGCCGAGGTGCTTGCCCTCGATGTCACGCGACAGGACTTCCGTCTTGTGCGTAATCTCGTTGTAGCGAAACTCTGCCATCTCGGTCAGCTTCTCCTCGGCCAGATGAAAGGTGGTGCGCTCGTCCCTCGCCTCGTCGGCCCCGTCTGCATGCTGATGCTTTTTCGGGCGACCCCGTTTGGGACGAAGCTCTGCGGGCATGCTGACGTCGATGCCGGCATCCTTGGCGATGTGGAAGAAGGTTCCCAACCCCATGGAGTTTCGGCTTGTCTGCAGGCAGTTTGAGAATTTCTGGTCGCAGTCGTCATAGTCGTATTTCCCGCTCAGGCAGCTGATGCGATGGAACAGCGGCCGTCCCTCTTCACCCAGCGAGGCAAGAGAGAAGCACAGCCTCACCCATTGGTCGTAGTCGTCGGTGAGGTCGATGCCTTGGTTAGCTACTCGCTCCACTACGGCCTTGGCGTGGAGCAGATTGGTGTCGGCGCCGTTAGTCTTCTTCGTGGCTGCCGAAAAGTTTGTTGAATGACTATTTGCCATAGTAGGAAAAAAAAGTGATGGTTATCCTAAATATGTGTTTGAATGTATTTCGGGTTGATGTAGCAGTCAGGGTCATGGCTGAGGTAACATGCCCTCGGGATGTCCTTTCCACTCTCGTCGGCGATGATGCCATACTGAAACTGGAGATAGCGCGACACACGGCGGAAGTAGTCCTTCAGTTCCATGCCGCCCATGTCGCCCACGTGGATGAACCATTTCAGTCCATGTCCGCGGGGCGAGATGAAAAGGAGGTCTGTCTCGTAATGCGTGTCGGCGAGAAGCAGGTTCTTCAGACGCTCCAGCTCGTCGGAATCCTTGATGTCGTCGATGTCTATAACCATCATACCGCTGCGCTCCATCAGTCCCAGCTTGTCTCGGTGGCTGAAGGTGCCGAATGGAGTACAGTGTTTCAGCGACAACATTTTCAGCTGATCTTGCCGCTCCTTGTCGGTCTCAGCCCGCAGTTCGTCTGTGGCACGCTTGGCGCGCTGACCCCTGATATAGTCCCACACCTCAACCAGTGTTGCGGTCTTGTAGGGCTTACATTGCAACACGGCCTTGCCGTTCTTTTTACTGATGTATCCAGGATTGAAAACGGATACAGAAGGGGGATAGATATTATTATTATTATCCATAAAAACATTTTTAATTTCCCCTCTGAGAGGGGTATTTGAAATAGTTAAAAGTTTGTTGTCAGAGCGTGTTTTTCGTTGCTCTGATTACGCTACAAAGGTAGGATTTTTTTCTGGAACTGACCTACATCTTTGAGAATTTTTTTCGAAAAAAATGTCTTTTTTTTGACCTATTATTATCCCCCCTTCAGATAAACGAAAACTCAGCCCTTGGGGTAGGGCTGAGTAGGGAAAAGACAGCGTTTCGTTGCCTGATTCAGTGGGGAATATCGGATCAGGCAAATTTTTTGTGTAAAAAAAGTTTGTTCTTCCATGCAGTATTTACAGGTTTGGCGCGTTTATATTAGTGAAGTGTTTACCTTAAAAAGCATTCTGATTATGAAAAAGACTTTCAAAACCCTCCTTGCACTCGCCGTCTGCGGACTGATGACGTCGTGCGATTATGAGAACCCTTTTATGTACCAGCTCGACGGCTCATGGAAACTCGTGAGCAAGACTGTCACCACTACTTTCGACGGCGTGGAACACGAGGAGGTCGTTGACCTCGACTACGACTATATACTGACCTTAAGAAATGGTTATTGGAAAGCCGTCAGCATCGAGACTTTCGGCTACAACAACAAGCGCACCGAAAAATATGAGGGCAACTTTGATGCCGAGTCCGAGGAGGTACTGATTTTTTACAGCGGCGGCGTGGAGATTGAGTCGAGGTTAGTGCATATCGACAATCTTGACAAGAAGAACATGACACTGTCCTACGACGAGTTCGAACCTGACTTCGGTCTCCGCCATTTCGTTGCCAAGTTCAAGAGGAAGTAGTGCCGAATTGCCTTTGACTCCTTTGTTTATTTCTTCTGATTGTCGTTTGTCGGGCCTGGCCTCCCATTATTCCCATTGTTCTCATCACACCCAGTCCTCCAATTATAATACCCGTGTTCCTCCCTCCAGCTCCTTCGCGCGGCGGACATCTGCTCTTTGATGCCGCCGTGGGTGAGGAAGTCGGTCTTGTAGCGCTCCAGCAGCTGGCGCAGCAGATAGTCCGTCTGGTGTATCAGCACGAGTGCAATGTTGGCGATGGTGATGTCGTCGCGCAGTTCGCAGACGCGCAGGTAGTCGGCAGACTGCGAGTGCTGGCGGCACCACTGGCGGGCATTGCGGCATTGCTGGCTGTCCGCGTCCCACACCTCGCCGCCGTGGGTGCGCAGGTAGTCCTCGTAGTCCTCCTGCAGCTCCTTCAGGCTGGCCTTCGCCACGTTCACCAGCTTGATGCACGCCTCCATCGACGTGGTGCCCGTCTCAATGCCCTCGGCGATGTTCTGCTTGCCCGAGCGGGCAGCCTGCTTCATCTGGTCCACCGTGCGGTCGCCGATGGCCGGCAGGTAGTGCTCGATGAAATAGCAGGTGAGGTCGTAGATGCACTCCGACTTCTGGAAGGCGATGAGACGCTTGTAGTCGCCCTTGGGAACGAGGAAACTGCTGGTGTCGGTGGGCATGGGAGTTGATGGGTGTTATGGGTGTTGATGGGAACTGATAGGAGTGATGTGACTGCAAAGATAGGCATTTCTTTTGTCTTTCCGGCATGGGATGGGGAAAAAGTGTGTGCTTTGTGGATAAGTTTTTTTCTCCGTTCCAGAATCCAGTTGTTTTTCGGTATAGGGGGAGCGGTTAGCGGTTAATGGCGAAGGGGATTGATTCAGTGATTCAGTATACAGTTTTCAGGGGAACACATACTTTTGACCTATTATTATCCCCCCTCCAGATAAACGAAAACTCAGCCCTTAGGGTAGGGCTGAGTAGGGGAAATGCAAAGTGTTGTTTCCTGATACAGAGGAGGATAATAGGACTATTCCTTCTTCTCGGGAGAGGTGATGGTCTGGATGGAGAAGGCGGCGTCGGAGAGCATGTGGCGGGAGCCGTAGTGCTCGACGGTGAACCAGCCGCGATAGCCGCTGCTGGTGAGTTGGTCGATGACCTCGCGGGTGGGGACGATGCCCTTGCCGATGGCGGGTGAGGCGCCGTCGCGGGGGGCGAGGCGGTCCTTGAGGTGGACGTGGTAGATGCGGTCACGGAAGTGGGTGAGGGCGGTCAGCACGTCCTCGCCGCCATAGACGTAGTTACCCGTGTCGAAGACGTGGCCCAGCGCTGGCGAGGCGGCGAAAAGGCGGTCGAGCGAGGGGGTGTCGTAGCAGAGCGAGCGGGGATTGTCGAAGTCCTCGACGAGGACGCGCAGCCCGCGCTGGGCGGCCTTGGCAGCAAAGGCGGCGATGCGGCTGATGGCGGCATCGCGGAGGCTGTCGGTGTAGGCGGCGGGTCGGTCGGCGGGCAGGAAACCGGGCACGAGCAGCAGCTGCGGCCACTGGCGCGTCTCCATGAACGAGAGTGCCTGCTCCTCGGCGGCAGGCTGCGGGCCAGCCACGAAGTCTATCCAGGCGATGGCGCAGGCGTGGGCGAAGCCGAGGCTGTCGAGGGTGTTGAGATGGGCATGGCTGTAGTTGGTGCCGACGTCGACGCCAGTGTAGCCCAGATTGCGGATGCGCGTGGCGGCCTCGGCGAAGCTGATGTGCTCCTGCTGGGCGATGGTGCCGATGTGGTCGGCGAAGATGGAGATGCGGGGGGCGGGGGCGGTGCATGAGGTGGCGAACATGAGCGTTAGTGCGGTGAGGAGGAAGGAGATTGTTTTCATTTTTATTTTGTGAAGAGTTAGGGATTAAGGACTTTTTTTTTCAGTTGGTCGTAGGTATGGCGGTGGCGAAGGTGGTACTGGACGAGGATGCTCCAGGGGCGGCGCTCAGCAACGGCAAGGGCGGGGTTGCCGGCAGCAGTGGCGGCAGCGATGTTCTCCTGCCGACTGGCGATGAAATCGGGCTTCAGACGGCGGAAGGCACGGCGGGCACGGAACACGGCGAAGAAGTTGCGCCCCTCGCCCTTCAGCAGGAACGTGAAGGCGGCAACGACATCGAGCAGGGCGCGCACACGCAGCACGGGGCGCAGCTCGCGTGGCGGGAGGTTCTTGTAGAGCATCAGCAGGTTGTTGCGGAAGTTGAGGAACGTCTTGCGCGGACTGCCGGCTTGCAGCGAGGCACCGCCGACGTGATAGACCACGCTGTCCGTCACGCAGGCTATACGGCGTCCACGGCAGCGCAGACGCCAGCAGAGGTCCACCTCCTCCATGTGGGCGAAGAAACGGCCGTCGAGCCCGCCCGCCGCGCGGTAGTCTGCCATGCGGATGAACAGGCAGGCGCCGGTGGCCCAAAGGAGGTCAACGGGTCTACGAGTCAACGAGTCAACGGGTCTACGAGTCAACGAGTCAACGTGCTGTAATCGGTCTGCATCCACTTGTAGACTCGTAGACTCGTTGACCTGTTGACTCTCATCATATTGTCCGTGGTCGGTTTCGATGGTGTTGAAGATACGGCCGCGGCAGAAGGGGTAGCCGTAGCGGTCGAGGTAGCCGCCGCAGGCACCGGCATACTCGAAGCGGTCACGCTCGTGCCAGCTCATCAGCTTGGGCTGACAGGCGGCGTAGCCGGGGTGGGTGTCCATGAAGGTGGCGAGCGGCGTGAGCCAGCCGGGGGTGACCTCCACATCGTCGTTGAGCAGCACGGCATATTCGGCATCGACGTGAGCCAGGGCGCGGTTGTAGCCCTCGGCAAAGCCGTAGTTCTGGTCGAGGGCGATGATGCGCACGGTGGGGAATTCTGACGCCAGCAGAGCCAGTGAGCCGTCGGTGGAGCCGTTGTCGGCTACCACGACCTCGATGCCCTCGCCCTCGCTGTGATGGACGACGGACGGAAGGAACTGGCGCAGCAGGTGCTCGGCATTCCAGTTGAGTATGACGACGGATACTTTCATTGTTCAGATTCTTCTTTTCCCTTTAGTGCCGTGCCGTCAGCAGAGAAATCGCCGAGGCGGACATGGACGAGGGTGTTGTCTTTCAAAGGGGTGGGGGATGGCGCCATCTCCACGCGGATGTAGTTCTCCGTAAAACCCGAGATGGGGACGCCGCGTTTTTGATGCTCGAGCAGCACGGTGGCCGTGCGCCCGATGTGGGAGGCGTAGAAGGCGTGCGTCTTCTCGGCGGAGAGTGCCAGCAGGAGCTCGCTGCGGCGGTGTTTCTCGGCCGAGGGCACAGGGCCGTCAATCTTCAGGGCTGCCGTGCCTGGGCGCTCGGAGTAGCTGAAGACGTGCAGCTGGGTGACGTCGAGGCTGCGGAGGAAGTCGTACGTCTGGCGGAAGTGCTCGTCGGTCTCGCCGCGCGTGCCCACGATGACATCGACGCCGATGAAGGCATGGGGCATGACGGCTTTGATGCGCTGGACCTTCTGGCGGAAGAGCGCCGAGTCGTAGCGGCGGCGCATGAGGCGCAGCACCTCGTCGCTGCCCGACTGGAGGGGGATATGGAAGTGGGGCATGAACGCCCGCGAACGGGCTACGAAGTCGATGATTTCGTCGGTGAGGAGGTCGGGCTCGAGGGAGGAGATGCGATAGCGGCTGATGCCCGCCACGCCGTCGAGCGCGCGGATGAGGTCGATGAACGATTCGCCGGTGGTCTTGCCGAAGTCGCCGATGTTGACGCCCGTGATGACAATCTCCTTGGCGCCCTGCGCCGCGGCTTCCTCAGCCTGACGGACGAGGGTGGCGATGCTGCCGTTTCGGCTGCGGCCGCGGGCATAGGGGATGGTACAGTAGGAGCAGAAGTAGTCGCAGCCGTCCTGTACCTTCAGCCACCAGCGAGTGCGGTCGCCCTGCGAACACGACGGCATGAAGACGGCTTCCCCCGCCTCCTTGCCCCAGAGGGGGGAGACGCGGACTTTTGAAGAATCAGGAATTGGCTGCGCGTGGCTGTCGTCCTCAGGATAATTCCTGATTCCTGATTCCACATTTTTCAATTTTAGGAACTCCAGCAGCTTGCCCTTCTCGTTCTGGCCGAGCACGAGGCTGACGCCTGGGATGGACGCCACCTCATCGGGCTTGAGCTGGGCATAGCAACCTGTGACAATAATCTGTGCGCCAGGATGCTGGCGGGCAAGACGGTGAATGGCCTGACGCCCCTTACGGTCGGCCACCTCGGTGACGGAGCAGGTGCTGACGACGACGACGTCCGCCACCTCGCCCGTACGGGCTGTGCGATAGCCGGCTTCCTGAAGGCTGCGTCCGATGGACGATGCCTCGGAGAAGTTCAACTTGCAGCCCAGGGTGTAGTAGGCCGCCTTCCTGTCGCTAAAAAAGTGGTCGTCCGTCATGCCTGGAAAATTTTAGTTGCAAAAATAGTGCAAGCCGAGAGGAAAAGCAAATTTATTACGACAAATCCTTATTTTTTTATACTAATTGTTGGAGATTCTACGTTTAAAGGACGTATGTTCAAACGCTGTTTACGTATAGCGATGATGATGGTGCTGATGGCGGAGATGCTCGTTGGAGCCCTTCCGGCACCGGCTCAGACGCGGAAGGTGCAGAACCGTCCGTACATCGACCTCCGTGCCTGGCACTACGGATTCCTCTTCGGTCTTCATTTGCAGGATTTGGAGATGGTGCACAACGGCCATGTGAACGTGCTGGAGGACGGCACCGAGGAGTCGTGGTTTGCCGATGTACCCTCGTACAGTCCAGGCTTCAACGTGGGTGTGCTGGGTGAGGCGAGGTTCACCAACGAGCTCTCGCTGCGTATCATCCCCACGATGTACTTCGGCGACAAGACAGTGGAGTTCTGCGAGCAGCTGACGGGAGCCGGCACGCAGCAGACCATCAAATCGACGTACTTCACGGTGCCGGTGGACATGAAATGGAGTGCGCCGCGATTCAACAACTACCGCCCCTACATGGTGGCGGGTGTGGTGCCGATGCTTGACCTTACGGTGAAGAAGCAGAAGGAGTTGCTCGTGCATCGCCTCGACTTCTGTTTCGAGGTGGGAATGGGCTGCGACTTCTATCTGCCTTTCTTCAAGCTCATCCCCGAGGTGAAGTTCTGCTTCGGATTGCCAAATGTCCTGGTACGCGACCGCAGCGACCTCATTGACAAGAATCTGCTGAAATACACCCAGGCAATCGATGCTGCACGAAGCCGCATGATTGTGTTCAACTTCTACTTCGAGTAATACCCAAAAACTTATTTCATAACTCTTTAATTCTTTGACCATGAAACTTTTTTCCTACTTCCCAGTCGTGGCAGCAGTGTGCCTTAGCATGAATGTGCAGGCACAGGTGAACAATCCCGTCGGCTTCGGTCATGTGGAGCGGTGGAACGACGGATGGGAATTTTCGATGGACAGCGTAGCGTGGCGCCCTGTGACGCTGCCGCACGACTGGAGCATCGAGGCCACGCCCTCCGACACCCTGGCCAGTTGCACCGGCTATCTGCCTGGCGGAGTAGGGTGGTATAGGAAACCCATAAAGCAATCGGACTCTGCATCAGCGCAGCGGAAGTATGTCTGCTTCGACGGCGTCTATAACCGCAGCACCGTCTGGCTCAACGGACAGGTGCTAGGCTACCGCCCCAACGGCTATGTGTCGTTCTGCTACGAGCTGACGGACTATCTGACGAACGATGCCGGCCGGCCCGACACCCTGCTGGTGAGGGTGGATCATAGCCGGCAGGCTGACTCGCGCTGGTACACAGGCTCAGGTATCTGGCGCGACGTGTGGCTGGTGGAGGCTCCCACGGTGCATCTCGCCCAGTGGGGGACGACGTACCGTCTGCTGTCGCTGTCGGACAAAGAGGCGATGGTGCAAGTGGAATCGAAGGTCGAGGGTGCCGAGGACGACGGCAGTTACACCGTTGCCTTCTCGTTCCTGATGGGCGACTCGCTGGTGGCTGAGACGTCGACTGCTGTCTCGTCAGGCGTGGCCATGACCATGCTCCGCGTGCCCCAACCGCGGAAGTGGGATCTCGGCAGCCCGTTCCTCTACACCTATCGTGCCGAGTTGCGGCGCAACGGCAGTCCCATCGACGCTACAACCTACCGTGCCGGACTGCGCACGCTGCGTTTCACGCCCGACGAGGGCTTCTTCCTCAACGGCAGAAACATCAAGGTGAAGGGCGTGTGCGTACACCACGATGCCGGCGTGCTGGGTGCTGCTGTGCCGCGCGAGGTGTGGCAGCGCCGTCTGACCGCCTTGCAGGAAATGGGGGCTAACGCCATCCGCTGCAGTCACAATCCGCAGAACCCCGACCTCTACGACCTCTGCGACGAACTGGGGCTGCTGGTCATCGACGAGGCTTCTGACGAGTGGGAATTTCCCAAGCGCAAATGGCTGAAGGGTTGGAACAAGGGCGAGCCCGGCTTCGAGGGTACGGCCGACTTCTTTGCCGAATGGATTGACCGTGACGTGGCCGACATGGTGCGCCGCGACAGGAACCACCCCAGCGTTTTCCTCTGGAGCATCGGCAACGAGGTGGACTATCCCAACGATCCCTACTCACACCCCGTGCTTGACGGCACCAGCATCAGCCAGCCCATGTACGGCGGCTATAAGCCCGATGCCCCGCGTGCCGAGCGCATCGGCGAGATTGCCAAGAGGCTGTCGGGCATTGTCCGCAGCATCGACTACACCCGTCCCGTCACCGGTGCCTTGGCTGGCGTGGTGATGAGCAACGAAACGGCTTACCCTGAGGCTGTCGGCGTGGTGGGCTATAACTATACCGAGAACCGTTATTCCACCGACCACGAGAAGTACCCCCAGCGCATTATCTATGGCAGCGAGACCAGTGTGGGCTACGAGCAATGGTTGGCCGTGAGGGACAACCGCCACATCTTCGGACAGTTCGTATGGACGGGGCTCGACTATCTGGGCGAATCGGGTGCCTGGCCGTCGCGCGGACTGAACACGGGCCTCATTGACTTTGCCGGCTTCATGAAACCCCGCGGGCGGTTCCGCCAGGCGCTGTGGGCTACAGAGCCCGTGGCCTATATCGGCACCTATCCTGAGCGCCAGCCGCGCCGCCGTGAGGGCGAGGAGAGTGCCCCTGCGCCAGCCCGTCGTCCGCGCCTCTCGATGGATGCACAGGATATATGGAACTACGAGGAGGGGCAGAACGTCCGAGTGGTCTGTTACACGAACACGGCGCAGGCACGTCTGCTGCTGAAGCGCGTCGCTACGCCCGATTCCGTAGAGGTGGTGGGCGAGCTGCAGCCTTACGACCGTGAGACGGGAATCATCACGTGGGTCATCCCTTACGCCGCCGGCGAGCTCATTTGCGAGGGCTGCGATGCCGCAGGGAAGGCTCTGTGCCAGTATGCTATCCGTACAGTGGGAGAGCCTGTGCGCCTGAGGGCCACCGTCGTCGCCCAGTCGCCAGCACTGGCGCAGGTGTTGGTGGAGGCTGTCGATGCCAACGGCGAGCGGGCACGGATGAGCATGGCTCCCGTCACCTGTGCCGTGGCCGAAGGTGCGCGGCTGCTGGGTATGGAAAATGCCCTGAATTTCGATATGTCGGCTCCTCAGTCGCCCGTGAAGATGCTTGGCCAGGGCCGTCTGGTGGCCTATATCGCCCTTCCCGCCACGGCTGCCACGGCTACCATCGTCACTTTCACGGCCGACGGCATGGAGTCTGCCGAGCTGACGCTAAACTAGCGAGTATCGTGGGCTGGAAGTCCGCGTCAGATTCACTCTTCCCGTCCGTTTTCCTGCCGTTCTTATTTCATCTGCATGGCGGCTTCGGAGATGTTTATGATGAAGTCGCCGTTTTTCTCCAGTTCGCAGATCACGTCGATGTAATAGACGCCGGAGGTATAGTCATAAGTACAGTTTTCTATGTTGGCGATATGCTCCTCACGCAGGCGGTCACGACAAAGGTTTATTTCATCCTCGGCGGCGGCAACGGCCCGTGTTGGATGTCATGCGGGCAATGAAAGTGCGCAGCGAGTTGCCCGCAAACTTTTGCAGGCCGTCGCTCATGAGCGACATACCAAAAAGGAACATGCCGAGACATCCCAGCATCTTAAGAATCTGTAATACGGTATCCGCGGAGGTAAGTTCTTTGCTGAGAATTTGTTAGTTAAGAGTTAAGAATTAAGAGTTAAGAAAAAGTGATTGAAACAGGCGTTCAGACGAATGACTTGTATGCAGTAGCTCGTTTGAAGTGTCTTTTTTCTTAACTCTTAATTCTTAACTTTTGATTCTTATAGCCTTACTTGATTTGTGCGGCGAAACCACCGTTGCGGGCCATGTGGACGGTGATGACGTCGCCATTGCGGACGGTCATCTCGCGGACGCGATAGTCCATGCCCTGATGGTGGGCGTTGATGCCATCCTCGAAGAGGGTGAGGTGGCGTGCTGCACCTGAGCCCAGGAAGTTGATGCGGATGGTGATGTCGATGCCCTCGGTGGGCTCCTTGCCCATCATGCCGCCCAGGTACCAGACGTCGTCCTTGCACTTGGCTTCGACAAGATACTTGCCGGCTTCGGCCTCAATCACGTACGTCTGGTCCCAGGTGACGGGCACGGAGGTGATGAAGCGTGTGCAGTCGTCGTTGCGATAGTAGAGGGTGGGGTTGTCGGCCAGCATCTGCACGCCGCTCTCGTAGAGGACGTACATGGCCAGCTGATGAGCGCGGGTGCCGACGGAGGCATTGTTGGGACGGCGGGCAGCATAGTTCTCCGGCTGATAGTTGAGCATAGCGCCAGGCGTGAAGTCCATGGGGCCAACGGCTCCGCGCATGAAGGGCAGCCAGATGTTGTTCTCAGGCTGGCAGCCACCGCCCTGTTCCAGACCGCGCACACCTTCGTAGGAGACGAGGTTGGGGAAGCGGTATTCGAGGCCGGCAGGCTTGAAGGCTCCGTGATAGTCCACCATCAGATGGTGCTCGGCAGCAAGACGGACGTTGCGCTCGTAGAAGTTCACCATCCACTGGTCGTTGCGGTCCATGAAGTCAATCTTCACGCCCTTGATGCCCCATTGTTCGAAGGTTGCAAAGAGGTCGGGATTCTTCTCGACGGTAAGCCATGTGAGCCACAGGAAGACGCCGACGCCCTTCTGCTGTCCGTAGCTGATAAGCTCCTTCAGGTCGATGGTGGGATTGGGGGTGTAGGGGTCGCGGGTGTCCTTGGCCCAGCCTTCGTCCATGAGGATGTATTCAATGCCGTACTTGGCAGCGAAATCGATGAAGTACTTGTAGGTGTTCATGTTGAAGCCCGAGACGAAGTCGACGTCAGGGCCGTAGGGCGTTGCACCGTTCCACCATTCCCAGCTCACCTGCCCGGGCTTAATCCACGAGAGGTCACCCTGCAGCTCGCAGGGCGAGGCCAGACGGCAGGTGAAGGTGTTGGTGACGAGCTTTCCGTCGTTCTTGGCAATCAGGATGTAGCGCCAGGGCAAAGAACGCTTGCCGCTGATGCGGGCCATATAGTCGGCTTCCTTGTCGATGCGGACGCTACGGTCGCCGTTGTCGCTGAACTCAAGCGGCTGGCGGGGGAAGTCGGAGGTGAAGCTGTTGGCACCATTGCCGCGGATGAAGAGGCAGGGGTAGTCGTTCAGGTCCGATTCGGAGACAAGCAGCTTGATGCCGTTCTTCTGGGTGTCGATGTAGAAGGGCAGTTCGGCAATCTTCTTCTTAGCGCCCCATTCGTCGCTGTTGGCAAAGGTGTAGCGCTCCTCGTAGTTGCAATGGAAGCTGCGGGGCTCCTGCATGGTGAGCTTGGCCGGAGCGTCGAGGTTGATGCCGAACGTCTCGCCCATGACGTCGACGGTGCCCTTGCGGTTGAGGATGAAGCGTGTGGCCACGCCATCGTCGTAGGCACGGATTTCCACCGACCAACCGCCCTTGAAGTTGAGGCGGAGCTGGTTGTAGTGGTTGCGGACGATGCTGAACTTCAGGGGCACGACGGGATGGATGTCCTCGTCGACCGAGGTGACTTTCTTGCCTGTGAGCGAGGGTTTCACACCCAGCACTTCGCCGCTTGAAAGCGTGAGGGCAAGGGGATTGTCCTTCATCAGGACGATACCGTCGCAGGCTACCGTGTAGGTGAGCTGGTCGCCGACGGATACGGTAGTGACAATCTTGCCGTCGGGGGAGGAGAGGGAGACACTGGTGGCGGCACAGACGCCAGCCACAACGAACATCGAAGCGAGGATGAGAGATGCGATGCGTTTCATGATAAATCCGTTTTATTTTTACGATTTGACGATTTACGATTTCCTATTGTATTTTAGTACTTAGTACGCGCGTGCGAAGATGACGCGGCGGGCGCTGGGCTTGCCGGTAAGCATGTCGACGCCGGGGGTGGTGTCCATGCAGATATCGGGGTAGTTGGGGTCGTCGAAGGGCACGCAGCGGATAGTAGCCTTGGTCTCCTCCTTGATGCGTGCCTCGGTCTCGGGCGTGCCGTCCCAGTGGGCGAGGATGAAGCCGCCTTTTTCGATTTCCTCCTTGAACTCGTCGTAGGTGTCGACGCTCTTTATCCAGCTGTTGCGGTAGGCGAGGGCCTTGCGGAAGATGTTCTCCTGCATGTCGGCGAGCAGCTTCTGGACGTGTTCCTCGATGCCTTCGATGGGCAGGGTTTCCTTCTCCAGCGTGTCGCGGCGCATGACCTCGAGGGTGCCGTTCTCCAGGTCGCGTGCCCCCATGACAAGGCGGACGGGTACGCCGCGCAACTCATAGTCGGCAAACTTGAAGCCCGGGCGCTTGTTGTCAGAGTCGTCGTACTTCACGCTGATGCCCATGCTGCGCAGACGGGCGGCAATACCCTCCACCTTCTCGCTGATGGCAGCCAGCTGCTCTTCGTTTTTATAAATTGGCACGATGACCACCTGGATGGGGGCGAGCTTCGGCGGCAGCACGAGGCCGTTGTCGTCGCTGTGTACCATGATGAGTGCGCCCATCAGACGGGTGCTGACACCCCAGCTGGTGGCCCACACGTAGTCGGTCTTGCCCTCCTTGTCGGTAAACTGCACGTCGAATGCCTTGGCGAAGTTCTGCCCGAGGAAGTGGCTGGTGCCGCTCTGCAGCGCCTTGCCGTCCTGCATCATGGCCTCGATGGTGTAGGTGTCGAGGGCTCCGGCGAAACGCTCGGTCTCGCTCTTCACGCCCTTGATGACGGGCACGGCCATGAACTGCTCGGCAAAGTCGGCATAGACCTTCAGCATGGTCTGGGCTTCACGCTCAGCTTCCTCGCGGGTAGCGTGGGCGGTGTGTCCCTCCTGCCACAGGAATTCGCTGGTGCGCAGGAATGGGCGTGTACGCATCTCCCAGCGCATGACGTTGGCCCATTGGTTGCAGAGGATGGGCAGGTCGCGGTAGCTGTGTATCCAGTTCTTATAGGTGCTCCAGATGATGGTCTCGCTGGTGGGACGGATGATGAGCTCTTCCTCCAGCTTGGCAGCGGGGTCGACGACGACGCCGTCGCCCGTGTCGTTTGTCTTCAGACGGTAGTGGGTGACGACGGCACACTCCTTGGCAAAGCCCTCGACGTGCTCGGCCTCGCGGCTCAGGAACGATTTGGGGATAAGGAGGGGGAAGTAGGCGTTGACGTGGCCCGTGGCCTTGAACATGTCGTCGAGCTGACGTTGTATCTTTTCCCAGATGGCGTAGCCGTAAGGCTTGATGACCATGCAGCCGCGCACGGCTGACTGCTCGGCAAGGTCGGCTTTCACGACCAAGTCGTTGTACCACTGCGAATAATTGTCACTACGTTTGGTGAGTTGCTTTAATTCTGCCATATAATTTTTGGGGTTATTGTATTTCCAAGGTGCAAAAGTAATATATTTTTCGCAATCCATGAAAAAAATTGGGCAAAGTGTTTCGTTTTTTGGAAAAGATGCCGTATTTTTGCGCAGAAATTTCGGAATAGTATTTATTAACCATTTAATAAAATGTAAGTATGAAAGCAAAAAGTGCAATTAGTTTGTGTTTGTGTGCAACCCTGATTCTTTCGGGCTGCGGTATGACTAAAACGGCTGGCGGTGCCCTCATCGGCACGGGCGCTGGTGCCCTGCTGGGTGCTGCTGTCGGTTACTACACGGGCAACACGGCCGTCGGTACGGCTGTGGGCGCTACTGTGGGTGCTACTGCAGGTGCCCTCATCGGCAATCACATGGACAAGGCTGCCGAGGCTGCTGCCAAGGTGGAAGGTGCAGAACTCGAGAAGCTGACCGACGAGGATGGCAACACCCGCGCCGTGAAGGTCACCTTCGACAGCGGTATCCTCTTCGCTACCAACAAGGCCAACCTCAATGCTGAGGCCCAGAAGAACCTGGCACAATTTGCCGAGGTGCTGAAGACCTACAACGATGCCGACGTCGCCATCTATGGCCACACCGACAACACGGGTTCCCTGGCTGTCAACCAGAAGCTTTCCAAGAGCCGTGCCGAGGCTGTCTCAGACTTCCTGAAGTCGAAGGGCGTTGCCGAGAAGCAGATCAAGGAGGTCGCCGGCTTTGACTTCCAGCAGCCTGTTGCCAGCAACGATACCAAGGAGGGCCGTGCCCAGAACCGCCGCGTGGAGGTGTTCCTCTATGCCAGCGACGAGATGCGCGCTGCTGCCGAGGCTGGTACGCTGAAAGAATAATATCTTACTAGTTGAGAATTAAGAGTTAAGAAAAACGGTTCCGGCAACTTGTCACTCTCTTCGAGTGCGAGGGTGGAAAGGATTGGCAAGTATAATCTAATCCGCTGCAAAAAGGAACGTTTTTCTTAACTCTTTTTCATTCTTCATTCTAAACTCTAAACTCTCAACTCCCCCGATGTTCACCTTTCCTGAGTCCGATGTCCAGCGGCTGGCTGCGCTGATAGCCGACAACGAGTTCTTTGCCCTCATCTGCCACACCAATCCCGACGGCGATGCCATGGGCTCCACCCTCGGCCTGGCCGACTGGCTGCGCGGGCAGGGCAAGACGGCTGTGGTGGTCGTGCCCGACATGTACCCCGACTTCCTCAACTGGCTCCCTGGCGCTCAGGAATCCGTCCGTGCCGACAAGTACCCCGACAAGGCTGCCCTGACGATAGCTGCTGCCGACGTCGTGGTCTGCATGGACTTCAACACCCCCAGCCGCACCAACGGTGTGGAGTCCTCCATCCGCGAGGCGAAGGGCCATCGTGTGCTCATCGACCATCACCTCGACCCCGAGACCGGCTTCTGCGAGCTCACGTTCAGCCAGCCCGATGCCTCGTCCACCTGCGAGCTGGTCTATACCCTCATCGAAGCCCTGCACGGCGAGGCGCACCTGAGCAAGCAGGCTGCCACGTGCCTCTATTGCGGCATGATGACCGACACGGGCGCCTTCACCTTCAACTCTAACCGTCCCGACATCTTCTACATCATCAGCCGCCTGCTCGAGCACGGCATCGACAAGGACGACATCTACCGTCGTGTCTTCTACAACTATTCCGAGGGGCGCGTGCGCATGATGGGCTATGTCCTCTATCAGAAAATGCGCCTCTTCCCCGAGAAGAAAGCCTCGCTCATCACCCTCACACGTGCCGAGATGAAGCGCTTCCGCTTCAACAAGGGCGACACCGAGGGCTTCGTCAACCTGCCCCTGCAGATACGGGGAGTCCGCTTCTCGGCCTTCCTGCGCGAGGATACCGAGAAGGACGAGATTCACGCCTCGTTCCGCAGCGTGGGCACCTTCCCCTGCAACCGCTTTGCCGCGCAGTATTGGGAGGGCGGAGGCCACCTCAATGCAGCCGGAGGCCGTTTCTACGGCACCCTCGACGATGCCGTCGCCCACTTCGAGAAGTGCCTCGCCGAGTTCAAGTAACAATCTTTCCCTTGCACAAAGAATCCCTTCCTGCGCTGGAAGGGAAATACTGAAATAACAGCCCGCGTAAAACGGGCTGTCATTTGTCACAATTGTCACGCTTAGTGGGCTGAAATGGCCTTCTGACGGGGGGGGATGGGTGCTTTTTCCGTCAAGCTGCCTTCTGCCGGTGTGTCTTGACGAATTCTGGGCTCTTGGTTCAGGCGGATTTGCTATCCGACTGCGTTTGAATAGAGGGATTTAATCCCTCATCATTAGCTAAGGTTGAGGTTTTTTGTCGAGGCTACTGAGAGGGTATGGGCTGGTGGGAATCGCCCCCCTATTCATGTGTTTCGGATTGCGAATTCGAAACAACGGAGATTGAGGGGAGCATAAGAATGTTTTTTTCTTTTTCCTTTCCAGTCATAATTCTTTTTCCTATCTTTGCGCCAACGAATGAATAAATACACTCTTGTGGCACAATGAAGACAGAGAAACAAATAGCTGCGGCAGCTGCCGAATTTGCACATCGTTGGAAAGACAGAGGGTATGAGCGTGGAGAATCTCAACCCTTCTGGATTGACCTGTTAACGAACGTCTTTGGCATTGAGACGCCTACCAACGGCTTTATCTGCTTCGAAGACCATCGGATGGTCGATGCCTCCAACTTCATCGACGGTCGCATCCCTTCCACACGTGTACTTATAGAGCAGAAGTCTTTGGGGAAGGACTTGCGCGCGCCGGTCAGACAAAGCGATGGCTCGTTGCTCAACCCATTCCAGCAAGCCCGTCGCTATGTCGTCAGCTTGCCCTTGTCGGAACATCCGCGCTGGATAGTGACCTGTAACTTTTCTGAATTCCTTGTATATGACATGGAGCAGCCCAATGGCGAGCCTGAACAGATATTGCTTGAAAACCTGGGCAAGGAGTATTACCGCCTGATGTTCCTCGTCGATGCCAAGAGCGAACATCTGAGCCGCGAAATGGAGGTCTCCATACAGGCTGGCGAGATAGTAGGCAAGATATACGAGGCTTTGCTGAAACAGTACGACGACAATTCGCCCGAAGCCTTGCGTTGGCTTAACATCCTTTGTGTGCGCATCGTGTTCTGCCTTTATGCTGAAGATGCTGAGGTATTCACTCACGACCAGTTCCACGACTACCTTGTGCGCTACGATGCCGAGGACTTGCGCCGTGCGTTGCGAGACCTCTTCGAGGCGCTGAATACACCCATAGAGAAGCGCAGCAAGTATCTGAAGGATGACCTGAAAGCCTTTCCATACACCAATGGCGGATTGTTTGAAGAGCAGATAGAGATTCCGCAGTTCACCGAGGAATTGAAGCAAACCTTGCTACAAAACGCTAGCATGGACTTCGATTGGAGCGAAATCTCTCCGACCATTTTTGGTGCCGTGTTTGAAAGCACCCTTAATCCTGAAACCCGTCGCAGCGGCGGCATGCACTACACCAGTATCCAGAACATCCACAAGGTCATCGACCCGCTCTTCCTCAACGACCTGCGCCATGACCTTGACGATATTCTCGAAGAGAAGGTTGAGCGTGCGAGGCAGAAGAAACTCGAAGCCTATCAGGACCGTCTCGCCTCGCTGACATTTCTCGATCCCGCTTGCGGCTCGGGCAATTTCCTTACCGAGACCTATCTCTCGCTCCGTCGTCTGGAAAACGAGGTTATTCGCGAGCGTTATCATGGACAGACCATGATGGGTGCTTTTGTCAACCCCATAAAAGTGAGCATTCAGCAGTTCTACGGCATAGAGATTAACGACTTTGCCGTTACGGTTGCCACGACAGCCCTTTGGATAAGCGAAGCCCAGATGCTGGCTGAGACGGAGCGCATCATCCATCAGGACATCGACTTCCTCCCCTTGAAGTCCTATACCAATATCCGCGAAGGCAACGCCCTGCGAATGGATTGGGATGTAATCGAAACCTCTTCCGATATTCCAACAATTCACGCAAAGAACGTCCACCTGATTGTAGAGCCTGAGCCGATGATGGTAGGAGAAGAACCTATTGTTGTGTATAACGAATTGAACGTTGTGACCAATAAGTTCGACGGAAACGTGCAGCCAAAGGTGCAGCGTTATCAAGTGCACTATAATTACATCATGGGTAATCCGCCATTTGTCGGTGCTCGCCTTATGAGTGACGACCAAAAAAAGGATGTTATAGATGTTTTTGGCTCAAAATGGAAGAATGTTGGAAACCTCGATTATGTCAGTTGCTGGTATAAAAAAGCAGTTGATTTAATGTCGCAATCCCCAGATACACATTCTGCTCTTGTCTCAACGAATAGTATTTGTCAGGGTGAACAGGTGGCAAACCTTTGGGAAAAACTTTTCGAAAGAGGAGTTAAGATAAATTTTGCTCATCGTACTTTCCGGTGGGATAGTGAGGCTTCATTAATGGCGCATGTTCATTGCGTTATTATAGGATTCAGTTTTCAAGTTTCCGAACAACGTACTATATATGATGGAGAAAGAGTTATAATAGCAGATAATATTAATGCCTATCTTTTGGATGCGCCAGACGTTTTTGCCGGAAGCAGGCAGAATCCTCTTTGTGTTGTTCCTGACATCGGCATCGGAAATAAGCCCATAGATGGAGGGAACTATTTGTTCAGCAAGGAAGAACGTGATGAGTTTATCAACAACGAGCCACAATCCGCACAGTATTTTCGGCCCTATTATGGAGCTGAAGAGTTTATCAATCGTAGGCCGCGTTATTGTTTATGGCTCGGAAACTGTTCCCCAGCGGAATTGCATAGAATGCCCAATAGCCTAAAGCGGGTAGAAGCGGTAAGAGAAATGCGTTCAGCCAGTAAAAGTGAGGGAACTCGGAAACTTGCTGACAGGCCAACTCATTTTCATGTTGAAAACATGCCATCAGGGAACTATATCCTCATTCCTTGCCATTCTTCGGAAAAACGGAGATATATACCTATGGGTTTCATGTCTCCAAATGATATTTGTAGTAACGCGGTATTACTGATGCCAGACGCAAACCTTTACCATTTCGGCATTCTTGAAAGCAATGTCCACATGGCTTGGATGCGAGCGGTATGCGGACGAATCAAAAGCGATTACCGCTATTCAAAGGACGTTGTTTACAATAACTTCCCTTGGCCTAATCCGACAGAGGAACAAAAGGCAAAGATTGAGCAGACGGCACAAGGCATTCTTGACGCACGAGCCAAATATCCCGACAGCTCGTTGGCCGACTTGTACGACGAATTAACGATGCCCGTAGAACTGCGTAAAGCCCATCAGGATAATGACCGTGCCGTGATGCAGGCTTACGGCTTCCCTGTGAAATCTTCTTTTACGGAGAGCCAATGCGTGGCAGAGCTGTTTAAGCTTTACCAAAAACTAACAACATAATAAAAAACAAGAAGGAACAGATTATTTCCTTCGAAATCCGTTCTGTCAGATCTGTAGGTGAGCACAAACGCGAATGAAGGTTTTGCCTGCGCTGTGGATTTATATGCCTATTCTGCGATTTTATTTGCTTGCGCTGCGGATTTATTTGCCTACTCTGCGATTTTATTTGCTACCTCTGTTCGGGATAGGGATTTTGCGATGAATCAGCTTTTCCCAGAATAGGAAAATCGAAAAAAACGCCAACACCTACCTTTTTCCATTTAACTCGCTATGATAAAGTGTATTAACAGAGGCAGGTGTTGCTCAAACACTTACCTAACACCTACCTAACACTTACCTTTACACTTACCCGTTGAAGCAAACGAGGTAACAGATGAGGTAGGAGACAGGTAGGTGTTTGGTAAATTCAACTTTTTCTTATACCGAACTCACGTACTCGCTTGCACTTTTTTATTTGCTTGCGCTATGAAATCAGGCTCACGGCCCACTCTCGCTGCAATTGGAGACTGGAGTGAAAGGAATGTAGTATCTTTGCACCAAAAATGCGACAGATGTGACGGAGTCGCTCCATTTTTGTCAGTCGTCAGGAGGCGGTAAGTCCGTTGGCATGGTTTTCGCATAGTGCCGGGTGGCAATTGAACGCTGATTATTAACAATTAAAACTATTATAAAATGGACAACTACAACATCAATCCCAACGAGAAGAATGCGTTTCTCAACCGCTTCGGTATCAACCTGAACGAGGCGGCAAAGAACGGAAAGCTCGACCCCGTCATCGGACGTGACGAGGAAATCCGGCGCATCCTGCAAATCCTCTCCCGCAGGACGAAGAACAACCCCATCCTCAT
>JAFXXQ010000046.1 GCA_017542145.1 Bacteroidaceae bacterium | reverse complement strand
TTATTAATTCTTAATATTTAATTATTAATTGTCAGTCGAGTTATTCAGGTGGCTATGGCATCGGGGTTCCACCTCTTCCCATTCCGAACAGAGCAGTTAAGCCCGATCACGCCGATGGTACTGCGCAAGTGGGAGAGTAGGAAGCCGCCGTTTTACGTGGGAGCAGGGTTTCAGTCGAAAGACCGAAGCCCTGCTTCGTTTTTTTGATTGTACATGCGTAGTTAATTTTTTCTCTTTTTCAAAATAAAATTTTGTATTTCGGGCGATTTCAAGTAATTTTGCACCGCAAAATGAGCAGAGTGATGAAAAAAGAGGTTATGGTGACTCGAAATAGCTTGAAGAAGAACTATATAGAACCCGATTTTGTTTTTGAGGTTAGTTGGGAAGTATGCAATAAAGTGGGCGGCATCTATACGGTGTTGTCCACTCATGCTAAAACCATACTTGAAACCGTCTGTCCGAATCTCATCTTTATTGGGCCGGATTTCTGGCAGGAGAAGGAGAATCCGCTTTTTACAGAAGACACGACTCTCTATGCCGACTGGCTTCGGATAGCAAAAAAGGAAGGACTTAAGGTGAGAATTGGGCGCTGGAATATTCCGGGAAGTCCTGTGGCCTTACTAGTTGATTTCAATCCTTTTTTTGCACAGAAGAATGAGATTTATGCTCAAGCTTGGGAGCTGTTTGGCGTGGATTCGTTGCATGCCTACGGCGATTACGACGAAGCGAGCATGTTCTCATACGCTGCTGCGCAGGTGGTGGAAAGTTTCTATCACAATGTGATTCAGAAAAATCGTCAGGATTATCCGTGTTCTTCGAACAATCCTCGTGTTATCTATCAAGCTCATGAATGGATGACGGCATTGGGTATGATGTTCCTAAAGCATGCTGTTCCTGAGATTGCTACCGTGTTCACTACCCATGCAACGAGTATAGGACGTAGTATTGCGGGTAACAATAAACCTCTTTACGACTATATGCCGGGTTATTTCGGCGACCAAATGGCTAGGGAACTAAATATGGAGTCGAAGCATAGCGTCGAAAAGCAGGCTGCCCATCGTGCTGATTGTTTTACGACGGTAAGCGAGATAACAAACTGCGAATGTGCGCAGCTTTTGGAGAAACCTGCTGACGTGGTACTGATGAATGGTTTTGAGGACGATTTCGTTCCAAAGGGAGCTGCCTTTACGTCACGTCGTCGTGCTGCCCGCAAATGTGTGATTGAAAAAGCCAATCATCTGCTGGGCAAGTCGTTCTCCGACGATGCTCTAATCATTGGTACAGGCGGGCGTTTTGAGTTCCGAAATAAGGGTTTCGACCTGCTGTTGGAGTCGCTCCGGCGTTTGGGTGAGCGAAGGGGATTGAAACGCGAGGTCATCGCCTTCATCAACGTTCCTCATTGGCATGCGTGGCCCGAGGTGATGGACAAGGTAAACATCATTTTTGTTCCCTGTTACCTGGATGGCAAGGACGGACTTTTCAACCTCAACTACTACGACCTGCTCATCGGCAACGACATCGGCATCTATCCGTCGTACTACGAGCCGTGGGGCTACACGCCGTTGGAGAGTATTGCCTTCCATGTGCCTACCATCACCACCGACTTGGCAGGATTTGGCCTTTGGGTGAAATCCGTACGTGAATCGAGCCCGAAGCTGATGGCCGACAAGGATTTCGGTGTGGAAGTTGTCCACCGTACGGACAGCAATTTCAACGATGCAGCTGAGCAGATAGTTGCGTTCATTAGCGCTTTTGCTGCATGTCCGCCTGAGCGAGTCAATAACATGCGTTCAAGTGCTTCCGCTCTATCGAAAAAAGCGCTTTGGAAGGAATTCATCACTTACTACCGCGAGGCGTACGATTTTGCGCTGCGGGCAATAAAATGATAAAAATAAAAAATAGAAATTATATTATTTGATAAACAAATGAAACTACAGACAAGCAACTCAAACACTCCGAACTGGAAAGAAATCACGGTGAAGAGCCGTCTGCCCGAAAAACTGACGTTCCTCAACGAACTGGCACATAATCTCTGGTGGGCATGGAATCCCGAAGCCCGCGATTTGTTCAAAAGCCTCGATCCCGAACTGTGGAAAGAGAGCGGCAAGAATCCTGTACTATTGTTGGAGCGCATCAGCTTTGAACGTATGGCCCAGCTCGCCAATGACGAGGAGGTCATCGGACGGATGATGAGCGTGCAGGATAAGTTCACAAAGTATATGTCTGAAAAGCCTGATGCCAAGCGTCCCAGCGTGGCCTACTTCTGCATGGAGTACGGCTTGAACGCTTGCCTCCATATCTATTCAGGCGGTCTCGGCGTCCTTGCAGGTGACTATCTTAAGGAGGCTTCCGACAGCAACGTCGATATGTGCGCCGTCGGTTTTCTCTACCGACTTGGCTATTTCACCCAGAGCCTTTCAATGGATGGCCAGCAGATTGCCACCTACGAGCCTACCAACTTCGCCCAGATTCCCGTTGAACGTGTCTTCGATAAGAACGGACAGCCCATGGTGGTGGATGTACCTTATATTAATTACCACGTCTATGCCTACGTTTGGAAGGCTCAGGTAGGCCGCGTGCCCCTTTACCTGCTTGATACGGATAATGAACTCAATAGCGAGTACGACCGTCCCATCACGTGGCAGCTTTACGGAGGCGACTGGGAAAATCGTCTGAAGCAGGAAATCCTGCTCGGCATTGGCGGTATGATTGCCCTGCGTCAGCTGGGCATCTCAAAGGATGTCTATCATTGCAACGAGGGTCATGCAGCACTATGCAATCTCTATCGTCTCTGTGAATATCGTCGCGAAGGCTATTCATTCAACGAGGCTATGGAGCTCGTACGTGCCAGCGGCCTCTACACCGTCCACACCCCCGTGCCTGCCGGACACGACTATTTCGACGAAGGACTCTTCGGCAAATATCTCAGCGGCTATGCCGAGCAGCTTGGCATCACGTGGCCCGAGCTTATGGACATGGGGCGCACCAATCCGGGCGACGGCGGCGAACGCTTCTGCATGAGCACCTTTGCCTGCAACACCTGCGGCGAAGTCAACGGCGTCAGCCTTATCCATGGCGACGTCAGCAAAAAAATGTTCAGCGGCATCTGGAAGGGTTATTTCCCCGAGGAAAATCACGTGGGCTACGTCACCAACGGCGTCCACTTCCCCACATGGGTGGCCACCGAATGGCGCTCGCTCTATAAGAAGTACTTCGACAAGTCGTTCATGGGCGATCAGTCGAATGCCTCCATCTGGGAAGCCATCTACCGCGTACCTGACGAGGAAATCTGGAACACCCACATGGGCCTGAAGCGCAAGCTCGTCGATTTCATCCGCGAGGAATTCCGCGCTACCTGGCTTCGCAATCAGGGCGACCCCAGCCGCGTCGTCAGCCTGATGAACAAAATCAACCCCAACGCCCTGCTGATTGGTTTCGGACGCCGTTTTGCCACCTACAAGCGTGCTCACCTGCTCTTCACGGATCTCGACCGTCTGTCTCGCATTGTCAATAATCCCGACTATCCCGTGCAGTTCATCTTCACCGGCAAGGCTCATCCCCACGACGGAGCAGGGCAGGGACTCATCAAGCGCATCATCGACATCAGCCGTCGTCCTGAGTTCCTCGGGAAGATTATCTTCCTTGAGAACTATGATATGAATCTTGCCCGTCGTCTTGTCAGCGGTGTTGACATCTGGCTCAATACACCCACCCGTCCGCAGGAAGCCTCTGGTACCAGCGGCGAAAAGGCGTTGATGAATGGCGTCGTCAACTTCTCCGTCAAGGATGGCTGGTGGTACGAAGGCTATCGCGAGGGTGCCGGCTGGGCTCTGACGGAGCGCCGTACCTACGCTAATCAGGACTATCAGGATCAGCTTGATGCTGCCACCATCTACAGCATGCTGGAGAATGAAATCCTGCCCCTCTACTACGGTCGTGGCCCGCAGGGATTCAGCGAAGGCTGGGTGCAGACGATGAAGAACAGCATCGCCCAGATTGCCCCGCACTACACCATGAAGCGTCAGCTTGATGACTACTACACCCGTTTCTACAATCCGCTGGCGAAGCGCTTCCACTACCTGAGTGCCGGAAACGGCGCTAAGGCGCGCGAACTGGCAGCCTGGAAAGAAACCGTTGCCCAGCGCTGGGACGGCATCGAGGTCATCAGCTGCACCCGCTTCGACGAGATGGAAGAGGGCATCCACAACGGCAAGGGCCACACCATTCAGGTTGTGCTGGACGAGAAGGGGCTTGACGATGCCGTGGGTGTCGAACTTGTCACCGTCACTACCGATGCCGAGGGTGTCGAGCACATCTATAAGGTGGAGCCGCTCAACCTTGTCCGTCGCGAGAACAATATCTACACCTTCGAGACTATCCACGAGATGAACAATGCCGGTACCTTCAAGACGGCCTACCGCCTCTATCCCAAGCATGCTGACCTTGTGCATCGGCAGGATTTCTGCTATGTCCGCTGGTTCAGCTAAGACATCCGTTGTCATACAGCAGAGGAGTGCCCCGGGCACTCCTCTTTTTTTTGTTATACCCAGCTTTCGGCTTGTCGGCTTTGGCCAGTTCAGGGCGGCAGGCGGCTGGGCGCACGCGACGGAAGGGCCTTCGCACACGACAGAAGGGCTTTCGCACGCGACAGAAGGGTCTTCGCATGCGATAGAAGGACGGGCGCGGCGGGGGTGGGGAGGCTTGGGGGGGAAATGTTAAAGCGTATCCTTGTATCCTCACCCTTTTGCACGCGCGCAGTATTATATATGGAAAGAGATAAGTATTATTTATATATAAGATATATATAATATATTTCCATATATCATATATATAATATCGCGCACGTGCGAAAGGAAAAGGATACAAAGGATACAGGATACAAGGATACGCATTAACTATTGTGAAAAAAGTTGAATTTCCGTGGCATTTTTAACAAAAAAACCGCGAAAACATTTGGCTATTGTTGTAAAAATCACTATCTTTGCATCGGATTAAGGAAGTACGGGAGGCAAGCGCGAAGGCCCACACCGCCGCCCATCGCTCGTGGCTTTCTGACCCCGAACAGTAGCAGACTATCTAAAAAATCAAGCAATGAATACCTATCCGATTACGTTGAAACATGCCCGTTCGATAGCCGGCAGGGTGCAGGACTTTTTCCGACATCTTCGCGAAAAAATCGCAGAAAGAGGGGCTGCGGTGTTGCGAATGTGGAAAGTTTGCCGTACCTTCGCGGGGATGAAACGTCTGAAGGAATCGTTGCGCGCGGCGCTGGGTGGGCGATATGCCGGCGATGAGCTGCCCGCGGTGGTGAGGGCGCTCTGCCTCGAGGGGCTGGGGCTGGGCACGGCGGCGGTGTATCTGGATGAGCCCGTGACGCTGAGCGAGCCGCAGCAGGCGTGGCTCACGCAGGCTGTGCGACGCTTGCAGGCGGGCGAGCCGCTGCAGTATGTGCTGGGCACGGCGCCGTTTGCGGGGCTGGAGCTGAAGGTCGACAGGCGGGTGCTGATTCCCCGTCCCGAGACGGCTGAACTGGTGGCGGAGACGATGAGCAAGGCCCGGCAAGCCAACAGGTCGCCTGTTCGCATCCTGGACGTGGGTACGGGGAGCGGCTGCATTGCGATTGCGCTGGCGAAGGCATTGAAGGAGGCCGAGGTGACGGCTCTCGACGTCTCGGAGGATGCGCTGGACGTGGCGCGTGACAATGCCGAGCGGGCAGGAGCGAGGGTGCAGTTCGTCCGTGCAGATGTGTTGTCAGCAAGCGGGCAAGGGGAGAGCTTGCTCTTGGAGGTACTGCCGAAGGGGTGTGCGTGCATCGTCTCTAACCCTCCCTACGTCAGGGAGTGTGAGCGGATGGCGATGGACGAGCGCGTGACGGCATGGGAGCCGCAGAAAGCCCTGTTCGTGCCCGACGACGACCCGCTCGTCTTCTACCGCGCGCTGGCACGCCTGGGGCAGACGGAGGTGCTGGCCGACGGGGGGTGGATAGCTGTGGAAATCAACAGCGCCTTTGGCCGGGAGACAGCCACGTTGTTCCGTCTTTGGGGATACCGGGATGTCGCGCTGAAGGAGGATATGTACGGCAAGCCCCGAATCGTGATCGGCAGAAAACGAGGATTAAGCGGTTTGCGCAGCGGCCAGGGCGAAGATGCTGATGCGGATGTCGGGGACAGCGCTTGAAAGCGTCTCGGCGCACGACATCAGGGTGGCACCGGTCGTGATGACGTCGTCAACGATTAGCACATGCCGTCCTGCAAGACACTCGGGACGACGGACGGCAAAGATGCCCTGAACATTCGTCCAACGCTCGTCGCGAGTCATGTGTGTCTGCGTTTCGTTGTGCTTGATGCGTACGAGAACACCTGTCCTCAGGGGTAGTCGGGCAACCTCGGCAAGTCCACGCGCTATCCATTCGCTCTGGTTGTAACCCCGCTTCCACCGCCTCCAACGTGACAGGGGGACGGGTATCAGACAGTCAATACCCTCGAAGAAGCCGCTTATGACCAGTTCCGGGGCAGCCAGGCGTCCCAAATACTGCCCGACTTCGGGCTTGTCGGAATACTTGGATCGGGTAATCAGTTGGGCGAAGTCGTTGCCGTGGGCATAGAAACAGAAAGCCGAGGCATGCTGCACAGCGGGAAACCCCACAAAGTGCTGCATGACGGGATTCAGCGCCATGGGGTCGTAGTGCGTTGCCGGCAGCTGCCGCAGGCATGCGGTGCAGATGTGTGGTTCGCCTTTGCCAAGTTTGTTTCCGCACACTTTGCAGAAACGGGGAGACAGCAGCATCCCGATGTCAGTCCAAATCGATGCCATCGCCCTTTATTTCCTTCAGGATGACAGCCATCTCGTAGCCTCGGCTTTGGGCAAAGCGGATGAGCTTGGCGTTTGTCTCGTAGTCCGATGCCCCCCGTAGCGTGCGGCGTTTCGCCACGATGGCATCGCGCAGGGCACGGCGATAATCGTCGTCGTCAATCTCCTTCAGGGCTTCCTGGATATCGGCCGAGGAAATCTGCTTGGCGTGCAAGCCTTGGGCAATCTTCACCCTTCCCCAGCCGCTGAAGCGGAACTTGTCGCGGACGAAAGCACGGGCATAACGTGCCTCGTCTACATAACCCTCGTCGAGCAGACGACGGATGATGCGCTCCTTCTCTTCGTCCGTGAGTTCTGTGGCATCCAGCTTCCTATGGATGTCGGACAGGCATAGCTCGGCGGTAGAGCAGCGGGCTGAGAGACGGCTAAAGATTTCGTCGGCAGAGGGCATGCGAGGAAAAATGGAGTATGGGCTACGGTCAGAGACTTTGGATGGCGGCAACAAGGCGGTCAACGGCCTCGTCCTTCGTTGCCCAGCTGGTGCAGTAGCGGACACAGCAATGGTCTTCATCGAGACGGCACCAGAAGTCGGACACGAAATCGCGGTCGAGGGCGGCGCGCTGGCTTTCCGTAAGGATGGGGAATTGCTGGTTCGTGGGGCTGTCGACATGGAAGGGGATACCCTTTGCGGCAAAGGCATCGTGGATGCGCTGTGCCAGACGGATGGCGTGGGCAGCCATGTCGAAGTAGAGGTTGTCGGTAAAGAGCGTTTCGAACTGAATGCCCAGCAGACGTCCCTTGGCGAGCATGCCGCCGTTTTGCTTGATGTGGTAGCGGAAGTCTTTCTTGAGCGTGTCGGAAGTAATGACAACGGCTTCGCCGAAAAGTGCCCCCTGCTTGGTGCCGCCAATGTAGAAGACGTCAGCCAAACGCGCAAGGTCGGGGAGGGTGACATCGCAACGGGGCGACGTCAGGCCGTAGCCGAGTCTGGCCCCATCCACAAACAGGGGGACAGCCCACTTCCTGCAAACATCGCTGATGGCAGCGAGCTCTGCCAGCGAGTAGATAGTGCCAAATTCCGTAGGGAGGGAGATGTAGACCATGCCCGGCTGAACCATGTGCTCGAAGTTCACGTCGTCGTGATGCCCCTGCAAGGCATTTGCCACTTGGGCAGCCGTGATTTTCCCGTCGGTGGCGGGCAGGGCAAGCACTTTGTGGCCCGTATGCTCCACGGCTCCCGTCTCGTGGACGTTGATATGCCCCGTTTCGGCGCAGACTACGCCCTGATGGGGACGGAGAGCCGAGGCAATGACGGTGGCGTTGGTCTGCGTGCCCCCCACGAGGAAGTGGACATCGGCCTCGGGGGCTTTGCAGGCACTACGAATGAGCTCGCGGGCATGAGCACAGAATTCGTCCTCGCCATAGCCGGGCGTCTGGACATAGTTGGTTTCAGCAAGACGCTGAAGGATGAGGGGGTGTGCTCCCTCGTTATAGTCGCATTGGAATTGAATCTTCATATACTGAAATGGATAATGGGAAATGCACTCTACTGCCTGCTTCCTAATTACTGAAATTCACCACCGGTTTGCTTTCGCCGCGTTCAAGGACTTCCACCGCGCGGAGCACAACGGGGTCGGTGCTGTTGAGGAACTGGATGTATGCGTCCATGCCGAGCATGTTGTAGATGATGTTGCCATAGACGACGGTCTCGACGTTCTTTTCAGCCTCTGCACGTTCGGCCGCTGTGGGGGTACGGACGCCCTTGCCGGTGGCGGCGCTGTAGAATCCCTCGAGGACGGAGGATGACTTCAGGTAGCCGAGCAGCGAGGGATAGTCAGCGTATTTCGAGAGGGTGGAGCGGTTCTTGTCAGTATAGTCGAACGTGTAGGAACGGAACAGTCCGCTGCGGGAGAGGGCGGTGTAGTAGTTGTTGAAACCCGTGGTGTCCTGCGGCACGAAGATGTCTGGCATGATGCCTCCGCCGCCATAGACGGTGCGTCCTCCGAGGGTGCGGAAGGTTTCTGTGGTGTCCTGACGGATGCTGTCGGAGGAGAAGAACTCGCCGTGCTCGTAGCGGGTGAGGATGTCGAGCAGGTAGTCCTCGTCGTCGCCGCTGCTATAGGGCTTTTGGATGCAGCGTCCGCTGGGGGTGTGATAGCGTGCCACGGTGAGGCGTACGGCAGAGCCGTCGGAGAATTCAAACGGCTGCTGGACAAGCCCCTTGCCGAAGGTGCGGCGTCCGACGATGGTGCCGCGGTCGTTGTCCTGAATGCCTCCGGCAAAAATCTCGCTGGCAGAGGCGCTCCTCTCGTTGGTGAGGACGACGATGGGAAGTTCCTTGCACGAACCCGAGCCGTCGGCTTTGTAGTCGTGACGTGGCGAGTGCTCGCCTTCCGTATAGACGATGGTCTGTCCCTTGGGGAGGAACTCGTTCAGCATCTGCATGGTGGCACCCATGTAGCCCCCCGTGTTGTCGCGGAGGTCGATGATGATGCCCTTCATGCCCTTTTGGAGCAGGGTGACGATGGCGAGGAGTGTCTCAGCGTAGGTGGTTTCGCCGAACTTGGTGATATAGAGCAGCCCCCATTTTTCGTTGATAAGGTAGGCAGCCTCAACGCTTTTGACGGGGATGTTGCCGCGGACGATGGAGAAGGGGATGAGCTCTGTCTCGCTGCCGCGCTTGACGCCGACGTTCACCGTGGTGCCGCTGGGGCCCTTGAGGTGTTTCATGGCGCTCTCGTTGGTCAGTTTCTTGCCCACGAAGAGGCTGTCGTCGATGGTGACGATGCGGTCGCCGGGGAAGATGCCGACCTTTTCGGCTGGGCCCCCGTGGATGATGTTGCTCACGTAGATGGTATCGCTCTGTATCATGAACTGTATGCCGATGCCGCTGAAACTGCCTGCCAGCTCGCTGTTTGTCTGCTCAAGGTCCTTGGCGGGGATGTAGACGGAGTGGGGGTCCAGTTCAGCCAGCACCCGCGGCATGGCCTTTTCGATGAGCGCCTCGATGTCGACGGTGTCCACGTAGTTCTTCTCCACAAGCTTCAGCAGGCCTTCGATTTTGCCGGTGCGCTGCAGATTGATTATGCGTGGCGTGAAGTTGCGGGCGAGTATGACGGCGATATAAATACACAATGCGCTGAAGACAATGGCCAGCGCCTTAGGCCAGAATGATTTCATAGTGATGGTGTGTGGTAAATCGTCAGATGGATTATTGACACTCTTCGAGGGGCAGGTGGACTATCTCGATGCCGGCCCGTTTCAGAAGGTCGATGCCGTCGGTGAGGCGGTACTGCTCGCCATAGACAACGCGGCGGATGCCCGACTGGATGATGAGCTTGGCACATTCGATACAGGGCGAGGCGGTCACGTAGAGCGTGGCGCCGTCGCTGCTGTTGTGCGAGCGGGCTATCTTGGTGATGGCATTGGCCTCGGCATGAAGCACGTAGGGCTTCGAGACGTTGTTTTCGTCCTCACAGATATTTTCAAATCCCGTGGGTGTGCCGTTGTAGCCGTCCGAGATGATCATTTTGTTCTTGACGATGAGAGCACCCACCTTGCGTCGCTGGCAGTAACTGTTGCCAGCCCAGATGGAGGCCATGAGCATGTAGCGTTTGTCGAATTTTTCCATAATTGCAGTCGATACTTTCTATCGAGTGTGCAAAGATAGTGCAAGGCGAGCGATAATGCAAATTTATTTGCAATTATCCGAGCCGCCGCCTATCTAAAAGCCCTGCAAGGGATTAAAGATACGTTTTTTTTCAAGTAATTATTGATATCTGGCGATTGTTCTACAAGCAGCAAACGAAGTCGTAAAAACGCCTGACGCTGTAAAAATTCCAGCCTGTGGAATTTAAATTCCATTTGATGGAATTTTTTTTCCAGCCTATGGAACTTTTTTTCCATTTGATGGAATTCTGGGGGAAGTTTAATCGTCGCTTCAGCTTTCCTGTTTGCTGATACCGTCGCGGCGCAGCAGGGCATCGATGGTGGGCTCCTGGCCACGGAAGGCTTTATAGAGTGTCATGGGATGGTCGCTGTCGCCGCGGCTGAGTATCTCGCTCCGAAAACGCGCAGCCACGCGGGGGCTGATGATGCCATCGGCCGCAAAGAGGCTGAAGGCATCGGCATCGAGCACCTCGGCCCATTTGTAGCTATAGTAACCCGCTGCATAGCCCCCTGACATGATGTGGCCGAACTGCACGCTCATACACGTGCCTGGGACTTCGGGCAGCAGCCGCGTGGGGGCGAAGGCTTCCTTCTCGTAGCGGATGACATCGCCCTCGAAGGGCTCGGTGCGGGTGTGCCAGGCGAAATCGAGCAGTCCGAAGCTCACCTGCCTGATGCAGGCATAGCCGCACCCGAAGTTCCGGGCTCGCACAAGGCTGTCGACAAGCTCGTCGGGTATATATTCGCCAGTTTTGTAATGGCGGGCAAAGGTGTGGAGGAACGTCCGCTCCCTGCCGAAGTTCTCCATCAGTTGCGAGGGCAGCTCAACGAAATCCCACGCCACGTCAGGGCTGCATTGAGAGGGATAGCGTGTGGCGGAGAAGATGCCGTGCAGGGCATGCCCGAACTCGTGGAGGAAGGTCTCCACTTCATCGTAGGTGAGCAGGGCGGGGTGGTCGGCCGTGGGCTTGGTGAAATTGGTGGTGATGGAGACGTGGGGACGGTGATCCGTGCCGTCAGCATCCGTCCACTGGTCCTTGTAGCTGGTCATCCACGCACCGGTGCTCTTGCCCTCGCGAGGGAAGAAGTCTGCATAGAGGATGGCGAGGAAAGTGCCGTCAGCGTCAAGGACCTCGTAGGCCTTAACGTCGGGGTGATAAACGGGGATGGCCTTGTTCTCGCGGAAGGTGATGCCATAGAGACGGACGGCAAGCCCAAATACACCCTCAATGACATTTTCTAGCTTGAAATAGGGGCGCAGTTTCTCTTCATCGAAGTCATACAAGGCCTTGCGCAGACGTTCGGCATAGAAGGCATAGTCCCACGGCATCAGCTCGAAGGCCTCGCCCTCTTCGTCGCGGGCTTTCTGGCGCACAGCTTCCACATCGCGCCGTGCAGCGGGAAGATAGGCTTCCAACAGCTTTTCGTACAGGTTCCTGACATGCCCGATATCCTCAGCCATCCGCTCTTCAAGAATGTAGTCGGCATAGTTCCTGTACCCCAGTAGCTGCGCCAGTTGCAGTCGCAGATTGACGATTTGCCGCACAAGCTCCACATTGCTCGTCTTGCCTTGTATGGCCTGTGTGTTATAGGCAATGTAGAGTTCACGGCGCAAATCGCGGTCCTGGCAGTAGGTCATGAAGGGGTCGTAGCTGGGGGCATGAAGCGTGAACGTCCAACCTGCCTCCTTGCGGTGCCTGGCCTCCTCAGCCGCCTGGGTGAGCGCCGTTACGGGGATGCCCTCCAGACGGCTCTTGTCGGTGACGTTCAGGCGGAATGCATTTGTGGCCTTCAGGTGATTCTGGTCGAAGCGTACGGTGGCCTTTGCCAGTGCTGCGGTGAGCCGGCGATACGTCTGCTTATCCTTGTCGCTGAGCCCCGCCCCGCTACGGATAAACGAACGGTAGGTGTCATCCAAAAGGCGCTGTTGCTCGATGCTGAGCTTGCTTCTGTCGGCCGTTTCATAGACACACTTCACCCGTTCGAACAGGGCCGGATTGAGCGAAATGTCGTTGTCGTGTTCGGTGAGGACGGGCGTCATGCGCAATACCAGTTCCTGCATTTCGTCGCTGGTTTCTGCTTCGTCGAGGTTACCCAATACGGTGCTGACTTCGTCGAGCAGTTCGCCTGAGTAGTCAAGTGCCGCAATAGTGTTGTCGAACGTAGGCGCTTCCGTTGTGTCGGTGATGGAGCGGATATCTTCATTGTCCTGTCGGATGCCCTCCATCAGGGCAGGCTCGAAGTGTTCAAGCCGTATGTCACCGAAAGGCACGGCACCGAAGGGCGTGGGGTATGGCGAGAGGAAAGGGTTGTTGGTTTCAGGTGTCTGGTTCATGACTTCATTCTTTGGGGGACATGGTGATTTCTCCAGCGAGTGAACGGGCCATCTGTCGACGGATTTCGTTGGGAGTAAGATGCTGCCCAAAAAGGTACATGAGCTTGGTAAGTGCAGCCTCGACGGTACTGTCTTGTCCGCTGACTACACCGGCATCGATGAGCTGAAGTCCAGTCTCGTAGCGGCGCATCATGACGCTGCCGCCCGTACACTGGGTGATGTTGACGATGACCTTGCCTGCACGGGTAGCCTCGGCAAGCTGCTCCACGAGCCATGGCTGCTGGGGCGCGTTGCCGGAGCCGAAGGTGCGGAATATGATGCCCTTCAGGGTGGGGGAGGAGAGCACCTCGCGGACGATGTCGGGGCGTATGCCGGGGAAAAGGGAGAAGATGATGAGGTTGGTGTCAAGTGTATAGTGAGGCGTAAGTCCCTTGTCCTTGTCTCTGTGGAGGATTTGCTTGTCGTTGTAGGTGATGTCCACGCCCGCTGTAGCAAGGTGGGGGTAGTTGAACGACTCGAATGCATCAAATTCATCGGCACTTGACTTGGTGACGCGATTGCCGCGCATCAGTTTTTCGTGGAAGAAAACGCAGACCTCCGGCACACGGGGTGTGCCATCGGGACGTGTGGCAGCCGCAATCTCAATGGAAGTGATGAGGTTCTCCTTACCGTCGGTGCGCAGCATGCCGATAGGAAGCTGGCTGCCAGTGAGGATGACGGGCTTTGCCAATCCCTCGAGCATGAAACTGAGCGCCGAGGCTGTAAAGGCCATGGTATCTGTGCCGTGCAGTACGACAAAGCCATCAAATCTGTCGTAGTTTTCATCGATGATGTGCACCAACTCAGCCCACCTGGAGGGATTCATGTCGCTAGAGTCGATGGGCGGTTCGAAGGTGCGTGTGGAAATCTGGACGGGCAGTTGGCGTAGTTCGGGCACGTGGCTGAGCAGTTGGGCAAAATCGAAATTCTCAAGGGCACCCGACTGGGGATTCTGAATCATACCAATGGTGCCGCCCGTATAAATAAGGAGTACTTTCTTCATGTGAAGCTCTTTTTTCTGGCGCAAAGATAGCACAAATAAAAATAGGAATTAGAAATTAGAAAAAAGTAATTTCGAGGAAAGGAGGATGTGAGTGCTTTTTTAACGCTTTTTGTTGGCTTATTGCGGAAAAATGTGTACCTTCGCGGCGAATTTTGTCTGAGAATAAACTAAAAAACTATAGTTCAATGGAAAAGAATATTCAAGAGCTTACCGACAAGATGTTCCGCGACGGTGTGGAGAAGGGCCAGCAAGAGGCTCAGCGTATCGTTGAGGAAGCCCGCCGTCAAGCTGAGTCCATCGTGACCGAAGCCCGCCGTGAGGCTGAAACTTCCAAACTTGCTGCCAAGAAGGCAAACGAAGAACTGGCTGCCCACACACAAGCCGAGTTGAAACTGTTTGCAGGTCAGGCTGTCAATGCCTTGAAGTCCGAGGTTGCAACGCTGATTTCCGATACCGTTGTCAAGGAATCCGTGAAGAGTGCTATCAATGATAAGGACGTGATGGGTAAGTTCATTGTGGCGATGGCTGAACAATTCGGCGAGAAGGGTGCTACCATCAGTACCGCTGATGCCGCTTCGCTGAAAGCATATTTCGCCAAACATGCTAAGGCGCTGCTGGACAAGGGCGTTACCATCAACGAGGTCAATGGACAAAAGACGCTGTTCACGATAGCTCCTGCCGACGGTTCATACAAGATGAACTTCGGTGAAGAAGAATTCGAGAACTTCTTCAAGTCATTCCTCCGTCCACAGCTGGTGGAGATGTTGTTTTAAGCAATGGGCAAAAACTACTATTATCTGATAGCTGGCTTGCCCAGTGTCAGCATGGACGACACGAAGCCTGCTTGCACGTCGGAGGTGTTCCGCACGGAGTACTACCCTGAGCTGACGGTCGAGGACCGTACGCTTGTTGACCTCATCTGGCTGGAACAGGACAACTGCAATCTGCTTACATTGCTGGCCAAAAAGGATGTTGATCTTGAGACGGAAGGTCTTTACACGGCCGAAGAGCTGCACGAGGTCATCCGCATGACGCGCGAGGATGAGAAGTGGAAAAACCGCTATCCTGCCTATTTCCGCGACTTCATCAAGGCATACGATTCTGAGAATGCTGAGAGTGCCCTTCCGATTGACCTCCTTTCCTCTTATTATTATACCTATGCTATGAAGGCCGACAACGCTTTTGTGAGCCGTTGGTTCGCCTTCAATCTCGATATGAACAACATCCTCTCGGCTATGACAGCCCGCAAGCACCATCTGCCCGTCAATTCTGTAGTGGTTGGCGAAGGCGAGGTGGCAGAAGCCCTGCGTACCAACAGTAGCCGCGACTTCGGGTTAGGGGGTAACTTCGACCGCCTGGAGCGTATTCAGCAAATCCATGAAACGCAGAATCTGGTGGAGCGCGAACACCGCATAGACGCAATGCGCTGGGATTGGCTCGACGAGGAGTCGTTCTTCGATTACTTCGGCATCGAACGGCTTTTCGGCTTTGTGGTAAAAAACCGCATTGTCGAGCGTTGGGCAAAGCTAAACAAGGAGGCTGGAAGTGCTGTGCTCCGTTCCATGATTGCCGGTATGAAGGAAGTGAACGTACCGGCTGAATTCAAAGTCAAATAAGAAAAACCGCATAATCAGAATGACAAAAGGAAAAGTTAGTGGCATTATTGCCAACATGGTGACGCTTGCTGTCGATGGTCCTGTGGCGCAGAATGAGATTTGCTACATTCTGTTGAACGGCGTCCGGCTGATGGCAGAGGTCATCAAGGTGACGGGAAACAATGTCTATGTCCAGGTGTTCGAGAGTACGCGTGGATTGAAGGTAGGCGCTGAGGCTGAGTTCACGGGTCATATGCTGGAAGTCCAATTGGGCCCTGGCATGTTGTCGAAGAACTACGATGGCCTTCAGAACGACCTTGATAAGATGGAGGGCGTGTTCCTGCATCGCGGAGAATACACGCAACCGTTGGACGAGGAGCGCCTCTGGCACTTCAAACCCATTGTCAAAGTGGGCGACAAAGTGCGTGCCGGCGACTGGCTGGGCGAGGTGGAGGAGAACTTCCAACCCCTAAAAATGATGGCTCCTTTCCGCCAGAAGGGTGTAAGCACCATCAAAAAGATTGCCGAAGAAGGCGATTATACCATCCACCACATTATTGCCGTACTCACTGACGAGCAGGGTAACGACGTTGAAGTCGATATGGTGCAGCGTTGGCCCGTCAAATTAGCTTTGACGGCTTATGCCGAGAAACTCCGTCCCTACAAGCTGTTGGAAACCGGTGTCCGCACCATCGATACGTTCAATCCCATCGTTGAAGGTGGCACTGGCTTCATCCCCGGCCCCTTCGGAACGGGTAAGACGGTGCTTCAGCACGCTATCTCCAAGCAGGCAGCTGCCGATATCGTCATCATGGCAGCCTGCGGCGAACGAGCCAACGAGGTGGTGGAAATCTTCACCGAATATCCTGAGCTGAACGACCCCCACACGGGCCGCAAGCTCATGGAGCGTACCATCATCATCGCCAACACCTCCAACATGCCTGTGGCTGCCCGCGAGGCCTCCGTCTATACCGCCATGACGATGGCCGAGTACTATCGCGCCATGGGCCTGCGCGTCATGCTGATGGCTGACTCCACCAGCCGCTGGGCACAAGCGCTGCGCGAAATGTCCAACCGCATGGAGGAACTTCCTGGTCCTGATGCTTTCCCGATGGATATCTCCTCCATCATCGCCAACTTCTATGGACGTGCCGGCATGGTCATCCTCAACAACGGCCAAAAGGGCTCCATCACCTTCATCGGCACGGTGTCGCCTGCTGGTGGTAACTTGAAGGAGCCTGTCACCGAGAATACCAAGAAGGTTGCCCGTTGCTTCTATGCCCTTGAGCAGGAGCGCGCTGATAAGAAGCGTTATCCAGCCGTCAATCCCATTGACTCCTATTCGAAATATCTCGAATATCCCGAGTTTGAAGAGTACATCACCGAGCGTATCAACGGCGACTGGATTGGCAAGGTTAACGAGATGAAGACCCGCATGCTGCGTGGCAAGGAGATTGCTGAGCAAATCAACATCCTCGGCGATGATGGCGTGCCTGTCGACTACCACGTTGTCTTCTGGAAGTCTGAGCTCATCGACTATGTCGTCCTTCAGCAGGATGCCTTCGACGAAATCGATGCCATCACGCCCCTCGAGCGTCAGGAGGAGATTGTCGATATGGTCATTGACATCTGCCATGCCGAGCTGGAGTTCGACACCTTCCTCGAGGTCATGGACTTCTTCAAGAAGGTCATCAACATCTGCAAGCAGGTGAACTACAGCGAGTACAAGTCCGACGATTACTACCGCTACCGCAAAGAACTTGACGAGTTCATGGCAACGAAAACCAAATAATTGAAAGTGGATATGGCTACAACTGCATTTCAAAAGATATACACTAAAATCAATCAGATAACGAAGGCCACTTGCTCGCTTAAGGCAACCGATGTGGGCTACGACGAGTTGGCAACCATTGACGGCAAGCTGGCACAGGTGGTGAAGATTGCAGGTGACAACGTGACGCTGCAGGTCTTCGAGGGTACGAACGGCATCCCCACCAACGCCGAGGTTGTTTTCCTTGGCAAAGCTCCCTCGCTGAAGGTGAGCGACCAGTTGGCAGGGCGTTTCTTTGATGCCTATGGCAACCCCATCGACGGTGGCCCGCAGATTGAGGGCAAGGATGTGGAGATTGGCGGTCCCTCCGTCAACCCCGTCCGCCGCAAGCAGCCCTCCGAGCTCATCGCCACCGGTATTGCCGGTATCGACCTCAACAACACACTCGTTTCCGGCCAGAAGATACCCTTCTTTGCCGACCCTGACCAACCCTTCAATCAGGTGATGGCCAACGTGGCTATGCGTGCCAAAACGGATAAGATTATCCTTGGTGGCATGGGTATGACAAACGACGACTACCTATATTTCAAGAATGTCTTCTCCAATGCCGGTGCACTCGACCGCATCATCAGCTTTGTCAATACAACGGAAGACCCCGCCGTGGAGCGTCTGCTGGTGCCTGATATGGCGCTGACTGCTGCTGAGTACTTTGCCGTGGAGAAGAACGAGAAGGTGCTCGTCCTCCTTACCGATATGACCAGCTATGCTGATGCCCTCTCCATCGTCAGCAACCGTATGGATCAGATTCCTTCGAAAGACTCCATGCCCGGCTCGCTCTACAGTGACTTGGCTAAGATTTACGAGAAGGCTGTGCAGTTCCCCGCTGGAGGCTCCATTACCATCATAGCTGTTACGACGTTGTCTGGTGGCGACATCACCCATGCCGTGCCCGACAACACGGGTTACATCACCGAGGGCCAGCTCTTCCTCCGCCGCGACAGCGACATCGGCAAGGTAATTGTCGACCCGTTCCGCTCGCTCTCTCGTCTGAAACAGCTTGTCAGTGGTAAGAAAACCCGCCGCGACCATCCGCAGGTGATGAATGCTGCCGTGCGCCTCTATGCCGATGCTGCCAACGCCAAGACGAAGCTGGAGAATGGCTTCGACCTTACCGACTATGATGAGCGTGCACTTGCCTTTGCAAAGGCATACTCTGACCAGCTCCTGGCTATCGACGTCAACGTCGATACCACCGAGATGCTCGACGTCACCTGGGGCCTGTTCGGCAAATATTTCAAGCCCGACGAAGTCAACATTAAGAAAGAACTTGTCGAAGCCTACTGGCCGAAGAATTAATTCCTGCCGAAGATGGCTATCAAATATCAGTATAACAAGACCTCGTTACAGCACCTTGAGAAACAGCTCAAGGTACGCCAGCGCACGCTTCCTATCATTAAGAACAAGGAGAGCGCCCTGCGCATGGAGGTGAAACGCTGTAAGGGGGAGGTACAGAAGCTGCAGAGCGACCTCGAGGCACAAATCCAGAGCTACGAATATATGTTTGCCCTCTGGAACGAGTTTGATGCATCGCTCGTCACCGTGCGTGATGTGCATCTTGATGTGAAGAAGATTGCCGGTGTACGCGTACCCGTATTGGGTGATGTGGACTTCGATGTCAAGCCCTTCAGTCTGTTCAATAGCCCCAAGTGGTACTACGACGGCATCGCCCTCCTTCAGGGCCTTGCCCGCAATGCCATCGAGTGCGAGTTCACGCAGGCTAAGCTGGGACTGCTGGAGCATGCCCGCAAGAAGACCACCCAGAAGGTGAATCTTTTTGAGAAGGTGCAGATTCCCGGCTATGCCGATGCCATCCGCAAGATCAAGCGGTTCATGGAAGACGAGGAGAACCTCTCCAAGTCATCACAGAAGATTCTGAAGGACATCATTGCAACCAGAGAAAAGGAGGAAGAGGCATGATCACGAAAATGAAAAAGCTCACCTTCCTGGTGTTCTATAAAGAGTACGATGAGTTCCTCGGGCGCTTGCACGACCTGGGCGTCATCCACGTCCAGCAGCGTGAGCAGGGGCAGATATCCAATCCCGCATTGGCAGAAGACGTCCGTCAGCTCAGCCGCTGCAACGCTGCCCTCGGCGCTCTCGAGCCCCTTCTCCCCAAAGATTCTAAGGACCTTGACGTCCCTAAAGACCTTGACGACCTTCCCGCTGCCCTCGATGCATACGACGCCCTGCTGGCAGACAAAGCCGCTACTGAGCAGACGCTGGCATCCCTCCGCAAGGAGGAGGCTATGCTATTGCCTTGGGGTGACTTTGACCCCGCCAGTGTCCGCCGTCTGGCTCAAGCTGGCTATGAGATGCATTTCTTCTCCTGCGCTACAAGGGCTTACGACGAAGAGTGGGAGGCGAAATACCATGCGATAGTTATCAATACCGACAAGCAGAAGACCTATTTCGTCACCGTCACCCCGCCGGGGGCTGTGCCCGATGTGGATGCTGAGCTGTGCCATCTGCCTGATGCCAGGCTCTCGTTCCTGCAGGAGTGCATAGCGTCAGAGGAGCAGCGGCTTGCCTCGTTCGACGAGCGCCTTGCCTCGTTTGCCCAGAGCCATGTGCCGGCTCTTCTTGCTGCCCGCAGGGCGTTGGACGACCGCATTGACTTTGCCCGTGTGCGCCTCACCGGCGAGCCCGTGGCAGCCGACAAGCTCATCCTGCTACAGGGGTGGGCACCGGCAAAGAGCATCGATGCCATCCGTGCCAGCCTCGACGAGAGCGGGCAGTTCTATGAAGTCGACGACCCCACGGCCGATGACGAGATACCCATCCAGCTTTCGAACAACCGTTTCGCCCGCCTGTTCGAGCCTCTGACGAAGCTCTATATGCTGCCGCAGTACAGCGAACTCGACCTTACCCTCTTCTTTGCCCCCTTCTTCATGCTGTTCTTCGGCCTCTGTCTGGGCGACATCGGGTATGGCCTGCTGATGATTGTGGCGCTGCCCATATTCACCAAGCTCTTCAAGCTCATCAACCCCGATTTCTCCAAGTGGCTGGTCGTGCTGTTTGGTGCCAGCACCATGCTGTGCGGCTTGCTTTCCGGCTCGTTCTTCGGCTTCAGCCTCTACAACCTCGACATCCCCTTCGTGCAGAAGATGAAGGAGTTCCTCTTTGTCGACAACTCCACGATGTTCACCGTCTCGCTCGGCATCGGTGTGGTGCAGATACTGTTCGGCATGGTGCTGAAGGCCGTCAACCTCACTATCCAGCTGGGCATCAAGCATGCGCTGAGCACCATCGGGTGGTTCCTGCTGCTGGTCACCATCGGCGTGGCTGTGCTGACGAAGACGCCCTTCTCCAACCCCGTCGTCATCGCCCTGCTCTGCCTGGCAGCCGTCGGCATCCTCTTCTTCCAGAGCCCGGGCAAGAACATCTTCATGAATGTGGGCCTGGCGCTGTGGGACGCCTACAACATGGCCACCGGCCTGCTGGGCGATGTGCTGTCGTACGTCCGCCTGTTTGCCCTCGGCCTCTCGGGCGGCATTCTGGCAAACGTGTTCAACAATATGGCCGTCGGCATGAGCCCAAAGACACCCGTCATCGGGTTCCTGGTCACGGCGCTTATCTTCTGCGTGGGCCATGCACTCAACATATTCATGAACATCCTCGGCGCTGTTGTCCATCCCATGCGACTCACCTTCGTGGAGTTCTTCAAGAATGCCGGCTACACAGGCGGCGGCGAGGAGTACAAGCCCTTCGGTGTGGTTAAGAGTTAAGAATAAAGAATTAAGAGTTAAGAAAAAAAGTAAACATTTTAAATACATTACCACTATGACACTCAATTTAGTATTAGCTTATCTGGGCGTAGCCCTGATGATTGGACTTTCGGGAATCGGCAGCGCCTTCGGCGTCACCATCACGGGCAACGCCGCCGTCGGCGCCCTCAAGAAGGTCAACAAGTTCGGTAACTTCATCGTTCTCACCGCCCTCCCGGGCACGCAGGGCCTGTACGGCTTCGCCGGCTACTTCATCTTTGCCAACATGACCGGCCTGCTCAGCCCCGACATCACCACCTTCCAGGCAGCCACCGTGCTGGGCGGCGGCCTCGCGCTCGGTCTCGTGGGCCTCTTCTCGGCCATCCGTCAGGGTCAGGTCTGTGCCAACGGTATCGCCGGCATTGCCCAGGGCCACGACGTCTTCAGCAAGACCCTCATCCTCGCCGTGTTCCCCGAGCTCTACGCCATCGTAGCCCTCGCCGGCGTCTTCCTCATGGGTCAGGCCGCAGCGTAACGGCGGACACGTTCCCGTTGCAAAACGATAGGGGAGAGAGCCCATGCCCTCTCCCCCTTTTCTTTTTCGCGTAGCGAAGCCTTACGCGAGCAGTTCGCTCGGCACGCGCTTCAGCTGGCGGTTGGCGCGGACGTACTTCAGCAGGTCGGCCTCGGGACGGAAGCGGATGCCCACACCCTTGATGTACGTGCTGGGGTCGAACGCCTCCAGGGGGATGATGCTCTGCGCAAAGCACTTCGAGTTGACGTTCGCCTGGAGCGCCCCGATCTCGTTCAGCACGACGCGCTGGCCCTGAAGGAGGTGCGTCTTGATGAACTCCTTGGCGGCGGTGAGCACAGCCACGATGTCGGCCTTGGTGGCCGTGGTGGCAAACTGGATATCCTCGGTGAGCGACTTGAAGTCGTAGTCACCGGTCTTGACGGCGCGGTTGCAGGCGTAGTCCACGTCCTGGGCGCCACGCGGGTTGCAGCAACCCACAATCTGATAAGTAATTGGCATAGTTGTTTAAGTGTTTGTTAATGTGTTAATAAATAGGGATAACTACTCTTTCATCCTCTCCGCCTCGGCCTCGGCAGCGATGCGGCGCTGCAGGCGGGCGTCGGGGGTGAACTGTACCTTGTAGAGGCGGATGACGTCGTCCAGCGAGAAGCCGCGGCGGTCGGTTTCGGCGCGTGTGCACAGGCGCGACTTCACCGTGATGCGGAACCGCCCAAGCCCCTCCAGTTCAACGGTATATCCGTTCAGCAAGGCCTCGCGGGCAAAGTGGAGCATGCTCCGCATCGCACCCACCACGTCGCCCTCGGTGAGGGAGGTCGACCGGCAGATGTCCTCCGCCATACGGTCGAAGCCATACGTCCCGCGGCTGACGGTGCGGACGGTGACGCCCCCTTCCGCCTCCGGCTGGCGCGGGTCGATGGCTCGGACAAGCTTGCATTGGATTGCCATAGTCTTACTCCTCTCCTTTTTAGGTTATTACATAGTCTGTGTACTCTCTCTTTGAAAGGCGTGTGGGACGGGACGTTTCGTTGCCGCGCGTGGAACGTTTCGCTGGGCCCGGTGGAACGTTTCGCCCGTCGGCGAAAGGCCTTTCCCGCGTCGCGATCCCCTACGCTTTTCACCCACAAAGATACAACATATTTTCCAATCCCACAAACATTTACCCACTTTTTTTGAACTGTTTTCAAACTTTTTTCTCCGCCGCCAGGGCAGGGGAGAGCGCCCGCTGGAAGGGTGGAGGTGGTGGAAGGTTTTCATGGGTTTTTCTGAAAAGTTTTTTAATTGTTCTCGCTTTAAAAACAGGAATAACTCTGAAACTTTTTCGTACCTCCATAGAAAATCCTCCACTCCTCCACCTTGCCTCACTTAAAATGGCCTCTCGTCGGTGTTTGCGGCATCGGCTATGCGCTCGCACTGCTGCTGGGTGTAGTCGGCGATGACGGCCAGATATTTGTTGATGCCGTTGACCGTCTTCTTTTCGAATCCCATCCGGCGCATGGCCTTGCCGATGTTGTTGGCATTGAACGTCTTGCCCCGGAATCCGCGGTTGTTGAGTTCCTGCATCAGGTCGCCCGCCGAATAGGCCTGCGGGGTCGTTTCGGCCGTCGGCCGGCGCAGGAAGGTCGTCAGCACGGCCTCGCAGTCGTCCGTGACCATGAACGTGCGGTTGTGCTCGGTGATGGCCGCGCTCTCCTCCTGCGTCGGCTTGGAGCGGAAGCCTTCACGCAGCAGCCACAAGGCCTGTGCATAGGCTCCTTCGTAGGGCAGGGGATGGTCGTTGAGGTTGAGGGTACCCGCCAGGTCCACACCCACATAGCGGCGGTTGCCCTCGCTGTCGCGGATGAACTGGTGGTGGTTGGTGGCGCCGATGAGCGAGGCCTTGCGCTGGCGTACCTCGCGGAAGTGGCCGTAGGCATCGCGAAGGTTCGACTGGCTGGAGGTGATGATGGCCTTGTAGGTGTCGCTCTTCAGGTCTGACGAGAGGGAGAACTCGTCGAGGAAGATCATGACCACCTCGGAGAGCGAGATGATGAAGTCCTTGTCCACGGGGTCGGCAGGGTTGGGCTCCTTGTAGTACTGACGGAGCACGGGCGGCAGCAGATGGCGGATGAAATAGGTCTTGCCGATGTGCTGCGGGCCGCACAGGACGGGCATGACAGGGTTCTCATCGACCACGCCCGTCCACAGGGCTACCATGCCCACGAACCACTTCTGGAACATCTGCTGATAGAACTCGGCGCTCTCGGGGTCGCCATAGACCAGATGGCCGTTGAAGAAGTCGTGGATGTAGTCGGGGTCGGTCTGCGGGTCGTAGGGTGTGAGGCTGTCGAGCCACGTGGTCACCGCATCGAAGTCGGGGGAGATGTCGCGGCTCTCCAGCAGCGCCTTCACGTCGGACAGCTTGCCTCCCAGCCCCATCTGCTGAAGCCGTGCGAACAGGGTGCTCAGGTCGCGCTCGCGGATGGGCTCCCACTGACCGGCAGGCCGTTCGCGCATCTCCACGCGGTTTTTCCACGTGTTGAAGCGCAGCTCGTACCACTCGTCTATCTGCCCCCGCATCAGCAGGAAGCGGTTCTCGCGCTCCTCCTTACGCTCGGCCTCGGTCTTGGGTCTCGGCCCGCGCGGCAGCGAGGTGTCGATGCCTGCGTCCTTGGCCAGTTTCATCACCGTGCCCAGCGTGATGTCGCCCCGCCCTGTCCGCAGGCAGTTGTCGAACTGGCGGTCGCACTCCTCGCGTTTGTAGCCGGGGTACTGACGGCAGATGGTGTGGTAGCTCTCGCGGGCAGCCTCACCCAGCGAGGCACACGCAAAGGTCACGTTGATCCACTCTTGATACTCACTCGTAATGTCAACACCGCCCTCGGCGATGCGACGTGCCACGAGCTCCAGATGCTCGAGGTCACTGTAAACTTTTTTCTGTTTCATATTTTTTATTATTAAGGGGTTAAACAAACTTCGGATTAACATAGCATTCGGCATCCCAGGGCAGGTAACAGGCGCGGCAGACGTCGGAGCCTGATTTGTCGGGGTCCAGCCCATAGTTGAACCCCACGTAGCGGCGCACCCGCTCGAACTGCTCGCGGAAGGGCAACCCCTCGGTCCAGTCGGGGAAGGTGACAATCCACTTCACCCCCAGCCCCTTCGGCGAGACAAAGCAGAGCGCCGTTTCTACGCGTGTGTCCTCACACAGCCGATGCTGTACGTCACGCGCCTCGTCGGTCGAACCGAGGTCGTCGATGTCAATGGCGAGGAAGGGCGAGCGGGCCACCAGGCTGCGGGCATTGCGGTAAGAGAAGATGCCGCTGAAGGTGGCATACTCGAAGCGGAGCGCCTTGAAGTCCTGCTTCTGCTGCCGCGTAGCCGTCGGAGCTATCGCCCGCAGTTCCTCCGTCGCCCTACGCGCGCGTTCCGATGTGATATACTCATAAACCCAGCGGATGGTCTGCGTCTGCTGCGGCCGCTGTTGCGGCTTCGCCACCTGCGCAGCCGCATCCCACCATCCGCAAGGGAAGATGCTGAAGCGAAAATTCGTCGTGTCTGATGCTGTTGTCATGTTCTTGTTGCCTGAAATATTGCGATTTAACAATAATCCTTTTTATTTCACGGCACAAAGATAAAACAAGTGTTTGATAGTGTTTTTTCCATTAATTTTCCAAAAACTCCTTTCCCCCCCCAAAAAAATAAATGGAAACTATTTTGGTTCCCATTTATTATAATTTTTTAAGCATTTACGAACTGTGGTGCTAATCTCAAAAGATGGTCACATATCCATTTAATGAGTTTTTCCCATATTATGTGTTTTGCTAATTCCGCTTTTTCCTTTGCAGTTACTATCATCGTCTCCTTCCAACCAATAAACCAATTATAGTGATTTTGGATAGTTCTTCTTGTAGGCAATCCATCTACTTTCCCGTCAAGGATGCGATGATAGTGAGAAATCACTCCGTAGGGGTCTTCGTTAGGTTTAAATGCCCTGAAAATACCCTTGAGGAAGCAAACACAATATTGGGCAACGCCCTTAAAAAAATCCTTGCATTTTTTCTTCACAGTTTTAAGGGTTTCTTTGAAGCAAGATACTACTTTGCTATCTGCAATAGTATTTAGTAGCTGTTTCACCTTAGGCCTTCCTCCTTTTTTCTTCATTCTTTTGTCTGCTATTAGCAGGTCGAGAAATGTACTGAAAAATCGTTTGGGTATTATAACATTGTCACCATCTATTTGTATCTCATCCAGATAGCCCATCGCTTGAGCCCATTTTTCTTTGTCTAGTTGGAACTTAAAAGCATCTTTTCTCTCATATCCCGGAATCCATAAATAACTAAAAAGATCCCTTAATGTCAAGTTCTCTATGTTTTTTTCCTTATTATAAAAGGGAGTACCCTCCAAACAACTCTTGATTCTCCTATCCAATAATGGATGAGTAACGAAAGAGCTATTTAAAACTCGTTCGGCATAATTTGAACCTAACAGTGTAGAATTATTAACCGAAACCATACCTAGCTCACAGTCCTCTTGATGGTTCCTAGAACAAGAATCCTCCTTTAATTGATTTAAGTTTTTTTCTTCTTTCATATGATAGTTTTGTTATAGGGTTGTTATCCTTCTAACTGGCAAAAGTACTCAAATAAACTAATCCCACAAAAATTATTACTAATTGTTTTGATATTTCGGTAACAAGCTTGTATATTTGCAGCGAAGATTTGCGTGAAGTATAGTACCGCTGCTTCAAGACATTTTGTGAAAAGGAAGCGTTATGCTCTCTTGTTGATGGAAACTTAGGAACTTTCAGGAAAACAAGAAAGGTATAATGGTTCCGCGCGTTACGGTGTGGACTGTTCACCATTTCTGTTTTCCGGGTTTCCTAAGACCTCCATCAACGATGTGGATGCATACAGTTCCACGCTTTCTTTAATCTTTTAACACTCCATCGGAACTAGGAAATAAAGGATATTAGAAATGAAAAGACATTTTTTACTTTTTATGCTTGCCGCTCTTTTGGGTATAGTCGGAGTCAATGCGTATGCCCACGACATCAAAGTGGCAAACGCCGACGGTGTGACGATTTACTACAACTGGATTAACGATAAGACTGAGTTAGCAGTTACCTATCGTGGAACAACCCCGGACAACTTTTATTATGAATACACGGGCGATGTGATTATTCCTGAGTCCGTAAACTATGAAGGGAAAAACTATGGCGTGACGAGCATAGGAGACTATGCTTTCTTTGAATGCATAGGCCTAATCTCCGTCGTCATCCCCAACAGCGTGACAAGTATTGGAGACTATACTTTCTATAAATGCATTGGCCTGACCTCTGTTACCATCCCCAACAACGTGACCACCATTGGCCAATATGCTTTTCAGGGTTGCACCGACCTGGCCTCTATCACCATTCCCAAAAGTTTGACTTACATTAGCAATGGGGCTTTTTTTGAGTGCTCTGGCTTAACCTCCGTAAACATTTTTGATTTGGAGGCATGGTGGAAAATAGAATTTTATGGTCAATTATCAAATCCGCTGGAATTGGCCCACCATTTATTTCTGAATGGAAAAGAGATAACAGAATTAGAAATCCCTAACAGCATAACCCGCATTGATCGGGCTTTTGCTGGCTGCACCGGCATAACTTCTATTATCATCCCCAACAGCGTGACAACCATTGGAAATTATGCTTTTGGGGGTTGCAGCGGCCTAACCTCATACACCATCCCGACTGGAGTGACCGCCATTGGCGATTATGCTTTCTCTGGCTGCAGCGGCTTAACCTCCATCACTATCCCCAACAGCGTGACCAGCATTGGCGATTATGCTTTCTCTGGCTGCAGCGGCTTAACCTCCATCACTATCCCCAACAGCGTGACCAGCATTGGCGATTATGCTTTCGGATGGTGCAGCGGCCTTACCTCCATCCTCATCCCCAACAGTGTGACCAACATTGGCGATTATGCTTTCTATTCTTGCTCTGGACTGACCTCCATCACCATCCCCAATAGTGTGACAACCATTAGCGACTATGTGTTCGGATGGTGCAGCGGCCTAACCTCCATCCTCATCCCCAACAGTGTGAGCAGCATTGGCGATTATGCTTTCTTTGGCTGCAGCGGCCTAACCTCTGTCATCATCCCCAACAGCGTGACAAGTATTGGCGATTATGCTTTCGAAAGCTGCAGCGGCCTAACCTCCATTACCATTCCCAATAGTGTAAATGAAATTGGCCATGATGCTTTTGAGGGTTGTAATGGATTAACTTCTGTAAATATTTTTGAATTAGAGTCATGGCTGAAAATAGTTTTCAGCGATTATTCGGCAAATCCTTTGTTTTATGCTCATCACCTTATCTTAAATGGAAAGGAAATAAATGATTTAATAATTCCCAACAGCGTGACAAGCATTGGCAAATTTACTTTTTATGGCTACAGTGGCTTAACCTCCATCACTATCCCCAACAGCGTAACAAGCATTGGCGATTTTGCTTTCTCAGGCTGTACTGGTTTAACCTCAGCCGTAATAGGCAATGGCGTAAACACTATTTCAACGTATGCATTCTCTCGCTGCACGGGCCTAACCTCCATCACATTTGGCAATAGCGTGGAAACCATTGGATATTGTGCCGTTGCAGACTGTTATAGTTTAACTTCTATCTTTATCCCAAAGTCAGTTAATAACATTGACTTTTATGCGTTCGCCAGTAGTGAAAATCTTGTTTCCATTGTTGTTGATGAAGACAACGCCGTATATGACAGCCGCAATAATTGTAATGCCATTATTGAGTCGGCCACGAATACTCTTATTCAAGGGTGTAAGACAACCATTATTCCTAATTCGGTCACATGTATTGGGCGTTCCGCTTTTGATGGTTGTAGCGGCCTTGCCTCAATCATCATTCCTGAGTCGGTTTTAACAATTGAAATCGACGCCTTTTATAAATGCACAAACCTTACTTCCATTACTTGCTATGCAAAGACTCCCCCATCGGCAAACGGAGCTTTTAGATCTACTGATTATACTGCTACGTTGCACGTCCTTCCTGGGTGTAAGGAAGCTTATCTACAGGCATATGAATGGAATAAGTTCAACATTGTTGAAGATGCCGACACTCCTGTAAAAACAATAAAGGATTTACGTGAAGCACCCCGACAGCGTTACTATGACCTTTCAGGCAAGGAACTCGCAGCTCCCACCGAGGGTATCAACATCGTCGTCACCGAGTACGAAGGGGGTAGGACGGAAGTCAAGAAAATGACAAACTCTATTTATAGCGAAAAAACGGACCGATGGCAATAAACTCTTTTTTTCGGATAGTCGTGTTAGTGGCGGCACTCCTTGCCTGTGGCGGTAGGGCGGTGGCGCAACTGCCGAATGAGAAGTTCGGCAAGCCGTCGAAGATGGAATGGGAATTCGTCGGCTGGGGCGACGCCACGCAGGCGGACGCCATCGTGCTGTGCAAGACGATGAAGGCGACCTATGAGCTGTCGGACCGGCTGACCAACAGTAACCAGTCGTATTCCGAGATAACCTTCGACAACCTGCCCGACTTCGGCAAGAACGAGCTTGACGAGAGCAGCATGCTGGTGAAGTACGAAGTGCGCCTGCGCACCAAGATTCTGACGTCCGAGGGCGCCCGTCACGCCAACGTGGACATCACCTACTACGATGCCGACGATGACGTGACCATCGACATGGACAACCTGACGGGGCTGAAGGTGACGGTGTTCACCCGTGACGCGAAGGGGAAGGTGGCGAAACGGACAGTCAGCACCGATGGCTTTGTCAAGGAGCGCGTAGACAGCAACTACGTGGTGGTGCACGTGGTGGTGCCCGACGTGGAGGCCGGAAGCATCATCGAATACCAGTACAACATCACCAGCACGCGGCCCACGTTCCTCTACGACTGGGTGTTCCAGGAGCGCATCCCGACCGTTCGCTCGAAGTGCGACTTCGACATCCCGGCGTTCCTGCAGTTCAACATGAACGCGCCCATCGACAGGCACATCAAATCAACCGTGACGGCAGGACGCCTGGCCTACGACCTCAACCGGCCCGACATGAAGAAACCCAAATCGTGCCCCACCAACCACTACGTCATCGTGGGCGACTACATCCTCCCCGATGACGAGACTGTGGCTACGTTCACAAGCCGGATTGTCAAGCCCATCATCACCCCTCCGGCCTATTTGCCCAAGGGTCACACGCACCTGAAGATTCAATAGAGCCCCCTGTTCATCTGTTCGTCGGGGCAGAGGGGAAGTGGCTACTCGCCGAAGGCGGGGAGCTCGTCGCGCGTGATGACGTAGGGGGAGTTCATCTGACGGACGAAGAAGTCGGCCGTGTTGTAGGCGTCGGTCATATAGACGTCGTTCCACGGCATGAACCAGCTCCAGACGTCGCCACCGGCGAACGTGTTTCCGATTTCGGGAATCTGTCCGCACTCGCTGAGGGTGAGCATCTTGCGTCCCTTGGTGATAGCGAGCAGCTGATCCCATTTGTCGCGGCGCGACGCGTGGTTCTCCGTGTCGTAGAGGTCGCAGCCGACGATATCGACATATTCCGCTCCCGGGTACCAGTTGGCATCGTCGCCCTGGCTCGTCCAGACCCAGATGAGGTTGTTCACGCCAGCTTCCTTCATGTAGTTATAGACGTACTGCCACAGCTTCTTGTACTGCGCAGCGCCGTCGGTGCCCCACCAGAACCATTTGCCGGAAGCTTCGTGGAGGGGGCGGAACAGCACGGTGATGTCCTTGTCCTGCAGACCGCGGAGATGCGAGGCCATGACGGCGAGGTCCTCGTTGATCTGCTCGTTTTCCCAACGCCCTGCGCGGAGGGCGTTGCGGGCACCGAAAGTGTTGCCATCGACATAGAAGGCGTAGTTGTCGATATTGTTGCGGTCGGCCTCGGTCTTGGGCACGTTCCAGTGCCATCCGACGGAGACGAGGCCTCCCGCTGCTGCCCATTGCTCAACGGGGGTGGTGTCGGTGTAGTCAATCCAGTTGGCGTTGCCCATGGGGCGGCTCCAGCGCAGGAAAATGTAGTCGTAGGTATGGATGGCAGGATAGCGGCCAGTGGTGTTGAACACCTGCTCGGCCAGCGTGTTGTCCCACGCGGGGTCGGACATGGTGGCCGAGAGTGTGGCCTTGCCGAACTGCGAGAGCAGGTAAGCGTAGACGGCCTTGGTCTTCGGGGTGGCGTCGGGGTTGGTCAGCTCGGTGTCGAGCGTGAAAGGCGACGGGTCGAAGTTGTTGTAGATGCGCGTGGTGAACGAGAACTGGTAGTCGCGTGCAAAGGCATAGGTGGCGTTGCGCACGGTGGGCGACTTGATGGTGACGTTGTACGTGGTGTTGCCCACGGTGTGCACCACGGCCACCATCTTGTTGCCGTCCTCGACGTAGGCCGAGTCGGCATAGACCTCGTTGATCTTCACGGAGTGGACGGGAGCTACGTAGATGGGCATGTCGTAGGTGACCACGATGCGGCTGACGGTGTCGATGTCGGCGCTGCCGGGCTCGGGGAAGACCGACACTACCGAGGGGGCTGTGCCCGTGCCGTAGGTGGGGTCGTATCCCGGGGCTTCGGTGACCTCGTCGTGGCAGGAGAGGAGGCCTGCTGTGCCGAGTAGCGCAAAGAACGCGCAAATGCAGGTTTTATGTTTCATGTTTCAATCTTTGATGGTCAATAGTCTATAGCCAAATGTCAATGGTCGATAGTCAATAGTCAATCTTCATTTTTCAATCAGTACTCCTTCGGTTCGATGCGGAACTGTCCGAAACTGTGGTCGATGACCCAGTCGTCGGCCGTGTTGGGCTGAGTGCCAAATTCCAGCGACACCCATTCGCCCACCTTGGGCATGGACTCCACGCCATCTACCAGTTCGCTCAGCGGCATACGGACGGTGGCCCACTTGCCGTTGGTGTTGGTGAGCCCATCGGCGACAGGGTCGAACTGGCCGCGGTTGGGGGCACCGTACAGCGTGAGGCGGTAGCCGCCGTTCTTCGCTCCATATTTCCCTGCATCGCCGTAGTTGATGAACGGTGTGGAAGGAGCAGTATTGACCTCGAACTTAAAGCAGTAGTCATCGACGTCCTTGAGGGCGATGTCGAAGGGCCAGTTGCAGCCGAAGCCCGAGATGTCCCAGTCCCAGGCGGCGAAGGTGCCTGCCAGACGCAGGAAGTTGAAGCCCAGCGACGCCGGTGCGCCATCGGCCTTGCAGGCTGCCAGCCACTCCTTGCCCATGTCGTTCCACCAGCCCATGTCGCCGTCGAAGTTACCGTACAGCAGACGGCTGACAGGGCGGAAGGGGATGGTCCGTGTGCTCTCGCCTCCGCCCATACGGGGCCAGGTGAAGGTGATAAGGGCATCGTCGGGGCAGTCGGCGGGGATGATGATGCTGGTGAAGGTCTCCGTACAACTGTCGCAATGGATTACCTTCCTGTAGCCCTCGGTTTCCTGATGGACGACGATGCTGACGGGCGACGTGTCGGTGGTGTCGCCGAAGGCGTAGAGGTCGAAGTAGTCGCCCGCGAGCTGCGCACGCGTGCCGGCAAAGCAGAACTCGTTGACCAGCCCGTCGAGCTGTACCTCGGGAATGGAGACGTTGTAGGCCACTTTGGCGACGCCCAACTCGGTCTCGTAGTAGAGTTCGCCCGTCTTCTGCTCAGGCACGTAGCGCGGAATGCGGATGTAGGCGTCGCCCGACTCGGCATAGACGCGAGCGTCGATGTCGGTCTCCAGACCGTCGATGACGATGCGGACGGGGTGGGCGAGGTTCTGCCCCTTGATGCGGATGTACTGGTTGAGCACGCCGCCCGAAAGGGGTGCGGCAAAGGCCGTGTCCTGGACGTCGTAGATGGCGCTGATGGCAGGAGGACCGGCATTGGCATACCGTTCCACAAAGCCCGCATCGAGTTCCTTCACGTCAGAGCACGAAGCGAGGAACAGTAGAATTGATATTTGACAATTGATAATTGATAATTGAAAAATGGATCGTGAAGATCTTTTATCTGATGACTTCATTTTGGAATTCTTTTCAAATTCTAACTCTGAACTATGAACTCTGAACTATGAACTAAAACACTACCATCCGAAATTGTTTTCAGTGATGTAGGGATTCGCATTGATTTCGGTGACGGGCAGCGGGTAGAGCAGGTTGCGCCGTGTGCGCTCCTTGCTGACGTCGCTGTCATCGCGTCCGCCGATGGCGTTCATGGCCTGCAGGTATATGCCCCAGCGGACGAGGTCCCAGCGGCGGTCACCCTCGCAGGCAAACTCCTTGGCGCGCTCCTCGAGTATGAGACTGCGCAGCCGTGTCTGCGACGGCGTGCTGTCGAGCAGCGTGGCGTTCGAACGGCTGCGCACGGCATTGAGCCATTTCATTGCCTCGGCGGTGTGCCCCAGCTCGTTCTCGGCCTCGGCACGAACGAGCAGCACGTCGGCATAGCGCAGGAAGGGGTAGTTGCTGTCGGCATAGTCAGTGGCCTGGTCCTCTACGTCGTCGTACTTTGTGGTGAAGGCGAGGCACTCGTAGGAGGTGTTGTACTGCCAGACGATGGCCCTGCCGTCGGCCGACTCGGTGGGGTACTCCGGCTCCTGCACCCAGTTGCCCAGGGCATCGAAGCCGGAGAAGCGGGGCTGCCAGCTCTGCGGATAGATGAAAGTGCCGTTGTAGCTTTCCTGATAGTAGTAGCGCCACGTGTGACGCACACCTTTAGTGATGCGGTCGTCGTCGTCGTCGAACAGCTGGTACCAGTTGTTGGTGTTGCCTATCCAGCCTCCGCTGTAGATGAACTCGGAGGAGGCGCTGACCTTATAGCCTGAGAAGTAGGTGTGGACATGGGTGCAGTACTTCTCCTCGCCATTCACCGAACGGATGGCCCACATGAACTCCGAGGCATCGCGTCCCGAAGCAGCCCAGAGCTCGTCGTAGGGGGCGAGCGTGTAGAGGCCGAAGTCGCCGTCGATGACACGCTTTGCCCAGTGGGCGGCACGCTCGTAGCAGACCTGCGGGTCCATGCCCGTGTAGCCTGCCACCGTGTCCTTCTGCATCGTCACGGCCTCGGGCACGCGGCATACCTTAACCTTCTCGCCGTTCACGTTGGTGGCTTCGTCGTAGGGGGCTCCCGTACGGACGATGATTTCCGTCCCAGCAGGCAATGACGCTGAGCCCATGGTGGCATACACCTTAGCCAGCAGACCGGCAGCTGAGCCGGCGGAGACGTGTCCGGGCTGGTAGTTGGGATTGTCGCGCGAGTACATGAGCGTAGCGGCCTGCTCCAGCATCTCTGTGATGTGACCGTAGATGTCGGCCACGGATGCGCGGGGCTTGTAGAAGTCGGCTCCGGCGCTGACATCGGTGTCGTAGTAGGGAAGGGGACCGAACGCGCGTACCATAATATAATAGCAGAACGCCTTCTGGAACAGCAGTTCGCCGATGGCGTTGTTCTTGTAGTCCTCATCGACCTCAGTCATGGCCTCGATATAGCGGATGGCCATGTTGGCGTCGTTGATGAGGTTGTAGGGCCCGTTCCAGAGTTTGGCGATGTCGTCGTTGCCGGCAAAGTTGCCTGCACCGAGCGTGCCAAAGAGCCAGTCGGGGCCGGAGATGTAGTCGTTGTCAAGTTCCAGGCAGCGGGGGAAGTTCGTCCAGCAGAACATGTCGTAGAGCCAGTTGCTATAGACGCCTGTCACCCAGAGGTCAACGGCTTCGCGTGAGTCGCCCACCTGTTCGGGACCGATGTTGCTTGTCGGTTTTTCCTCCAGCCAACCGTTGCAGGAGCTGAGGATGAGCATTCCTATGATGATATAGATGATTCTTTTCATACGTGCAGGCATTTTTTAGAACGTACTGACAATCCCGAAGGAAATCGTCCGGCAGAGCGGATAGGAGTAGATATCGACGCCGCGTCGCGACGAGTCGCTGCCGAAGGCATTGACGTCGGGGTCAAACCAGCTGTAACGCGTCAGCGTGAACAAATTGGTGCCCGTGAGCGAGAACTGCAGGTTCTCCACCCCCACGAAGGGCTTGCGCCAATTGTAGGAAAGGCTCACGTTCTTCAGTCGCAGGTACGAGGCATCCTCGACGTAGCGGTCGGAAATCTTGTAGGAGCGTGTGTAGCCCCCTGTGGCCTTGGGCCAACGGGCGTTCTGGTAGTTGTCGGCGGTCCAGCGGGTGTTGTAGGCCGACGTGGGGATGTTGCCTATGTTGCCCAGCGTGACGTCCTGCAGGTTACCGTTGAAGATGTCGTTGCCCAGTGTGCCCTGCAAGAGGAAGCTCAGCGTGAAGTCGCGGTAGGAAATGTCGGACGAGAAGCCATAGACGAACCAGGGATTAGTGTCGCCGATGATGACGCGGTCCTCGTCGGTAATCTGGTTGTCGTGATTGACGTCGCGGTACTTGATTTCGCCCACCATGCTCTTCACGACGGATTCGCTGGCAAAGCGATACTGCGGGTCGGCACGTACCTCGGCCTCGTTGTCGTAGAAGCCGTCCTCGATGTATCCGAAGATGGCCCCGATGGGACAGCCGTTACGCTGGATGAAGACGTTGTCGGCGCCGTACCAGAGGGTGGTGGCATACTGGTCGCCCTCGAGTCCGCTAATGCTGTTGCGGTTGAAGGCAATGTTGGCGTTCATGTTCCAGCGCCAATGGGCGTTGTCGATGGCGAGGACGTCGGCTGTGACCTCCAGGCCGTCGTTGCTGACATTGCCGCTGTTGGTGAGCATGTTGCTGAATCCCGTCGAATTGGGGATCTGCACGTTCTGCAGAAGGTCGCGCGTGAGTTTATGATAGACATCGATGGTGAAGTTCAGGCGGTTGTCCATGAAGCCTATGTCGATGCCGGCATTCTCCTGCGCTGTGGTCTCCCAGCGGAGATTCTCATCGACAGGGCCGCGCCAGGGCATCATGGCGTTGCCGCTGGAGATGCCGTTCGTGTAGGAGTAGTTGGCAGCATCCACAAAGGGAACGGTGCGGAAGGCACCGATGCCTTGGTTGCCCGTCTCGCCGTAGCTGATGCGGAGCTTGAGGTTGCTGAACACGCCGAGGCGCTTGATGAACTCCTCCTCGCTCATGCGCCAGGCGAAGGCACCCGAGAGGAAGGTGGCCCATTTGTTGCGGGTGGTGAACTTCGAACTGCCATCGGTACGGACGCTGGCGGTGAGGAGGTAGCGCTCGCGGAACGTGTAGTTGACACGGCCGAGGAAGGAGGCCAGCCGCTGCATGCCTGTGTCGCTCGACGGGGTGCCGGTGCTGAGGGCACGGCCCACGTTGTTGTCCTCCGTCAGGTCGTCGGGGAAGTTCCAGAAGGTCTGTGCCTCGTTACTCCAGATGCCCTGTTCGGCGGTGAAAGCGCCCATGGCGTTCAGATGGTGGGCGGAACGGAAATCCTTGTCAAATGTCAGGATGCTCTCGGCCGTGACGCTCTCCCAACGGTTGCTGGCATGGCTTGCCTTGCCGTTGATGGGCGATTTGCCCTCCTGGGTGTGCCGTCCGTAGTAGCTGCCACGATGGCTGTCGTTGTACGAGAGGCCGAAGTTCTGGCGGAACTTCAGGAAGGGGAGGAAGGTGATTTCGGCATACGAGCTGCTGAACCAGTTCATAGCCTCCAGCTGGTCCTTCGTCGTGCGGACGTAGGCGGCGGGGTTGGCTGCCAGCCAGTTCAGGTCATCGGCTTGCGTGGTATCCATGTCGGGGCCGTAGGTGACAGGGAACAGCAGCGCAGAGCGGACGACGCCTGTGTTGTAGCTGAGCGTGTTGGCAAAGTCGGTGGTCGAGCGGGTGAAGCTGGTGCTGGTGCCGACCTCAAGCCACTTTGTCACGTGGCGGCCGATGTTGGCGCGGATGCCGTAGCGTTCGTAGCCCGAGTTCTGGATGATACCCGTCTGGCGGGCATAGTTGCCCGAGAAGAGGAACCATCCGTCGCTGTCGCCGCCGCTGACGCTGAGGTTGTAGTCGTGCGAGGCTGCCGTCTGGAAAATCTCGTCCTGCCAGTCGGCGGTTGCCAGGAGGGTGGCGTTGCCGTATTCGTCGTAGTGCCAGCCGGGGTTGATGTAGTCCTCAGGGCGGCCCGTGTATTTGCCGGTGTTGTAGATGGCGTGGCCGTCGCTGTAGTATTGGTAGCCCCATGTGCCGGGGTAAGGGACGTTGTTGCGCGTGCTGCCCATGTAGAGCCGGTCGTTCGTGGCTTGCTCGTTCAGGTACGTGGCGTAGGTGTAGGGGTCAAGGACGTCGAGTTTCTTTGTGATGGACTGGATGCCGTAGTTGGCACTTAGCTCTACCTTCGTCTTGCCCTTTGCCCCGCGCCGCGTGGTGATGAGGACGACGCCGTTGGCGCCGCGCGAGCCATAGATGGCGGTGGCGGAGGCGTCCTTCAGCACCTCGATGCTCTCGATATCATGCGGGTTGATGGAGGCGAGGGGATTGGCGCTCTGTTCGGAGGTGGTGACGCCGTTGCCGGCCACGCCGCCTGTCTCGAAGGGTACGCCATCGACAATATAAAGTGGCTGCGAACTGGTAGAGAAGGAGTTGGCGCCGCGCACCAGGATGCTCATCCCTCCGCCTGGGGCACCATCGCTCTGCTGTACCTGCACGCCGGCAATCTTGCCTTGTATGGCGTGGGCGATGTCGATGGCGCCGCCCTTGCGCATATCGTCGCCCTTGAGTTGCGAGAGTGAACCCGTCATATCGCGCTTCTTCATCGTACCGTAGCCAACGACAACCAACTCGTCGAGCTGCATGTTGTCCTCGCGCAGGATAACCTGTATGGACGACTTGCCCTGAACGTCAACCGTCTGGGTAACATAGCCCATGTACGAGACCACCACCTCCCGCACGCCCATGGGGAGCGCGAGGCTGAACCGTCCGTCCATGTCGGTGATAGCGCCCACGTCAGCCCCCTTGGCCTGAATGGCGACGCCCAGCAGGGGCTCATCGCCGTTCGAGCCGTCGAGGACAATGCCCGTCAGGGTCGTTTGCGCTGAAATAGGAAAAATTACCAGCATGACGAGAATCATGCTGGTAATTATGGCTGCAATACGTTTCATTAGCGGTTCAGGTATTTCTTGCCGTTGCGGATGACCAGACCCTTGTAGGAAGCGTCCACGCGCTGACCGCAGATGTTGTAGATGACATCGTCAGCAGGGGTTGCCAGCGTGGCATTCACGTGCGTGGTGCTGGGGACAAGCATAATCTTCGACACCGTGCAGGACATACCCTGAAGGATGAATCCGTTCGCTTTCAGTACGTCTACCGACTCCTGGGTGAGGTTCAGCGTTACGTCGCCTGCCTCGGAGACACTTGCTGTCGAGGTACCAGCCAGGTCAGCCCAGTTGCCATCCTTCCATATGAGTTGTGCGCCCCATGCCCAGCCGTCGATGTTGTCGATGGAGGCCACGGTGACGACAATCTTGTCGCCCGCTTTCGTGTCGGCAAACAGCTCTGGACCCATGCCCTGGATGCCGGGCCATGAGTTGTCGAACACCATCGTGCCTTCCCAGAGGACGGTGCCCTCAACCACGGCACCGGCCTTAACGAGGTCCACGCTCGACACCTTGCAGGCCATACCCTGGATGTTCATGCCGCCCGTTGCGGCAATGGAGTCGAGCTGTTCCCACGTCAAGATAAACGTCTGCTCGCCCGTTTCGGTGATACCTTCCACTTTCATGCCGGGCAGGGCGCGCCAAGCTCCGTTGTTGCAGAAAATCTGCGTGCCCCACTCCCAGCCTTCAACCTCGGTAATCGCCGAGATGTTGACAATCAGCCTGTCGCCTTCCTCGGCAATGTCGAAAGCATCGGCAGGCAGGTGGATGGCAGGCCAACTGTTGTTGAAGTCTATGTCGCCTTTCCATAGGTTCACGATGTCACCCGTGGGTTTCATGCTCTCCTTGAAGGCCTCGAACTCGTCCTTCGTCATCAGCACCATATCGGTGATGGTGATGCTGCCGGGAGCTGTGGGCTGAATCCACGTCTGAGCCACGTAGTCGTTCCAGTCGGGGTCGATTGCTACAAAGCCGTAGCCGTTCGTGCCGATGTTACCAACGGTGGCGTGGTTGTTGTTCGGGTCGCCGTCGTCGTGATACTCGACGCTCAGGTTGAACGACCCTCTCACGTCGGCAACCATATAGACAAGGTAGTCGTAGTCCGACCAGTCGGCCCAGAAGTCGGTCACTTCGTCCTCGTCCTCGTCGATGCCCATCCAGTAACCGGCACCCGACCAAGCTTCAGTGAAGTTCATAAACGTCTGCTGGCCTTTCACCTCGATGGTGGTTGCATTAGGATTCCAAGGACTCCACGACGAAACACCCGTGATGCTTTCTTCGGCAATGGAACTGACTGCCACAGCCATTAATGCAAATGCAAAAGTAAAGATTTTTTTCATGCTTATTGGTTGTTTAGTTTAACATTGTTTATCTGTTTTGGGTGCAAATGTACGACTTTTTTTATTCATTGCAAGCACTTTCCATCGTTTTTTTAATACGAAGGGTTAGTCTTGTGTAGCTATCCTTCATCGTATCCTTTGTCGTGTGGCTCCTATTTGAAGATGAGCTGGGCGAAGTTGTATAGCCCGTATTTTCGCCCATCGAGAGACCCGCAATGGCGCGGTGGGCCAGGTCGGTATTCACAATGAATTTACGATGCAAAGGTAGTCAAAAAAACCAACTCTGCAAACTTTTTCAGTTTTTTTTTCTTAAAAAGCCGATTTTTTTAAGAAAAAAATACGTGGTGATATGGTGATGTGGTGATGTGGTGATGTGGTGATGTAGCTATCGCACGCGCGGTATCTACTATATATATGGAAATGTTTATATATATTATATATATAATATATTATCTAATTCTCTTTCCAATATATATACTGCGCGCGCACGCAGGAAGCCCCACATCACCACATCACCACATCACCGCACGCAGCAAACGCGCGATATTTCGCTGGGAATGTCCGATTTATCCAAGGGGCTACGCAGTTTATCGAAGCCGAAAAACGTTATTTTTGTAAAGTAGACTTTGCAAAATACGGCTCTTCCGGCGCACGGAAAGGTGCCTTCCGCACGTAAATCCGTCTTAAAAACGGGGTAGTTCCGTGTAAAAAAAACGGGGAAAAACGGCAAAAAAATGCCGTTACGCTATCCATTTCTGCCGAAAAAAACCCTCATCACTCCCCGAAAAACCGACAACGCTCCACGAAATCCGCATCCGGCACACGCAACGGAACGAGAAACAGGCGAGTGCAGCCTCATTTTCCGTCGTCTGCTGATGGGGCTGCGTTAAAGCGTAAAGTTGTAAAGTAATCGCCGTGAAGCACTTTTTTTCAGGGGATGATGACCTTACGTCCGTCGCCCCGGATGTAGATGCCGCGCTGGGGGTGTGCGACGCGTCGCCCTGCGAGGTCATAGACGGGTGTGTCCTCGTCGCACGTGGTGCCGGTGGTGGGACGGCCGACACCATCCGGGATGTAGCGGCCGGCTGCGCGGAACTTCCACGGCGTGGCCTTCGAGCGGAGCTGGGCATAGCCTCCGGCGGTGGTCTGGCACGTCAGGCTGCCCTCCTCGCCCGTGAGGATGAATCCGCCCGCCTCCTCGTCATAGGCAATGCTGAACGGGATGGGGGTGCGCTCGCCTGTGACATCGATGTAGCTGCCCCAGAGGGCGGCAGGATGTGAGGAATAGACGTTGTGGAGGGTGTAGCTGCCGTTGCCGTCGCGGCGGAGGTAGAACAGGAATCGCTTGTCGTCGGGGTCGGTAAGGGTGTCCATGCGCAGGCAGCCTTCGTAGCGCCCGGGCTGGTCGTTATAATAGGCGTATGTGCCCGTGCGGAGGTTCTGCAGATAGACGTAGTAGCCCGGCTGCTCAGGGCTGTCGTCGTGCCCGACGTAGTGGTCGAACTCACGGTCGCAGTAGGTGGGCGAGAGGGCTTCCATGGCTTCCCAGAGCTCGTCGAGGCGTAGGTCGAGGCGTCCCGCTGCCTGATGCTGGCAGAGCGCCTGGACGGCCTGATAGGCGGCGAGGAAGCGCTGCCTCAGGGCATCGAAGTTGTCGGAGAGGATGGCCAGGCGCCCGGCTTCCGCCCGCAGGTCGTCATCCATATTGTGCGCCAAGCGCCTATAGACATCGGCACGGGCCTGGAGGGCTTCGGCGTGATGGTCGATGACGGTGCTGACACGCCACAACGAGGCTTGGGTGGAGCCGATGGCCTCCTTGTCGCTGTTGTATGAGAGGTAGAGTCCCGTGCCGGGTGAGGCAAAGGTGACGAGGCCGTTAGCCGTATGCCGCACGTCGAAGAGGAGGGCTTTCCCGATGTCGGCTGACTCAAGCCTGGCGCGTTTGTCGGCAACGAGTGAGGTGATGTACAACCCGCTGGAGATGTTCTGAATGGCATATAGCCTGTCGGCAGAGGGTGTGGCAAGCCCGATGCGAGCGGGGCGGACGCGCTTCTCGTCGTCGTCCCTCACCACGGGCACCAGCTGCCAATGCTTCTTGTCGTCCGTCGTGGGGTCGAGGGTGTTGCCCTTCGGCCCGTTGGAGAGGTAGTAGAGCGAGTAGTTCTTGTACGTGGCGAGGTAGAAGGCATAGACATTCTCCGTCCAGACGGGTACGCGGGCTTCGGCATTGCTGCGCACAGCCAGCACGGCGTCGTCGAGCAGCATGGCCCATTGTCCGTAGGTGTGCTGCGACTGGTCCTCGCCGTCGCGGGCGGCAAGGGCTGCTTCGTAGAGTGACTGCAGGTCTGTCAGGGCATAGCCGAAGATGTGGCCTATCGTCAATCCCTCGTCGTCGCTGAGCTTGAGGGTGCTCTCTGCCGTGGTGAGCGAGTTCTTCAGGGCGGTCAGCTGCTCGGCTTCCGTCCCTGCCTCGGCGGTGGAGGGCACGCGCACCTCTGTGCCGTCGGCTTGCACGGCAACAATGTGGAGCTGTGTCGTCTGGCAGCTGGCGGGCAGCGTAAAGCGCAGGCAGTTGGTGAGATAGACGAGCCTGCCGCTCTCCTTGTCATAGAGTCGGAACCCGACGGCGCCTGTGCCGTTCTTCAGGGTGATGCTGTTGCCCGTGCGGCTGTAGACATATCCTTCGGCGGGGACGGAGGTGAGGAGGAAGTCGGTGTAGAGCCCGACGTCGCCGCACTGTCCGGGGCCGTAGTCGTAGGTGAGGCGGTTGCCGCTGCCCCCGTCGGTACGTGGGATGGGGCGTGTGCGGTCGTCGAGGAATTCAATCGGCGGTGCCTTCGGGTATTGGCTGGCATAGGCAAGGAACTCGTCGATGTCTTGCTGCGGCGTGGTGAGGAAGGTGCCCGACTCGCGCGTCTCCATCCGTTCGTGGGGGACGAGGTAGCCATAGACGCTGAAGAAGACGGAGAGGTCCATCCGGGCCACGTCGCAGCAGGTCCTGGCAAAGAGCAGCATGTCCTGCGAGGCGGTGACCTCTCTCTTGTCGCCCCACCGGATGGGGAGGGGGGTCTGGCGCATCGACTGGAAGACGCGGGGCCAGAACGTGGGGTCGATACCCAGCTCGTGGAAGTAGAGGTAGAGCTGCCACTGCAGGCGCAGCATACCGTCGTTCGAGCGGTTTATCCAGGGGATGCCTGCAGCGTACTCGTCGTAGATGGTGGCATTGACAGGGCCGCGGGTAAGGTATTTGCCGATTTTCCAGACGACGAGGTTTTCCAGCACGCCGTTGCTGCTCTCGGTGCAGCCGGCAATGTTGATGGCTCCCTGGTACATGTGCCCGTTCTCGTGGGCAGGGCCGAAGCAGTAGTCGGGGTCGGTGACGACGGTGCTGAAGTTAAGGATTTTGTAGGCAACGTTGACGTGATACTGCGTGCGGTACCACGTGGCAGCCATGTAGGTGTGGTCGTCGTCGAGGGTGATGGCGCAGGCCATGTTGTTGCACTTCTGGGGTACGATGCCCTCGAGGCCCATGATGCCGCGCTCCCAGGTGACCATGTCCTCCCACCAGTCGATAGCGTCGTGGATGCCAGTGGGGCAGAGTTTGCGCATGACGCTGGTGTGCATGTGGTACATCACCTGCTTACCCTTAACGTCGATGGACGTGGCCGTGGCATGGCTCAGGATGTCCGCCCAGTCGTCGTCGGTGTGCTCGGCCATGTTCCAGAAGCCGTTGACGGTACCGTGCTCGATGTGGATGCGCAGGGCAGGGTAGTCGGTGATGAGCCGTTCGCCGCTGAGCGAGGTGGTGCCGATGTACTGGATGTAGAAGAGCGATTCATCCTGGGCAACGTTTATCACGTTCAGTCCTCGATGCAGGCTCACGGAACTGCCCTCGATGTCAGTACCCCGGATGAACTCCAGTGCGAGCGTGGCTCCCTCGGGAATCTCGTTGCCCACAAACACGAGGATGACGTCGCCCTTGTTGCCATAGATGCCTGTGGGGTTGTTGATGCGCCCCGGACGGGTGATGAGCAGCTGCTTGTACCAGTAGTCAGGGTCGCTGTAGGCGCTGTAGTCGCGGATGCGGAATTCTTTTTCACGGTGCTCCCACGCATCGTTTTTTATCTTCAGGGCGATATTCTTGAAGACGTCAGGCAGAGCACTCATAGCCATAAGCAAGTCATCGTCGCTCTGCGAAGCATAGGCCGGACGCAGCTCTGAGCACGATTCGTTGGTGAAGAACTCCTTTAAAGCTTCGTTGTACTTCGCCTCGTTGTTTAAGAGATCGACGTAGTTCTTATAGACAAGTTGCTTCAGCGAGAGCTGTTCCTCGGAGATGCCCGTTATCTCCTCGAGCTTCCACTGTGTGGCATCGGCGGCGTTGTCGTACCAATAGACCACCTTGCCCGTCCAGGCAGCGTGCAGTCCGCCCATGCCGGTATTGTGGCGCACGTTCCAGTAGTCCGACGGCTGCGAGACGAGCAGGAATGTGTGGGCGGCTCCGTTTGCGTCGGTCCAGTATTGGTTGTCCGGGGCTCCATAGTTATTGATGGCATTGCCCGTGAGGACGTTGGTGAGCGTATAGCCCGCACCGCGGGCATCGAAGCGCCACATCTGCTCGAATGCCTCGTTGCCCCCCTTTTCACGGGTGACGATGCCATGGGTGCTGATGTCTTCTGTGGCAGCGAGGGTGGGGTACATCTTGCTCATGAGCCGATAGACCTTGCCATCCTCGGGCTGAGCCGTGAGCATGACTGTCCATCCGGCAAGCAGCATGCAGAGGAATAGTCGTGAAAAAAACGTTTTCATTGGTTGAAGGTCAGTGACAGTTTATTCAAAATATAAATCTTTATTCTTCAGTCTTTCCCAGGGGTATTTTCTCAATTCTCCGCTGGTGGCGTCCACCTTCGAAGGGAGTGGCAAAGTATTCGTCCATAATTTCGCGTGCCGTCTCCTCGTCGATAAAACGTCCCGGCATGACGAGTATGTTGGCATCGTTGTGCTGGCGGATGAGGTGGGCAATCTCGGGTCGCCAGCAGAGGCCGCCGCGGATGCCCGGGTGCTTGTTCACCGTCATGGCGATGCCTTCGCCGGAGCCGCAGATGGCGATGCCGCTGTCAACCTCGCTACGTTCGACGGCATAAGCCAGTGCATGGCCGAAGTCGGCATAGTCGCAGCTTTCCTCCGTGTAGGTGCCGAAGTCGTGGTAATCGTACCCCCGCTCATCGAGGTACTTCTTTACAAATTGTTTAAGGCCGAAGCCCGCGTGATCTGATGCTAATCCTATAATCATGGTCGTGTGTATTGTTAGTGTTTACTTGTGCTTTGTAGCCATCTTGAACTCGAGGGTACCCCCAGCGAGAATCTGCTGCTGGGTGAGTGTGAGGCCGGTGGTCCGCTGGCCGTTCAGACGGACGTCGCGGACGTAGATGGCGCGGGCATCCTTGCGCGGGGCGACGATGGTGAAGTCGTGGCCGCCGGGGAGGTGCAGCGTGGCGCGGTTGTAGAGAGGTGTGCCGATGGCGAAGTCGTCGGCGCCGGCGTTGAAGGGATAGAAGCCGAGGGCAGAGAAGACATACCACGCCGACATCTGTCCGCAGTCGTCGTTGCCGGCATAGCCGCAGGGACGGGCGTTGTAGAACGAGCGGCGCACCTGGTCCACCAGCTCCTGCGTGCGCCAGTGACGTCCGGCGTAGTTATAGAGGTAGGTGGTGTGGTGGGCAGGTTCGTTGCCGTGGGCATACTGGCCGATGAAGCCCGAGGCGTTGCCGCCCGAGTCGCGCTCGTCGCTTTCGAGTGTGAAACATTCGTCTAGCTTGGAAATGAACCCCTTGGCACCGCCAAGCAGGTTGATGAGCCCCTGCGGATCGTGGGGTACGAACCACATGTACTGCCAGGCATTACCCTCTATAAAATAAGGAGTATCGTAGGCCAGGGGGTTGAACGGCTCAACCTTGTCGCCCTTCGTGTCGCGCGGCACGAAGAAGCCGGTGGCGGGGTCGAAGAGGTTGCGGTAGAACTGCGAGCGGCGCAGGAAGCGGGCGGCATCGTCGTCGTGGCCCAGGGTGCGGGCTACGGCATAGACACACCAGTCGTCGAACGCCTGCTCCATGGTGATGGAGACGCTGTTGCCCTGCAGGTCAGCAGGCATGTAGCCGAAGTGTTCCCAGACATCGAAGGGCGAGTTGGTGTGCGGCTGGGTGCAGCTGGCCACCATGGCACGGTAGGCCGCCTCGACATCGATGCCGGGGATGCCCGTGAGGATGGCGCGCGAGAGCACGGGCACGGCGTGGTTGCCTATCATGCAGTAGTTCTCCTGTCCCCACAGCGTCCAGATGGGCATGTAGCCGTAAGCCTGCTGATGGAGTATCATCGAGCGGACGAAGTCGGCGGTGAGCTCAGGCTCGAGCAGGTTGTAGAGGGGGTGTGCGGCGCGGAAGGTGTCCCAGAGGGAGAAGGTGGAGTAGTACTTCTGTCCGCGCGGCAGCTGGCGCACCTGATGGGTGGCATCGGTGTAGCGGCCGTCGACGTCGCTGATCTGGTTGGGATGGATGAGCGTGTGGTAGAGGCCGGTGTAGAAGATGTTCTTCTGCTCGTCGGTGCCTTCGATGTCAATCTTGGCGAGGTGGCTTTCCCATTCGCGGTCGGCGGCAGCGGCATAGCTGTCGAAGTCCCATGAGCGGCACTCGGCAGCGAAGTTGCGGCGTGCCCCCTCGTCATCGACAGCCGAGATGGCCACCTTCACCATCACGTCGTCGGTGTCGTGGTTGAACGTCAGCGCGGCACGCAGGTAACGGCCGTTGATGACGGTGCCTTCGACCGTGCGATTGCGATCGGCGAGGCGCGTCCAGACAAAAGGCTTCGAGAACTCGGCGCGGAAATAGACGCGGCGCAGAGGAGCCCAGCCGGTGATGAGGCGGAAGCCCTCGATGGTGTGGTCGTCGACGATGCGCATCTGGGCGCGGACGATGTCGTAGCTGCGCTTGCCGGCATAGTAGGCATCTTCGCCGCGGTAGCTGCTGTGGTCGAGGTCCACGATGATGGTCTCCTCCGCTCCCTTGGGGAAGGTGTAGCGGTGTATGCCGGCGTGTGCCGTAGCGGTGAACTCGGCCTCGACGCCGCTCTCAAGGAGACGTACGCCGTAGTAGCCCGGGCGGGCAGTCTCGTGCTCGTGGCTGAACGTCTGCGAGAAGTCGCCTTCCGCCAGATACGCCGTCGTCACTGGCACCGTGACGGGCATGAGCATGACGTCGAAGAGGTCCGTGCAGCCCGTGCCGCTGAGGTGGGTGTGCGAGAAGCCGTAGATGCGGTTGCGGTCGTAGTCGTAGCCCGAGCAGGGGTCCCAGGTGATGTACTTCTCGGTGTCGGGGCTGAGCTGCACGAGGCCGAGAGGCCAGCAGGCGCCGGGGAAGGTGCTGCCGCTGAGGGCACCGGTGTCGTCGGTCTGGGTGCCGATGAGGGGGTTGACGTACTGGGTGTGGTCGCCAGCGGCGGCAGCGATGGCGAAGGCTGCCATCACAAAGAGAATGAGGAATTTTTTCATATCAGAAGTTGGGTAATTCGGTTTTGGAAACAGCCTTGACGGCGATGCACTCCATCTCCACCAGCCATTTGGGGCGGCAGACGGGGGCGAGGACGAGGACGTAGTTGAGCTGTGGCAGCTCGCCGGCGAGCACGCTGCGGACGAGGGCGGCGTCGGCGGTGTCGCGCAGATAGACGATGGCCATGGCGATGTCGGTCATGGTGCAGTCGGCCTCGGCCAGCAGGGCGCGGATGTTCTCCAGCATGCGCAGCGTCTGCAGACGTATGTCGCCCTCGTGGACGACGCGTCCCTTGTCGTCGATGCTGGCTGTGCCGCTGATGAAGACGTGGCGGCGGTCGCCGTAGGTGACGGCGGTGCCGCGCTCGAAGGTGACGCCGTACTCGTAGGTGGGGTTGAGATGGTCCTTGGCATAGAGGTACTGCACCTGTCCGGGCTGTAGTCCGCGCACGGCATAGCCGTCCATCTGCACCAGCACCTCGGGCAGGGCGTGGCGCCCTTCGATGCCGGTGCTGGCGAGGAAGTGAGTTTTGGGGGTGAGGCCGATGCGGGCAAAATACTTGCGGCGGCCTTCGACCACGCCGTGATAGTTGACGTCGACGTCGCGGACGAAAATCCACGTGCGGATGCCGTTGTCGGCGATGGTCATGTCCATGGGTTTGAGCTCGCAGCGCCAGGCGTCGAAGAGGTCGCGCATCTGGTGCTCGCTGTCGGTGACGCGTGGATGGGCGTCGAGCGACGAGATGTCGGCGCGGCTGTAGGGGATGCAGCCCCCCATCCAGTAGTGGGTGAGGCCGTTATGGGTGAAGCAGCCCTGCAGGGGCTCCATGTCGGAGGCGCTCCAGAGCCAGAGGGCAATCTTGGTGCCGTCGAGGGGCGGCTGCTGGACGATGGAGGTGGCGCAGAAGGTGACGCCATCGAGAGCCTGCTCGAGGGCGGGCTGCTGGTTGGCGGCGTCGCTCAGGAAGAAGCGGCGGAAGAGGGGCGTTTGTCCCTCGTGCTCAGTGAGCCAGTTGTTGTAGGCAGCGATGAGTGTGTCAAGCTGTTCAGCATAGGACAGGGTAGGGTCGTCGATGTGGAATATCGTATGATATTCACTTAGTTTATGATTGTATGTTATTCTCATTCGTCAATTGTGGATTGTCCATTGTAGGTTTATCGTTGTCCTTCATAATTGCTTGTCCGTCGTCCATTTTCTCCTTGGCGGCTTTGCGCTCGTCATGTTTGCGGCAGGTATCCAGCAAGCGTTCGATGTCGCGGCAAACAAGTTCGTAAGTGGGGACATCCTCGGGGTGGATGTTCTTGCGGAGAATAGTTTCGACACTCTCTCCACTGTGGCGATACGACGACAACTCGTTCTGAAATTGCTGATTGTGGAGGGCAAGGTTCTTGATTTCCTCTTCGCGCTCACGCCGCAGCCGTGAGCAAAGGGGAATAAGGATTTTCAATGTTACGTTGTCCTTCAGGTGATGTCCCTGCACGAAGAGGAAGGTGTTGTCGGGGGTAACGCCCAGTCCGAGCAACTCGGCTTTGAGGGCATCAATCTCTGCTTCGTTCTTGCTGAACCGTTTATGGAGCCATTCCAGTTTGCGCCGCACCTTGCCTGCAACTTGCTCGAGGGCAGTGACGGGAACATTGAAACTTACAGGCCCCAGACGGGTGGCTTCGGAGAAGTCTTGGATGGAGAAGACACCATGGCGTCCCGTGCGGTAACACCAGATATTCCAAATAAACAGCGGATGGATGATGTTGGAGTAGAGGCGGAAGAAGACGGGGAAATCGATGTACTCATGGTCGTTGAGCGTAGCCTGCACACAGATGTCGTGTAGTGTAGTGGGGTAGCATTGATAGTTCTCTATGGCATAGGCGTAGGTGTGGATGACGAAAGGGCTGCGGATGAGCTTGCGTGAGGTGGATGTGACGCCTTGCAGTAGGTAGTCATAATCGGCATCGACGCAGGAAATCATGTTCTCGCCTAAAGAATTGCCCAACCGGTTCATCATGGCTACCTTCTTTCCCTTGGCCAGCGTGTTGCTGCTGGGGAGCATCACCTGGAAGTAGTATTTGTCGTTCGAGAATTGGCTAAGGATATGGCTCCAGAACGGTATATCGTCATAACTCTCCACATAGGCCACAATCTTCTTGCGAGCCGTCTTGGGGCGCAGACTGTTAGCAGCCTGTACATAGAGCGACGACAGATTGTCTGTGAGCTTCCGTGCCATCCCTGACCTCTATTCAAAATTCTTTAACCTTTAACCCTTCTCAACCGTGATATCCGTCACTTCGGTTACTGCATCCATCCAGCCGCTCATGATGATGGCGGGCGAGTGAGTGGAGAGGATAATCTGAACGTGGGGATTCAGTTCGCGGACGATGCTGATGAGCCGTTCCTGCCACTCGAAGTGGAGGGAAATTTCCGGCTCGTCCATGAAGAGCACACAGGGTCGTTCCTCTTGCAACAGGACGGTGAGCAGGATGGCAAGCATCTGTCGTTCGCCCGATGAGAGTTGGTCAGTGGTCAGCACTTCACCGTCCTGACGGAAGAGAATCTCGTCGGGTGTGCGGACGATAGTTTTCTCGGTGACGGCAAACAACTCGTCGGCAACGCGGTAGAAAGTCTGGCGGTTAGCTTTGCAGTAGGCATAACGGCTCAGCAGTCGTCCAAGACCATTGCTCTCGCCACCATGGAACACATCGAAGGGGATTCCGTCGGCCTTAGAGGGCTCGTAAGTGATGGTGACGCTGGGCAAGTTTTCGTGCTCCATCTGTTGCGCCATCTTGCGCATGATGGTACTCTTGCCGATGCCGTTCACCCCGCTCAGGATGTTCACGTCAGGGCGCAATTCCCAGACGATGTGCTTTTTCCCCCACAGGGGATTGATATCTACGCGGCGGATGTATTCCGCAGGATGTAAGAGTTCTTTCATTATACCTATTTTATTATTGTCGCAAAAGTAAGGTAAAAAGTTTGACAAACCAAATTTAATCCCTACTTTTGCACAAAAATACCCAAAACAGGTTATGAAAAAAAGAATCTTCCCCTCTCTCTTGTTACTTTCAGTAGCATTGTTTGTTCTTGTCGGTTGCCAGCGTCCTATGGGTAAGTCGTTCACGATTGGCGAGGGCTCGTTCCTCCTCGACGGCAAGCCGTTTGTAGTTAAAGCTGGTGAGGTACACTTCCCCCGCATCCCCCGCGAATACTGGGAGCACCGCATCCAGATGGTCAAGGCGCAGGGCATGAACACCGTCTGCATCTACGTCTTCTGGAACTTCCATGAGCCGCAGCCCGACCAATTCTGCTTCGAGGGGCAGGCTGACGTCCGCGCCTTCGTCAAACTCTGTCAGAAACACGGACTCTACGTTATCGTCCGCCCGGGGCCCTACTGCTGCGCCGAGTGGGAGATGGGCGGCCTGCCCTGGTGGCTGCTGAAGAAGGAGGACATCAAGCTCCGCTCGCTCGACCCCTATTTCATGGAGCGCGTCCGCAAGTTCGAAGCTGCCCTGGCCGGACAGCTTGCCGACCTCCAGCTGTCGAAGGGCGGCCCCATCATCATGGTGCAGGTCGAGAACGAGTTCGGCGGCTACGGCACCGATAAGCCCTACGTCAGCGCCGTGCGCGACGTGTTGCGCGAGGTGGGCTGGACCGACGTCCCCCTCTTCCAGTGCGACTGGAGCAGCAACTTCGAGCAGAATGCCCTCGACGACCTGCTGTGGACGATGAACTTCGGCACGGGCTCGAACATCGACAGCCAGTTCCGCCGCCTGAAGCAGCTGCGCCCCACGACGCCCCTCATGTGCTCAGAGTTCTGGAGCGGGTGGTTCGACAACTGGGGCCGCGCCCACGAGACGCGCGACGCCAAGGACATGGTGGCCGGCCTGCGCGAGATGCTGGAGAAGAACATCTCCTTTAGTCTCTATATGGTACACGGCGGCACGTCGTTCGGCCACTGGGCAGGCGCCAACAGCCCCGGCTATCAGCCCGACTGCACCAGCTACGACTACGATGCGCCCATCAGCGAGGCGGGACACCCCACGCCCAAGTTCGACGAGCTGCGCGCTATGCTGCAGCAGTTCAGCGACAAGGCCCTTCCCCCCGTGCCCGCCATGTATCCCGTGATTTCCTTCCCGAAGGTTGAACTGACCGAGTTCGCCCCGATTGCCTACGGCTGTGGCGGCCTCTGCACGACCGAGAACCAGAATAACCTCACCTTCGAGTACAACAACCTCGGCTGGGGCTCGATGTACTACATCACCCGCCTGCCGGAAGTGCCCGTGCCCAGCACCCTCACCCTCGACGCCCACGACTACGCGCAGGTGTTCATTAACGACCGTTTCGTCGGTAGGCTCGATCGCCGTGTCCGCGAGACCACCCTCACCCTTCCTCCCACCCGTGAGGGCGATGTACTCCGCATCCTTGTCGAGGCCACCGGCCGCATCAACTACGGCCGCGCCATCAAGGACTTCAAGGGCATTGTGGGCGACGTCACTCTGCACTACGCCGACGAGACCGTCACGATTTCGGGCTGGGAACGATACCCCATCCCCGATGACTACGGTCAGGCCCTCTCTGCCCTGGACGGCTTCTCGGGCCGTCGTGTCGATGAGTACCACGAGGGGTTTGCCGACGAGGTGAAGATTTTCGGCACGCGCGGCTACTACCGCGGCACGTTCAACGTCTCCGCCGTGGGCGACACGTGGCTCGACATGAGCTCGTGGGGCAAGGGTCAGGCGTATGTCAACGGCCACGCCATAGGCCGTTTCTGGGAAATCGGCCCGCAGCAGACGCTCTACGTCCCCGGCTGCTGGCTCAAGCGGGGGCAGAACGAAATCGTTGTCCTCGACGTCATCGGGCCGCAGGCGTCCGTCATTGAAGGCCTCGACCATCCCATCCTTGACAACCTCCGCCAGCCCACGCCCGTCATCACCCCGCAGGACGGCGAGACCTGGCAGGGCGACGGCCCTGGCGCTGTCTGGCAAGGCGATGGCCCTGGCGCTATGAAGTAAAGATTCCCCACAATATTGGCGATGAAGGAACTCCGTTTTTTTGCACTTGTGGCTTTGTTCGTCACCATCATGCCGCTAAGGCTGAAGGCACAGGATTTTGCTACTAGCCGGCATTACTGGGACAACGGCAAACTCACTTGGGACGACTACTTGAGCGAGCGGCCTCAGGACGATGCCGCCCCCATCTGTCTTTCACTTAGTTTTGGAGCGAGGAGGGATAATGTGAAAAAGGGAAGCACCACGTACTCCTACGTCAGATATTACACTTATGTTGACCGTTACGAATCGTGGGCCTCGGATAGCGTGCGCACCGATGAGCTTCTGCTCTACCATCAGACGCTTTTCGATATTTCGGAACTCTATTGCCGTAAGGCCACACGGGAATATAACACCGTATCCTTCACCGGCGATGCCGACGAATTGTTTGCATTCTACTACAGACAACGTGCAAAACAAATTGATGAGCTGAATCAGAAAACCGACTCTGGTAGGGTGTACCTCGCCCTGATGGACTATCACTACTACATAAAGGGCGAACTCGAGAAAGAGACCTTCGACCCCCGCTCCGCTGACTTCATTCCCTCACATGAATCTGGCAACGGCATGTACATCGGCTATAGTCTCCGTCTCCCCATCCGCGGTGAATTCTCACCTACCCACGGAATGACGCTCGGCTGGGATTTTCCCGATTTCCCCGCCTACAAGTCGATGTTGGGACTCTCGATGAGCCTCGAGGCCTTTGGCCGGAGCAACGTGTTCCTGCACACCAAGAACGGCCCCATCTATCGGAATGAGAAAATCAGTTCTGGCAGTTTCGACGTCTATTATGCCTATAATCTCCTCCGCACCGGTAGTCATTCGCTTCATTCCTTCGTGGCTGGCGGCATGTCCTTCTACGATGGGGAGAAATACGACGATGGCCTCGGGCATAAAATCTCCAATGAAGTGACGGCCTTTACGCTTGAAGCCGGACTGATTGCTGACATTTTCTTCACCTCGCAAGTGAACGTTTTCGCTGGGGGCCGAACGAATTCTTCCTTTACCTCCCTTCGTCTCCGCCCCTATCTGAGCTTTGCCCACATGAAGCAGGGCCTTGGCTGGATGCCTTCGTTAAACCTCTCCGTCTCGTTTTGCTTCAGCAGCAATAGTGCCGTTTGGTAAAAAATGCTAAGATATGTTTAAGGATTTGCTTTATGTTGGAGCGGGGAGTTTCGCGGGGGGCGTGGCGCGCTACCTCGTTTCGCTGGCGATGAAGAGCGTGGGCGGCTTTCCGTGGGCGACGTTCACGGTGAATGTCGTGGGCTGCCTGCTGATAGGACTGCTATGGGGACTCTCTGTCCGCAGTTCAAATGCTCTTTCGGGACATCTCAGCCTCTTTCTTACCGTCGGCTTCTGCGGTGGCTTCACCACCTTCTCCACCTTTTCGAAAGAGAGCCTCGCCCTTCTCCAAACGGGCAGCTACCTCACCTTCGCCCTATACGCCGTGGGCAGCGTCCTTCTCGGCATAGCTGCTGTCGCCCTCGGCTACCTGATTGCGAAATGATTGTTTAACGATTTAATAGTTTGTTTGATGAAAAGAAATTGTGTCCTGTTGCTTCTGTGTTTTATGCCTGTTCTGATTATTGCTCAGAATACGAAACCCTTCACTATCCCCGAAGTGCAGGCTTGGAAGGGCGGTAAAGGGGTGTTCGTTGCGGAGAATGGACTGGACGACAGTCGCATCACTTTCCACAAACGGATGTCACAACGCAGGTCGCCTGAGGAGTATAGTATCTCTATAAGCCGCAAGGGTGTAGGCGTCTCGTCGCCCTCTGATGCCGGCCTTCGCCTGGCGCGGACAACGCTGGCCCAGCTGCTCGAACAGAGCGACACGCTGCCCTGCGGCACGATTGATGACTGGCCACGCTATCCCCTGCGGGGCTTCATGCTCGACTGCGGACGCAAGTTCATCCCCATGTACGTGCTGCGCGACATCGTTGACATGATGGCCTATTACAAGATGAACACACTTCATCTCCACCTCAACGACAACGCTTTCCCGCAGTATTTCAACAACGACTGGACGAGCACACCCGCTGCCTTCCGCCTCGAGTGCGACACCTATCCCGGCCTGGCTGCCACCGACGGCTACTACACAAAGAAGGAGTTTGTCGAACTGCAGGAGTATGCCGACGCAAAGGGCGTGGAGATTATCCCCGAAATCGACGTCCCTGCCCACAGCCTAGCCTTCACCCACTACCGTCCCGACCTTGGCAGCAACGAGTTTGGCATGGATCACCTGAACCTCCGCAACCCTGACGTCTATCCCTTCCTCGATGCCCTGTTTGCCGAATATCTTGGCGGCGACAACCCTGTGTTCCGCGGACGCCGCGTCAACATTGGCACCGACGAATACAGCAACCGCGACTCAACCATCGTCGAGGAGTTCCGCCGCTTCACCGACCACTACATCCGTCTCGTCGAGAGCTACGGCAAGCAGGCCGTGCTGTGGGGTTCGCTCACGCATGCCGCTGGCGTCACCCCCGTGAAGGCCGAGGGCGTGCTCATGAACTGCTGGTACAACGGCTATGCCGACCCGCAGACAATGAAGGAGGCCGGCTATCAGCTCGTTAGCATTCCCGACGGCTATGTCTATATCGTCCCTGCGGCCGGATACTACTACGACTATCTGAACTGCGCTTCGCAGTACGACAACTGGACGCCTGCCCAGATTGGCAACCAGCGTTTCGACGAGGGCGACCCGGCCATCGAGGGAGGTATGTTTGCCGTCTGGAACGATCATGCCGGCAACGGCATCAGCTGTGCTGACATTCTCCATCGTGTATATCCCGCTATGCAGACCCTTGCTGCCAAGACATGGACGGCCGATCATGTCACCTTCCCTTACGCGGTATTTGACTCGCTAAGCCATACCGTAGGAAAGGATGTTCGTTCGCAGGTGCTTGGCATCGGGTGGCCCTATACCGTCACCCTTGAGATTGACGCTGTCGAGGAAGAGCCTAGCACTTGGCTCTACGATGACAACGGCACATGTTTCTGGCTTGCAGACCCCATAAAGGGGCTTGTGGGATTCAGCCGTGACGGCTATCTCTATACCTTCAACTATCGTCTTACACCTGGACGCCACACCCTATCCATTCAGGGTACCAACGAAATGACTCGCCTGATTGTAGATGGCCGTGTGCTCGATACCCTCCTTCGCCGCTGGCGCTACTACACCCCCGACGGCAAGACCAAGATGGCTGAGGTGCCCACATTCCTCTTCCCCATTGGCGGTAAGGAGGGTGCTCACCGTTCCAAAATCCTGCGTATTACTCACGACAATTCGTTGGGCGACTGACAGACAAAATAAAGACTTGCCTGCTGCAAGCATCTTTGAGACGGAAATTAATGTGGGCGACCGTGATACGACGGAACGGCATCGCAAGACGTTGGAGCAGAATGGCTGGACGTTCTGCTCTGGACATCATTGATGTGTTTGGTATGCCGCCAAAGGTTTAAAACCGTTTGTGCAAAATAGAAAACTTCCCTAAGGAGGTTTTTCTTTCTCTTCCTATATTTCTCATTTTGATTATCCGCAAAAATATGCCTATCCTATGTTCATAGGTGGGGCTTCGTGGAATTCACGTTACAAAGATACAACATGCCGGTTATCGTTTTTTCCACCTCGCCACTTGAGGTGCTCTCGTTGCATTCTATACTATTTCTTAGGGCATGGCCTCCTGTCTCCGGTATTGCTCTTCCGCAGCCCAGTGGAATAAAATGCCAGCCCAGTGGAATAAAATGCCAGTCCAGTGGAATAAAATGCCAGTCCAGTGGAATAAAATGCCAGCCCAGTGGAATAAAATGCCAGCCCAGTGGAATAAAATGCCAGCCCAGTGGACTGGGAGCGCAGCCCGCTGGAAGAGCTGCGCCCTATGGTCGGCATGTGTTCTGTATCGAACCTTCAGGGGATATCCTTGCGGATAATCATATTATTCATCTCCCCCCCTCGAGAGGGCGGCCCATGTGATGCCGCGCTTCATGATTTCCATGGCCTCGGGGACGTCGAAGTCGCTGGCATCGTGGCAGAGCGAGGAGTAGAAAACGCGGCCCTTGCCGTAGTGCTTCTTCCAGACAACGGGCATCTCGACACCCTTGATCCAGGGGGCATCGCCCGCACCGCTGAAGATGGTTGTCGCGAGGACTTTAACGGCGGGGTCGACGTGCATGTAGTACTGCTCGGAGGTCATGTGGAACGTCTTAAGCCCTTTGGTCACGGGGTCTTTCCTGTCCTTGATGATAACGTCGTAGTCGACCTTACCACCGGGGTGTGCCACCCATTGGCCGCCCACCATGAACTGGTATTCGGTGCTGCCGCGGAAGGCGTCGCCGAGGCCTCCGTGCCAGCCCGCTAAACCGACGCCGTTGCGTACTGCCCCCAGCAACCCGCGTTCCTGTTCAGCGGTGAGGCTGCCCATAGTCCACGTTTGGATGATGAGGTCGATGGAACTCATCAGCTCCTTGTCGGCATAGGCATCAAGGTCGTTACGGTAACAGACGATAGCACCCTCGCCCTCAAGCCAGGGCTTGAGCTTTTCCATGGTCTGACGGGGTTCGTGCCCTTCCCATCCGCCATAGACGAATAGCACTCGTTTGCCCTTCAGGGCGCTCTCTTGGCCTTTGGCCTGGCATGTCGTACATATCATAGCCATAATTGCCAGCAATGAAATGAAAACTTTCTTCATCGAATCACGCATTCACGATTATCTCTATCTCATCCGTAGGAAGACCTCGATGGCCTGATACTCGGGCAGTCCAAGCTGGTTGTAGAGTGCTGCGGTGTGCTGGGTGCGCTCCTCGGCGCGTTGCCAGAACTCACGTTGATCCTCGCCGGGGAAGGGCACGATGTCCTTCTGCGAGAGGTGCCGGAAGATGGCCTGACGCTTCATGATGAGCTCCTCGGGGCTGATGGGTACGGCCATGTCCACTTGATCGAGGGGCCACTCCTGCCAAGCGCCGCGATAGAGCCAAAGGTGGCAGTCAGCCAGCCAGAGATCGTCCTTCACTACCTCAAGAGCGCCGAGGACAGCTTCGATACATACGCGGTGGGTGCCGTGGGGGTCGGAGAGGTCGCCAGCGGCGTAGATTTGGTGGGGCTTGATCTGACGCAACAGTTTGACAATGATGTCAATATCGGCAGGACCGAGTTCGCCCTTTTTGATGGTTCCGCTCTCGTAGAAGGGGAGGTTGAGGAAATGGACGTTCGTGCGGTCGTCGAGGCCGATGCTTCGGTCGGCGGCTCGTGCCTCGGCACGGCGGATGGCACCCTTGATGTCAAGCAGGGCACGCGGCTCGGGCTGACCGGGCTGTTTGGAGGCAATAATGGCACGGATTTCATCGACGCGGTCGCCAAGGCCCATCTCGCGGGCGGTATCGAGGTTTTGAATAACGACGTCGTCGTAGACGGCTACGTTGCCGCTGGTCTCGTAGGCAACGTGAACGTCGTGCCCCTGTTGGATGAGCCGGCAGAAGGTGCCGCCCATGGAGATGACGTCATCGTCAGGGTGGGGCGAGAAAATGAGCACGCGCTTGGGGAAGGGGCTGGAGCTGACGGGACGTGTAGCGTCGTCGGTGGCGCCCGGCTTGCCACCTGGCCAGCCGCTGATGGTGTGCTGCATGTCGTTGAATACCTCGATGTTCACCTGGCTGTAACGTTTGCCAAGGGAGTCAAGCATGGGGGCGAGAGAGTTCTGGAGGTAGTCCTGATAGGTGAGCTTGAGGATGGGCTTGTCCACGCGGGTACAGAGCCAGATGACAGCCTTGCGGATGAGCTTGCGGCTCCACTGGCAAGGGCCGACGACCCATGGCGCTTCGTAGCGGGTGAGGCATGCAGCGGCAGTCTCGTCGGTAACAACCTCGATGTCGGGGTGCTCCTGGAAAAAACTGGCGGGCGTCTGCTCGGTGACCTCGCCCTCGACGATGCGGCGGATGGCATCGGCTTTGTCCTCGCCCCAGGCCATGAGGATAATCTGCTTGGCCTTCATAACCGTGTCAATGCCCATCGTGATGGCCATCTTGGGCACCTCGTTGAAGGAGGAGAAGAAGTTTGATTGCGTCTTGATGGAGTTGAGGGAGAGCTGTACTAAGCGTGTCTTGGAACGGGAGAAAGTTCCAGGCTCATTGAAGCCAATCTGCCCTTGTTCACCCACGCCGATAATCATGAGATCCATCTTGCTCTTGGCTTCATGCCCGTACTGGCGGCAGTATTCGCTGATGCGATCGAGGGGCACGGTGGCGTCGGGGACGTGGATGTTCTCGGGGAGAATGTCGATGTGGTTGAGGAATTCGGCGTGGATGCGGTAGTTGCGGCTCTGCTGATGTTCGGGGGTGATAGGGTAGAATTCGTCTAAGCTATAGACTTCGACGTTGCGGAAGCTGACACGTCCAGCTTTGTAGCGGGCGACAAGCTCGCGGTAGAGGCCGAGGGGCGTGCGGCCGGTGGTAAGGCCGAGTACGAATGGGCGCCCGCCAACGGAAGCATCGGCCTCGTGGGCAGCGATGGCACGGATAATCTTGTCGGCTACGTACTGCACGCCTTCGTATTCGCCTGGGAATACCTGGGTGGGGATTTTCTCGAAGCGACAGATGATGTCTTCAGGGACGGAGGTGGTGATGAGACCGCCTTCCTTGGGGAGAGAATACTTGCTTTTCATAGGTTGTTAAGGTTTATATGTTTAAATTCCAATTTTCAATCTTTGCATTATCATTGCCGGAGGGAGCTGACGTTCCAGAAGGCTGCGCATGGTCTGCATATCGGCAGCGGTGTGGGCGTAGAACTGCTTGTAACCCTTACAAAGGCTGCTGAGTCCGCCGTCGCCAAAACGATGCTTGGGGCATTCGCCGTGGCAGAGGAATAGCCAACGGCAGCGGCGACAGAGCCGTGGCAGCGTGGCGAACTTGGCAGCGCCGAAACGGAATCGCTCGGGCTGACGGTAGAGTTCAGCCAGCGGCGTCTCGCGGAGATTGCCTAGACGGCAAGATGGATAGACGAAGTGGTCGCAAACGTAGACGTCGCCATTATGTTCGACGACAAGGCTGTCGCCGCACGATTCTCCGAGTGCACAGAGCGTGGCTGGTTGGTCGCACCATTGAGCAAGGGTGACGTCAAACAGCTGGACGTAGATGCGTCCCACGTCAGTGTGTACCCACTCGTCATAAACGTCACAGAGGAATTGCCCAAACGCGGGTGCCGTCGTGGAGTAGGGAGTGGGGGAACTGCCTTCAGTCCCCGGGGGAACGATGCGTCCTGCGCTATCAGAATACTCCACGACCGGCAAGAACTGGAGAAAGGGAGTGAGGACGCGCAGAAAACGGTAGACTTCCGCCCCGCGTCCGGCTGAGCGAGCATTGACAGTACAGAGGATGTTGAAATCGACGCCTCCGATGGACATAAGCTGAGCGGCGTGCAGAACGCGGCTGAATGTCGGGTGTCCGCCACGGTCACGGCGGTAAGCATCGTGTAGATCTGCAGGGCCGTCTAATGAAAGCCCCACGAGGAAGTGATGGTCGTGGAAAAAACGGCACCACTCGTCTGTGACGAGCAGTCCGTTGGTTTGCAACGTGTTCTCGATCTGCTTGTCGCCGCGGTATTTCTCTTGCAAAGCCACAGCCTTGCGAAAAAAGTCAAGTCCAGCCAGCAACGGCTCGCCACCATGCCAACAGAAAGTGACTACGGGCACTTGGACGGCCTCGACATACTGCCGGATGTAGAGCTCCAGTAGTTCGTCGTCCATCACCGGCTCGTACCCACCGTAGAGCTCCGCCTTCCCGAGGTAATAGCAATAGTCGCAACGCAAGTTGCAGGCAGAGCCGACGGGCTTCACCAGCGTGTTGAAGGCTTGTGGCTCCGCGAGCTTCTTTGCGGCAGAAAAGGGAAGGACGGAAGTGGGCATAAAAGGTTTTTATTGTTAAGAGACTTTTAATTATTAACTTCCGTAGTTAAGTTCTGGCGCATCGTATTCCTCCTGTAGCTTGCGAAGCGTCTTCATCAAGCGTCGTGTGATGCGTTCGGTACCAGGGTCGCCATAGATGTTGTGAAGTTCAGAGGAGTCTTTACGGAGGTCGTAGAGTTCCCAACTGTCGATGGTATCCTTCACATTGATGCCGTCGAGCGAGGCAGGGTAGAAATGGATGAGCTTGTAGCGGCTGTCACGAATGCCGTAGTGGCGGCGGACGGCGTGCTCAGCGGGGTATTCATAATAATGGTAGTAAAGCGCCTTACGCCAATGGCGGGGATGGCGGCCTTGGAGGAGCGGGAGAAGCGATACGCCCTGAATGTCATTGGGTACGGGGATGCCTGCTAGCTCAAGGAAGGTGGGGGCGTAGTCGATGTTCTGCACCAGTTGGGCAATGTCGCCTTTCTTTCCTCCTGGCAATCGGGCAAGTAGAGGCGTGCGGAACGACTCCTCGTACATGAAACGTTTGTCGAACCAGCCGTGTTCGCCCATGTAGAATCCCTGATCGGAGGTGTAGACGATGAGTGTATTCTCCATCAGCCCGTTCTCCTCCAGATAGTCGAGCATGCGGCCTACGTTGCGGTCAATGGAGGTGATGACACGCAGATAGTCGCGCATGTACTGGTTGTACTTCCATTGGGCCAGTCGCCTGGCATCTGCCTTCATGCCGCCGTTGGCTGGCGACATGATTTCTTCGCAACCTTTTGGAGGGACACGCAGAAAACTATCCTTGAATGTCTCGATGACAGGGTTGTAGTGTTTATCCCAAAAGGTTTTCTGGTTGGGGTTTAGAAGGCTGCTGTACATGGTGCGCCCCCAGTTTTCGAGTCCTCCGCCATGGATTTCCTCCTCCTTATCAGCCAGCTTGAGGTCATAGACGAGATCCATGTCCTTGAGGATGTGCATCTCCTGTGCGGCTGCAGCAGAGCGGCCGTCGTAATCGTCCCAGAAGGTGTCAGGTAGCGGAAAATCCGTGTCGCTGAAGAGCTCCATGTCGCAGCTGTCGGGCATCCATGTTCGGTGCGGTGCCTTATGGTGGAGCAGTAGACAGAATGGTCTGCTCTTGTCGTGCTTATTCTCAAGCCAGTCGAGGGCAAGGTCTGTGGCGATATTGGTGGCATACCCCTCACGACGGACCTTCTCTCCGTTGCAGATAAAGTCGGGGTTGTAGTACATGCCTTGTCCGACGAGGATATCCCAGTAATCGAAGCCAGTGGGCTGGCTGACGAGATGCCATTTTCCAATCATCGCTGTCTCGTAGCCTGCCTTCTGCAGCAGCTTGGGGAAGGTCTGCTGACTGCCGTCAAAGGTGACGGTGTTGTCGGTGAAGCCGTTGGCATGGCTGTGTTTGCCCGTGAGCATGCAGGCACGACTGGGACCGCTGAGCGAATTAGCAACAAAGCTGTTGGTGAAGCGTACGCCGTCGGCAGCTATACGGTCGATGTTGGGCGTGTGGATGAAACGCTGGTCGTAGGCGCTGATAGTTTGGTAGGAATGGTCGTCACACATGATATAGAGGATATTCATGGGCTTCGACAGCGTTTGTGTTGACGGCTTTGAAGCCTGTCCCCCACAGCCGGTAAAGGCAGTAAGGGCAGTGATTCCCGTGAGGGCAGGAAGCAGATTCGTTACTTTCATTAATTTCTCTCTGCCAGGGCCTTGACGCGATTGTTGAATTCCTCATCCTTGAGAAGGTCCTCGAGGAAGAGGTGCATGCGATAGCGCCAGTAGTGGCGGGGATTGGCAGGGATGTTGATGCGCTCGGCGAAGGGGTCGGCATAGCGCAGTTTACTGTCGATGCCCAGCCAGTCCTGCAAGGGGAGGATGGCAAGCATAGAGGGGCTGGCCATGTGGCAGCGGATAATCTCCTCGCAAATCCACGGTTCGCACTTCTTGGGTGCTTTATCCTTGTGGTGAAGCATTTCGTTCCAATAGCGCTGGGTGAGGCTGTAGTCTTCTTCCCACCAGGCGCGGATGTTAGCCATATCGTGCGACGATGTGGTGCAGACGCTGTGATAGGGATAGCGGGCCGGGTCGCCAAAGGTTACGCCCAATTCCTTGGGCATCTGCTGAATCTCCAGGCTGAGGATGTGCAGTTCGTCCATGACGGAGGGAACACACGATGGTATCATGCCGAGGTCTTCGCCGCAGACAAGCATGTCGGTGCTGTCAATGAGCGCGGGCAGTTTCTTCATGGCCTCGGCACGCCAGAAGTCGTTGTGGCGATGATAGAAATACTCCTCGTGCAACTCGCGGTAAGCTCCTTGCTGCCATTCATTGAGCGTTTCGAAGCAGGGTGCATCGTAGCCTGAGATGCGGGGATGGAAGTAGCCGTCGCGGTATTCGTCTTGAACGAAGAGGACGTCAGTCTCGGGCTTATGGTTGATATTGAGCGTTGAGAGAGCGTTCAGTTGGCCGATAGTGATGCCAAGGCGGGTGCAGATTTCGCCCGTGGAGTAAGGCATGGCAGGATTGAAGTGGCCGAGGAGCCCTGATCGATAGCGGATGGGAATCTCCCAGATGCGGAAGAAGCCCAGCAGATGGTCGATGCGGTAGGCATCGAAGTAGTCGCTCATCTTCTGGAAGCGGTTGCGGAACCATTGGTAGTTGTCCTTGGCCATCTCCTCCCAGTTATAGGTGGGGAATCCCCAGTTCTGTCCGTCGGTTGCAAAGGCATCGGGCGGAGCGCCGGCTTGACCGTTCATGTGGAAGAGGTGTGGATAGACCCACGCATCGACGCTGGTGCGGCTGATGCCGATGGGGATGTCGCCTTTGAGGGTGATGCCGTGGGCATGGGCATAATCAACAGCCTTCTTCAGTTGGATGTGCAGATGGTACTGGATGAAGTAGTGGAAGGCTACGTCGGTATTGCCATCGAGGCTGTCAATGAGCTCGGGGCTGTAGGTGACGTTTTTCCAGCGATTGAAGTCGGGCGTTCCGAACATGTCGCGGAAATAGCAGAACGCCGCATAGGGACGCAGCCAATAGTTGTTTTCGTTAAAGAATGCTTTGAAAGCCGATGAAGACAGCGTCTTTGCTCCCTTCTCGGCATAAATGAGGCGCAGATAGTCCCACTTGGCCTTCGTGACGCGTTCGTAGTCAATCTGCGGCAGGGCGTTCAGTTCCTTTTGCAGGGCGTGGAACTCCTTCATCCTCTCCTTGTCGCTCAGTTTGCCCACGGCATCGAGGTTGATATATGCAGGATGCAGGGCGAAGGTGGAGTTGGCGTTGTAGGGGTAGGAGTCTGTCCATGTGCGTGTCATCGTGGTGTCGTTGACGGGCAGGAGTTGGATGATGCACATGCTGGTGCGCTCTGCCCAGTCGACCATGAGGGGGATGTCGGCAAACTCACCGATGCCGAAGCTCTTCTTGCTGCGTAGCGAGAAGACAGGGATGGCGACGCCTGTGCCACGCCAATGGGACACTTTGTCCGCTCCGACAATACGGGTGAAGCCTTCGCTGTAGAAAGGGGCATCGGGTCGGTCTTTCCAGTAGTCGTTGAAGGTGACTTCGCCGTCAAGGGGGATGGTGGCTTTGTGGGCACGCCATTCGCGGCGGGTAATTCCGCCATGCTCGGTGACGTAGTAGATGTAAGAAACGGCTTTCCCCACTTCAAGGGCGGGGAGGGTGATGAACCAGTTGCCGTGGCCGTCGTTATCCATGAGGTAGTCGTTGCCCTCAATGGAAAGGTGTAATTCTTCACCCCAGCGGGTGTAGTATTGGATTCTGAAAGTTAACATGATGAAGAATTGTTGTTATTCGGGGTTTTCTGGCTTTTCAAGTATTTCCGGGCCTTCCAGAGTTTCCGGCTGAGGAACTTCCGTAGCTTCAGCGGCTTGGACGGGGGCGTCGAAGTAGGTGTCAAGTTCGGTCTTGGCAGAGCCTTCGACGTTAGCTATATCGCGGAGGATGACGCCGTGCTCCAGCAGGGCGATGCGAGGACAGACTTCGACGGTATGGTCGAGGTTGTGCGACGAGATGAGCACCGTGGCTCCTGTCTCGCGGTTATAGGCTGCCAGCAGGTGCTTGATGATGGCTTGGCTGGAGGGGTCAAGGAAGTTGAACGGTTCGTCGAGGATGAGCAGCTCAGGGCTATGGAGCATGGCGCTGACGATACCGATCTTCTGCTTGTTGCCCATGGAGTAGTCGCGGATGAGCTTCTTCTCACCCAGGATTTCGCCGTTGAAGAAGGGGCGGAAGTGCTCCAGACGTTCGTTGACAGCCTCCTTCTTCATGCCGAACATACGCCCGAGGAAGGCGAAGTACTCATCGGGCGTAAGGTAGTCGATGAGGAAGCTCTCGTCAATGAAGGCGCCGGTGTGGCGCTTCCATTCCTCCGTGGAGGTGACGTCGGCATCGTTGAGTGAGCCGTCGTTGGTACTGACTGTAACGTTGCCTTCGTCGGCCTTCAGGAGGTCGAGGATGAGGCGGAAAAGCGTGGTCTTGCCGGCGCCGTTGTTGCCGACGAGGCCCACCATGTCGCCGTGTCCGATGAGGTAACTGTCGATGTTGGCGGCGATAACGCTGCCGAATTTCTTATGAAGGTTGTTGATGGAAATAATCATATATTAATAATAAGGAATTAGGAATTATCGGATGGGTTTAAGGACGCGAGGCGCGGAAGCCGGCCATGTTGACGTAGCGGCGCTTCATGAAACGCTTGTAAACGTTGCGCAGCCAGAGGGGATGGGCAAGGGTGAAGGCGATGCCGATGACAAGTGTAATCCACACGGACACACGTCCGTCGGGGAAGATGGCATTGAGCGCCATAATCAGTATCACGGGCAGGAAGAAGCCGCCCATGATGAGCATCGTCTGGAACCAGTTGCTGGTGGAGTTGCGGCCCATCACCTTTTCGTTCAAGTTCATGGTGCTCTTGTTGTAAACAGCCAGCTGGAACATGATGAAGAAGACAAAGCCTATGGTAATGAAGAACGCGGCAAACATGTCGAGCACACTAAGTTTTCCCTTCACCACAGGGGCAATCATAACGAGCAGGGGCACCACGCAGATGGCGCATTGGAGGTAGTACTTCGCCTTCAGCAGCGATAGGATGCTCTCCTTGCGGCTCATCAGCCCGTCGAGGTAGTTGCCCTCGAACATCATGCATTGCGAGAGCACCATCACGCCCAGCACGCTGAAGTTGTAGATGGCGATGAAGTAGCGCATGAAGTTGTCGTCGTATACTTCGGTAAAGGCAAGGAACACGCTGAACATAATCATCAGAATGAGTCCCGTGCGGAATTGTACCTTGGGCACCTTGTTGCGGGTAAGGAGCTTGATTTCCAGGCGCAGGTATTCGCCGATTTCGCCAAAGCGGTCGAGAAACTTATAGTCGCGCACGTGCTTCAGCTTCGTGGACTTCGTGCGGGCAATCTCCTTGTCGACGATACGCAACTGCATCACGCGGCACAGCCAGAAGAGCAGCGCCAGCACGGCAAGGGCGGCAAGGAACGCGAGCGGCTCCCATTTGATGAAACCTTCGCCCCATTCCATACCGATGGTGTTGGGCCATTTCGTCGTTACCATAAGTGCGATGATGCCACCGTAGACGGCAATGGGCAGCAGCACCCAGAGGATGTGCTCGTTCATCAGCGTGCGGCAGATGGAGTGCCAATAGCCGTTGGCGATGATGAGAATCAGGTAGCCGAGCACGAATCCCAGCAATCCTCCAAGCCCGAAGAACTTCCAGAGCGTCATACATCCGAAAGGCAGGAGCAGGAATATCCAGATGAAATTGTAGGCATCAATTCCGTTGAGCAGGAGGTGGCAATCCAGCACATCGCGCTTCCTGACGGGCAGCACGGCGTAGGGCTTCACCTCGCTTGCGGGCAGCTTTTGGCCCATGAAGCGCATGAGGAAGTCAATGATGAAGATGTACCACATCCCCCCGTTCAGAACGTTGTAGGGCTCCATGCCGGGCACCTCCTCACGGAAGATAGCGGGGAGTAGGAAGCCGAACAGCACAAGGTAGCCTACCCAGATGAGGGCAAAGAGGAACATGAAGTACTTGCCGAACTTGTTGTTCTTGTACATGGGATGCCGCTTTGCGCTGAGCTTGCGCTGCTGGCGGATATCCTTGAGTAATGTTGCAAAACGGTTGTTCATAGGCGTATATGAGGGGGTTACGGATTCAGCGTTTGATTTTGTTTTGTTTTCATCGCGATGAAAACATTTAACCATTGCGATGAAACAATCTTTTCATCGCAATGAAAGAAAACTATTCGCCTGCTTTGGCATCGGCCTTGGCTTTGCCGGACATGACGATTTCAATGTCGTTGCCCTGCGAGAGGAGGTTCTTCACGGCGAGACGGACATCGTCGGCGGTAATAGCGCCCACGGTCTGCTCGTAGTTGGTGGCGTAGTCGTAACCGTAGAACACCCAGTCAATCAGCTGTCCGCTCCAATAACTGTTCTCGCGCAGGTTCTCCTGATAGCGCTTCACCGCCAGCTCCTTCACCTTAGCCAGGTTTTCCTCCGAAGGTCCTTCTTCGGCAAACTTAGCCAGAATCTCCTTCACACGGCCGCCGAGATACTCGCGACGGTCGGGGTCGCACTGGAAGACAATCTGCATGATGGCGCGCTCTTTCGGAATGTTGTTGCTCTGGGCCACAACGCTGACGCCGTAGGTGCCGCCTTCCTTCTCGCGGATTTCCTCGGTGTAGAGGATGTTGAGAATCTGTCCGGCGAAGTCGAGGGCGAGGTTGTTCTTCAGGTTGTAGTCGAAACTGCCGTCAACCACCTGCAGGTAGGTGGCCTGCGGCACCTCCATCTCTCTCTCGAAGACGTTGGAGATCTTGCCGGGCGTGATGTCCATGTGGATGTCCTTCGGGTTCTCCTTCTTCTTTCCCTTCGGAAGGCTGCCGATGTACTTGCAGATGAGGGGCAGGGCAGTGGCTTCGTCGATGTTGCCGGTGAAGACGAAGATGAAGTCGGCGGCACCGGAGAAGCGCTCCTTATAAATCTGCATGGCGCGGTCGTAGTTGATTTCATCGAGCATCCAGGGCTTCATGCGGCGGGCACGGAGCTTGTTGTTATAGAGGGTGCTGACGATGGTGTCCTGCAGAGCGCTCATGGGGTCGAGTTCCTGGTTCTGCAGAGAAGCCTTGTTGCGGTTGATGTACGACTGGTAGGCTTCCATGTCCTGACGGGGCGAGGTGAAGCGCAGCCATGCGAGCTGGAGCAGCGTCTCCAAGTCCTTCGGGGTGGTGAAGCCGGCCATGCCCTCGTTGTAAACGGCGATGGAGGTATTGAGCGACACCTTCTTGCCGGAGAGAGCTTTCTGGAGCTCGGTGGCGCTGAAGTTGCCGACACCTCCCAGGGTCACCACGTCGTCGCACCGGCCGAGGGTGATGTACTCGCTGTCGTCGTAGAGTGAAGTGCCGCCCTTGCTGAAGGCACGCATATGGATTTGGTCGGCCTTGAAGTCGGTGCTCTTCAGATAGACGGTAGCGCCGTTGGAGAGGGTGAACTTCTTGTAGCCGTACTTGTCCTCCTTCACTTTCTTCACCTTGCCGGGCTTCAGCGTGGCGGAGATGAGGGGTTCGTCGCTCACCTTGTCCTCGTAGGGGGCGATGTCCTCAGCGGCAACGTCAGCAAACAGCTTGGCCAGCTCAGCTTCGGTGGGGTAGGTGACACCTTCCTTGTCGGGCAGCATGCAGGTCACCACGAGGTTGTTGTCGTTCATCAACTGTCCGACTAACTGGTTGATAACCTCGACGGTGATGTTCGGCGCAATCTGGTTCATGAGGGCATAGCGGTTCTCGATGCCGGGGATGGGGTCGTTGTCGATGAAGTGGCGGACGTAGGCGCTGCAGTAGCTGGCGCTCTTCGTCTTGTCGCGCTCGTTGTAGTTGCTTTCCAGATGGGTGAGGTAGTCGGCGCGGGCACGCTCATACTCGCTGGCGGTGAAGCCGTGGCGGACGGCACGCAGCATCTCGCGATAGACGGCGGCAGCACCCTTGGCAACACCCTCCTCTGAGGTGACGACAATCCCGTTGATGGCGCTCTTCGTGTTGGAGATGAAGTAGTCGTCGTGGAAAGCAATCTGAGCCTGCATGAAGGGAGGCTCGGCCTGCATAGTGATTTCGCTCAGGCGGTCGGAAATCATGTTGTCGGCCATGAGGAGGGCATAACTGATGACGAGGTAGCTCATGTCGCTTTTCATCTCGCGGGGGAAGGCGTCGTGCTTGTTGAAGATGTAGGTGATGGCGTTCTGCATCTCCTTATCCTTGGCAATGGCGATGATGGGTTCATCGTTGTCCTCCACTTGCACATAGTAGCGCTCGGCAGCGTTCTCAGGCTTCGGGATGGGGCTGAAGATCTGCTTGATCTTGCCTTCCACCTCATCGACGTTGATGTCACCAACGACGACGATGCCCTGCAGGTCGGGACGATACCACTTCTCGTAGTAGTCGCGCAGCGCCTTGTAGGGGAAGTTGTCAACGACGCTCATCAGACCGATGGGCATGCGCTGTCCGTAACGGTTGTTGGGGTAGATCTTGGGCAGAATCTGCTCGTACATACGCATCTGGGCGTTCTGACGGCTACGCCACTCCTCGTGGATGACGCCACGCTCGTGGTCGATGTCGTCGTCCGCAAGCAACAGGCCGTTGGCCCAGTCGTAGAGGATGTAGAGGCACGAGTCGATATTTGTCGGATCAGTCGTGGGGACGTTGTCGATGTTATAGACCGTCTCGTCGATGCTGGTGTAGGCGTTGAGGTCGGCACCGAACTGGACGCCGATCTTCTCGCAGAACTTCACCACGCCGTTGCCTTTGAAATGTTCGCTGCCGTTGAAGCACATGTGCTCCAGGAAGTGGGCGAGACCGCGCTGGTCCTCCTCTTCAAGGATGGAACCGACCTTCTGCGCGATGTAGAAGTGCGCCTGGTTCTTAGGCTCCTCGTTGTGACGGATGTAATAGGTGAGTCCGTTGTCGAGATGACCGATACGTACTTGCGGGTCAACGGGCATCGGTCCCATGCCCCCCTGACCTTGTGCTGAAGCATTCACTACGAGCCCCATAAGCAGGGCTGCTGCAAGAAATAGTTTCTTCATTTTTGTTTTTTAATATGAGTTGTTTTGTTATAATTCGTTGTTTGACGTTTGAGAAAGGCAAAAGGTTGCAAGGTGAGGCGTTTTTTTTATGTTAATCTTTAACTCTAACCTCTAACCCCGAACCTTTCTACTTCAATCCTTTCTCCGAGAGATAGCGGTCAACCTCCAATCCGGCTTTGGCGCCGCTGCCGGCAGCGATGATGGCCTGACGATAGTGAGGGTCGCAGACGTCACCTGCGGCAAAGACGCCAGGGATTCCTGTTCGCGGAGTGCCCGCTTCAGTAAGGATGTAGCCTGTTTCGTCCGTCTTGACGTAGGGACGGAAGATGTCGCTGTTAGGACGATGTCCGATGGCGAGGAACAGACCATCGATGGCGAGGTCGTAGTGACTCTCATCGGGCTGGCCGAGACGTTTCACCAGATGAGCCCCTTCAACGCCATCGGTGCCAAAGAGCCCCTCTACGTTATGCTCAAAGAGGACTTCAATTTTTGGATTATCGAATACGCGCTTCTGCATGATTTCCGAAGCGCGGAGGTAGTTCTTGCGGACGACGAGATAGACTTTTGCAGCTAATCCCGCCAGATAGGAAGCCTCTTCGCAGGCGGTGTCGCCGCCGCCCACGACCGCCACCGTCTTGCGACGGTAGAAAAAACCGTCGCAAGTGGCACAGGCGCTGACGCCCATGCCAGCGTATTTCTTTTCGTCCTCCAGTCCGAGGTATTTGGCTGTAGCGCCTGTGGCAATAATAATGGTATCGGCCTCGACGACCGTGCCGTCCTCGATGGTCACGTGGTAGGGTGCCGACGAGAGGTCGGCCTCGACGGTCATGCCGCCGCGAATCTCGCATCCGAAGCGGAGCGCCTGCCGACGCAGGTCGTCCATCATTTGTGTGCCGTCCACGCCTTCGGGATAGCCAGGGAAGTTCTCCACTTCGGTGGTTGTCGTGAGCTGTCCGCCGGGTTGCAGACCTTCGTAGAGAAGGGTAGGGATGTTAGCACGTCCCGTATAGATGGCGGCCGTATATCCGGCAGGGCCGGAACCTATAATAAGGCATTTTGTCTTTTCCATATTGTTATCTCATGTCGATGACATCGGCATCGTAGTCCTTGGGATTGCAGATGAAGGTGTTGGCCTCGTATTTAATGCCGTTTTTAAAGGAAGTGATGTCAACATCTGCATGATAGCCGTTTTGAAGATTAGCTTGCAGAGAGACAAGACGGTTGTCCTTATCAAAGAAGAGCTTTGCGCCTTGTAACTCGGAGTAATTGCGGGGAGTGAGCTGCAAGCCTGCAACGGCTCCTTTGGGGAGTTGCTTGCCGTCTGTCTTACGGATATCGAAATGCTTCTGGGCATTCTTCATGAGCAAGTAGGGGTTGAAGGCCTGCTGCTCCTCAGACGTCGGCTGAGAGATGTATAGTTCGTTAGAACGTAAGAACCACTGTGTCTTGCCATCGAACCAGAGGGCGAAGTCAGCTACGCTGGCATTGAAGCGTTCGTGATCCATTTTAAGCGTAAGATTAAATGCCCCGTCGCCAACGTAGACAACGCCTTTCATTTCAACTCCGTCCTTTTCAAATTGGGCGATAGCCTTGTCAATAAGTGCTTGCGTGTCCTTATCCGTCTGCGCGACTAAATTCAGGCTGGCAAGAGCGATTAGAATGGTTAATACTTTTTTCATTGTTTTCCTTATTAAAATATTAATGATGAATGATTATTTTTCTCTTAAGTTGGAAAGAATGTTCTCGAGCTCTAATAAATCTTGGATGAGCACTTGACGAGGCTTGCTGCCTTGTGCAGGACCGACGACGCCCGCCTGCTCCAACTGGTCCATGATGCGACCGGCGCGGTTGTAGCCGATGGCGAACTGGCGCTGAATGGTGCTGGTGGAACCCTGTTGACGGCTGACGACCAGCTGAGCAGCTTCCTCGAAAAGCGGGTCGAGGTGTCCGGCATCGAAATCGTCGGAGGGACCACTCTCGGTCTCTTCCACCACTTCGGGTAGCGGGAACACTATTGGATAAGCCTGCTGCTTGTGAATGTATTCGCCGATACGCTCTACCTCGGGTGTATCAACAAAGGCACATTGGATACGGACGGGATCACCTGTGCCAAGATAGAGCATGTCGCCTCGGCCGACAAGGTTGTTGGCACCTGTTCGCTCGAGAATGACGCGAGAGTCAATAGGAGACATTACCTTAAAGGCGATACGAGTGGGGAAGTTGGCCTTGATGGTACCGGTGATGATGTTGGCCGTGGGGCGCTGGGTAGCGATAATCATGTGCATGCCGACGGCTCGAGCCAGCTGGGCGATACGGCAAATGGGCAGTTCAACAGCTTTGCCGGCGGTCATGATGAGGTCACCGTATTCGTCGATGACCACAACGATGTAGGGCAGGTAGCGATGCCCCTGTTTGGGATTGAGCTGGCGGTTTTTGAATTTCTCGTTGTAGTCCTTGATGCCGCGGACGCCAGCTGCTTTCAACAGGTCGTAACGGTCGTCCATCTCCTTGCAGAGCGATTTCAGCGTGCGGACAACCTTATCGACATCGGTGATAATGGCGTCCTCTTCATCCTCGAGCTTAGCCAGGAAGTGGTGGTCGATGGTGTTGTAAATGCTGAGCTCCACCTTCTTCGGATCAACGAGCACAAATTTTAGTTCGGCAGGGTGTTTCTTGAATAGAAGGGAGGTGATGATGGCATTAAGGCCGACGGATTTTCCTTGCCCTGTTGCACCTGCCACCAGCAGATGGGGTGCTTTAGCGAGGTCGAAAGTAAAGACTTCGTTGGTGATTGTTTTTCCGATGGCGACGGGGAGGGAATAGTCGCATTCCTGAAACTTCTTGCTGGCAAGGACGGAGTACATCGAGACGGTCTGCGCCTTGCGGTTGGGTACCTCGATGCCGATGGTGCCTCTGCCAGGCATGGGAGCGATAATACGGATGCCGAGTGCTTTCAGGCTGAGGGCAATGTCCTCTTCAAGGTTTTTGATTCGGCTGATTTTTATTCCAGGGGCAGGAGTGATTTCGTATAGGGTGATGGTGGGGCCTACGGTGCCCTTGATGCTGCTGATTTCAATGCCGAACGAGCGTAGTGTTTCGGTGATGTCGTGGTAGTTCTTATCCTGTTCTTCTCTGTCGATGGCAATGGCATCGTCGCCGCCCTTGTTCAGCAGGTCGAGGGTAGGATATTTGTAGCGCGAGAGATCTTTCTTGGGGTCATACGGGCCTTTCTCTTCCTCGTGCTGAAGCTTGCTCACCGTTTCTGTTTCGGAGGCAGCAGTGACATCGAATCCAGGTTCACCTGTAAGGTGTACGGTTCTATCGCTGGCAGGGCGTCCTTCGACGAATTCCTCTTCGTCTTCCGACTCAGGCACTTTTTCAGACAATTTTATTGCAGGTTTCAGACTATTTGAAAATACTTCTGCATCAGAATCTTTCGCAGGGATTTCATCTGATGTCTGAAGATTGAAATCAGAAGTCTTGTCTGAAACTATGTATTCTTCTTCCTCCTCATCCTTGCCTGGCAAGAACGAGCTCGGATGGAACAGACGGCGGATGAACGTAATGGTATCGCTGGTCAGATAGATGCAGAAAAGGATGGCGGTGATAAACAGGACGATAAAAACACCTGTCAGCCCAATCTGGTTGGTGAGCCAATCGGTAACGAACTTGCCGTGCCAACCGCCAATGTGGTAGCTCATGCGGTCGCTCAGATGGCCAAATGTGACGTTGGTGAAAACAGAGCCCCAGATAAGTATCGAGCAGCAGATGATTGTCCAGCGAACGAGTTTGAATCCCCCTTTGCGGATGCGCATCAGCTGAAGTCCGTAAACGGCTGTCAGAATGGGGATGATACATGCAGTGATGCCAAAGCTGCGGTTGATGAGCACCTCGGCTATCCAGGCACCCCGTTTGCCGCCCATGTTATTATAATCAGCAGCTGCGCCGTCAGCTTCTAGAACGCTTTGGTCGATTCCGCCGCTGCTGAGGATGTACGAAGCAAACGATAATGCCATGTAAAGGCTAGCCAATAACAGCAAAATGCCGATGATGAACAGCGTCTTGTCACTCGTGAAAGCTTGCCACGTCCTCGAAAGCCAAGATGTCTTTGATGCTTTGGCGGACGCCTTATTGATAGATTTCTTTTTACTCATTTTCCGGAAACCACATTTGGGTGCAAAGGTAGGACTTTTTGGTGGATTATCCGATAATGTTTGGAAAAATAATTGGTATTCTTATTTAAAATAACAGTTTTTTCATTTTCTGTTTTCGGAATCGGAACGAATGGGCTATATTTGCATCCCTATTATTAGAAGTAGTGAATAGATGCCAGTAAGATCAGAAATCGTTTTTGACCGCAATGTGGTGGAATTTGTGACTGTTGCGGCTGAGTATTGCAGTTTTTTAGAGCGCAGCGAAGGTGCCACTCGTGCGTCGCTTGTCGATACGCTGCTCAAGTTGCTCCCGTTGCTTTATCTCAAGGGCAGTATGTTGCCAGAGTGCTCGCGGATAGACGCATGTGATGACCTTGAGCGGTTTGTTACTGAAGACGAATACGAAGTGCTGCGTCTGACGCTGGCGGACGTGATGGCTGAGCGTGACGACTATCTGGATGTTTTTGTTGCTGACATGAAGTACAGCGACACCCCCATCCGCAAGACTGTTTCTGAGGATTTAGCAGACATCTGGCAGGACATCAAGAACTTTGTCTGCCTCTTCCGCACGGGCGTCAATCAGACGATGAATGATGCTATTGTCGAATGCCGCGAAAGCTTCGCAATCTACTGGGGACAAACGCTTGTCAACACCTTGCGTGCATTGCATGAAGTAAAATATAGTTTGGATGATGAGGACGTTGAAGAGTAATATTGATAAATCAGAGATAGCCGGCATGGAGGTCTCTGCCTTTGGCGGACGGATTATTGTGGTTCAATCGGCTACCGAGGCCGAAAAGGCTGTCGCCTACTTAAATGGCCAGCCCTACGTGGGGATTGACACCGAGACGCGCCCCTCGTTCCGCCGCGGACAGTCTTTCGGCGTCTCGCTCCTGCAAATTTCCACAACCGACACTTGCTTCCTCTTTCGCCTGAACCGTACTGGTTTTACTGAAGGAATGAGACGGTTCTTCCAATCTTCGTCTCCTCTAAAGATAGGCCTTTCGCTGCGCGATGACTTCTCTCGCTTGCATTCGGCGGGTGACTTCGAGCCGCGTGGCTATGTGGAGCTGCAGCAATGTGTTGCCCAAATGGGCTTCGAGGCGCAGAGCCTGCAGAAAATCTTTGCCATCCTTTTCGAACGGCGTATTTCCAAGTCGCAGCGTCTCAGCAACTGGGAGGCTGATGTCCTCACCGATTCCCAAAAACTTTATGCAGCTACCGATGCCTGGGCCTGTATACTCATTTTTGAAGAACTGAAACGGCTGAAAAAGGAAGGTTACGAATTGTTATCTCCCACTCAAAATTGCTAATGCATCATTTTTCATGGATAAAATCGTTGTTCTAAAAAGAGGAAAGGAGGAGTCGTTACGTCGATTCCATCCGTGGGTGTTCAGTGGTGCTATTCACCACATTGAGGGGCAGCCCGACGAAGGTGACATCGTTCGTGTGGAGTCGTCTGAAGGCGATTTCCTTGCTTGGGGGCATGTGCAGATTGGCAGCATTGCCGTTCGCATCCTTACGTTCCACGAGGATGAACCCATCGATGCTGCTTTCTGGCGTCATCGCTTGAGCGTCGCTTATGATGTTCGTCGTAGCATCGGCCTTGCCATGGGCACGCAGACCGACAGTTACCGCCTTGTCCACGGCGAGGGCGACGACCTACCTGGACTTGTCATTGACATCTATGGCCGTACGGCCGTCATGCAGGCTCATTCCGTTGGCATGCACGTCAGCCGCCATGCCATCGCTGAAGCATTGGCGGAGGTGATGAACGGCACGGTAGAGAATATTTTTTACAAGTCTGAAACCACTTTACCCTACAAGGCAGGGTTGCGCGACGAGAATGGCTACCTCCTCGGTGGCCCTGCTGATGATGTCGCCCTCGAGAACGGTCTACGTTTTCATGTTGATTGGATGGGTGGGCAAAAGACGGGCTTCTTTGTTGATCAGCGCGATAATCGTGCCTTACTCGAAACATACGCTCACGGACGCCGTGTGCTCAATATGTTCTGCTACACAGGCGGTTTCTCGTTTTATGCCATGCGGGGTGGGGCAACGCTTGTCCACTCTGTTGATAGTAGTGCCCGCGCCATCGACATCACCCGTTCCAATGTTGCGCTGAATTTCCCTGACGACACACGCCACGAAGCTTTTGCTGAAGATGCCTTCCGCTATCTCGACACAATGCCCGGCTGCGATGATGCCGAAGGTTACGACCTCATCGTCCTCGACCCACCCGCTTTCGCGAAACATCGCGATGCCCTTCACAACGCCTTACAAGGCTATCGGCGTCTTAATGTCAAGGCATTCCAGAAAATCCGTCATGGGGGAATTCTGTTTACCTTCAGCTGTTCGCAGGCCGTCAATAAAGACCAGTTCCGCATGGCTGTTTTCACCGCTGCTGCCCAATCGGGCCGTAGTGTCCGCATTCTCCATCAGCTCCATCAGCCTGCAGACCATCCTATCAACATTTATCATCCCGAAGGCGAATATCTCAAAGGGCTGGTTCTTTATGTTGAGTAATAAATGAATTAGACCTCAATAAATCAGAAATGCGGCCTTTATGACCGCATTTCTCGCCCTCATTTGACAGGCTTCTCAGCGCATGACATTATGTCTCCGGTATTGCTATTCCGCAGCCCAGTGGAATAAAATGCCAGCCCAGTGGGCTGGGAGCGCAGCCCACTGCGTCGCGCCGCCAGCCCACTGGAACAACTTCCGTCTATGGTCCAGCGTCCAAGCATTCAGGGGGTATTATGCGGATAATTTATACTTATTCGTTATTTGAGCCAACTGCTATACCATTTCCTTTTAAAAGTAGCGTGGTATCCTTTGTTTTCTGAAAGAACTTGGCTGCCAGAGCACCGCTGATGTTATGCCACACGCTGAAGATAGCGCTGGGGATAGCGGCTTGTGGCAAAGTGGAGAAATGGAGAACGGCCAGCGAGGACGCAAGGCCGCTATTCTGCATACCCACTTCGATGCTTACGGCCACGCACTTGGGTTTAGGCAGGTGAAAAAGGCGGCCCAACATAAATCCAATGGCGAGGCCCAGCAGATTATGCATCATCACAGCCAGAACTACTATCAGTCCGCCGACGAGAAGACGTTCGGCATTATGCGAAACGACGATGCACACTACCATGGCGATGGCTATCGTTGATAATGCAGGCAGGAAAGGCTGAGCGATTTCAGTTGCGCGGTGAAGGAATCGTTGGCACAATAGTCCGGTGGCAATGGGGGCGATGACGACATAGAGTATGCTCAGCAACATGCCTACGGTATCGACATCAACCATTGTCCCTGCCATTAACCAAACCAATAGGGGCGTCAGCAAGGGGGCCAATAAGGTTGATGTAGCTGTCATACCTACCGACAGCGCTAAATCGCCGCCCGCAAGATAGGTGATGACATTTGACGCCGTGCCTCCTGGGCAACATCCAACAAGGATGAGGCCAAGCGCTAACTCCTTCGGCAGAGCAAAGATCCACGACAATCCCAAGGCGAGCAGCGGCATAACCGTGAACTGAGCCATACACCCGATGAGAATATCCCTCGGCCGTCTTAAGACCACACGGAGGTCGCGTGGAGAAAGTGTCAATCCCATTCCGAACATGATAATGCCTAAGAGTGGATTGATTGTCCGTGTATTAATCCATGAAAATGATGAAGGAAAGAGCAATGACAATGTTGCCGCTGCCAGCACCCATATTCCCATCCAACGAGCTATGAAATCGCAAATCTTTTTCATCTGCTTAAAGAAAAAAGCATAGAATAATATGCTATTTCTTATGGCGTGAGAGAAGCTCTGCCTGGAGGTCGGCGAGGGTGACGCCCACTTGTTCATTGAGGACGAGGAGATGATAGAGTAGATCGGAGGCCTCTTCGATGTATTTGGCGCGATTGCCGGTAGTAGCCTCGATGATGGTTTCAACGGCTTCTTCGCCTACCTTCTGAGCCATACGGTTGAGGCCTTTTTCGAAGAGATAAGTGGTGTAGCTACCGAGGGGCATTTTCTCGTGTCGGTCCTGCACGCAATGTTCCAGTTCGAAGAGAAACCCTTCGGCCTCGGGCGTATCCCAACAAGCAGTAGTGCCGCGATGGCATGTTGGGCCGTCGGGTATTGCTTTGATGAGGAGTGTGTCGGCATCGCAGTCGGCGTACATCTCTACGACGTGGAGGTAGTTGTTTGATGTCTCGCCCTTTGTCCAAAGGGTTTGGCGGCTGCGGCTATAGAAGGTGACAAGGTTGGTAGTGACAGTACGTTCGAAGGCTTCGGCATTCATGTAGCCGAGCATAAGGACACGCAGCGTAGCCGCGTCCTGAATGATGACGGGCAGCAGGTTGTCGGGGTTTTTTGAGAGGTTGAAATCGGTGAAAGTCATATATTATATAATTAGATTCTAACGGGAATTTGGCGGTTGTGGAGTTCTTGCTTGAGAGAGGGAATTGTGAGAACACCGTCGTGGAAGAGGCTGGCGATGAGAGCGGCATCGGCACGGCCTTGAGTGAGGACGTCAGCAATATGGTCAATGCTGCCTGCACCTCCAGAGGCGATGATGGGGATGGAAAGACCGTCGGACAAGGCAGCGTACGTGTCACAGGGGTAGCCGGCGAGGGTGCCGTCGTGATCCATAGAGGTAAAGAGGATTTCCCCTGCGCCGCGTTCTTGTGCCTCATGGGCCCAGGCGAAAAGCTCCACTTCAGTGAGCCGTCGCCCTCCGTGGGTGGTGCAGTGCCAAGTTCCGTTGTCGGTCGTTTTGGCATCGATGGCTACGACCACAAACTGGCTGCCGAAACGCTCGGCCAATTCGCTGATGAATGCAGGGCGGGCGAGGGCCGCGCTGTTAATACTGACTTTGTCGGCACCGGCAGCCAACAGACGCTCGGCATCGTTCATGGTGCTGATGCCGCCGCCAACGGTGAAGGGGATATTGATGGCACGGGCGATGCGCTCGACGAGCTGGGTGAAAGTATGACGTCCTTCGTGAGTGGCGCTGATATCGAGGTAGACAAGCTCGTCGGCCCCTTCGGCAGCATAGCGGCTGCCCAGTTCGACGGCATCGCCTACATCGCGAAGGCCGACGAAGTGAACGCCCTTGACGGTGCGGCCGTCCTTGACGTCGAGGCAGGGGATGATTCGTTTGGAGAGCATGAAGATTATTAACGATTTAATATTTTTATCTTAAACTCTTTTTGAATGAAGAGAGGTCGGAGAGGGTGATATGCCCTTCGTAAAAGGCCTTGCCGACAATGACTCGAGGCAGACCGAGCGCGTCAAGACGGCGGATGTCGTCCACGCTGCTGATGCCTCCGCTGACGGTGAACGTCACTGCTGGGTAGGCTGCTTGCAGGCGAGTGTAGAGGTCGAAAGAAGGGCCGGTGAGCATCCCGTCGCGGCTGATGTCGGTGCAGATGACTTCTGAAAGTCCATGGGGAAGAAATGTGTCAATAAGGGCGTCGACGGTTTGAGCTGAATCCTCCAGCCAGCCGCCGACAGCTACGCGGCCTTCCCTCACATCAGCTCCGAGAATAATGCGCTCTCCTCCGAAATCCTCTAACCATGCACGGAGGTCATCGGGCTGCCGGATAGCTATGCTGCCACAGATGGCGTGACCCGCACCGGCTGAGAAGACGTTGCTCAATGCTTCACGGTCTTTTATGCCGCCACCCCATTCAATATCGAGGTCGGTAGCTGATGCGATGGCTTCCAGCACATGGAGGTTACAGGGGCGGGCAGCCTTTGCTCCGTCGAGGTCGACAAGGTGCAGACGACGGATGCCTGCATCAGCAAATTGGCACGCTATGTCAAGCGGCGAAGCATCGTACGTGCGCTGCCGGTCGTAGTCGCCTTGTGAGAGGCGGACGCAGCGGCCTTCGATGAGGTCTATGGCAGGGATGATTTCAATCATGGGACAAATGGAACTAAAGGGAAAGGAAATTGCGGAGGATCTGTTCGCCCACGGGGCCGCTTTTTTCGGGGTGGAACTGCGTGCCGAAAAAGTTGTCTTTCTGAAGGGCACCGCTGAATGGTACGCCATACTCCGTGTGGGCAATGGTGCAGTCGCAAAGCTCGGGGTAGAAGGAATGGACATAGTAGACATAGCTTTCTTCGCTGATGTCGTTCAGGAGTGGACTGCGAAGGCTTGTCAGGGTATTCCATCCCATGTGGGGAACTTTTAATGACTGGAAACGGACGATGCGGGTGGGGAAGATGCCCAGGCACGCGGTGTCGCCTTCTTCGGATGTCAGGCACATCAGCTGCGTACCGATGCAGATGCCGAGGACGGGCTGTGTGAGGGTGGGGATAATCGTGTCGAGACGGCGGGAGCGCAGTTCATTCATGGCTGTTCCTGCTTCACCTACGCCGGGGAGTAGGACATGCGAGGCTCGGCGGATGGTGCCGGCGTCGGATGTGAGCACACAGTCGGCAGCGCCGATGCGGTCCAGGGCATTGATGACAGAGCGGATGTTGCCCGTGTTGTAGTCGATGATGGCAATCATTGTGTCAGAGTAATCCTTTGGAAGAGGGGAGATCGTAGTTGAAGGGCTGGCGGTAGATAGCAGCACGTAAAGCGCGGGCAAAAGCCTTGAAGACGGCTTCGGCCAGATGATGGTTGTTCTCGCCGTTGGCCTTTATGTGAAGGTTGCATTGCATGGCGGCGCAGAGGCTATGGAAGAAGTGACGGAACATCTCCGTAGGAGTGTCGCCGATGTATTCACGGGTGAAGGTGACGTCCCAACTGAAATCCATTCGCCCGCCGAAATCGAGCAGTACCATCGCATCGCACTCGTCCATGGGTAATGCGAAGCCGTAGCGCTCAATGCCCCGCTTGTCACCCAGCGCCTGCAGCAGGGCCGTGCCCAAGCAGATGGCCACATCCTCCATGGTGTGGTGTTCGTCCACTTCCAGGTCGCCATGCGCACTGATGTTGAGGCCGATGCCGCCATGATGGGCAATTTGGTCGAGCATGTGGTCGAAGAATTTCAGGCCTGTGCTGATAGCCGATGGCGTGGCGTTGTCAAGATCAACGTCGACGGTAATCCTTGTCTCGTGGGTATTGCGGGTTATTGTAGCCGTGCGGCACGCGCGGCGCAGCCGTTCCGCTATTGCAGCCCAGTTGTTCCGGAAGGGTATGCCTTGTGCGCCCAAGTTGCGGGCAAGCTCCATGTCCGTCTCGCGGTCGCCGATGACATAGCTTGCCGCGAGGTCGTAGTCCCCCGCAAGGTATTTGCTGAACATGCCGGTCCGCGGCTTTCGGGTGGGAGCATTATCCTCGGGGAAGGAGGTGTCGACGAGAATGTCATCAAAGACGACACCTTCGCTGCGAAGTGTACGCAACAACAGGTCCTGAAGTGGCTGGTAGTCCTCTATGGGAAATGATTCGGTGCCGAGACCATCCTGATTCGATGCCATGACTAAGTCGAAGCCGAGCGTAGAGAGCACCTTCAGCGCGCTAATGGCACCGGGGACGAAATCGAATTTGTCAATGGAGTCTATCTGATAATCTACAGGAGGCTCGACAAGTATGGTGCCGTCGCGGTCAATAAAGAGAACTTTTTTCATTTACTTATTTGACGATTAGCGGTTTATTAAAAGCGGATACGATGGAAAGCATGTTGTCGTTTTCAGCAGGGGTGCCGATGGTGATGCGCAGGCAATCCTCACATCCTTTGACGCGAGAACGGTTGCGGACGATGACACCTCCCTCGATAAGCTGGTCGTAAATTCTGTCGGCGTCTGTCACTTTAACCAACAGAAAATTGGCATCGGATGGATAGACTCTGAGCACGCAGGGAAGGGTAGAGAGTGCTTTTGTTATACGCATGCGTTCCTTTTTTATAATTTCAACCTCTGAACAAACATCCCTTGCGAGCAGTCTTTCGGCGTGCTCCATTGCGGAAAGGTTGATGTTGTAGGGATATTTTACGTTCGCGAACAGTTGCATCACTTCCTTTGCGGCAAAGGCGAGGCCAAGGCGCAGCCCCGCCATACCATAGGCCTTAGAGAGGGTTTGGAGGATAATCAGATTTGAATATTTGTCCAAAAGGGTGAGCAGACTGGGCTGTTCGGCAAAATCGATGTAAGCTTCATCGACAACGACCATTCCCCCAAAACGGTTCAAAAGATATGTTATCTGTTCCAAGGGGAAACAGTTTCCTGTGGGATTGTTGGGCGAGCAGAGAAAGAGTAATTTGCTGTGTTCGTCGGTTTGATCCAATAGGTTGTCAACGGGTAAGGAAAAGTCGGCATTCAGTGGCACCTCGCGCAGAGGAACGTCATTGATGTCAGCCGCCACGCGGTACATACCGTAACTCGGACGGATGGCAATGGCATTATCCGTGCCAGGTATGCAGAAGATGCGGAAACAGAGGTCAATGGCCTCGTCGCTGCCGTTACCAATGAATATTTGCTCAGGGGCAATGCCCTTAAGGAGGGAGATGCGTGCCTTGAGTGCCCGCTGACGGGGGTCGGGATAGCGGTTATAGCCGTTGTTGAAGGGGTTTTCGTTAGCGTCGAGGAAGATGCCGATGTCCCCCTTGTATTCATCGCGGGCGGTGGAATAGGGGGAAAGTGAAGCAATGTTCGGTCGGACAAGAGAAAGAATGTCTTTCATAACGCAACTGTTTTTCTTATTTTTTTACTCTTACTTTGACGGCATTTGCATGAGCATCAAGCCCCTCGGCCTCGGCCATGTGGATGATGGCCTGGGAGAGACATTCAAGTCCTTCTGCAGATAATTCCTGATAGGTGATGGCGTGCATGAAGCTATCTACGCCAATGCCGTTGTAAGCCTTGGCATAGCCCATTGTGGGCAGTGTGTGGTTGGTGCCCGATGCATAATCACCGGCACTTTCGGGGGAATGATGTCCGATGAAGATACTTCCAGCAGCGGTAATGCAATGGGCAATCTGCCATGGGTCACGAGTCTCGATGAGCAAGTGCTCAGAGGCATAGGCGTTGGCGAAACTGATAAAGAGTTCGCGACGCGCAGCCTCATCGGGCGTATTGAAAACGATGATCCGGCTGTTGGAGAGTGCCTTGTCTGCTACGGGGGCACGGGGCAGAAGGGCTAACTGGCGTTCCAGTTCATCGTTGATGCTTTTTGCCATTTCCATATTGGGGCAGACCACCATAGCCTGGCTGTCGGGGCCATGCTCGGCTTGCGAAAGCATGTCGGCAGCAATGAAGTCAGGCGAGGCTGTTTCGTCAGCAAGTACCATGATTTCAGAAGGACCTGCGGGCATGTCGATGGCAGTACTCCCGGTGCTTACCATCTGCTTGGCTTTTGTCACGTAGCGATTGCCTGGACCGAAGATTTTGTTCACAGGGCAGATGCTCTCCGTACCATAAGCCATTGCGCCAATAGCTTGAGCGCCACCCAGTTTATAGACGGTTTCGATGCCACACAAGCGGGCTGTCCAAAGTACGACGGGATTTACTTCTCCGGCTTTGTTGCAGGGGGTGCAAAGAATGACTTCGGGGCATCCGGCAAGACGGGCAGGGATTGCCAGCATCAGTATGGTGGAGAAAAGCGGGGCGCTGCCTCCTGGAATGTAAAGACCAACGCGGCTGATGGGGAGCCAGCGTCGCTGACAACTGACTCCTGGCATGGTTTCCACCTTAAACGATGAGGGGAACTCAGCTTTATGAAATCGTTCAATATTGCCTTCTGCCTGAATGATGGCTTCTTTCAATTCATTGGGCACCAACGAGGAGGCACGTTCAAATTCGGTTTCGGAAACGAGGAACTCATTGGGGCAGGCTCCATCAATTTCCTCTGTGATGGCGCGTAGGGCGTTGTCGCCGTCAGCCCTGACACGCTGGAGGATAGCGCGGACACGCGCCTCAATAACGCTGTCGTCAAACTCGGCTCGCTTGCACAGCGCAGGCCAAGTAGCGGGGGAGGGATTTGTCAGGATGGAAACCATTTTATTCTATTACTTTATCTAATTGGAGAACGAGAATGCCTTCTGCGCCGAGGGCCTTGAGTTTTTCCACCTTTTCCCAAAGGTCAATGTCCTTTACTACGGAGTGGAGCGAACACCATCCCTCAGCGGCAAGGGGCATAACCGTCGGACTGCGCAGGGCAGGGAGGATGCGGATGGCTTCGTCGATTTTGTCGGAGGGCAGGTTCATCAGAATATATTTCTTCCCGCGACTGTTGGAAACGGCATCAATGCGGAAGAGCATAGAGTTGAGAATGGCTTGTTTCTCCTCCGTGAGGTTCTTGCCGCCAATAAGTACGGCTTCTGATTCGAAAACGCGTTCCACCTCTACCAAGCCGTTGGAAATGAGCGTTCCGCCCGAGGAAACGATGTCGAATATGGCATCGGCAATGCCCGCTGCGGGGGCGATTTCTACTGAGCCTTTGATGACGCGGATGGAGGCATCGATGCCCTTCTCGGCAAAGAAGCGCTTGAGGATATTCGGGTAGGAGGTGGCAATGGTTTTGCCGTTGAACCACTCGATGGACGTATAATCAATGGCTTTCGGCACAGCCAGCGAGATGCGGCAGCGTCCGAAGCCGAGCCTGCGGACTATATTGACGTCGGCACCCGTCTCAGCCACTTCGTTGAGGCCGACGATGCCGATGTCCGATGAGCCGTCGGCAACTACTTCAGGGATGTCGTCGTCGCGCAGATAGAGTACTTCGAGCGGGTAGTTGGCAGCACGCCCCAGGAATTTCCGCTTCTGCTCGTCGATGGTGACGCCTGCATCCTTTAGCAGTTCCACACTCTGTTCGTTCAATCGTCCTTTAGACTGGATGGCAATTCGTATCATTATCTAAAACATTTATTCTTAATTCTAAATGAAAAAGGGCTTACCTGGTGTGGTAAGTCCTTTTCTATAGTTCACGTCTTTTTCTGACCCATATTCAGCACTTACCCTATCAGGCGATACGGTGATGGAAATGATGGATATGGTGCAGAAAACGCATTTCTCTTCTATTTCGGCTGCAAAGATACTACATTTGCTTTCATTTTTCCAAATTTTTCGCCTAAAAAATGCAATCCTCCTCTTTTTTTCCTGCTTTTCTTGTCAGAATAACCTTATGAAGACAATAGTGACGCATCTTTTGGCATGTCGTCGCACTACATTCTTTCAACAACGCATTGCTCTGTGAAAATAGCGCACTGCGCTGTGAAATTAACGCAGTGCGCTGTGGAGCCAAAGTCAAACTCTATCGGTTGTCTTTCTTAGGGAAACTATAAAATAGAAAAGCCCCAGATGAAGGGGCTTGACTAAGGGGTGTGTGGAGCACTCTTATTTGCTCAAGCGCTCGATGTACTTGTCGATGTCGGCAGCCTGCGTGGACTGATAGTACTTTTCCTTCACCTGCTTGTAGGCGGCAAGGGCCTTGGAGGGCTCGCCAAGCTCTTCGAAGAGCTGTCCGGCCTGAACGAGGTAGCCAGCGCTGAGGGCATTGTTGTCAGCCTTGGCAGCGGCAGCCATCAGCGTGACGGCAGCCTTGGCATTGTCACCCAGCTGAGCGTAGCAGTTGCCGAGAGCACCTAGCACGGAGGGGGCAATCATGTGATCCTTGCCCTTGAACCCCTTGAGGTAGGGGACAGCCTCCTCATATTGGCCTAGCTGTGCGTGGCTCAGACCTGCGTATGCTTTGGCGAGGTTAGCGCCCTTGGTGCCGCGGAAGTGCTTGATGATGGCATCGAATCCGTCGTACTCGTAGCTGTCGCCTTCGAGCGCTTTCTGGAAATCACCAGCCTGGAAGAGTTTCTCGCCAGTGACGAGGGCCTCCAGCGACTTCTGCTGACGCGGAGCGATGTAATAGGTGTTCAGCAGCAGAGCGGCTGCAATGATGACGATGATGGCGCAGACGATGATGGTCAGCTTCTTCTTGTTGTTCTCGATGTACTGTTCGGTACGGCTCACGGCTTCGCCGACGTTGGCGGCGTTCTGCTGAGCGGCAGTTCTTGCTTTTTTCTTTTGTGCCATATTGGTTGTAATTTTAGTTTTTTCTGATAAGTTTTTGATTTCAGCCCGCAAAATTAGTCCTTTTCTTGTGAATGACGAAATTTCAGGGCAACTTTTTTCGTCGGATGTTCTTTTTTTCGCATTTTATGGAGAAAAAAGGCTGACTTTTGTTTTTTTTCCTTACCTTCGCAGCGTCATGATACTGAAAAAGCTGACAGTCGTAAACTACAAGAACATCGCTCAGGCAGACTTGGAACTATCGTCCAAGATGAATTGCCTGATCGGGCGCAACGGAATGGGAAAGACCAATCTGCTGGATGCGATCTATTACCTCTCGTTCTGCCGCAGCGCCACCAATCCCATCGACTCGCAAGTTATCTGCCACGATGCGGACTTTTGTCTGATACAGGGGCATTATGAGACGGAACAGGGCGATGTAAAGGATGTCTTGTGCGGTTTGAAGCGCGGGCAGCGCAAGCAGGTGAAGCTTGGGGGGAAGACCTATCAGCGTTCGTCGGAGCATGTGGGCGTCATACCATTGGTGATGATATCGCCATCCGATGCAGAACTCATCAGCGGAGGTAGCGACGAGCGCCGTCGATTCATGGATGTGGCTATCTCGCAGTACGACAAAGAGTATCTCCTGCAGCTTATCCGCTACGACAATGCGCTCACGCAGCGCAACGTCATGCTCAAGGCCGAGATGGAGCCCGACCCTGAGGTGATGAGTCTTTATGAGGAGGCGATGGCTGAGGCCGGAGCTGTCATCTACAAGCGTCGTCAGGCATTTATCGACGAGTTTACACCTATCTTTCAAGATATTCACTCCCAGATAGCGCAGAGCCGCGAGACGGTGTCGCTGACTTATGAGTCGCATGGCGACAGGGGCGACCTGCTCTCTCTCTTCCGCAGCGGGAGGGAGAGGGAGCGCATCCTCGGCTACAGCATTCACGGCACACATAAAGACGAGCTGGTGATGCAGCTCGAGGGCTATCCGATGAAGCGCGAGGGCTCGCAGGGGCAGAACAAGACGTACCTTATTGCGCTGAAGCTGGCGCAGTTTGAGTTCCTGAAGCGCACCAGCCGCACCTCGCCTCTGCTGCTGCTTGACGATATCTTCGACCGCCTGGACGCCTCGCGTGTGGAGGAAATCGTGCGGCTGGTATCGGGCGACCGTTTCGGCCAGATATTCATTACCGATGTCAACCGCGGCCACATGGACCGCATCCTTGCCTCAGCTGGCAGCGACTATAAGCTTTTCAGCGTTGCCGACGGCGAGATTACCTTATTATAATATATATTATGAAACGGCGCAAGGCAGAGCAGGTGGGCGATGTGGTGCTGGCATTGTTGCGCCAGCAGGGACTGGAGGGACCGCTGAACGAATACCGCCTCATCCAGTCGTGGACGGACGTGCTGGGAAAGCCCGTGGAGCGCTATACGCGCGACCTTTATATAAAGGGGCAGACGCTTTGTGTCAATTTGTCAAGTTCCGTGCTGAAGAGCGAGCTGATGATGCAGCGCTCGTCGCTGGTGCAGCGCCTCAATGCCGCTGTCGGTGCCCAGGTGATAACGGATATCCGCTTTGTATGACAGTCTTGTCATTCCTGCTGTCTGTTCCTGACGTTGTGGCACACTTTTTGTGTGAACAAATGTTGAAAGGGAACGGGCAGAACATAAAGTTTCGTTAAGACGCTCCCCGTTTGGTTAAAATGCGATAATAATGGAAGCGAAATTGTAATAATAGCAAGATTTTTGTCGTATATTTGCCAGAGAATCGTTAAAACAATTGGAAAATTAACATAACTCAAAACAAAAAATTATGAAATCAACTGGAAGTAAATTCTTGAACATGGCGCTTGTGGTTCTGTGCAGCGCCTTGGTGGCAGGGCTGACAACGTATGTCCTGACGAGTAAGAATCAGCGCTCGGCCCAGGCCCAGTCGCAGCCGTTTGAGAGCGGCTTCACCATGCCGGTAGCCATCACCGCAGGCGACCGTGGGGCAGGCAACGTCGATTTGACGGAGGCTGCCGAAGCTTCTGTGCACGCAGTCGTACACATCAAATCGACCATCCACGGCAAAACGCAGGTGGTCGATATCCCGCAGATGCCCGACCTCTTCGACTTCTTTTTCGGTGACGGCTACGGCGGTTCGCGCCAGCAGCAGATTCAGACCCCGCCCCGCGGCAGTATCGGCTCGGGTGTCATCGTCTCGAAGGACGGCTACATCGTCACGAACAACCACGTCATCGACGGGGCCGACGAGATAGACGTCAAGCTCAACGACAACCGCGAGTTCAAGGGCCGTCTCATCGGCGCCGATGCCAGCACCGACCTTGCGCTGGTGAAGATTGAGGGCGACGAGTTCCCTGCGCTGCCCATCGGCAATAGCGACAACCTGAAGGTGGGCGAGTGGGTGCTTGCCGTCGGCAACCCCTTCAACCTCACCTCGACGGTCACCGCCGGTATCGTCAGCGCCAAGGCCCGTTCGCTGGGCGTCTATGGCCGCAACGGAGGTATAGAGTCGTTCATCCAGACCGACGCAGCCATCAACCAAGGCAATAGCGGCGGCGCACTTGTCAACGTCCGCGGCGAGTTGGTGGGCATCAATGCCGTGCTTTCCTCACCCACGGGCAGCTATGCCGGCTACGGCTTTGCCATTCCCACGAGCATTGTCACGAAGGTCATCAGCGACCTGAAGGAATATGGCACCGTGCAGCGCGCCATGCTTGGCATCCAGGGCACGGACGTCGCCAATCTCTCCGAGATGAGCGAGAAGGCGCTGGGCGAACTTGACCTGACAGAGGACGACGTGAAGAATATGAAGTACCACGAGGGCGTGCTTGTGACCGGTGTCCCCGATGACGGCGGCGCTGCCGAGGCCGGCATCGAGAAGGGCGACATCATCACCTCCGTCGACGGCAAGAAGGTCAAGACCATGGCCGAGCTGCAGGAGACGATGGCCCGTCATCGTCCCGGTGACGTGGTGAAGGTGACGTTCACACGCGGCAAGAAGGAACAGACCAAGGAAGTGACGCTGAAGAATCCGCAAGGCAATACGAAGGTGGTCAAGGACGCCGACCTGGCGATACTGGGCGCCGCCTTCAAGGAGGTTGACGATGCCACAAAGAAGGCCCTCAACATCGGCTATGGCCTGCAGGTGACGGGTGTCACGAAGGGCAAGTTCGCCGATGCCGGCATCAAGAAGGGCTTTATCATCCTGAAGGTCAACGGGCAGCAGATAAAGAGCGAGGACGACCTTCGCGCCGCCTTCAAGGCAGCCTCGCAGTCGCCGGACCAGGTGCTCTTTATCATCGGCACCTACTCCAGCGGCAAGCGCTACAACTACGCCGTCGACCTCTCGGAGGAGTAGGGCCCGGACCGGGGGGATTTGAGAATTTCCTGAGGATTGAGGGTCAGGCTGCGCACGGATGTGCTGGACCGTAGGACCTTCAATCCTCATTCTTCACCCATCAATTCTCATCTGCCTCTCTTCCGCTTGCTATTCCTTTTTTCCATTTTTTTTGAAAAAAGTCGGGGAAAAACTTGCAAAAGAGTTTTATTCTGTCTATTTTTGCATGATTTTTCCCTATTACACAAGGTAAATACATAACAATCAATGCGACAGCTTAAAATTACAAAAAGCATCACCAATCGCGAGAGCGCATCACTTGACAAATACCTTCAGGAGATAGGTCGTGAGGACCTGATAACCGTTGAAGAAGAAGTGGAGCTCGCACAGCGCATCCGCAAGGGCGACCGTCGCGCATTGGAGAAACTCACCCGTGCGAACCTTCGGTTTGTTGTTTCCGTGGCAAAGCAGTACCAGAATCAGGGTCTCAGCTTGCCTGACCTTATCAATGAAGGAAATCTGGGCCTCATCAAGGCCGCCGAGAAGTTCGACGAGACACGTGGTTTTAAGTTCATCAGCTATGCTGTGTGGTGGATTCGCCAGAGCATCCTTCAGGCCCTTGCCGAGCAGAGCCGCATCGTCCGCCTCCCGCTCAACCAGGTGGGCTCGCTGAACAAGATTACCAAGGCCTTCAGCAAGTTCGAGCAGGAGAACGAGCGCCGTCCCAGTGCCGAGGAGCTCGCCGAGCAGCTCGACGTCCCCGTGGACAAGATTGCCGACACATTGAAGGTCAGCGGACGCCACGTCTCTGTGGATGCCCCGTTCGTGGACGGCGAGGACAACAGCCTGCTGGACGTCCTCATCAACGACGACAGTCCTTTGGCAGACCGCTCGTTGGTCAACGAGAGCCTCTCGACGGAAATCGACCGTGCGCTCAACACCCTCTCCGAGCGTGAGAAGGAAATCCTCCGCATGTTCTTCGGCATCGGGTGCCAGGAGATGACGCTCGAGGAGATCGGCGACCGCTTCGGCCTGACGCGTGAGCGTGTCCGTCAGATTAAGGAGAAAGCCATCCGCCGCCTCCGTCAGAGCACGCGCTGTAAGCTGCTGAAGACCTATTTGGGCTGATGACGTGAAAACTCTCGCAGACGCCTCCCGTAGAAAGGGAGGCGTTTTTTTCGTTCTTTTTCTGTCCTATCTTATTTCCTATTTGTTTACTCTGTCTATAAACAGCGCCCCTGTTTATATAAACATGGTCCCTGTTTATATAAACGCCGCCCGTGTTTATAAAATGGTCAAACATCGGTTAAACTTTCTTTTTTCGGCTTTTGGGTTCTAAAAGACTCGTGGAACGTGTCTTTTAGTAATCCTTGTCATGCTTCGAAAAAAAATACGAACAGAATCTTTGGAAATACTTTTTCCGAAAATAATTTGGTAATAATCAAAGATTGTTCTTATCTTTGCAATGAATTATTAAGCCCATTAGAAATATAGGTTATTAAATAAGTGAATGATGAAGAAACAAATAATAATCGTAGCCTTGGTTGTAACCGCGGTGGCGCAGGCGCAGGTGACGGACCGTCAGGTGCCGCGTCCGGTGGAGGACGTGAACCGTGTGACGGACCTCACGCTGGACAGCCTGAACAAGGCGGCATCGGCACGCCCCGTCAGCGGCAGCAGCCGCGTGGGCGACAACCCTGTGCTCTTCCTCGTGGGCAATAGCACCATGCGCACGGGCACCCTGGGCAACGGTAACAACGGTCAGTGGGGGTGGGGCTACTTTGCGCACCTCTACTTCGACCCGCAGCGCATCAGCGTGGAGAACCACGCCCTAGGCGGTACCAGCAGCCGCACCTTCTACCGCCGCCTGTGGCCGGACGTGCTGAAGGGCATCCGCGAGGGCGACTGGGTCATCATCGAGCTGGGGCATAACGACAACGGCCCCTATGACAGCGGACGCGCACGCGCCTCCATACCCGGCACGGGTAGCGACAGCCTTGTCGTCACCATCAGGGAGACGGGCGAACGGGAGGTGGTCTACACCTACGGCGAATACATGCGCCGCTTCATCCGCAACGTTCGTAGCCGGGGCGCACACCCCATCCTCTGCTCACTCACCCCCAGGAACGACTGGGGCAGCGACGGCCGCATCGCACGCAAGACAGAGGCCTTCACCCGCTGGCAGAAGGAGGTCTGCGCTGAGGAGAACGTGCCCTTCATCGACCTCGAGGGCACCACGGCGCTCCAGTTCGAGCGCTTCGGTGCAGCGAAGGTGGACTACCACTTCTACCTCGACAAGATACACAGCAGCGAGTTCGGCGCGCGGCTCAACGCCCGCTCGGCGGCCGAGGCTATCAGCGCCTGCCCCGGGCTAGGGCTGGCAGCCTACCTCACACCGCCCGACACCTGGTACCCTACCTACCCGGTGACGCACGCCGACGGCAAACCCACCGTCTACTTCTGCGGCGACAGTACCATGCAGAACGAAGACATTCCCGGTAACCCCGACAGCATGTGGGGCTGGGCCAACCCCGCCATCACCTCGGCATTGTTCCGCCAGGACAAGCGGACGCACGAGCCGCTGGTGCACGTCGTCAATGCAGCCAAGGCTGGACGCAGTGCACGCACCTATTTGGAGGAGGGACGCTGGGAACAGGTCTACAACAGCCTGCGGCCCGGCGACTACGTCGTCATCCAGTTCGGGCACAACGACATGGGCGACATCGCAGGGGGCAAGGCTCGGGCCGACATTCCCGGCACCGCCGACAGCAGTCACGTCTACCGCCTGCAGAGCGACTACAGCTACAAGGTCGTTTACACCTACGGCTGGTACCTGCGCAAGTTCGTTGGCGATGCCCGCGAGAAAGGCGCCATCCCCATCATCTGCAGCATGACGCCGAGAAACGAGTGGCCTGGCAACGCCATCGAGCGACGTCCCGGCAGCGCCGTTACATGGGCTGCCGAGGTGGCTAGGGAGATGGACGTACCTTTCGTGGACATCCACAACCTGACGGCCGACTATCTGGACAAGCACTGCCGTGCTAACACCCCCGAGGCCTCGAAGGCAAAAGCCGCCGCCTACTACCGGCACGACCACACCCACACCTCGCTGGAGGGTGCTCGCCTCAATGCCCGCATGTTTGCCGCCGGCCTCCACCAGACCGATTGCCCCCTGAAGGACCTGCTGAAGAAATAGCCCCCCTTAATATTATTTTTAATTCTTAATTAAATAAAGTGTCAGTCGTTAAATGGATTCTCGGAGGGCTGGGCTTTGTGCTCAGCGGCCCGATAGGTGCCATCCTAGGCGCCATCCTGGGCTCGATGGTCGACAAGGGCATTGCCGTACTCTCGTATGAGAGGGAAGGCGACAGCCCCGGGGGAGCGTACGACAGAGGAGGGCGCCCGGGAACGACCTACACGCGACAGCGTGCCACCGTGGGCGACATCCGCATCTCCATTCTCGTACTCATAGCCTGCGTCATGAAAGCCGACGGACGTCTGCTGAAATCCGAGCTCGAACACGTGAAAGCCTATCTGCGTAACAACTACGACGAAGCAGGTGCCAAGCAGGCGCTTCAGCTGCTCAAACAGTTGCTGGAGAGGGATATCGACCCCGTCAGCGTGTCTCGGCAGATAGGGGAGAACGTCAACTATTCCACCCGTCTTGAGATTGTCCACATGCTGCTCGACCTTGCCCACATCGACGGCGACTTCGACCCCCGTGAACAGCAGGTCATCCAGCAGATTGCCGCCGGAATGGGGCTTTCGCAAGCTGACTACAACTCCCTCGCTGCCCTCTATCAGAAGACGAAGGACCCCGACTGGGCCTATACTGTGTTGGAGATTTCCCCCACGGCAACGGACGACGAGGTGAAGAAAGCCTACCGCCGCATGGCCCTCCGCTACCACCCCGACAAAGTCGCCGGGGCAGGGGAGGAAGTGGTCAAAAACGCCACGGAAAAGTTCCGCGCCGTCAACGAAGCCTATGAAACCATCAAAACCGCCCGTGGCATAAAATAAAAAACGTAAGGTAGTAACAAGATACACATCCCCCAAATACCCATCCATGTCCTTCAAATCACTCTCCCTCCTGCGCCATTCGGTGCGTGGCTATAAGAAAAACGTCGCCGTAGAGGACGTCAAGTTGCAGTATATCCTCGACTGTGTCCGTCTAGCCCCCTCGGCAGTCAATTCCCAGCCGTGGAAGTTCATCGTCCTGAAAACTGACGAAGCCAGGGAACGACTCTATCCCTATTACGACCGCCCCTGGTTCCGCGAAGCTCCCATCGTCATCATCTGCTGTGCCGATCACACACAGTCGTGGAAGCGTCGCAGCGATGGAAAGGATCATGCTGATATCGATGTGGCCATTGCAACGGAACACCTCTGCTTAGCAGCTGCCGAGCAGGGACTGGGCACTTGCTGGGTGTGCAACTTCGATGTCGAGGGCACCCGCAAAGCCTTCAGCCTCCCTGACGGATTGGAGCCCGTGGCCCTCGTCCCCCTCGGCTATCCTGCAGGCGACGATGCTCCCGGGAAATCTCGCAAGCCGCTGGACGAAATCGTGGATTGTTTGTAGTATTAAGCCTTAACTTCAAACCCCTTCAGTATCTCGTAGAACTCAGGGAGTGAATCCTCCAGCGAAATAGGGTGTCCGTCACGTAGGAAACAGTGCTGGCTTGATGCTGTGCACACCACCGTGTCGTCCACCTTCATCGTGTAGCCGAAGCGCATCTTGAAGTGTGCCAGCTCCTCCACATGCAGCGTGATGACAATCTTGTCGGGGAACATCGTCGGGCGGCGGTAGTTGCATGTCACACTCATTACGGGCGATGCAATACCCTCAGCCTCCATTTTGTCGAAACCATACCCCATCTGCTCCATGAAGTCAATACGTGCTTCCTCCATGAAACGGATGTAGTTGCTGTGATGCGTAATCTGCATCTTATCCGTCTCGTAATAGTGAACGCTATGAACGTAAGGCTTAATTTCCATTTTTCTCTACTTTTTCCTATGTTTCTTGTAGTACTCTAATCCTAATCGCACATTCTCTTTTACAGCCTTGCACGAGTAGGTGGCACCCGTCACCCCGTCCACGTCGGCTTTCAATGCTTGCGAAACTTCCATGCCGTTCCACTGGGGGAGGAGATACGTCTTCGCCCGTGCAAAGTAGCGGGGCGTTTCGCGATTGGGAAGAGCTTCAATCTTTGTAATCTTATTGTTTGATATATATATCTTTACGGGGGTCGTTCCTTCATATCCCAGAACCTCTGGCGACAGCTTGGTCGTGTTGATGACATACCCCTCTTCCACCTTTTGCATGATGTCAGCATCAGGTTTGCAACCTGCCAAAACGGCTGCCATCCCGGCAATTGTCAGGCAGTATCTACAGCTATTCACCACGTATTTTGTAAGTTTCATCATCTGTCCTTTTTATTTCAGCTTGCGAAGGTACGGCAAACTATGCGAAGAGCCAAAAAAAAAGGGGAGATTTTTTGCTTTCAGCCTTTTCCTGGGTAAACAGTTAATGAATGTGATTTTGGCATGAAAAATTATGATTTGTTTTGTTGCTTGCAGAAAAAGTAATAATTTTGCGGCCAAATTTTGGATTTTATGAGATATTGGAACGAAAAGATGGAATGCATGGGCGCAGAAGAGATGCGTGCCTTGCAGAGTGAGCGACTACGCCAAATTGTCCGCTATACGTATGAACGAGTGGAGTTTTACCGTCAGCGAATGGATGAAGCGGGTGTTTCGCCCGACGACATAAAGACGATTGACGACATTGTGAAACTGCCCTTCATGCAGAAGAAGGATCTGCGCGACTATTACCCGACAGGAATGTTTGCTGCGCCGATGGACGAGATTGTCCGCTTTCATGCTTCGAGCGGCACGACGGGGAAGCCAATTGTCGCTGCCTATACCTCTAGCGACTTGGAGGACTGGGCTGAGGGTGTGGCTCGCTGTCTCACCGCCTATGGCGTGACAAAGGATGATGTGGCTCAGGTGTCTTATGGATACGGATTGTTCACTGGAGGCCTGGGCGCTCACGATGGTGCTACGAAAGTGGGATGCAGCGTGCTTCCGACTTCCTCGGGCAATACGGCTAAGCAAATTATGCTGATGAGGGATTTGGGTTCGACAGTACTCTGTTGCACACCATCGTATGCCCTCTATCTGGCAGAATCCATCGAACAGGACAAAGATACCGATGTAGATCGCGACCTGAAGCTGCGTGTTGGAGTCTTCGGGGCTGAGCCATGGACCGAAGGGATGCGTAAAGCGCTGGAAGAAAAACTTCACATCAAGGCTTTTGACATCTATGGCCTTACAGAGGTAAGCGGTCCTGGTGTGGGCGGAGAGTGCGAATGCCAGAACGGCACCCACATCTGGGAAGACCTCTTCTATCCTGAAATTATCGACCCCGTTACCTTGCAGCCTGTGGAGGATGGCAAGGAGGGTGAACTGGTGTTCACAACCCTGTCGAAAGAGGGTATGCCCGTCATCCGCTATCGTACCCGCGACTTAACCCATCTGACTCGAGGACGCTGTACCTGCGGACGTACGGCTGTGCGTATGGCAAAGATTATGGGGCGTTCGGACGATATGCTTATCATCCGTGGCGTCAATGTGTTCCCCTCGCAGGTGGAAGCTGTCATCATGGAGATGCCCGAATTCACGGGGCAGTACTTCATTACGCTGGACCGCGTGAACAATATCGACACCTTTGACATCGACGTGGAGCTAAAGCTGGAGTATCACTCTGACAGCATCAAGAACATCAACGCCATCAAGGCAAAACTGAATGCAGCACTCGTCAGCGTGCTCGGCATCAAGCCGGATATCCACATCGTGGAACCTGGAAGCATCGAGCGCTCTATGGGCAAGGCAAAGCATGTGTTGGACAACAGAAAACTGTAAAAAATAATGTCATGAAAATCAAACAACTTTCCATTTTCCTGCAAAATAAGCTGGGGCGTTTCTCGGAGATGGCAACTATTCTGGGAAAGGCTGACATCAATATGCAGGCATTTACCGTTGCCGAAAATGCTGAGTTCGGCATAGTGCGTCTCATTGTCAGCGATGCAGAGAAGGCTGCGAAGATACTGATAGAGCATTCTTTCGCCGTCAGCGTGAACGAAGTGTTCCTGTTGGAAATGCCCGATGTGCCTGGGGCGTTGGCATCCTACGTCAATAAACTTTCCGACGCAGGTGTATTCATCGAGTATATGTATGCTTTCTCTGGCGCGAACGGGAAAGCCGTTGTGGCTCTAAAGCCCAGCGACTCGAAACTCTGCGAGGAGATTTTGGCTTAGAATACCTCTGCTTCGCTAAAGGGAACACCCTTCAGGTCTTTAGGAGAGAGGATAAGGTTGTCCGATGAAACGGGCCACTTGATGGCAAGGTCTGCATCCGACCACAGGATGCAGGCTTCGCTTTGTGGAGCATAAACGTTGTCCACCTTGTACATGAAGACGGCCTCGTTGCTCAGGACGAGAAATCCATGAGCAAACCCACGGGGAATAAAGAGCTGGGTTTTGTTATCTCCGCTCAGTTCAATAGCAAAGTGCTGCCCAAATGTAGGGGATTGACGGCGTAGGTCCACAGCTACATCAAACACCGTGCCGCTGATGACGCGCACCAACTTGGCCTGGCTATAAACGCCCCGCTGATAATGCAGTCCGCGAAGCACACCCCGACAGGACTTCGATTCGTTGTCCTGAATAAAATGGACCGAGCCGATGTGCTCTTCAAACTCTGCTTGTTTGAACGATTCCACGAAGTAGCCTCGACTGTCGCTGAACACGCGGGGCTGGATGACAAAGACACCAGGAAGGGCTGTTTCCTTATATTCCATATACAATCACTTTCCTTATTCTGCGTGCAAAATTAAGGAAAAATGGCGAGGAAAAAACAACTTCCGAAAAAGTTTTCCACTTTTTGCAGAAAAAAGAGGGAAGAAATGAAAAAACTTCAAAAAAAAGAGATATCTTTGCAGCAGTGGAAACTTTTGGAAAGCATATTACAGCCCTGTTGCAAGAGAACGATTGTGTCGTTCTGCCATCGTTTGGTGCGTTTATTGCCCATACGGAGCAGGCCTATTATGAGAATGGCGAACATTCTTTCTTTCCTCCTTCGCGTTCCATTGGATTCAATAAGCGGCTCACTTCCGACGACGGGCTGCTCACATCGTATCTGATGCAAAAAGGCGGAATCGGATTTGCAGAGGCAAAGGGTGCCGTGGCAACTTACATTGACCGTCTCCGTGATGCTCTGGGTATCGATGGTGCCGTCAGGCTTCCTGGGCTGGGATGTCTGCGTCAGGATTTGTCGGGAAATATTGCGTTCGAACCTGCCCCTAAAGGCATTGCCGCTCCATCGCTCTTCGGACTGGATGTGTTGACGATTTGCGACCTGAATGTTCTGGAGCAAGCTGCGCAGGGTCGTTCGACAGAAACGTCACGTCCAGTAAAGCTCATCACCAAGACAGAGCGTACCATCGACATTCATGTCGGACGGCGCACGCTGCGTAGGATTGCTTCTGTGGCTGCCGTACTCCTTTTGCTGATTGTCTTTTCGCTGCCTGTCAGCGATGGAAAGTACACGGACATTGCTTCGCTGGGGATAACGGCTGTTTCGGCGCCTTCGGTGGAAGAGGTAACTGAGCCCATAGAGATTATGGAACCCACAGAGGCTTCAGAACCCATAGGGGGCGCTGAAGCAACGGAAACTATAGAGGAGGCCGCTGAACCTGCTGAGACTGCTTTGGTAGAGGAGACCACTCAACTAGAACCGATGGCTGTGCAACCAGAGCCGAAGGATGTTGAAGCTGTTCCTGCAAAGCCCGTCAGTAACCGTGTGTATCACGTCATTGTGGCAAGTCTTCCCTCGATAAAAGGGGCGGACGCTGTGGTGCAGAAATATATTGATTTAGGTTTCCCAGAAGCAACATCTGTGACGGGCGATGACCGCGTTCGCATCTCCATTGCTTCTTTTACGGATAAGAAAGAGGGTGAAGATTATATCCAAACGCTCCGCCAGAACGAGACGCTCAAGCACTTGTGGCTGCTCTCGGTGAAAGCTAAATAACATTTGAAGAATGAAACGCTTGCGATGCCCCAAATGCGACAGATATGTGGTGTTTGACGAGACACAGTATGCTGAGGGGCAGACGTTGGTCTTCGTCTGCTCCTATTGTCAGAAGGAATTCAAAATTCGTCTGGGATCCAGCCGACCGAGCGAGACAAAGGAGCGGGATTACGGCTCGGTTTCAGTCGTCGAAAATGGCTTCGCCTACCGCCAGCAACTCCCTCTTCACGAAGGTGACAACCTTATCGGGCGACGTAACAAGGGTACCGAAGTCGATGTGCCTATCGAAACTAACGACCCCAGTATGGACCGAAGGCATTGTTACATCCACGTCAGGGAAGGGAAGGACGGAAAGCTTGTTTATACGTTGCGCGACAACAACAGTACGACAGGAACATTCCTGATGAATGAACTGCTTGGCCCGAAAGACCGTGTGCGCATTTCGTCGGGAGCGATTATCACCCTCGGCGCAACGACGCTTATCCTGCATACGGCGCAGGAGGAATCAGACTAAATCCAAATCAAATGTTGACATCAGCAATTGGAGGTTGGGGTTTTCCTTGACCATTTCCTCGTATTGCTGGCGCGGTGTTAGCAGACGCGCAGAGACAGCGGCTTCAGAAACGATGATTTCCATCGTGACACGGCTGTTTTGAAGCTCCTTCCGCATATAGGCTTCAATAGCGGATTTCTTCTTCCGCAAGTCCGATTCAATCAAATTGTTGGCAACGCTGACGGAGAAGGTCACTCCGTCCTCTTCCAGATGGGGCAGAAGGGCGTTCATACGTCCAGCGGTGGCAATGTCCTCACGGGGCAGGGATGCTGCAAACGTGCGCCACGCTGCCTGCATGTCCTCTTCGCTAAAGGGTTTGTCGGGGGCAGGGACGTTTTCCTTGCCTTCCTGAGGCAGGGGCGTCCTGTTGGTCTCACCATCAGGAAAGTTGTTCGTTGGCGTTTCGGCAGGGGGCGCGTCAGCCTTTTTCGCGCGGATGCTGACGGTGCCGAGACGGCTGCGTTGGGGTAACTTGGGCTGAGAGGGCTGTTGCACCTCTGCACCTTGTACCTTTTGTGTTTTCTGCACCTCGGTCGGGGCTTTCGTAGTACTCGTAGTATTCGGAATAATCGAGACAACAGGCTGCGTACTGTTCTTCGGCAGGCTGGCGGGAGCTGCGGGTTGGGCAGTTCCAAAGATGGGTTTCAGCTGTGCAGGGCGGCGCCCCGCACTGGCATCGTCGGCATCGTCGGAGGTCAGCTGGGAAAGCTGGATAAGCGTCAGTTCCACCAGCAGGCGTTTGTTGCGACTGATACGGTAGTTGAGGTCGCAGTCGTTGCAGAGGCGGATAGCTTTATAGAGGAACTTCTGCGGGCATCGTGCAGCTTGTTCCTGATAGCGGTTTCGCATCTCCTCACCGACGTCGAGCAGGGGAAGGGTGACGGCATCGTGGCTCACTAGCAGGTCGCGCAGGTGCGAAGCCAGGCCTCCGATGAAGTTGCCACCGTCGAACCCTCGGCTGAGGATTTCGTTGAAGAGCAATATGCAGTCCGATGTCTTGTTCTCCAGGAAGAGGTCGGTGAAGCGGAAGAAGTAGTCGTAGTCGAGGATATTCAGGTTGTCAATGACACTCTTGTAGGTGAGGTTCCCTGCCGAGTAGCTTACCATCTGGTCGAAAATGGAGAGGGCATCGCGCATACCTCCGTCAGCCTTCTGGGCAATCACCATCAGAGCCTGTTCTTCGGCTGTCACGCCCTCTTTGGCTGCCACGCTCCGCAGGTGGTCCACCATGTCGCCGACGCTGATACGGTAGAAGTCATAGACCTGGCAGCGGCTCAGGATGGTGGGGAGAACCTTATGGCGTTCCGTGGTGGCAAGGATGAATTTGGCGTAGGCAGGCGGCTCCTCAAGGGTTTTCAGGAAGGCGTTGAACGCAGCGGTCGAAAGCATGTGCACCTCGTCGATGATGAACACCTTGTAGCGTCCGACCTGTGGCGGGATGCGCACCTGGTCGATGAGGTTGCGGATGTCCTCCACGGAGTTATTGCTGGCGGCGTCCAGCTCGTGGATATTGAGAGAGCGTCCTTCGTTAAAGGCTCGGCACGATTCACATTCGTTGCACGCCTCGCCCTCGGGCGTCAGATGATCGCAGTTGATGGTTTTGGCGAAGATGCGGGCACAGGTGGTCTTACCCACGCCGCGCGGACCGCAGAACAGGTAGGCGTGTGCCAGCTTATCCTCGCGGATGGCGTTCTTCAGTGTGGTGGTCAGGCCTTTCTGACCAATCACCGTGTCGAACGTCGAGGGGCGGTATTTGCGGGCAGATACTATGAAGTTTTCCATTATTCCGTGATTTTTCTGCAAAGGTACGAATATGCGGGCGAAAAAGCAAGTGTTTTTCTAGTTTTCCTACCTTATGGGGGTGACGTTTATGGGGACGAGGACAGCTTTGTGTGCGGCTTCCTGGGCTGCAGCAGCCTGTTCAGCCGTGAGACCCTCTGGACGATAGGACAATCCGACGGGACTGATGCCTGTGATGGCTTCGAGCCAGGTGCAGGCGGCGATGTAGCGTCCCAGCGTGTAGTCGAGATGATAGCCGTCGCGGGTGAAGTCGCGGGCAGGGTAGGAGGCGAGTACCTCCGAGGTGCGGGCGTTCTGGATGGCCGTGCCGCAGGGGATGCAGAAAGTCAGCTCGGGGTGGCTGCGGACTGTCTGTTCGACGGTGGATGCGATGCAGGCGTACATAAAGGGCTGGCTGCGGTTGTAGTTGGCAAAGCCGCCGTGGTCGGAGTCCTTGGCATAGGCCCACGTCTGGTGGAAACCCATTCGCACGGTGTCCACGCGCGCCAGCGCCTTCACGTAGCCGATGAGCAGGCTTAGGTAGGGCTCGTAGGTTTCGGGCAGGCCCGACTCTTGGCTGACCTGCTGGAAGGTGATGATGTCCCACGGCTCGTCGGCAACCATATAGCGCAAGGCTGTCGAGGGGCGGTTGGTCTTGGTGCCATCGACGATTTTGCGGTACTCAAAGCTGCCCGTACCCTTCGTAGCGTCTTTCCAATGCGAGGCGAGCGATTGTCCACCGCGGTAGCCGTTGCCTATGATGAGGTTGACGCCAGCTTCGTGAGCCAGTTCGTAGAGATACTGTTCCACAGCGTCCTGCGAGAACGAATTGCCAACAGCCAGTACGCGTAGCGTAGGCAGCGACTGACCGTAGGCGGTGAGCACCACAAGTAAGAATGTCAGCAGTAAGGTGTGTTTTTTTTGCATAATTTGGTGTGTTTGGGAGAAAAAAATGATTTTGGGTGTAAAGATACGGAAAAATGTTGTATCTTTGTCGCCATAGTTCGGAAATTAACATAAATAATGTATCAGATATGAAAAGGAACATCTTCTACGTCGTCGTACTGAGCTTGTTATGCCTGGTGACTTCGTGCTATGACGATTCAGAACTCCGCGAGCGGATAGACAGCCTTGAGGTTGTCACCATAGCGGGCATCAACCAGCAGCTGGCCTCGCTCCAGTCGTCGCTGGGCCTCCTCACGGAGACGTACAATTCGTTGGAGGGTACGATAGGTCTTCTTGAAGCCACCGACGATGCGCAGCAGGAGCAGATTGACTCCCTATTAAATAAGGAAGAGGCATTGGCGAAGGAAATCGATTCGCTGCGATTGTCCATCAGTAACTTGCAGACCTGGGTCGATGAGATGCTCAAGGGCTACGCCACTACTGATGACATGAATGCGCAGCTGGCCGTCATCCAGGACAGCATCAACGCCGTCTCAGCGCGTACGAATGTGCAGTTTGCCATCATTCAGGAACAGATTAAGGCCCTTCAATCCCAGATAGCGCAGCTGTTTGCCACGCTCGACATCCTCTTTGAGAACGTGGAGGAAGCGATAACCTATACCCCTGGTTCGAAGGTGACCGTGAACTACACGCTTGTCAATGCCGACGACAAGACGCAAGTGGTCTGTATGGCTGACGAAGGCTGGACGGCAGAGGTTACACCCAAGTCGGCAGAGACAGGAACCATCACCGTCACCACCCCATCCACAGGCGGCGCAGGACGGGTGCTGGTGCTTGTCGGCAGCACGTCGAACACCATTATGCGCTTCCTCACCTTCGTGGAGGGTGAGCAGTCTGACGAGGACCGCTATACCTTTGTGGGCACCTGGCCGCAGTCGGCTACGCAACCAGGCGGCTCCCTTTGCGGAGGCGAACTGTCGAAGGTGCTCAGCAAGATTTCGGGCCGTACCTACGCTTCCGAATGCGGCGGTATGGGCAGTGGCTTCAAGAACGACCATCGCGCCACTGCCGAGGAACTGGAGTGGCTGGCCGACTACACCGCCAAGCCTGCCAAGATGGACGGCTTCAGCAACTGGGTGACCCGCCGGTTCACGCTCTATCCCTTCGGTACCCCCCTCCCTGCCGACTGCAACCAGCACGGCATTGGCGACTGCAACACCGTCAGCACCCTTGCCACGATGGCCTATATGTATCCGCGTTTCATCCAGAGCATCATCACACATGTGAGCGACAAGGAGTTCCAGGTCAAGATGTTCGACCCCGACGGCAAGCGCATCGTCGTGGGCGTGGATAATAAGGTGCTCTGCTCAAACGATGCCAACATCCAGCAGATGACGGGCAAGAACGGACGCCTCACGTGGGCCACGGTGCTTGAGAAAGCCATTATGAAGTGGCTCTATGTGTTCCGTCCAGGTAAAGAGTTGGGTGGCTTCGGCGCTGAGGGAATGACGCCTCTCTTCACGGGCGACGGACGCAGCTTTGCTGTCAGTCCAGGCAAATGCACGGCAGAGGAGCTGAAGCTCTTCGTCACCGTCAGCATCCAGCACGGACTCATCGTCAACGGGGGATTCAACAAACAAGGCCTGAAGATGGGCAATCACGAGACCATTACTGCCCACGGCCATAGCTTCTTCCTCCCCAACGACCCCAACGCCCTCTTCGCCATCCGCAATCCGTGGGGGCAGGGTAGCGACGACCACGTGATGCAATGCTACGACAAAGACCACGCCCCTTCAGGCTACGACGGCTCCATCCCCTCCACCATCGACCTTCGCATCATCAGCCCGGGCATTGCCTCGCTCTATTACGACGGCCCCCGCGAGCCGTACCAGATACCGAAGTGGTAATCGTTGAGAATTAAGAGTAAAGAAAAAAATGTATAACGTATGAAAAGCAGAGCTGTTTATTCTTCATTAGTCATCGTCCTTTTTCCATTCTTGTTAATGGGATGCCAGAGAGCCGTGAAGGAAACCTACACCGAGTGTCAGACCGTCGAGGACGGCGGAACAGGCCTCTATAAGGCCATTATGGTCAGCGAACCGAGCCTCGAGGCCCACACCATCTTCCGTCCAGCCGACCTGAAGCCCTTCGGCCCCAAGAACCCCCTTCCCATCCTCGTGTGGGGCAATGGTGCCTGCGCCAACTCACCCTGGGAGCACGTCAACTTCCTCTCTGAGATAGCCTCGCACGGCTATATGGTCGTTGCCATCGGCTATATGCCCACGCTGGGCGAACGCTATCAGGGCCCGATGTCCACCAGCGACCAGCAGATTGAAGGCCTCGACTGGGCCCTTGCACAGAACACCGACCCCAAGAGCCCCTACTACGGGCGCCTCAATCCCCAGGCCATCTGTGCTGCGGGAATGTCGTGCGGTGGCCTGCAGACCCTTGCCAACTGCGGAGACAATCGCCTGAAGGCCATCATGATCTGTAACAGCGGCCTTTTCACCGACCCCACCGTGGCCATGCCCAATATGCCCATGCCCCCGAAGAAGGATCTGATGAAGATTCACACCCCCGTCCTCTATATGCTGGGCGGTGAGAAGGACATCGCCTACGGCAACGGAATGGACGACTTCCAGCGCATCAAGCACGTCCCCGCCTTTGCCGCCAACTATCCCGTCGGTCACGGCGGAACCTATGCCCAACCCCACGGAGGTGAGTTTGCCATCGTAGCCATAGCTTGGCTCGACTGGCTGCTCAAGGACGACGGCACGGCGGGTGGAATGTTCGTCGGCAAATCCCCCTCGCTGACGACCCGCGAAGGCTGGACGCTGGAGAGCAACTTCAAGTAGGGGAAGTCAAACAGTTCAACGAACCAACAATTAAGCAAGCGGGATGCGCTGATGCGTGTCCCGCTTGCTTATCCCATTAACCTTCCCTTACTTGAAATTCCTGCTGGCGAAGGGGAGGCTGGTGCGTTCGATTTTTTGTTCACCTACACTAAATAAATCCGAAAACTAAAAGGTGGCAAGAGGCAGGCGGGACGTTTTTTGGGGTTAATGGTTAAGGGCGAATCTAGTTCATGGTTCAGGGTTAGTGATAGAAGTCCTCAGAGTAAAGGAATAATATGCCAGCCCAAGGGATTAAAAACGCAGAGCAAGGGGCTGTGAGATAGATAAGACAGATGAGGAATACGCTGTTTGGATGGGTTATTTTTGAGACTTTTTACGAAAAAAATGCCAACACTTACCTTTTTCTTCGAAACCAATTGTGATACAGGCTGTTAAACCAGGTAAGTGTTTGTTAAACACTTACCTAACACTTACCTAACACTTACCAAACACTTACCTGTCTCTTCCCTGAATGGCTGAAAGGGGTGGAAATGAGATGAAATGGAGGGCGTAAGGAATTCCTGTGAAGGAAACGTGGAGTTCTTCAAGTTGTTTCTATTGATAGTTGCCTACGCCGATGATGACATGTATGACTGGTGTCAGGTAGGTGATAGGTAGGTGTTTGGTAGGTGTTCGCACAACACTTACCTGTGATTACGCTCTTACATTCAATGCTTTATGAGGAAAAAGGTAAGTGATGGGGTAAAAACGCGTAATTCTCCAACAAGAGGTTTCATTTCATACAATAAAACGGGGATTTCATACAAACTTGTTGTATAATAAACAATAGAGGCGTCACGGTGTGGCGTCTCTATTGTGTTGTAAGGGTGGGGGAAGGGATTACTTACTGTCGAAGTTGCGGGAGGCGAAGGGGAGGCTGGTGCGGAGGGCGGTGTGCCAGTATTCCCATGTGTGGCCACCGTTGCGGACGCGCAGCTCGCACGGGATGCGGGCACGGCGCATGGCACCGTAGAGCTCGATGTCCTGGTCGAAGAGGAAGTCGTCGTCGCCTATGTCGATGAACCAGCGGACGGTGCGCAGGTCGGCCTTAACAGCGTCGCTGGCGTTCTTGACGAACTCTATGGCGTCGTGGTCGTGGACGGCCTTCATCACGTAGGTCGATTTGTCGTCGGCCTTGATGGGAGTGTCGCCGGAGGTGAGCCAGGCGCTCATGGCGTAGCACGAGGAGAACATGTCCGGGTGGCGCTGGGCATAGACGGTGCTGCCGCCTCCGCCCATGGAGAGGCCGCTGACGGCGCGGTGGTCGCGGTCGCCTACGATGCGGTACTTGCCTTCGACGTAGGGGATGAACTCGGTGTAGAAGAATTTCTCATACGCCCAGCCGTCCATGTCGAAGTAGCCGTTCCAGACGTTGCGGGTGTCGGGGCCTCCGGCGTTGGGCATGACGATGACCATGGGCTTGATTTCGCCGGTGCCCAGCAGCTCGTCGGCAATCTCATCGACGCGGCCCTTCTGCACCCATGCCGAGTAGGTGTCGGTGAAGCCGTGCAGCAGGTAGAGGACGGGGTACTTGGCATCGGCGTTCATTTCGAAACCGAAGGGCAGCCAGACGTTGAATTTCACTTTGTCGCCGAGCACCTTGCTCTGGATGCTGTCGGTGACCACACGGGCGCCCGACGACAGGGCGATGAGGGTCGTCAGGGCCACAAGAAGGAATACTTTCTTTTTCATTGTGGTAATAAACTCTTAAATGATTTTGTTTTTCTTTTTTGGGTTTTTCCGCCTGCGAAGATAGGGCATCCGGGTGAAACATCCAAGCATGGAGGGATTTTTTTTTGATGAAAAGTGAAAAGATTAATAGAAAGCAAGGCGGAACATCGAGCAACCGACGCCAGATCGTCCGCTACAATGCCTTCGGACATGGGTATCGGAAAGATTAGCAGGCTCGCACAAGAGCCTGCTAACCTTTTAATGAAAAATGAAGAATGAAATACACAGCCTGAATGGCTGCTATCACTTCCGCTGGTAGATGCGGACGTAGTCGATGGCGTAGCGGAGGGGGTAGTCCGCGGGGTCGGGTTCACCCCCGTTGTCACCGCCGATGGCGAGGTTGAGCAGCAGGTAGTGGGGTTGGTGGAAGGAGGCGTAGAGCGCTTCGCTGTATTCGCCTGCCTTGCCCAGACGCTTGAAGCCCGTGGGCGAGGGCTCGCTGCAGGCCTTGTCGGAGATGGGCACTTCGTTCAGCAGTTCGTCGTCGAGGTAGAGGCGGAGGTAGTCCTCGTCCCAGTCCATGCGCCAGGTGTGGAACTTGTCGGCCCACTGGGGGTCGCGGTCGGTGAAGTGGGTGAAGGGCACGGCGCCCGTGCTCCAGAGGCCGCGGTTGGGTTCGCCGGCCCAGCAGGCATTGGCGAGGATGTGGGGCACGCCGCGGATGCGGTAGTACTCCATGATGTCAATCTCGCCGTTCATGGGCCAGGGCTTGCTGACGCCGAGTGTCCAGATGGCAGGCCAGGAGCCCGAGGCGGTGGGAATCTTGGCGCGGACCTCGAAGCGCCCGTAGAGCCACTCGTGCTTGCCGCGGGTGTTGACGGAGGCTGACGAATACTCGGCATAGGGACGGGCAGAGCGCCAGTCGTCGCCACGACGACGGCGACGTCCCTGGGCATTCTCGTCGTCCTTGTCGTCGGCAGGGCGGTAGCCAGGGTTGGGGATGCTGTCGTGGCGGGCTTCGATGACGAGGCAGCCGTCGGTGATGCGGGCATTGTCCTGCTGGTACCACTGGTGCTCGTGGTTGCGGACGAAGCCGTGCTCGTAGTTCCAGTCGGCGTCGGAGAGCCGGCCCTCGGTCTCAAATTCCTCGGCCCACACGAGCTCGTACTTCGGCTTTGCCTGACAAGCCATCAACAGGTATGAAAAATGAATAATGAAGAATGAAAAATAAAATGTCTTGTATTTCATGTTGTTGTATTTTAGGAGTCCAGGAGTTACAGACGAATGTGCTGCGTTCAACACTCTTTTCCGAAACTTAATACTTAACTAAAAAATCATTCCCAGTAGAGTTTCTGGGCGTTGATGTTCCACTTGTGGTCCTTGGGGAAGTCGTCGCCGTCCCAGGCTTTCTTGGAGGTCCACTTCTCGGCAGGGGCAGTCCAGAAGGGGTGGTCGGCAGGGAGGCCAAGGGGGAGGAAGGCGAGCGAGGTCATGTAGAGCGAGCCGTTGTTGGTGTACCAGTCGGCAACGTTGGGGTGGTTGCCGACGAAGCCTATGGTGAGGAAGCCGCCCGCGTTGAAGTTGCTCATGCCCGGACGGCAGAACATCTGCTTCATGACGGCTGTCATGCCTGCACGGACCTGTCCGTTAGAGAGCTCTTCGGGCAGCTGCTCGCGCCACGCCAGCTGTGCCAGCGGCTGGAAGACGGCCATGCGGTAGGGGATGCTTCGGCCGAAGACGGGGTAGGTGCCCTCGGGGCTGATGAGCCGCTCGAGGATGACGCCGAACTTCTGCATGCGGCGCACGGCCAGCTTATAGCGGTTCTGCACGCCGTTTTGCTCGCCCATGCCGCGTGTGAGCCACGTGTCGCGTGGACTGCGGGCCTTAATCATCTCAAGGCACTCGACGTACATGGGCTGGATGACGTAGCTGTTGTAGTAGTCAAAGGCAAAGGCAGGGCCGTCGGAGTACCATCCGTCGCCCACGTACCACTCCTCGACCTTGCTCATGGCGAGGTGGATGCGGTACTGGTCGTAGTCGGCACCGACGTACTTGAGGAAGCACTCCTCCATGGCAACGAAGAGCAGCCAGTTGGTGTAGGGCGGGTCGTAGCGGTGGAGGCCCTGCAGCTCCTTGATGTAGCGCTGCTTGGTGACGTCGTCGAGGGGGAGCCAGAGGGCATCGTAGCCACGGTAGAGGCTTTCAACGAGGTAGGCGGCATCGACGAGCGTCTGTCCGCCGGACTGCCAGCCGAGGTAGTCGGGGCTGTCGGGGTTGACGGCATTGGCATAGCTTTTCAGCGCCCATTCGCGCAGCTGACGGCGCTTCTGGCCTTCGGGGGTGTCGTCATCGGGGAGGCTGAGCCAAGGGGCAAGGCCGGCCATCAGGCGCCCGAAGGCTTCCATGTAGCTGACTTTCTTGTCGCGTCCGTCCCACGTGGGGCTGAGTTCGAGGGTGCCGCGTTCGAGCGACATCGCTTCCTGCAGACGACCTTCGGCCATGGCGCTGAGGACGGGGGCTGCCATCTGATAGAGCTGTTCGACCCAGATTTCACGGTCGGACTTGACGATTTCTTTCTTTTTCCTGGCCTCGGCTGTCAGCGGAGCGAGCAGGAGGACGGAGAGGGTGAGAAGGAGTATTTTTTTCATGATTTTATGGGGTTAAGGGGATGAATGGGAGTCGATGAAGGTGAGGATGTCGTCCTTGGCATCGGGGTGAAACCAGTGGATGGCAGGGTCGCGCCGGAACCACGTCATCTGCTTGCGGGAGTAGATGCGGGTGTCCTGCTTGATTTTCTCTATGGCAAAGTCGAGGCTGCACTCGTTGCGGAAGCAGGCAAAGAGCTCCTTGTAGCCGACGGTGTTGAGGGCGTTGGGGATGGGGCGCTCGACGGTGGAAAAGCGCTCGTAGAGCCTACGTGCCTCGTCCAGCAGGCCGTCCGCCATCATCTGGTCCACGCGCACATTGATGCGCTCGTAGAGTTCTTCGCGAGGGCGGGTGAGGCCAATCTTCAGTACGCTGAAGGGGCGGGGACGGCAGCTGCGTGTGCGGAACGAGGTGTAGGTGCGGCCCGTCATGTAGCAGATTTCCAGGGCGTGGAGGACGCGCTTGGGGTTCTTGGGGTCAACGACGGCATAGTAGTCGGGGTCGAGCAGGCGCAGCTCCTGCACCAGCGGTTTGAGGCCCTCGCTCTGATAGCGTTCGAGCAGCGTGGCGCGGGTGTCGGCATCGACGGTGGGGATGTCGTCGATGCCGTTGCACACGGCGTCGATGTACATCATGCTGCCGCCTGTGAGCAGCAGCGACGGATGGGTGGGGAAGAGTCTGGACGTGAGGCTGAGGACGTCGGCTTCGTACATCGCTGCGCTGTAGTAGTCGTCGATGCCCAGCGTGCCGATGAAGTAGTGCTTGCAGCGACGGAGCTGCTCGTCCGTAGGAGCGGCAGTACCGATGCGCATGTCGCGGTAGAGCTGTCGGCTATCGGCTGAAATGACAGGCGATTGCAGGTGTTCTGCAATCGCATAGCTGAGCTCTGTCTTGCCGACGCCCGTAGGGCCGAGCAGCACCACCAGACGTCCCATCAGAGGATGTCTTCGCTGGCGTTGAAGCTGTCGTCGATGAAGTCCATTCCTTCGGGGTCGAGTTCATCCAGGTCAAATCCGCTGTCGTCACCGAAGTCGTCGTCAAGGTCAAGGGAGGTGGAGCCCGAGGTGCCGATGTTCATCAGCTGGTCGAAATCCAGTGTCTGGGCAGGGGCATCGCCCTCTTTCTTGGTGCAGACGGGGTCTGTCAGGTTCTTGCCTGTGATGATTTCGCTGAGCTCAATGAAGAACACCCGCTCTGCCAGGGGGTCGAAGACGTAGATGAGCCGTTGCTTTTCGTCCTCCACAAGCTCGCTGATGACTGTGTCCTGCATGACCCAGCTGTCTTCGTCGGAGCCGACTCCCATATCTTCAAGGGTGATTTCGGTCTCTTTCTCCCAGTTGTCGCTGCAGATGAAGAATGACGTCATCTGGTCGTCGGGATAGCCGACGGCGCTCAGTATGGCTTCATGGAAGTCAAGGAATGTGTCATCGGGGTCAATCTGTATCTCGCGAAGGAAATGGTCCACTTCGTCGGAGATAAGCGTAAATCTGTAAACCATCGTTGTTGTATTTTAAGGAATTAGATATCGTCGGATTTGATGATGCCTCGGTCGGCATGGGTGATGAAGTCGATGATGCGTTCGACTTCGGGCGTAATTTCCATCTCCGCCTGGATGTGCTTCAGTGCCTGAGTGACGTTCATTCCGCTCTGGTAGATGTAGCGGTAGGCGGTGTGGATTTTATCGATTTGCTCGGCAGAGAACCCCCTGCGGCGTAAGCCGATGAGGTTGATGCCGCAGTAGGCGATGGGCTCGCGTGCGGCGATGATATAGGGGGGGATGTCCTTGGGACTGCGGCAGCCGCCCTGGACCATCACGTAGCTGCCCACGTGGCAGAACTGATGGACGAGGACTACGGCGCTGATGGTGGCAAAGTCGTCGATGACAACCTCTCCGCCCAGCTTGGTCTGGTTACCGATGATGCAGCCGTTGCCTACCACACAGTCGTGGGCAACGTGCATGCCCTCCATCAGCAGGTTGTTGCTGCCTACAACGGTCTTACCCTTCGAGGCGGTACCGCGGTTGATGGTGACGTTCTCGCGGATGCGGTTGTTGTCGCCAATCACGGCGGTGGTATCCTCGCCCTTGAACTTCAGGTCCTGTGGGACGGCTCCTATCACCGCACCGGGGAACACCTGGTTGCCGCTGCCCATGCGCGTGCCGTAGAGCAGCGTGGCGTGGGGCATGATGACGTTGTCGTTGCCGATGACGACACCTTTGTCAATGTACACGAAGGGTCCGATTTCGCAGTTGTCGCCGATGACGGCTTCGGGGTGGATATGGGCTAAGGGACTTATCATAGTTGCGTTTTTTTTGACGATTGAATGTAAACTCCTTTGCCTTAGACGACGATGGCGGTTGTGGCGTGGATATGCTTCCGCACCAGGCGTGCAAAGGCGGTGTTGACGGAGTGTCCGGGCTTGATGGCTGTGATGCGGCCCTGGATGGGGCAGCCCACGAGGGAGATGTCGCCGATGATGTCGAGCAGCTTATGGCGTGCGGGCTCGTTGTCCCACACCAGCGGACGGTGCATGATGTAGCCCAGACGGTTGGCGTCCATGCGGGGCACCTTCATGATGTCTGCCAGCTGGTCGTACTTCTCCTGCGAGAGCTTGCGCTCGTAGATGACGATGGCGTTGTCGAGGTCGCCTCCTTTGATAAGGCCTGCGCCAAGCAGCGGCTCCAAGTCGCGCACAAACACAAACGTGCGGGCGGAGGCATACTCATCGGCATAGTCGCTCAGGTGGTGCAGCTCGGCGTGCTGGTCGCTGATGATGCTGTTTTCAAACGAAATGACGATGCTGACGCTGAACTCGTCGGCAGGCTCAAGAATCAGTCGCGAGCCACGCTTGTCGTCGAACAACTCAATAGGCTCATCTACGACGAACACTTGCTGCTTGGCATCCTGGCGGACGATTCCCACACGGCGGATGTTCTCCACATAGTAGCGTGCACTGCCGTCGAGGATGGGGAATTCAGGCCCATTCACCTTCATCAGGCAGTTGTCGATGCCCAGTGCGTAAAGGGCTGAGAGGGCATGCTCGATGGTGCCTACGTGCTCTCGTCCGTTGCTGAGTACGGTACTGCGGCTGGTCTCGGCCACGTGGTCGGCCAGTGCAGGGATGAGAGCCGAGCCTTCGACGTCAGTACGCTGTATCTTATATCCGAAGTTCTCTGGGGCAGGACATAGTTCCACGGTCAGATTCAAGCCCGTGTGCAGTCCCTTGCCTGTCAGGGAGAACGGTTCTTTCAGGGTCTTCTGGTTCATTCTTCAGGGGTTAGTTGTTTCTTCAGCGCTTCCACTTCCTTTTTCAGGGCGTTCAGTTCCGTCATCATCTCGGGCAGGCTGCGCAATGCAGCGTAGCTACGGCGGAACTTGTGCTGTTCCATATGGGGATAGCCGCTAACGGTGGTATCGTCCTTCACGTTGCCCGTGATGCCTGTGTGGGCGCCTGCCTGCACTCGATTGCCAATGCTGACGTGGCCCGTGATGCCGGCACCGCCGCCTATCATACACCATTCGCCCACTTTCGTAGAGCCTGCGATGCCACTTTGGGCTGCCATCACGGTGTTGCTGCCGACGACCACGTTATGGGCAACCTGGATGAGGTTATCCAGCTTGGCACCTTTGTGGATGATTGTCGAGCCCATGGTGGCGCGGTCGATGCAGGTGTTGGCGCCTATTTCCACGTTGTCCTCAATGACGACGTTGCCAATCTGTGGAATTTTGTCGTAGCCGTCGGCGGCAGGGGCAAAGCCGAAACCGTCGGCACCGATGACACAGCCCGCGTGCAGCGTGCAATGGGCACCGATCTTGCAGCCGTCGTAGATGACGACGTGAGGGTTGAGTACTGTGCCTTCGCCAATCTCCACGTCTTTACCGACATAGGCGAACGGGGCAATGCTGACACCCTCGCCGATGCGGGCCGTTTTATCCACATAGGCCAGCGAGCTGATGCCGGAGGTGTGGGGCTGCGAGGCGTTGTAGAGCGTCATCAACTTGGCCAGACTCTCGTAGGCATTGGCAGTCCTGATGAGTGTGGCAGCGACGGGCTGCTCGGGCTCGAAGTCGTTGTTCACCAGCACGATAGTTGCCCTCGTGGAGTAGATGTATGGCGTATATTTGGGATTGGAAAGGAAGGTCAGCGAGCCCTCCTGAGCCTCTTCGATTTTGGCAAACGTATGCACCACAGCGTTTGCATCACCGTCTACGGTACCTCCGATGAATGCAGCTATCTGCTTGGCGGAAAATTCCATGTTCTGATTCGCAGTTTTGTTATTTGCGGCAAAAGTACGAATAAAAAACGAACCGCCCAAGCCGAGGGGGCAAAAAGTCACATTTATTAGCATTTCGCCTCAGAAAGCTTTGTCCGTTGCTGGGCTGTTGAAAACAATCTGATAAAAGACGGCGTTGTGTGCTGGAAGTTTGATATTAATCTTTTATTCCTTTGGATTGGCGCGTTTAAAGCCGGTAATAACAGAGGATATGTTTGCGTACCTTTTTCTCAAGGAGGCTGACGTTGAGCATGTCGGATGCCTGGGCAATGTCGCGCACGGTGCCATCAGGGTAGAGTATCCCGATGGTGTCGTCGGAGGCGGAGTACATGTCCTTCTGCAGCATGGTGTGGTTAAGCATGTAGCGGGCGGCATCGGCCACGGGGATGTGGAGCGCATCGGCAATGCGGTGTGTGAGGCTGGCGGTATAATCCGACGGGAAGGGCTCGACATCGATCTCCACCTTGAAGAGGCGGCGGTCCACAAGGCCACGGGCAAGGGTGGAGAGAATGACGTCGGGGTGGCCGGCCCAGACCTTCAGGGCGCACCAGATGTCGTTGTCGTCGAGTTGGACGAAGGTGTCCAGACAGTCGGGGTGTACGGCGAAGGTATCGCCCGTGATGCGGTCGTAGAGGAAATAGCGCAGGGCGGGTGAACAGAAGAGCTCCTCGCCCTGGGCGGCAAGCCAGAAGGCACGCGAGAGTACATTGATGAGCATCTTCTCGGCGGCGACAGAGGTTTTGTGGAGATAGACCTGCCAGTACATCAAGCGGCGGGCGGTGAGGAAGTTCTCGATGGAGTAGATGCCTTTCTTCTCCACCACCAGATGGTCGTCGAGGACGTTCAGCATCTTGATGATGCGGGCAGAGCCGATATTCCCTTCGGTGACACCGGTGAAGAAGCTGTCGCGACGCAGGTAGTCCAAACGGTCCATATCCAGCTGGCTGCTGACAAGCTGATGGAGGAAACGCATGTCGTACTCGTCGCGGTAGATACTGATGGCGAGGGAGAGACGTCCGCCGAGGTCGGCGTTCATCCGCTCCATGAGCAGCAGCGAGATGTCCTCGTGGCTGATGCCGTGGACAAGGGTGTGCTCAAGGACGTGGGAGAACGGGCCGTGGCCAATGTCGTGCATCAAGATGGCTGCTTCGACGGCTTCGGCCTCGTCGTCGGATATCGCCACGCCCTTGGCACGTAGGCTGGCAATGGCTTCGCACATCAGGTAGTACGTCCCTACGGAGTGCTGCAGACGGGTGTGCTGCGCCCCTGGATAGACGAACGACGAGAGCCCGAGCTGGCGGATGCGACTCAGGCGCTGCAGCACGGGGTGGGTGAGGACGTCGTAGAGCAGTCCCTTGGGGATGTTGATGAAGCCGAAGACGGGGTCGTTGATGATCTTTACCTTCGTCATAGCAGGTTCCTTTCCCTTAATATCGTCTCCATTTGCTGCTGAAACTCACGGGCTTTCTCGCGGGCCACGTCGGTAAAGCGCTCGGTGGAGTCGGCGAAGATGATGCCGCGGCTGGAGTTGACAAGCAGGCCACAGTTGTCGTTCATGCCGTAGCGGCAGACTTCCTCGAGCGAACCGCCCTGTGCCCCTACGCCGGGGACGAGCAGGAAGTGATGGGGCACGATGCGGCGCACATCCTCGAACAGGCTGCCCCGCGTGGCACCGACAACATACATCATGTTTTCTTCATTCCCCCACTTCAGCGAGGTGCGAAGCACTTTTTCAAAAAGTCGTTCGCCCTCCCTGTCCTCACAAAGCTGGAAATCCATGGAACCCTTGTTGGACGTCAGAGCCAGCATCACCACCCATTTGCCCTCGTAGCCGAGGAAGGGGCTGACGCTGTCCTCGCCCATGTAGGGGGCCACGGTGACGGCATCGACACGCTGCTCCTCGAAGAAGCTGCGGGCATACATCTGCGAGGTGTTGCCGATGTCGCCGCGCTTGGCGTCGGCGATAATGAAGTGGGTGAGGTAGTGCTCATGCAGATAACGGATGGTACGCTCGTAGGATCGCCATCCTGCCAGCCCGCCCGACTCATAGAAGGCGAGGTTGGGTTTGTAGGCCACGCAGACGTCGGCCGTGGCGTCGATAATGGCGCGGTTGAAGGCAAACACGGGGTCGTCCTCCTGCTCTATGAGATGTTTGGGCAGTTTGCGGATGTCCGAGTCAAGCCCTACACAGAGAAAGGACTTCCTCTCTTTTATGATTTCAAAAAGTTGCTGGCGTGTCATCGTATGCTTTTTAGTTAAGAATTAAGAGTTAAGAGTTAAGAAAAATAGTTTTTTTCATTCTTCATTTTACATTGTGCGAAGAACAAAGCTATTTGTTTTTCATTCTTTTGTTTCGTTTGATGATGCCTGCTATTATAGCCACAAGCAGCATGATAAGCAGGAAAATGGGAATAGCCATGAGAGCGCTGTCCAACTTGTCAATCCACATCAGCACAATCGGCGTAAGGAACGTTGCCACGGCAATGGCAATGAAGTCTGTGCCTCTTTCCTTCAATAGCGTCTTGAAGGCGTTTCTGTGCCCTCCGTTTTCATTATTCATTTTATTATTCTTCATTCTTCATTTTAAAGTTCTGAGGCTTTCAGTCGTTCGGCATTCTCGGCAATGATGAGGTGGTCGATGCAGTCCTGAATGTCGCCGTTCATGAAGGCAGCGAGGTTGTAGATGGTGTAGTTGATGCGGTGGTCGGTGATGCGTCCCTGCGGGTAGTTGTAGGTGCGGATTTTGGCGGAGCGGTCGCCGGTACTGACCATGGTCTTGCGCTTCGAGGCGATGTCGTCGATGTACTTCTGATGCTCCTTGTCGTAGATGAAGGTGCGCAGCCGGGCCAGGGCACGTTCTTTGTTCTTAGGCTGGTCACGGGTCTCCGTACATTCAATAAGAATCTCCTCTGTGACTCCCGTGATGGGATTCCGCCAGTTGTAGCGCAGACGAACACCTGACTCTACTTTGTTGACATTTTGCCCACCGGCACCACTTGAGCGGAAGGTATCCCAGCGGATTTCGCCCTCGTTGATTTCCACCTCGAAGGCATCGGCTTCGGGCAGACAAGCTACGGTGGCGGCGCTGGTGTGGACACGTCCCTGCGTCTCCGTAACGGGAATGCGCTGCACGCGGTGCACACCGCTCTCATACTTCAGCGTGCCATAGACCTTGTCGCCCGTGACGCTGAAAATGATCTCCTTGAAACCACCCACGGTGCCTTCGCTGAAGGAACTGACTTCGACCTTCCAGCCTTTTGACTCGCAGTACTTGCTGTACATCTTGAAAAGGTCGCCGGCGAAGAGGGCTGCTTCGTCGCCTCCCGTGCCGCCGCGGATTTCCATAATGACGTTCTTCTCGTCCTCAGGGTCGGCAGGGATGAGCAGCAGCTTGATTTCCTCCTCCATCTCGGGTATCTGGCGGTTGCAGCTCTCGAACTCCTCGCGAGCCATCTCCCTCATTTCGGGGTCGGATTCATCGGCCATCATCATACGTGATTCCTCCAGCGTGCTGAGCAACTGGCGATAGCGCTTGCGGGCATCCATCAGCGCACCAAGCTCCTTGTATTCTTTATTCAGTTTGACAAATCGCCGCATGTCGGCAATGACGGCAGGGTCGGTAATGAGGAGTTCTATCTCCTCGTATTTGCCGGTAAGGGCATCCAACTTGTCAAGTAAGGTGTTTTCTGCCATATTAGTCTATGATTAAAAGGCGATAATCGGGTCTTGTGGTTTGAACCACCTTGCAATCGTATTCTGTGAGACGGGTAACCAGTCCTGTCTTGCGGAAAGTAAGCGTAATCATTGTTCCTTCAGTAGTGTGCGGGGCACTCATGTTGGAGATGAAGTTTCCTTGCGACCAGACAACGAGGTGGTAGTCGGGTTTGTCGGGATAAGGGAAATACTCCGTGGGCTGGATGACGTGGGGATGTCCTCCGATGATGTGGTCAACGCCTTGCTCAAGCAACCATTGGGCGTTCGACCGCTGGTCCTTGTCGGGCAGTAGTTTGTATTCCGTTCCCCAATGCATGATGGCAATGATAATGTCGGGCCGCATGGAGCGGGCGATGAGGATATCCCGTTTCATCATCAATGTGTCGATAACGTTGACGACGTTGGGCTCCTCCACCTCGAAGCCATTCATGTCGTAGGTATAGGTGAGGAAAACAAATCGTATGCCGTTTTTCTCTATAAGCAGGGGATAGCGCTTCAGCCGCTCCTCGGCGTTTCGATAAGTGCCCAGCGTTTGGACTCTCGCTGAATCCGTCATCATCAGCGTGCGCTCCAATCCCTTTCGGCCTCTGTCGAGGCAATGGTTGTTAGACGTTGTAAGCACGTCGAATCCTGTCTTTTTGATGGCCCAAAGCCAGTCGTCAGGGGCGCTGAAACAGGGATAGCCCGTGTAGGGAGGTCCTCCAAGCGTGACTTCGAGATTACCGATGGCTATGTCGGCAGCCTCGATGTGGGGCTTTACTTCCTCAAAGCAGATGTCGTAATTGAAGCTGCCATCAGGCTGCTGCGCTCGCTTGAATTGCGGGCTATGCTGCATCAGGTCACCCACGAAAAGCAGCGTAGCTTCGTCTTGTGCAAAAGCGGTACTTACGCAGAAGAACAATAATATGGCAGCTTTCCTCATTCAGAATAGGTGTTTGGCTGCTTTGAGTGTGTTCAACATCAATGAGCAGATGGTCATGGGGCCCACGCCGCCGGGGACGGGAGTGATGAAGGAGCACTTGGGGGCAACTTCTTCGAACTTGACGTCGCCCGTGAGTTTGAATCCGCTCTTGCGCGTGGCGTCAGGAACACGTGTCGTGCCGACATCAATGACTACAGCGCCTTCTTTTATCATATCGGCTTTCACGAAGTTGGGCTGTCCCATAGCGGCAATAAGAATATCGGCCTGACGGCACTCTTCCACAAGGTTTGTAGAATGGCTATGGCAGACGGTGACCGTAGCGTCGCCTGGGGTATGCTTCTGCATCATCAGCGTAGCCATCGGCTTACCGACGATGTTGCTACGGCCAAGAATCACACATTTCTTACCCGAGGTGGGTATGTCGTAGCGGCGCAGAAGCTCCAGGATGCCAGCAGGTGTGGCGCTGACAAAGCAAGGGAGGCCAATGGACATGCGGCCTACGTTGACGGGGTGGAAGCCATCGACGTCCTTGCGGTAGTCAATAGCTTCGATGATGCGCTGCTCATTGATGTGGCGGGGGAGAGGAAGCTGAACAATAAATCCGTCCACGTCTTCGTCTTTGTTTAATTCGTTGATCTTCTGCAGCAGAACGTCTTCGGTGATATCGTCCTCGTAACGGATGAGGGTCGATTTGAATCCACACACTTCGCATGCCTTCACTTTGTTGGCTACGTAGGTCTCGCTGCCGCCGTCATGTCCAACGAGGATAGCGGCCAAATGGGGGCGCTTTTCGCCTCGACTGATGCGTGCCGCCACTTCGGCAGCAATCTCTTGCTTAATCTGTTCGCTGGTTGCTTTTCCGTCAATCAGAGTCATCTTTGGATGGTTTTAAGTTGTAAGTGAAACAAAATAAAATTCAGGCGCATAAGGCGTCTGAATTAAAGTAGAAAGGAATGCTATCTTCTTTTCAGTTTTGGCATTCGTCCTTTCGGTGTATTGGAAACGGTCTTCATCATTTTCTTCATGTCATCGAACTGCTTCAGCAGGCGGTTCACTTCTTGAATGCTCGTTCCACTGCCTTTTGCGATGCGCTCGCGCCGGCTTCCGTTAATGATTTCGGGGTGCTCGCGTTCCTTGGGAGTCATGGAACTGATGATAGCCTCGATGCTCTTGAAGGCGTCGTCGTTAATGTCGATATCCTTAATGGCCTTTCCCACGCCTGGAATCATTCCCATGAGGTCCTTGATGTTCCCCATTTTCTTGATTTGGGCAATCTGGGCGCGGAAGTCGTTGAAGTCAAACTGATTCTTGGCAAGTTTGCGGCTGAGCTCACGGGCTTCCTTTTCGTCGTATTGTTCCTGAGCACGCTCCACAAAGCTGACGATGTCGCCCATGCCGAGGATACGGTCGGCCATACGGTTGGGGTGGAACACGTCAAGAGCATCCATCTTCTCGCCGGTACCGACAAACATGATGGGTTTGTCAACCACCGTGCGGATGGAGAGAGCCGCACCTCCTCGGGTGTCGCCGTCGAGCTTGGTGAGGACTACACCTGTGAAGTCAAGGCGCTCGTTGAACTCCTTTGCGGTGTTGACAGCATCCTGACCCGTCATGGCGTCCACAACGAAGAGTATGACGTCAGGGGTGACGGCTTCCTTGATGGCTGCAATCTCCTGCATCATCTGCTCGTCGACGGCCAGACGTCCGGCGGTATCGACGATAACCACGTCGTATCCTTTTGCCTTGGCCTCGTGGATGGCATTTTGGGCAATCTGCACGGGGTTGTTGTTGCCAATCTCCTTATAGACGGGGACATCGATCTGTTCACCGAGCACGCTCAACTGGTCGATGGCGGCAGGACGATAGACGTCGCAGGCAGCCAACAACGGGCGTTTGTGGCGTTTGCTTTTGAGCAGCGTAGCCAGTTTGGCGCTCATAGTGGTCTTACCAGAACCCTGCAGACCACTCATGAGGATGACCGAAGGGCGTCCCTTCAGCTCCAGTTCGGCGGTCTCGCCACCCATGAGTGTGGTGAGCTCGTCATGGACAATCTTCACCATCAGTTGCGAGGGGCGTACGGAGGTAAGCACGTTCTGTCCGAGTGCCTTTTCCTTGACGGTATCGGTGAACGACTTGGCAACCTTGTAGTTGACATCGGCATCAAGCAGAGCTTTGCGGACGTCTTTCAGCGTTTCCGCCACATTCACCTCGGTGATTTTTCCCTCACCTTTCAGTATTTTGAATGATTTCTCTAATCGTTCGCTTAAATTCTCAAACACCTTATTTGTATTTTACGATTTGACGTTTTTTTTATTGCGATTTGTCTGCAGCACTCTATAGCCAATTCTCTACCCAATCTTACTTATGCGGCGCAGACGCTCTTCGTCGATGATTTTGATCTTGCGTCCGTCGATGGCGATGATACGCTCGGAGGCAAAGCTGGAGAGGGTGCGGATGGCGTTAGCGGTTGTCATATTGGAGAGACTGGCCAAATCCTGTCGCGAGAGATAGACGCTGATGGTGGCGCCGTCGGCTTCAAGGCCGTAGTTCTCCTTGAGGAAGAGCAAGTTCTCGGCCAGTCGGCCGCGAATGTGCTTCTGCGTCAAGTTGACGGTACGGGCATCCGATTCTCCCAGATCGTAGGCTAACCGATGGATGAAGAAGAACGCCACGCGGTTATTCTCGCGCACCACTTTCTCTACCACATGCATGGGAAATGAACAGATGACAGAGGGCTCAAACGCTTTGGCATTTGTCACGTAGCGTTCGCCGGCGAAGTAGGCCCGGTAGCCGAAGTACCCCACGCTTGTAATCATGCGCATAATCTGAGTACGTCCGCCAATGCCTTCGCGATAGATTTTCACCTTACCCTCCAGCACGCAAAGCAGCCGTTCGGGCAGTTCGCGTTCCGAGTAGATGACCTCGTGCTTCTTGTAGCTGCATACGCTGATGTTCTTCTGCATGAGCGCTTTCTGCTCGGCAGTCAGCAGCTCCCAGAGGTCGCTGATGTAGTCGATGGCTTGTTCGGGCGTGACTTCGTTTTTGGTCATGTCTATAAGGACTTAGCTGATGAGGTCGAATCCTGTATAGGGGACAAGGGCCTTGGGGATGCGTATGCCTTCGGGTGTCTGGTTGTTCTCCAGTAGGGCGGCAACGATGCGGGGCAGGGCGAGAGCCGAGCCGTTCAGCGTGTGGCAGAGCTCAATCTTGCCTGTCTCGGCACGGCGGAAGCGACACTTCAGACGGTTGGCCTGATAGCTGTCGAAATTGCTGACGGACGATACCTCCAGCCAGCGGCCCTGAGCCTCGGAATAGACTTCGAAGTCGTAGCAGATGGCACTCGTAAAGCTCTGGTCGCCACCGCAGAGCAGCAGGATCCGATAGGGAAGTTCCAGTTTCTTCAGCAACCCCTCCACATGCTCCAGCATCTCCTTGTGGCTCTCCTTCGAGTGCTCGGGCTTGTCGATGCGGACTATCTCAATCTTCGAGAATTCGTGCAGGCGGTTCAGTCCGCGCACGTCTTTGCCGTACGATCCGGCCTCGCGGCGGAAACACTCCGTGTAGGCGCAGTTCTTGACAGGCAGTTCCTTTTCGTCAAGAATCACGTCGCGATAGATGTTCGTGACGGGCACCTCGGCAGTAGGGATGAGGTAGAAGTCGTCCACTTCGCAATGGTACATCTGTCCCTCCTTGTCGGGCAGCTGACCTGTGCCGTAGCCCGAGGCGGCGTTGACCACCGTAGGCGGCATGATTTCCGTATAGCCGCTCTTGTTGGCTTCGGCGAGGAAGAAATTAATGAGTGCCCTTTGCAGCTGGGCTCCCTTGCCGATATAGACGGGGAAGCCTGCGCCGGTTATCTTCACGCCCAGGTCGAAGTCGATGAGGTTATACTTCCGCGCCAGTTCCCAATGGGGCAGGGGATTGTCGATACCCAGGCTGGGGTTGACGTCCCAGTTGCCAACGGTATCGCTGGCGGTACATTCCTTGAGGTTGCTTTTCACCACATGGTTGTCCTCGGCGCCGAAGCCCTCGGGCACCTCGTCGTAAGGCAGGTTAGGGATGGTATAGAGCACGGCCTGCATGTCGGCAGCGGCACGCGTCATCTCCTCCTCGAGGATGCGGTTCTTTTCCTTCAGCGTGGCAACCTCGGCCTTGACGGCTTCAGCCTCGTCGCGCTTGCCCTGCTTCATCAGCATGCCGATTTGTGCGGCAAGCTTCTTGGCATCGGCGAGGTTGCGGTCAAGCGTGGTCTGCGATGTGCGGCGCACCTTGTCGAGGGCTATAACTTGGTCAACGGCTTCCTGAGCACCTTTGAAGTGCTTCTTATCCAGACCTTTTACGGTCTGTTCGGTCTGTTCGGTGATTTGCTTTAAGGTAAGCACGGTATAATTGCAGAATAATTATATTAGGAATGAATACTAGTTAAGAATTAAGAGTTAAGAAAAAATGTCTCGCGTGTAGTCTCCCCACAGCAAAACTTTTTTCTTAACTCTTAACTCCTAACTCTTGACTTGCTAAGCCTCGGGCTTTTCAGCGGGGATTACGGAGACATAGCTTCTGTCGCCATGTCCGCGCTTGAAGCTGACGGTTCCGTCGCAGAGGGCATACAGCGTGTGGTCGCTGCCCATGCCCATGTTGGTACCGGGATGATGGACTGTGCCGCGCTGACGGACGATGATGTTGCCCGCCTTGCAGAACTGACCACCCCAAATCTTGACGCCCAGACGTTTGCTGGCTGATTCACGGCCGTTCTTAGAACTACCTACACCTTTTTTATGTGCCATAATCTTTTCTCGTTTTAAGGGTTAAACCATGCGTCGGTTTTAAGCGACAACTTCCTTCACAACGATCTCGCTGAACTGCTGACGATGGCCATTGAGCTTGCGATAGCCTTTGCGGCGACGCTTGTGGAACACGATGACCTTGTCGCCCTTCACCAGCGGGCTCTTCACTTCACACACCACCTTGGCTCCCTCGACGGTGGGGGCACCCACGGTGATGATTCCTTCATTCTCCACCAGCAGCACACGGTCGAACTCTACGGTCTGGCCGCTCTCGCTCTGCTGAATGTGGTACACGAACAACTTCTTGCCTGCTTCGGCCTTGAACTGCTGTCCGTTGATTTCTACGATTGCGTACATTTTGTAACTAAAACTATTTTAAGTTTTTCCGTCAGGCGAGCCGCCTCGTGCGACTGCTTCTCCGAGCCTGTGCGGACTAAATCGGCCGCGAAATTACTGCTTTCTGCGCTAACTGCCAAATATTTTTGTGTTTTTTTGCGTTTTTTCTTTGAAAATGCCCATTTTGCACAAATGTCATTCTGCCCATGCCGGGCCGGGGACGAAGATTCCAGCGTATTCTGTAGAGCGGACGAGCAGCCCGTCGGTCAGGAAGGCGCGGAGGCGGCGGTAGGCGGTGGAGTAGGAGCAATGGCAGAGTGTTTTCAGTTGCTTGAGGGTGATTTGCTCGGCCTTTCCCTCCGTGCGGCGTTCCTCCATATAGCTGCGCAGGGCTTCGATGGTGCCGGCGGCGGAAAGGGCGTTGCGGCAGTCGTCAGTTACCCTGAATGTGACATCCTTCTTGATTTCTTCGAGGAACTCGTCTGACGGGCGGAAGATGATTCCCTTCACCTCAATCATATTCGCCTTCACCTTCTTGTCGGCTGCCACACGGTCCTTCAGCCCGAAGGAAAGCTGGAACGAGCCGAAACCGTTGATTTTCACAACGGCGCCTGTCGCTAATGCCTCTTTTGTGAAATGGCTGAGCCCCTCTAAGGCTGCTACAATATCGGATCGGGTGAGCGACATGGACTCCTGCATGTCGTCAGCCAGCATCTTGGTGGTGATGGTTGCAGAATTGGCTGGCGATACGCGCACGCTATCTTGCTGAAAGTCGCTGCCAGATACGTAGTTTCTTCGTGTTACTTTACATTTAATCGTTGACATAGTGATAATCCTTTTTTTGTGGTTATTATTCTTTTGTTGTTATTGCTGTTTCTGCCCTTAAAGACTCATTCCCTTCTTTTATTATTTTTTCATCGCAGTGAAAAGATTAAACCATTGCGATGAAAGATTGTTTTCATTGCAGTGAAAACATTTAACCATTGCAATGAAAACTTTTAATCATTGCGATGAAAACATTTCTTTCTTTGACATTGCAAAGATAATCACTTCTTTTTTAATGACAAAAAGAAAGTCCCTCTTTTTTTCCAGAAAGAAGGAAAAAAGAGGGAAAAAAGTGCCTCTTTCAGAGCCTCTATTGGTTGCTCGCTACGTTAGCTTTGATTTGGTCGATGTAGGCGTCGAGGGCGGGAGTGTCGCGACGGTCGATGATGTCGATGAGTTCGGCAAGCTGGCTGCGGATGCGCGAGACCTGGGCGGTAGTGTGGGGGTTGAAGAGGATTTCGCGCAGCAGGGCGCGGTCCTCACCCAGCACGCCGCGGGCAATAGTTAGGTGGCGGCGGAAGGTGGTGCCGGGAGCGTCCTGATGTTTCATGACGGCGGCAAAGACAAACGTCGAGACGAACGGGATGGCGAGGGAGTAGGCCACCGTTTCGTCGTGCTCGCGGAAGGTGTACTCGCAGATGTGGAGGCCGAGACGGCTGTAGAGGTCGCGGAAGAGCACGCGGCCCATGTAGTCGCCTTCGGTGATGATGATGGCGTTCTCGTTCTGGAGGGCGCCGAGGTTGGCAAACGTGGGGCCGAACATGGGGTGGGTGGAGACGTAGCGGAAACCGCAGGAGTCGTAGTACTCCTTAAGCCCGGTCTTGACAGAGGCGATGTCGCTGAGGATGCAGTCAGAGGGGAGATGAGGGGTGACGCTACGGAAGACGTCGAGGGTGTGGTCGAGCGAGACGGCGTTGATGACCAGCTCGGGACGGAAAGCCTCAATCTCCTCCAGAGAGGTGAAGCGCTGGGTGTTGTACATGAAACGTAGGCGGCGGGCGTCGATGTCATAGACGGCAGTCTCATGCTCGAAACTGAGCAAGTCAATAAAGAATGAGCCCATCTTTCCGGCTCCGAGGACGAGGATTCGCATGATTGTTTCTTTGTTTGTAGTGATTAAATGATTTTACTTATCACTTACTTGTTTATGATTTCAATTTGTTGTCTGACGCTTTCGGTATGGATGGCTTCGAAGACAGTCTTGATGCAGTCGCTTCCGATGCCGCAGAGCACGCCCTGGGCGCCGCGTTTGTCAAGTATTTCGCTGTAGCGGTTGGGTTGGACAACGGCGATACTGTGCTCTTTCTTGAAGTTAGCAATCTCGCGGCAGACGCGCATGCGCTTGGACAGCAGCTGGATAAGGTCGTTGTCCATCTCGTCAATCTGACGTCGCAACGTCTTCAGGCTCTCGGTAGTGTCGGCTGTGCTGCGGATGACGAGGTTGTCGAGAATGACGCTCAGCACCTCAGGTGTGACCTGCTGGGCGGCGTCGCTCCATGCTTCGTCGGGGTGGGTATGGCTTTCGATAATTAATCCGTCGAAGCCAAGGTCCATAGCCTGCTGCGCCAGCGAGGCGATAAGTTCGCGGCGACCGCCGATGTGGCTGGGGTCGCAGAGGATGGGCAGGTCGGGGATGCGGCGACGCAGCTCGATGGGTACGTGCCACATGGGCAGGTTGCGGTAGATGGTCTTCTCGAACGACGAGAAGCCGCGATGGATGGTGGCCAGACGGCGGATGCCTGCGGCGTTGAGGCGCTGCATGCCGCCAATCCACAACTCAAGGTCGGGGTTGACGGGGTTCTTGTAGAGCACAGGCACGTCGACTCCGTGCAGGGCGCTTGCCAACTCCTGTACGGCAAAGGGATTGGCGCTGGTGCGAGCGCCTATCCACAGCACGTCGATACCCGCATCGAGCGCCAACTCCACATGGTGGGGCGTAGCTACTTCCGTGCAGGTGAGCATGCCGGTTTCTTCCTTCACGCGCTTCATCCAGGGGAGGGCTGCCTCGCCTTGGCCTTCAAAGCCGCCGGGCTTGGTGCGCGGTTTCCAAACCCCGGCACGGAAGATGTGTATGCCGGCAGCAAGCAGCTGACGGGCGGTGGAGAGGACTTGTTCTTCGGTCTCGGCGCTGCACGGGCCCGCAATAAGTAGCGGACGTTCCGTCGGCACACCAGGAAGGTTGAGGGGTTGTAAATCGAGTTCCATATTCTTTTCTATTATCTATATTCTAATTGCTAATTCTCTAATTCTCATAAGTGCTTCGCTGAGCTTTTCCTCTTTGGCGCAGAGGGAAATGCGGACGTAGCGCTCGCCTGCGGAGCCGAAGATGAAGCCGGGTGTGATGAAGACGTGAGCTTCGTTCAGCACGCGCTCCGTCAGCTCTTCGGCTTTGGCGTAGCTGTCGGGGATGCGCCCCCAAAGGAACATGCCCACTTGTGCAGGGTCAAACGAGCAGCCGAGCTGCGCCATGATGGCCTCGGCGATGGCGCGACGACGACGGTAAGTGGTGATGTTTGCCTGACGATGCCATTCGGGAGTGTTGCCGTAGGCTTTTGCGGCAGCGAGTTGGATGGGGCGGAAAGTGCCGCTGTCGATGTTCGACTTCACCTTGACGATCCAGCGAACGAATTCAGCATTGGTGGCGAGCATGCCCACACGCCAGCCGGGCATGTTGTGACTTTTGCTCATGGAGTTGAATTCGATGCAGCACTCCTTGGCACCAGGCACTTGCAGGATGCTCAGCGGATGGTCGTTGAGGATGAAACTGTAGGGGTTGTCGTTGACGATAACGATGCTGTGACGGCGAGCAAACGCCACCAGCTGTTCGTAGGTATCGCGGCGGGCAGGGGCACCTGTCGGCATGTGGGGATAGTTAGTCCACATGAGTTTGACGCGGCTCAAGTCCATCTCTTCAAGGGCTTCAAGGTCAGGCTGCCAGCCATTTTCGGGCTTGAGGTCGTAGTAAATGATGTTTTGCCCAAGTAGACGCGAGAGGGAAGTATAGGTGGGGTAGCCGGGATTAGGCACCAGTACCGAGTCGCCAGGATTACAGAAGGCCAGCGTGACGTGCAGGATGCCCTCCTTTGAGCCGATGAGTGGCTGAATCTCTGTCTGATAGTCGAGGTCGACGTCGTACCAGCGTTTGTACCAGTCGGCCATTGCCTGACGCAGCTCGGGGATGCCGACGGTGGGCTGATAGCCGTGTACGTCATCGCGTTGTGCTTGCTCGCACAATGTTGCGATGGTATCTTGGGAAGGGGGCATGTCAGGACTGCCGATGGCAAGGCTGATGATGTCCTCGCCCTGGGCATTACGCTGGGCAATCTCCTTCAGCTTACGGCTGAAATAATATTCACTCACGTGTTCCAGACGCTCCGCCGGACGGATGGCTGGAAGAGGATTAATCTGCTTCATATTCTCCAAGTATGCTGATTTGACGTGTTAATGGACGGATGGCTTCGATGCTCTGACGGTAACGGGCATAGTCGGTAAATGTCATATCGACGTAGAACAGATACTCCCATTCGTGTCCGATGATGGGTAGCGACTGAATTTTTGTCATATTGATGTCGTAGTAGGAGAGCACGCTCAGCACGTGACTCAGCTCGCCCTTCTCGTGAGGAACGCTGAAGACGATGCTGCTCTTGTTTGTCTGCCGGACATCGCGCAGACTGTCGGCATTCCACGGGTCGCAAAGACAGAGAAATCGGGTGAAATTATGTTTGTTGTCCTCGATGGCCTCGCGTATCACCTTCATGCCATAGATGGGGGCGGCTTCTTTGGAACAGATAGCCGCATGGCCGCGCAGCTTCAACCGACTGATTTTTTCAGCGGCTCCGGCTGTGTCGTTGGTTTCCACGATCTTGCAGTCTGCGTATTGCTTGAGGAAACCGCGGCATTGCATCAACGCGACAGGGTGGGAGTTGATTTCACGTATGTCTGCTTCCGCTTCATCGGGCAGGCTGAGGAGGCTGTGCTCAATATGCAGTTTTTTCTCACCGATGATGGTGAGTTGGCTGGCGCGTAGCAGTTCGTAGTTGTGGAGCAGGCTTCCGGCAATAGTGTTCTCGATGGCCACCATGCCGAGAAGGGCCGGATCTTTCTTCATGGTGTCAAAAAGGTCTTCGAACGTGTCGCAGCACACCAACTCAATATCTTCCTCGCCGAAGAACTTCCGCGTGGCAATGTCGTGGAACGACCCCTTGATTCCTTGTATGGCAACTTTCTTCATTTACTTTTTTCCTTTTTATAAAAAAGTCCCGCTTCACTGAGGAGTGGAGCGGGATGTAATGATTACTTTATTACTGGTTGTACACGCTGTTCCGCTTCACTCCCTTTTGAAAGTAAAGTAATAGTAATAAAAGTAGAACTTCTGCGTGTCTGTCATCATTGTTTTTCTCTTTCTTTTTTTGTATTTCGGCTGCAAAGGTAATGCTTTATTTTAATATTGAACACAAAAATGCGATTTTTTTATTGAAAAAGACAAAATTCTTACTGTTCAATAGTTTTTTTCTTCTTCAACCTTGATTTTAGTACAAGGTAGGCGATGGCGAGTACGACAAGAGCAAGGAGTCCGTAACCGACTTCATGGGAATACTTTGTGACGGTATCTACGAGTTGGTCTTCGGGTAATATGCGTTGCAGGTAGTAGCCGAGGGCGGCAAGGAAGCAGTTCCATATGCCGGCACCGAGAGCTGTGAAGGCGATGAAACGACCGTAGGGCATCTTTGCGAGACCCGCAGGAATGGAGATGAGATGGCGGATAACGGGGATGAGTCGTCCGATGAAAGTGGAGATGGCCCCGTGGGCATTGAAATAACGTTCGGCTTTCTGCACTTTTTCCTTATTTAATAGTAATAAGTGTCCCACCTTGCTGTCGGCAAAAGCGTAGACGATGGGCTTGCCCACAAGCAGAGAAACGATATAGTTGATGGTAGCTCCGAGACAGGCGCCGATGGTGGCAAAAAGGATGAGCAGAAAAACGTTAAGCTCACCTGTTGCAGCGGCATGATAGGCAGCTGGAGGAACGACAATCTCGGAGGGGATGGGGAAAACGGTGCTCTCAAGTGTCATCAGGAAGAGTACGGTGTAATAATTTAGATGAGCAAGACACCATTGTATGAAGGCTGACATAATACTATCTTTATTGTTTGACGATTCCTTGTTTACTTTTTGCGTTTAGCGTTACTCTAAGTTCTATCCTTTACCTTTCTTCAAGCGGATTTCGCATATTTCAAGCTTGGATTGAATGAAGTCGGTATCAGTAGATGGTGGGAGAGAAAGGTTTTCTTTCGAATAATTCTCCAAAGCTGATTTATAGAGGCGAGAGGCTTCGGCATAATGTCCTAGGGCAAAGTGGCAATCGGCCATGTTTTGCTCCGAGAGGATTTCATCAGGGCGGATGGCTTTAACATAATCATAGGCATCGAGCGCCTGGGTATAATCGCCGAAATCATGTAGAATGTCACCAAGAATTCCCCACGAACGGGCATTGTAAGGGTCGCAGTCGATAAGGCGATTCGCTAATTCGATAGCTTCCCGAGCACGTCCTTGCAAAGCATAGCAAAGAGCGGAGGCATCGAGAATGGCCGGTTGTTCAGGGTAGGACTTGAAGGCACGTTGTATCCAATGGTTTGCCTGCTCAAAAAGTTCCTCGCGGCTGTGTTGGCTAATGATGGAGCTGAAGAATCCCGGGTCGTTGTCGCTTTGAATTAACGCGTATTCATAGGCGTTTTCCGACAAAGAGATAAGTTTGTCACGGAACTGAGGGTCGGTGCATTGGTTGGCTCTATGAAGTAGAATGTCACTAGCCAAAAGGTTCAACTCCGGTTCATCGTTGGACTTAAAGCCAGTCACTATTTTAGCAGCGGCATCGTAGTCGCCTTGATAGATGCGCAAGCGTGCCTCGGCCATGCATATGTCCGTATTAGCAGGGTAGAGATGCCGCGCGAAACGAATGGCTTTTTCAGCATCGTCATCGCGTTCCTCTTCCATGTACCAATCGATGATGTCGAGCATGTCGTCGGCATCAAAGTAGGCTTTCTTGCCCGAGGAAACGGTTTTCTCGTAGCGCTGGAGGATGTCTTGGAATTCGTTGTCTGTCATCCTTTAGGCTTGAAGGAGTCTTTGAGTGATACGGTACGGTTGAAGACGAGATGGTCAGGCGTAGAACTCTTGTCGGTGCAGAAGTAGCCGATACGTTGGAACTGGAAATGATCGAGCGGCTGCGCATCAGCAAGGAATTCTTCTACATAGCAGCAAGGACGCACTTCAAGTGAGTTAGGATTCATCATCTGTTTCATGGCGTCCACCACGTCGAGTCCCGTTTCGCGAAGGCGTGCCAGTTCGTCACGCGGATTCTCAACTAACCAGAGACGGTCGTATAGACGTACTTCAGCCTGTACGGCATGAGCTATGCTAACCCAATGGATGGTGCCGCGCACACGGCGGTTCGATTCGCTTTCACCTGTTTTTGTGTTGGGGATACACTCGCAGTAAATTTCTTCCACGCGGCCTTCGGCGTCTTTCTTGCAACCCGTGCAAAGAACGATGTAAGCATTTTTCAACCGAACTTCCTGACCCGGAGTGAGGCGGAAGTATTTCTTCGGCGCTTCCTCCATGAAATCCTCGCGTTCAATCCATAGCTCGCGGCTAAAGGCAATCTGGTGGGTGCCGGCCTCGGGGTCTTCGGGATTGTTGATGGCATCAAGTAGTTCGACCTTATCCTCGGGGTAGTTAGTGACGATGAGCTTTACAGGGTCGATAACGGCGCTGACACGAGTCGCCCGGCGGTTGAGGTCTTCACGACAAGCGGCTTCCATGAGTGCCATATCGTTTAACGCATCGTAGAGTGTATAGCCGATTTTATCCACAAACAACTTAATGGCCTCAGGGGTATAGCCGCGGCGACGATAGCCGCAGATGGTCGGCATGCGGGGATCGTCCCAGCCATCGACCATGTTGTTCTGAACAAGAGACAGCAGGTTGCGCTTGGAGAGTAGGGTGTAGTTCAAGTTCAGCTTGTTGAACTCGCGTTGTTTAGGACGATTGTCGTCAAGGTCTTCGCCCTTTTTCAGCCAATCAATGAAAAGGTCGTAGAGTGGGCGGTGGGGCACAAACTCAAGCGTGCAGAGGCTATGGGTAACGCCTTCGAAGAAGTCGCTTTGTCCGTGAGCAAAGTCGTACATAGGGTATGCCTTCCATTTGTCGCCTGTGCGGTGATGGGGCGTCTTGACAATGCGGTAGATGATGGGGTCGCGGAAGAGCATGTTGTTGTGGCTCATGTCAATCTTGGCACGGAGCACCATCGAACCCTCTTCCAGTTCTCCGCTGTTCATCTTCTCAAACAGGGCGAGGTTTTCCTCCATAGGGCGGTTACGATAGGGACTTTCGATGCCGGGCTGCGTGGGCGTTCCCTTTTGGGAGAGGATGACCTCTTGCGGCTGCTCGTCAATATAGGCTTTACCCTCTTTGATGAGTTCTACGGCGAAGTCCCAGAGCTGCTGGAAATAGTCGCTGGCATAGAAGACGTTAGCCCATTGGAATCCAAGCCAGCGAATATCCTCCATGATGGCATCGACGTATTCCACATTTTCTTTTGTGGGATTGGTGTCGTCAAAACGCAGGTTGCAGATGCCGCCGTAGCGTTCTGCGATGCCAAAGTCCATGCAGATGGCTTTGGCGTGGCCGATGTGGAGGTAGCCATTAGGTTCGGGCGGAAAACGCGTCTGGATACGTCCGCCGTTCTTGCCCTCGGCAAGATCTTGTTCCACAATCTGCTCTATAAAGTTGAGTGACTTTTTCTCCTGATTCTCCTGTGTGACGATTTCTGCCATATACCTATTAATTACTAAATCGGGTGCAAAGGTAATCATTTCCTCCTTATAAATGAAGAATTATCACCTTTATTTTTCGTTTCAAACCTTTCCGTGAGCCGTTGGTTTGATGCTAATAGTTAAGGGCCTCTTCACAGAGACCCTTAACTATTCTAATAGGTATTAGTCTTTTAAGGTAAAAAGATTGTTTTTAGGATAACGGCAGCAAAGGTACGGCGGTTTTTCGATGTGACCAAACTTTTTTATATGTCCTACAACATATTTTTGAAGAAAAACCATTCAGCGACTTCCCAAACTAAGGGTTGAACCTGCTGCTGACAAACAGTTGCCCAGTCGCCTAGGGAGCCGCTTCCGTCGTCGGAGATTACTTTCACAATGCTCAGCGATTGGATGTTAGCATCCCGACATGCAGAAATGAGTGCTTCGCTTTCCATGTCGAAACAGGTATTGGGGACATGCAATTCGGGATGGGGGCTTTCAAGCGAAACAAATTCGTGCACACAGACGATTTCACCCTTCGCATAGGGAGAATCAAGGGATAAATAACCTGAATCGCATTGAACAGTATGAAGAACGGGCAGGGTATAGGAACCTGCCGATCCGGCCAATAATATGTCGGTATCGTCAAGCAATCCCTCCGTTTTCATTTGTTCGAAAGACGCCCCTGCATCTTGAAGCCCGATGCCTACAATGGCAACCGTATCGTTACCTCGCACATACAACGTAGGCCGTTTGTCTGTTTCTGTGATACGTTGAAAGCCATTTGCTTCGAGCCTTTTCAGTCCGATTTCATACGGATGGGCTACAATCAGAACTCTCCTTTTTGCTTCCATTCTTTTTTCCTAAATTGACTGCGCGAAGATAGAACAATTCTTTCAAACTTGCAATTTTTCCCTTAATAGAGTTGCGTGGAAAGCAAAAAACGTGTACTTTTGCCACAAAAACCATCACCTTTTATGAAACTTTTGGGAAATATCCTATGGTTCGTTTTGGGCGGCTTGATAGTGGCAATCATGTACTGGCTCGTGGGAGTGCTTTTTTGCATTTCCATTATCGGCATTCCTTTCGGTATGCAGTTAATCAAGTTTGGCTCTTTCGCTCTATGGCCTTTCGGCCGGAAGGTTGAGGATGGAAAGAGTATGACAGGATGTTTATATCTTTTGTTCAATATCCTGTGGATAGCTCTTGGTTGGTGGGAGATTGCTGCTACGCATGCCGTTTTCGGTCTTCTCTGCTGTATCACTATCGTGGGGATTCCCTTTGGCATGCAGCATTTCAAACTTGCCTGGTTGTCGCTAATGCCGTTTGGGAAGAGAATTGAGTAACGAAAGAGCAGGTGGCCTCTACCTTATTATATTATAATCTTGGGCCGGGAGTGACGGCCTTTTCCACGCCGCGTGGGGCAGAGCTCCCCTTCCCTGTTGTCCAGGCCCATCAGGTACATGGCGACAAAATTGCACACATTGATTCGCCATCGCTCACCCGTGAGGATTTGGAGGGCATCGATGCCCTGATGACCGATGTGCCCGGCATTGCCGTTGGGGCGCGCACGGCTGACTGCATTCCCGTGCTTCTTTACGATCCCGTACGCCCAGCTGTATGCGCCGTACATGCCGGATGGCGCGGCACGGTCTTGGGCATTACAGCAAAGGCTATTCGAGAAATGTCCTCCCGCTTTGGAACCGTTCCTGCCGATGTTCGTGCTGTTATTGGTCCTGGCATCGGATTCGATAGCTTCCAAGTAGGGGAAGAAGTCGTGGAGGCTTTCAGAGAAGCGGACTTTCCGATGGAAAAAATATATTCTTTCCGTGGACAGCGTATCCCTGATACCATGCAGGGTGGGCATCACATAGACCTTTGGCTGGCAAATCGCTGGTTGTTGACGGAGAGTGGCTTGCAGGATGCCAACATTCAGACTGTCGGCCTCTGTACTTATATGCATAATGACCGTTTCTACTCCGCTCGTCGCGAGGGCATTCATTGTCCCCGCATCATCAACGTCATCCGCCTAGACCCCTAAGTTTTAACCCTTAACCTAAAACATGCGTATCCTCCTCGCTATCGATTCCTTCAAAGGCTGCCTTACCTCGTCAGAGGCGAATGCTGCTGCAAGGGAAGGCGTATTGCGTACTTCGCCCGATGCGGAGGTGATTTCCCTGCCTGTCAGCGATGGAGGTGAAGGATGGTTGGAGGCTTTTTATGCGGCAAAAAGAGGAACGTTCGTCGAGACGACTGTCTGCAATCCGCTGATGCGACCCATTCAGGCGAAGTATTTGGTTCAAGGCAATTTGGCCATCATTGAGATTGCTCGTGCCGTTGGCCTGACGTTACTTTACTCTGACGAACGCAATCCGCTGTTGGCCACCAGCTACGGCGTAGGGCAACTCGTTACAGATGCTGTTTATCGAGGGTGTCGAGAAATAATTGTGGGACTGGGTGGAAGCGCCACCAGCGATGCAGGCTATGGCATGATTCGTGCCCTGCGCGATGCTTTCGGTACAGCACTCGAACCTTTTGCCGATGTGCACATCACGTTGGGTACCGATGTCGCCAACCCGCTTTATGGCCCTGATGGGGCGGCCCATGTCTTTGCCCCGCAGAAAGGCGCAACTCTTGCGATGGTGGAGGAATTGGACTGCCGTGCTCGTGCCTTTGCCGAAGAGTCTGCCCGGCTCCTAGGTTACGATTGCTCCAACGAAATCGGCGCAGGAGCCGCAGGAGGTCTCGGCTACGCTTTCATGCAGTATCTCCATGCTGAACGATGCTCAGGCATTGACCTGCTGCTGGATACTGTGGATTTCGATAGCCTTCTTGCCGATGTGTCTGTGGTGATTACGGGCGAGGGCAGGGCTGACCGTCAGACGTTGATGGGCAAGGTACCAATGGGTGTCCTCCACAGAGCCCGTCGTCAACACATCCCTGTCATCCTCCTCGCAGGGCAAGTAGAAGATAAGGAGCAACTTCTTGCAACCGGCTTTACTGATGTTGATTGCATCCACCCCCTCGGTCTCCCGCTCTCCGAAGCCCTTCGTCCTGATGTCACCCGTTGTCACATCGCAGATAGCGTATCGGCATTGTTTCCCTTTGGTTGAAGCTATCGTTTTTCTTGATTTGAATGATTATCCTAAAATAATTAAGGATTTTTTTTGTATTTCATTCTGTTTGCATTACCTTTGCAGCGGAAATTCCGGTACGGATGAAAGTTAAAGAGGTTATTGCTGCCCTTGAACAGTTCGCGCCGCTGCCATTGCAAGACGATTTTGATAATGCCGGATTGCAAATTGGGTTGACAGAGGCGGATGTTACAGGGGCTTTATTGTGTCTGGACGTCACAGAGGAGGTGATAGACGAGGCAGCAGAGCGAGGATTGAACCTGATTGTCGCTCATCATCCGCTGTTGTTCCATCCGCTGAAGGCTGTCGTGGGGCGTACCTATGTGGAGCGCTGTACGCTGAAGGCCATTCAGCGGGGCATCGCCATCTATGCCGCTCACACCAACCTGGATAATGCCGTTGGAGGTGTCAACTACGAGATTGCAAACCGCATTGGCCTCGAAGATGTGGAGATGTTGACGAAACGCGAAGTGAACGGAACCGTCTGTGGCGCAGGCGTCGTCGGCACGTTGCCTCAGCCGGAGGATGGACAGTCGTTCCTCTCCCGATTGAAGACGGTTTTCGGCGTGAAGGCGCTCCAGCATAACCGCTTAACGGGACGTCCCGTACGGCGTGTGGCGCTTTGCGGAGGGGCAGGGGCCTTTCTGCTGAGTGACGCCATCCACGCGGAAGCCGATTGCTTCATCTCGGGTGAAATCCATTATCACGATTTCTTCGGACACGATGGCGAAATTCTGATGGTCAGCATGGGGCATTACGAGAGCGAGCAGTTCACGCCCTGCATCTTTGAGCGTCTGCTGCGCGAGCAATTCCCCACGCTCCGTGTAGAGCATACCCAAGTGAATACAAACCCAATTCAAACCTTATAAATAAATAACATGGCAAAGAAAATCAATCCCCAAGACATGACGGTGGAGGAGAAACTGAAAGCCCTTTATCAGCTTCAGACCATCTACACCGAGATTGACAAGATCAAGACGTTGCGTGGCGAACTGCCCCTTGAGGTTCAGGACCTTGAGGACGAGATCGCCGGCTTGCAGACGCGTGTGAACAATTTCCAAACCGATCTCAGCACCATGAAGTCGGCAGACAACGAGTATCGCCGTAACATCGACAAGGCGCAGGCTCTGGTGGAGAAGTACACGAAGGACCTCGACAACGTGCGCAACAACCGTGAGTTCGACTCCTTGAACAAGGAAATCGAGTATCAGAACCTCGAGATTGAGTTGGCTAACAAGCGCCTGCGCGAAGGAGCTGCCAAGCAGCGCATCTGTCTTGACGAAATAGAGAAAATCCGCGCTATCATCGCCGACAAGGAGTTGATGCTGGAGGAGAAGAAGAGTGAGCTCGACGACATCATCTCCGAGACACGCCAGAAAGAAGAGGAACTGCGCGATCAGGCCAAGAAAAAGGAGCTGATGATTGAACCCCGCCTGCTGATGTCGTACAAGCGCATCCGCAAGAACAGCCGGAACGGTCTGGGCATCGTCTATGTGCAGCGTGACGCCTGCGGAGGCTGCTTCAACAAGATACCGCCCCAGCGTCAGCTTGACATCAAGATGCGCAAGAAAGTCATCGTCTGCGAGTATTGCGGACGTATCATGATTGACCCCGAACTGGCTGGCGTCAAGATTGTTGCTCCCGACGAGAAGCCCAAGAAGAAGCGCACCATCCGTCGCAAGAAGACCGAGGACGAGGCTCCGAAAGCCGTAGATTAAGGGGACTTCCTGTCAACGCACAGAATGTTTTCAAGACCGCGGCTGTAGTTTTTATCTGCTCCAGCTGCGGTTTTAATCTACTCCAACTGGAGTATCATTATCCCCCAGCTGGAGTTTCATTCTCCGCCAATTGGAGTTTTAAAAAATACCTTTGTGCTGGCAGGAAAAAAGACTTCTCCCTCAGGTCTTTCCCTATAATATTTCTTCGTACTTGGGGATGTCGGGCAGGAAGGTGTAGCCCTGCGAGGCGTAATCGATGCGGCAGCAGTAGTGAGTGAGTCCGTTGCTGACGATGAGGTAGTCGACGCGCAGCACGCGATTGTAGCGGCTGATCTGGTCGAAAACCTTCTGCGTAATCTCCACGGTGGGAGCTTTGTATTCGACGATGACGCGCGGCGCGAGCATGCGGTCGTACACCACCGTGTCGCATCGGCGTGACATGCCGTTCAGCTTCAGCTGCACCTCGTTCGCCATCAGCGATAGGGGATAGCCCTTCTCTTCGGCAAGGAAGTGGACGAAGTGCTGGCGTACCCATTCCTCAGGCGTCAGCGCCACGTAGCGTCGGCGAATGACGTCGAAAATGCGTTTTTTCTCGCCCTCGGAGGAGATTTTAACGTCGAAAGGTGGCAGGTTTAATTCAAACATCACAATCTTTAACTACGTTTTAGATAGGCTTCGCCTCGGAAAAAACAAAATAAATTTTGCTTTTTGCTCGACTTGCACTATCTTTGCCAAATGATTCCGCGTGCAAATTTAGGAAAAAAAACAGATAAGTTATGAAAACAAAGCAGGAAATTGTGGAAAACTGGCTTCCACGCTATACGAAAAGGCGGTTGGATGAGTTCGACGACTTCATCCTCCTTACCAATTTTTCCAACTACGTAGAGCTTTTTGCCAAGAAGTACGGCGTGGAGGTCCGAGGGCGCGACGCCAACATGATATCTGCTTCAGCCGAGGGAATAACCATCATCAACTTCGGCATGGGAAGCCCTAATGCTGCCATCATTATGGACCTTCTTGGAGCCATACGTCCGAAGGCTGTGCTGTTCCTGGGCAAGTGCGGAGGCATCACCAATAAAACGGCTGTGGGCGACTATATCCTGCCCATCGCAGCCATCCGAGGCGAGGGTACTTCCAACGACTACTATCCGCCCGAGGTGCCTGCCTTGCCGGCATTTATGCTCCAGCGTGCCGTCTCTTCGGCTATTCGCGACGGGGCGCACGACTACTGGACGGGAACCGTCTATACCACCAACCGACGAGTGTGGGAACACGACGAGAAGTTCAAGGAATACCTGCTTACCACGCGTGCAATGGCGGTTGATATGGAGACGGCAACACTCTTCAGCTGCGGCTTTGCCAATCATATTCCTACGGGGGCTCTGCTGCTTATTTCCGACCAGCCGATGATACCCGAGGGCGTCAAGACGGAGCAGAGCGATTCGCACGTGACGAAGAATTTCGTGGAGGATCACCTGATGACGGGCGTCCACTCACTACGCATGATTATTGACGAGAAGAAGACCGTCAAACACCTGAAGTTCGACTGGTAATCCTTAGGAATCAGCATATAGCCCCTTGCGAATATGGCTGCGACAACGTACGAGAATATCCTCCAGGAGATAGCCAATAAGAACCTCCGTCCTGTCTATTACCTGATGGGCGACGAGCCGTACTACATCGACCAGCTTGCTGCCCATTTTGCTACAGACATCCTGACGGAGAGCGAGCGGGAATTCAACCAAACCATTGTCTATGCGCAGGATACAAATCTCGGCAATATCCTTTCGCTTGCCAAACGCTATCCGATGATGGCAGAGCGTCAGGTAATCATCGTCAAGGAGGCGCAGAATCTCAAAGGGGAAATCGATTCGCTCAGCTTTTATCTCCAGAAGCCTCAGCCCTCTACAGTCCTGGTCTTCTGCCATAAAAACGGCACTTTGGATCGCCGTAAGAAAAGTGTAGGCGATATTGAGCGAGCAGGAGGAGTCATTTTCGAGTCAAAGAGGCTGGGGGAGGATTTGCTGCCTTATTTCATCACCAATCATGTAAGAACTCATCAGCTCACGATTGATGAAAAGGCTACCATGATGCTTATCGAGAGCATCGGCTCGGACCTGAATCGCCTGACGAGCGAGTTGGAGAAGCTTTATATCAATATGCCGTCTGACGGTAACGTTATTACGCCAGATATGGTGGAGACTTATACGGGCATCAGCAAGGAATACAACGTTTTTGAACTCAAGAATGCCCTCATTGCCAGGGATATTGAGAAGGCTGGACGCATTACCAAATACATGGAGGACAACCCCAAAACATTCCCCATGCAGGTTATTCTGCCCTTGCTGTTCAGCTATTTCTCCAATCTCATGCTTTCCTACTATGCCCCCCAGCGTACGGCTCAGGGCGTCGCAGCCTATCTTGGCTTAAAATCTACTTGGGGAACGGGCGATTACATCTACGGTATGCGCAATTATACCGCAACGAAAGTCATGGAAATCATTACTTCTTTGCGCCGCTACGACGCCATGAGCAAGGGAATAGGGGCGACTGCCAACACCACGCACGGCCTTCTCCGTGAACTCGTCTATTTCATCCTTCACTAATAGTATCTTTCATCTTTAGGGGGCGGTCTTCTATTCTTTCGTTCTTTCATTGGAGGACAACTCCATTCTCTCTGAATGATTGCATCACTTGCCAAACCTTTATCATGAAAAGGGAAGAGGCGGACATTCCTTTTTTCTAGTTTATGAAAGAGAGAAAAAGGGAAAAAAGGGGATAAGTGCTATTCTTTTTGTAAGTTAGACGGTTTTCAGCCTTCTGAGAATCGTTTCTTTTTGTTATTTCGGAGAAGAATACGTCATTTTTCAATTCTCGCCGTATTTGGGCGTTTTTAGAGAAAAAAACAATCAAGCAAAATTGGGAGTGTAATATTGCTAAACAAAAGAAAGGAAGCCAAAGCACCATTCGTTAAACAAATCCATTAGGAAGGTATAGTAATACCATATGATAAAATGATTTGATTTTACAAAATTAAAATCAATGATTGAAAGAGAAGAAGCTTGTGTTTTCATTTGTTTATAGGCTAACGACCTCTGTGGTTTTACTTTTATGAAGTTTTATTTTCGTATTTATCTAATAGTTTTTCAGTATTTTTAGATTATTAAACTTCGACTTGATTCAAGTCAAATTGCATCCTTTTCGAATAATGCCTTCCAATAAGAAATTATTGTTTTGTTATGCAATGTTTGTTGATTGTATTTCAGTATATTATTGAGAAAATCAAAAGTTATTTCTAATTTTATTAAGGGGTTATGGTCCATTATCAGGCCGTTGTTTGTTTACGAATGGAAATATTATTAGGTTCGTCCTGTTTACAAAAAAATTTAGTAAAAATGTTTGCTTTTGTAAATATAGTTGTTTACCTTTGCAACCAGAAAAAAGCCTATAATTTCGATGGAAAACGGACAAATTAGTGTAATTTTGGAAAACGAAGGCTTGAGCGCTTCGCAGTTAGCAGAACGATTGGGAGTGCAGCGTGCTATGATCTCCCATTTGCAGTCAGGTCGCAATCGGGTTAGCATGGAGATGTTAAAGAAAATCCACCATTCCTTTCCTCATATCAGTTTACAATGGTTATTGGATCAGGAAGGCGACTATCTGAAACAAGATGCTGCCTCTTTTCCGAAGCAATCTTCAGAAATGGGGAGCTTATTTGGTGATGAGAATGTAAAAAATCCAATCGACGGGGAGGATGACGCAGATTTTTCGAAGGAGAGAGAGGAAAAATCACCTGTTTTTCCTCATGAAGAAGCTGTTTACCAGTCTGTTCCTATTATAGAAAAGCCTGCAAGGAAAATAGTAGAAATAAAGGTCTTCTATGACGACGGAACCTACGAGAACTTCCATTGTAGTCCGAAATAGCAATTAAATTCTATTAAACGACATCTGCCCCAATAATAGTGGGGCAGATGTGCAATTATATAGATTATCCTTTCTATGCTTTATTCCTCGATTCTAAGCAAAGCACCAGTTATGGGATTGAGCTGAACCTTTGTAGTGGCTTTCTTTCCGAAAAGCTTGGCTGAGAGTGTTTCTGTAGTGCCAAACTGAGGAATAGATGCCGTTTCATCGACAAACACGTTGTTTGGCGTATAGACCCGCACATTAGCTTTGGCCGGAAGATTGTAGACGATACCGTCGTAATAGTTTACTTTTCCTCTTGTGTTTGTGCTATCATTAAGTTCCTTTATGGGATTTTTTTTGATTTTTCTGACAGTTAATGCTTGCTGTTTCTTTTGAACAGTAGGAGTTAATCCTGTTGTAGGGTCGGCATTCGGATTAAGGTTTTTGACGTCCAGGTAGATGGGAGCGCCAGCCATGTCGTCTGCATCAAGGATTCCAAGCTTACGTGAGAATCGAGCAGCAACATGTTTTGTGGTATTGCCTTCAGGGAGATAGGAAAATGTCTTAGATGTTATTTCACGGGTGGTAGCGCCGGTAAAAAGTTTCAAGAGGGCATCTTCTTGTTTTTGAAGGTTATCAATCATCAGTTTCAGCCCTTCTCCGTCTGAAGGCATATAGTCACTCTCGCCCCGTATGAGACTATTTTTGCTTTCACGAATCTCGTAGATTTCGCGCGCAACCAATTCTGCAAGTTTAGCTTTTGACGTTGCCATCAACATTTCCTCTGTCATATAATCGCGGGCATCTTTAACCTCCCATCGGGCTTCCGTAGTTGGGGTGTTGACTTCTTCTGAAGACATGGCAAACAACTCGCCAGCACAAATTGAGAGCAGAGTACCTTCGTCAGAGAGAGCTACCTGCGGGGCAATGGAGTTATTGTTAAAGGCTATATGGTAGCACTTTGATTCATCGGCAACGGCATGGTAGGCGACATTGGCAGAAAGCAGTTCATAGTGGACATCCTCTTTGTCAGAAACGTCTGTGAGGCGCATATATCGATCTGCATAGGAGCAAAGCTCGCCCGGCATGTATGAAATCTTAGCTGCGGTAAGCGTGATATCAACGGCTGTTTTAGGAAGGAAATAGACAATACCGTCCCTGCTGACACCCGGTTCATAGTTCTTGACGATAGTTTGGGCGACGGACGGAAGGAATAAGTATAGTCCGAAAACCAGCGAAAGAAATAGGGCACGTATAGAGGTCGTGTGTTTCATTTTCCGTTTCTTTTTCAGTTTCTGCTGCAAAAATAGGTCTTTTTTCTCAAAAAAACTCCCGTAATCAAAAATAATTCTTCAAATAATATGGTCTGTTGGCTTTTTTTAATTAATTTTGGCCGAAAAATCTTCTCAAACCGTATGAAGGATATTACAATCAAAGACAAAAAGTTTGCTGTGTCCATTCCTGAATCGTACATTCAGGGGGAAGTGAAGAAACTGGCTGAACGCATCAGCCAAGATTTGGAGGGCAAAAATCCTTTGTTCCTCGGTGTGCTGAACGGTAGCTTCATGTTTGCCGCCGATTTGTTCCGTGATATTTCTATACCGGCCCAAATTTCGTTTGTAAAACTGGCTTCGTACGAAGGAACTCTTTCGACAGGGATTATTAAGGAGGTCATCGGCCTTTCGGAGAACGTGACGGGGCGATGTATTGTAATTGTAGAGGATATTATCGATAGTGGTCTCACCATGCAACGGCTTCTGGAAAACCTCGGTACGCGCAATCCAGCTGAGATACATATCTGCACCCTTTTGCTCAAGCCTGAGAACCTGAAAGCAGACATTGATGTAGAGTATGTTGCCCTTCAGATTCCCAATGATTTCATCGTAGGTTATGGTCTTGATTACGATGGTTGGGGACGTAATTCGCGCGACATCTATACCGTGGTGGATGACTAGAAAAGACAAATAAATAAAATACGTAATAATAATATGCTTAACATCGTTATTTTCGGAGCTCCGGGCTCTGGCAAGGGCACCTATAGTGCCCGCATTAAAGAGACATTCCATCTTGAACACATTTCCACGGGCGATGTACTGCGTGCTGAAATCAAGAACGGTACCGAACTTGGTAAGACGGCTAAAGGTTTCATTGACAAAGGTCAACTCATTCCTGACAATCTGATGATTGGCATTCTTGCAAACGTTTATGACAACCTCCCTGCCGATTGCAATGGTGTTATCCTTGATGGCTTCCCCCGTACCATTGCTCAGGCCGAAGCACTCAAGGCTATGTTCAAGGAGCGTGGCGAGAAACTGGCTTGTGTGGTTTCGTTGGAGGTAAGTGAGGATATCCTGATGTTCCGTCTCCTACGGCGTGCTACCATCGAAGGCCGTGCAGACGACAACGAGGAAACTATCCGTAAGCGTTTCGCTGTCTATTACAACCAGACGAAACCGTTGGCCGACTTCTTCCGCAAGGAGGGGCTTCTGAAAGAATTCACCTATACCGACGAAATCGGTCCTGAAGGGATGATAAAGAACATTACCGAGTACATAAAGACTCTCTAAATGCCCGAGACGAACTTTGTTGATTATGTGAAGATATACTGCCGCTCAGGTAAGGGCGGCAGAGGCTCAACCCACATGCGTCGTGTCATGTATAATCCCAACGGAGGACCTGACGGAGGCAATGGGGGTAGGGGAGGACACGTCATCTTGCGGGGCAATCGCAATTATTGGACGTTGCTCCATCTTCGCTACGACCGTCATGTCTTTGCTGGAAATGGGGGCAATGGCTCGCGCAACAAATCAACAGGTTCCGATGGAGAGGATAAGGTAATCGAGGTGCCATGCGGTACTATTGCCTATAATGCCGAGACGGGTGAATACCTATGCGACATTACCGAGCACGGACAGGAGGTCATTTTGCTGCGTGGCGGACGTGGAGGATTGGGAAATTATAATTTCTGTACCCCTACTCGTCAGGCACCCCGTTTTGCCCAGCCAGGAGAACCCATGCAAGAGTTGGTTGTCATTTTGGAACTGAAGCTATTAGCTGACGTGGGTCTTGTGGGTTTCCCCAATGCAGGTAAATCTACCTTGCTGGCAGCCATTAGCGCAGCAAAGCCTAAGATTGCGAACTATCCCTTCACGACTCTTGAACCCAATCTCGGTATCGTCAGCTATCGCGAAGGCAAGTCGTTCGTTATGGCCGACATTCCTGGCATCATCGAAGGTGCCTCCGAAGGACGTGGCCTTGGATTACGTTTCCTACGTCATATCGAGCGCAATAGCGTGTTGTTGTTTATGATACCTGGGGATACAGACAATATCCGTCACGAGTACGATGTGCTGTTAGGCGAGTTGGCAAACTTTAATCCAGAAATGTTGGACAAACAGCGTGTACTGGCCATCACGAAAAGCGATTTGCTGGACGAGGAACTTATTGGCATGCTAGAGGACGACGGATTGCCGCCCGACATCCCCCATGTATTTATCTCTTCTGTCACAGGTTATGGTATTACTGTCCTGAAGGATATTCTTTGGCAGGCATTAAATGTTTCTACGCTCCTCGATACACGTAGTGGTTCGGAATTGGTGCATCGCTCCAAGACCGAACAGGAGTTGGAGGAAATAAATGCTTCAGACGACCTCGCTATCCCCTATCTTCCCGACGAAGAGGACTATGAGGATATCGAGGAACTTGAAGATTTCGAGTACGAATTTGATGAATAGTGCGCAATGAACGACATTGAAAAAATCCTTGAGCACGGTATCAGTTTCTCAGGCTTTTCGGCACCGAAGGATGACAAACAGAAGAAGGTGAAGACAAAGGCAAAGAAGAAGGCCTATATCACAGGACAGCATTTTAGCGCTGCTGCTAAGAAGAAAGCGGACATCCGCTATCGTCGTGCCAACCGTGCCTCGCAGAAGAAAGGATGATAGATAAATAGACTGGAGAGCCTTTGAATAAAAAAGAGATGCCTTTAGGCAAAGGTTTTAGTTTTTAATGAAGTAAAAAGTAATTGAGAAGAGTATGACTCCCTCTAAAAAGGAATCACAATATGTCCTGCTGGTTGAGCAGGCCCGTGCGCTTGTGGAAAACGAGCCTGACGAGATAGCCAATATGGCCAATGTTGCAGCACTCATTCACGACACATTTCATTTCTGGTGGACAGGTTTTTATCGCGTTATTGGCGATGACCTCGTCCTCGGGCCCTTTCAGGGGCCCATTGCTTGTACCCGTATCGGAAAGGGCAAGGGTGTGTGTGGCGCAGCACGTGAACGGCGCAACACGATTGTCGTACCTGACGTGGAACTGTTCCCAGGTCATATCGCTTGCAGCTCGGCTTCCCGCAGCGAGATAGTCGTTCCCGTTTTCAACCAGACTGGAGATGTCAAAGCTGTGCTTGACATTGACAGCGAGTTTCTTGCCACATTTGACGAAGCCGACCGTAGATACCTCGAACAGATTGCCGTCCTTTTTAAATAAGGTAAGGGATGGTTTTGAAAGGTGATGTAAAAACAAATAAATAATTCTATGAAAAAAAGTATTCTATTCACATCGTTAATCGTCCTATTTATCCTGATGGCAGGAGCAGATCAGACAATCGACAAAGTCGTGTATGTCAATCCATTCATTGGTACGGAAGGCATGGGCCACACATTCCCAGGAGCTTGTGCCCCCTTTGGCATTGTGCAGCTCAGTCCTGACACAGACACTATCCCCCACAATGTGGACGGGCGTTATCAGGGCAAGGTCTATGAGTATTGTGCGGGCTATCAACATACCGACAACACCATTGTCGGCTTCAGTCATACCCACTTAAGCGGTACGGGGCATTCTGATTTGGGCGACATCCTCATCATGCCGCAGACAGGCGAACTACAGCTCAATCCCGGCACCAAGGACAACCCCGATGGTGGCTATCGCCAGCGTTTTTCGCACGACACAGAGAAAGCGTCTCCAGGCTATTACGAGGTAATCCTGTCAGATAATGGCGTTAAAGTGCAACTTACTGCTACCCAGCGTGTAGGTGTACATAAGTATACCTTTCCCGATGCCTCCGAGCAACGCATCATCCTCGATCTCATGCACGGTATCTACAACTACGACGGTAAAGTGCTCTGGTCTACGCTTCGTGTGGAGAACGACACTCTAATCACCGGCTACCGCATCACCGACGGCTGGGCGCGCTCCAATTACACTTACTTCGCCATCTCCTTCTCGAAGCCCATCCGCACCTACGGCTACCGCGACATGAAACGTGAGAAGTACAGCGGCTTCTGGGGCAAGTTTGATCGCTACCATAATTTCCCCGACATAGCTGGACGCAACATCGTGGCCTACTTTAATTTCGACGCTGTTCCTAACCGCAGACGCAATCGCGGGCAGAACAATGCCGCTTCTGCTACGCATCCTGTATCTGAGACTACGCCACTTGTCGTGAAAGTTGCTCTCTCGGCGGTCTCCACCGACGGCGCCTTGAAGAACTTGTGGGCAGAGGCTTCGGGAAAGACGTTTGAGACCATCTGTGAGCAGACGCGTGATGATTGGGAACGTGAGCTATCCGTCATTGATTGCACAGGTACCAACGATCAGAAGGCTATGCTCTACACTTCGCTCTATCACACTATGATCAACCCCTCCATTTACATGGACGTGGACCGTCAGTATCGTGGGCTGGACGGTAATATCCACACGGCGGAGGGTTTTGACAACTACACCGTCTTCTCCATTTGGGACACCTACCGCGCTGAGCATCCGTTGTTAGGACTGCTGAAACCCTCGCGCAACACCGACATGGTGAAATCCATGATTAAGCATCAGCAGCAAAATGTCGTGGGCATGTTACCCGTTTGGAGCCTGATGGGCAACGAGGGGTGGTGCATGACAGGTTATCACGCAGTCACCGTACTTGCTGACGCCATCGTCAAGGGTGCCGGAATAAACCATGAGGAAGCGCTGAGGGCGATGGTTCAGACCGCTACGAACCGCTATTTCCCTAGCGTGCGTGACTACACGCGTCTGGGCTATGCCCCCTACGACAATGACGGCACGGCAGCCTCCAACACACTCGAATACAGTTTTGATGACTGGACCATCTATGCTGCTGCAAAGGCTGCGGGCAACGACCGCATCGTGTCAATGTTCCTGCCCCGCGCCCTCAATTACCGGAACACCTACGATACCTCCATTGGCTTTGCTTCGCCTCGCTACCGTAATGGGGAGTTCAAGAAGGACCTCGACCCCTATCAGACCTATGGTGAAGGATTCATTGAGGGCAACTCATGGAATTTCTCCTTCCACGTCCCTCACGATGTGTATGGTCTTATACGCTGCATGGGTGGCGAGGAGGCCTTCTGCGAGAAGCTTAACCAGCTCTTCGCAATGGATTTGCCCGAAAAGTACTACGCTGACAATGAGGATATCACTTCTGAGTGTCTCGTGGGCGGCTATGTGCACGGCAACGAGCCCAGCCACCATGTGCCCTATCTCTTCGCCTGGACTTCCACACCTTGGAAGACGCAGGAGTGGCTGCGCACCATCATGAACAAAATGTATCGCAACGACATCCGTGGTCTGGGAGGCAACGATGATTGTGGGCAGATGTCAGCTTGGTATATCTTCTCCGCCCTCGGCTTCTATCCTGTCGCCCCTGGATCGGACCAGTATGTCCTCGGTGCCCCTTATCTGCCTTATATGAAGGTGACGCTTGAGAATGGCCGCACCATTGAAGTGAAGGCTCCGAAAGTGAGCGACAAGAACCGCTATGTCCGCTCCGTCCGCATCAATGGGCAGCCTTACTCTAAACTATATATTACTCATAGCCAGCTTACCGAGGGTTGCGTCATTGATTTCGATATGGCCTCTAAGCCCAACAAGAAGCGTGGGATTGACGTTGCCGACAAGCCCTATTCACTTTCTCCTTCACCCTCGCAGAAGGGTAAGGGCACTTCGACCTCCATCGCCAGCCGCATGTCCACTCAGCTTACACCCGACGATAAGGAGTGGAACAAGCACCTTCAGGACATTCGTTTCATTGACCAAAGTCCCCAGACGCAGGGCGCCGAGATTTACCATGCCCTCATCCCCGACCCCGATCCCTACATCCGCAGCGTGGCACGCGAGGTAATGCGTTGCCTCTATTGGAAGCCTACTGACAGCATCCCCATGCTGCGCCGTCTCGACTACATACTCCGTTCCGACCCCGGCATCTCGGCCAAAGGCGGTGGCGGTGGTTATGTAAACATCTTTTATAGTACCGATCACGTCGAACGCTCGTTCCGCGATAACGACACGGCCCGCGTCGATTTCGAAACCCGCGGCGTGTTACTTCACGAGCTTACCCACGCCTTCCAGCTCGAGCCGCAGGGCATAGGCCCCTACGGAGGTCCCAACAAGGCCGTATGGGAGATTATCGAGGGAACTGCTGATGCCGTCCGTGTAGCCTGTGGAGGTTTCCATGGTGAAGTCGATCGTCCAAAGCGTGGCAGCTATCACGACGGTTATCGCTATATCGGCTATTTCTTCAACTGGGTACGCGAGACGAAGGATCCCGATTTCATTCGCAAGATGAATCACACGTGTCTTACTGTCGTTCCCTGGAGCTGGAATGGTGCTATCCAGTCCGTCCTCGGCCCCAACTACACCATCGACTCCCTCTGGCACGAATATCAGGTTGCCATCGGAGATATCAAGGAATAGGACAATAATATAAAAGGCTAACATGAAGAACTTCAGCGTGTGGTGTGAACTTGGACTTAGCGCAGCAACGCTGACAGGCTGTGTGGGTAGTTCACAACGGGTGAGTCTCGATGTGCCCCAGCAGCCGAACGTGTTGCTTATCGTGGCCGATGACCTTGGCTATGGCGATCTGAGCTGCTATGGTATGACGCGCATCCAGACTCCTAACGTCGATGCCCTGGCTCGAGGTGGCTTGCTGTTCACTAATGCACATGCTGTCGCTTCCACGAGCACTCCCTCGCGTTATTCGCTCTTCACGGGCCACTATAGCTGGCGTCGTCCTGACACAGGCATTGCCCCTGGTAACGCGGGTATGATAATCCGTCCCGAGCAGGAGACGATGGCCGATATGCTCAAACGTGCCGGCTATGTTACAGGAGCCATCGGCAAGTGGCATCTGGGATTGGGCGATCGTACTGGTACACAGGATTGGAATACGGAGGTGACGCCTGGTCCGCGCGACATTGGTTTTGACTACTCCTATCTTATGGCTGCCACGGGTGACCGCGTTCCGTGTGTATGGATGGACAATCAGCGTGTGGCAAACTACGACCCCTCGGCACCCATTTTCATCAGCTATCAAACTCCCTTCGAGGATGAGCCACTGGGCAGGGATCATCCTGAGATGCTGACTAAACTTAGGCCATCGCCCAATCACGGGCACGACCAAGCTATCGTCAACGGTATTTCGCGCATCGGCTACATGAAGGGCGGTGGCACGGCGCTTTGGGAGGACGAGCATATCGCCGACACCCTTACTGCCCGAGCTGTTGAGTTCATCCGCAGTTGCTGCGACACCACCTTTTTCCTCTATGTCGGCACCAACGATGTCCATGTACCGCGCTATCCCAACCAAGCCTTCCGCGGCAAGAGTGGTATGGGCTATCGCGGCGATGCAATCTTGCAGTTCGACTGGACAGTCGGGCAGATTGTCAAAACCCTTCGTGATGAGGGGCTACTGGAAAACACATTGCTTATTCTGACCAGCGACAACGGCCCTGTGGTGGACGACGGTTATGCCGACCAGGCTGTGGAACTCCTTGGAGACCATCGTCCTTGGGGTGACTTCCGAGGTGGAAAGTACAGCAGTTTCGAGGCCGGGACTCGGGTTCCTCTCATCGTTCATTGGCCCTATCATGTTAGGGCAGGAAAGACCACTTCTGCGCTCTTTTCACACATTGACTTCTACGCATCGTTGGCTCGTCTGGTGCAGGGCAAACACTTTAAACACCCTGACGCCGCCGCCCCCGACAGCCACGACCACCTCCGCGCTCTTTTGGGACTTGACCGTCGCGGCCGCGACTACGTTATCGAGGCGTCACCTTGGACGCTTTCCGTCACCGATGGTATTTGGCATTACATCCAGCCTAGTAAGGGACCGGCGATGAATCGACTGACGAATACTGAACTCGGCAACGCTCCCGCGGAACAGCTTTATAACTTCAACATCGACATCGGCGAACAGTATAATCTTGCCTCGCAACGTCCTGAAAAGGCTTCTGAATTGAAGGCTATTCTTGAAAAGGAAAAATTCCGCGGCTATAAACTATAGCCATAGAATAATAATGTCGTATTTAATAACTGATTTAAAAAAATGAAAAAAACATTCTTATTTTCGTTGGCACTCTGTGCCATGCTGCTCACGGCCTGCCAGCCGAAAGGAGAGCAATTGTTCAACGGTAAGAACCTCGACGGATGGGAGGTCATCGGCGATGCTCGTTGCTCCGTCAATCCTCAAGGCTATCTTGTTACTGAAGGAGGTCCTGAAGTCCGAAACAGTTATCTCTGTACCACCAAAGACTACAAGGACTTCGACCTTACTTACGAGTTCCTGCAAGAGGTCGATGGCAACACAGGTCTCTTCTTCCGCGGTTACATCGACGACAAGGGCGGCCTGCATGGTGGCGAGGTCGAGATGGGTCCCCACGGATGGAATAACGGAGGTATCTTCAGCGCAGTCAATTTCCAGAAGGTGATGGTCGTAAGCGATGAGCAGGACCACGTCCTACGTACTGGTGAGTGGAATACCATGCGCGTCCGCATGGAGGGAAGCCACATCCAGACCTGGCTCAATGGTGTACCCATGGCCGACATCGTCGACGAGCCCCTTGGTCTGCTTACTGGCCGCCTCATGCTACAAGTTGGCCAGGCCCCCACACGTGTTATTTGGCGTAATTTCCGCATGAAAGCTCTTTAGCTATCTAAATAGTCTGTAACGTTTAACGCTAATTCCACAGCGTTAAACGTTATTTTTTTGACTATACGCAAAAGTTCCCTTTCATTTCATCCCTGTACTATTTGTTCCCACATATTATTGCAGGGGTAGCTTGGGGCAGTTTTTTTACTGTCTGGATAGAATCAAATTCCATAAAAATTCCATCAGAAGGAAAAAAAGTTCCATCAAATGGAATTTAAATTCCACAGGCTGGAATTTTTCCAGGATTTGATGTTGCACTTTCCTGGTTTGTCATATGCTGAGCAGCCGCTATATCTATTCATGCGGATAATAAGATTGTTATTTCAACGTTTGATTCTAGTTTCCCAGCGTTGAACATTTTTTTTAGAGTTCTACTCTTTCCCCTCGTCGTAATATTCAACGGGTTTAACGTTGCGTTTAAGTGATTCGTTGATGAGGGTCTTAAGCTGAAGGGTGCGCTCTTGGATGCCGTTGCGGCGCTCGGGCTTGTAGAGGTTGTTGTAGCGGCAGGGAGCGAGCTTGAAGTGCATGTCGTCGAGGGTACCGCTGACATCGAGGCCGAGGCGCATAGGCAGGGGGGTGTCGGTAACGGAGAGGTGGTAGTTGAAGTCGAAGTCGCGGTTGATGTTATGCCGTCCGGCCACGATGGCCTCGTACTGGCCGAGGCGGACGCGGAAGGGGTAGAGGTCCACCTCGTCTTTGAAGACGCTCAGCTCGACGTCGAGGCTGTCGATGCGGTTCTCGGTCGATTTGTCGGTCATCAGGTACTTCTTGATGGTGGCAAAGGTGGAGGAGGGGAGCACCACGAGGTCCTTGCCCTCGATGGCGGCGGCGCCGCGTAGGGTGGAGAGTTTAAAGTCGTAGTTGGACTTCAGGTACGACTCGCCGGCGAAGTGGAATTGTGCCTGACCGTCGAACGACTTCAGCATGGGCACGATGGAATCGACCTTGGGAATCATGCGGATGAGGTCGTCAATCTCGATGTTGATGAGATGGAAATCGACGCCGGCGAAGAGGTGGTTCTTGCGGGGCGACTTGTACATGGCGGTGAGCTGCATGGTGGCGGCCTTGGAGGTGAAGCCAAGCTCCTCCATGACGAGGACGCCGTCGCGGCAGGTGATTTTACCGCCCACGTTGTGGAAGTCGAAGCCGTTCCAGTTGGCGGTCTTGACATCGGTACGGAAGAAGACGTCAACGCCCAGCGGCACCATGAAGGGATTGTCCTCCTTCACCTCGTCGTCGGCAAAGGCAGCCTGGGGCTTATTCGCGTCAGCTGTGGCGGTAGAGTCCTTGGCTCCGAGGCCGCTGACGAGGTCCATGATTTGGCTGACGTCGGTATAGTCGGACGAGAAGGTAAGGTTGCCTTTGAGCAGACCATCCTTTGCCAGCCACGCGTCGAGGTTGGTGATGTCACCGCGAAGGCTGAAGTCGCTCTTGCCGAGCTTTATGCGGCTGTCGTCGATGGTGAAACGGCCAGGCGTGAAATCGAAGCGGAGGCTGGGGATATCCACGGGTACGGGCAGCTGGGCATAGTCGGCATGGGCCGAGCTGAGGTTGGCATTAACTTTGGGATTCCACTGGTCGAGGACAGCCTTCTTCGTGGCGTCGCGCGTGGCTGCGGCCTTGATGGTGAGGGCTCCGGTGTTGGCTGCAAGCAGACGGCCCAGACGCCCGTCGAGGCTTGATGTGGTGACGGTGGCCTCGTAGTGGGGCTTGGGATTTTTGCCCTTCGGCGTAATCATCATTGCCTCGACGACGGGCTTTGCCATCTTGGCATCGATGGTGTCGAGGGTGGCGGCAAGGTTGTCCATCACCAGTTTGGCCTTGGCGGAGAAAGGCGTTTTCTTATCGGTGAAATCCGAGAGACTGAAAGTAGATTGAGGATTGAGGATTGAAGATTGAAGATTGTCCTTAATATTCACGGCAAGCGAGGAGGCTTTCAATGTGCCCCCGGCAAACTCCTTGAATTGCGAGGTGGTCTTTTTGGCGGGGATGGCGACGCTTGCCGTCAGCTTTGGGGCGACGATGGAGATGCTGTCGTTCAGTCGGCCGTTCAGGCGGTCGAAGGTGACGCCGGCATTGGCTGTGCTGATGGCGAGCTTGCCGTCCCTGAGACCAGCATTGGCTTTGGCGTCGAGCTGCAGGGTGCCGTCGTTGATGCGGATGTTGGAGAGTTTCTTGCGGTAGGCTTTCGGCACGACGGCAAGCACTTCCTTCAGGTTCCAGCGGTTTGTACTTAGGGCGATGTCGGCATCGAGGGTTGTGGAGTCGGGGCGACCCACCGTGCCGTCTAGATTGATGTCGAATTGGTTGAGCTTGACGCTGCCCTGGCGGACAGCGATGCGACTAAAGGCGGTGTCAGCTGTCAGTTCAGCTGCGATGGCGAGCGCGGCATTGGTGAGCAGCTGCTCATTATCCATGCTGAATGAGCTGGAGGAGAGGGTGATGCTGGCGGGTGTGAGGTGATAGTCTGTGCCGTCAAAGGCGCCCGTGAAACGGACAGCCAGTTCATCGGCATCGGCAGCCATGGCCTTCTCGCCGTCGCGGTTGAAGACGGGATTTGTGGCTACAAGGTCGGCGATGCCGTTCCAGCCGTTCTTATCATTTATATCGCCTTGGACTTTGAGTGTCAACTTGTCGAGCATGGCGCTTATGCCGCCCAAGTTCAGGGCGGCATGCTCTGTGTTGAGGGTGACCTCTGCTTTGCTTGAGCCGCCCGAGGCAAGCTTGACGTCGGCTTTCAGCCCCATGGGGCCAACGAGGCCGTCTATGGTTTTTTCGCCCGCTTTTTTGAGAATAGCTGAACGGATGGCGGCATCCACAGCGGCATCGATATTCCCCTCCTTGAGCGTTCCCTTCAGCTTCAGGTCAAGACCATCGACGCCGGTGTTGAGCCCCGCCTTACGGTTGTCGAGCGTGGCGCTGAGACGGCTGACGGTAACGTGGTCGATATCGACGTCGAGAGTGCTAAGGTCGAAAGAGGACTCTTTCTTCTCCTTGTCGCTCTTGGGGAAAATGTCAAGGTTCGAGGCTCCCGTCTCGGATGTGTAGAGGTATGCTGTGCCGTCGGCGATGTCCAGCCCTTTGACGATGATGGTGCGGTCGCGAAGGAATGCTTTGGCATCGACAGCGAGCGTCAGATGACCCAGGGCAGCTACGGTGTCCGTCTTTGCTCCTTCGGTGGGATTGATAAGAACGACGTCGCTCACGTCAAGCCCTAGCTGGGGAAACGTCTTAAAGAGAGTGAGGTTCACCCGCCCAATATGGGTGTCGCAGGTGATGAACTTGTCGGCCACCTTATCGACGATGGATGTGAGCCGCGTGGGAGTGAAGATGAGCCAGCAGGCAATGAGGATAATCAACAGAACGAGACCGACGAGTGACGCAAGGGCGATGCCGGTTATCTTAAGCGCTTTCTTCATTTCAGTTTACCTTATAGAATTTGTACTTCTTGGTAGTGACGTAGGCGTCATAGTAGTCCAGCTCGTCGAAGGAGAGGAAGGTGATAATGTAGTATTTGGGCACCTGGGCTGTGCCAGTCTCGGTGAGGTGGATGTGAATCATCTCGCTGCCATCGACCTCCCAGGTGAAAGCCTGCGCCTCGTCCTCATAGACGTCGTCGCTCTCGTCCCATGTAGCCCCTGTGCCGTCGTCATTGTACTTATAGTAAATCTTCGTGCCCTCCTGACACCATTTGCCATAAAGATGGGTAACGTCAAAGTCGCCTTCCGTGGGGTCGTCAGGTGTGCAGGCACACAACGCTGTGAATAGAAGGAGGCACAAGAATACTTTGAAAAATGCTGCCTTTTTCATGATGCAATACTAAATACGCGCTGCAAAGATAGGGTGAGCCGAGCGATAATGCAAATTTATTTGCAATTATCCGAGGCAACCCCTATTTAAAACAATGTTAAAGATAGTGCAATAGAATTAAAAATGAAAAAAAACGGTTTTGCGTACAAGGGCATTGGCAGAGGAAAAGGAATACTTTTGCAGGACATTTTATTTTTCATTCTTCATTTTTTCAATTTTTTCATCCGAGGCGACCCCTATCTAAAAGCCCCGAATGCGGATTAAAGATTGCCAAAAAACAATTATTTGTTCGTGGTTTTTTCTTTTTATTCGTTTTTTTTTGTAGTTTTGCGGAGTTTTCCTTGTAGAATCATGAAAAAGAAGAATGCTTATCCGTGGGTAGTGGTTGGTTTGCTGTGGGTAGTAGCATTGCTCAACTACCTTGACCGCCAGATGCTTTCAACCATGCAAGGCGCTATTGCCGCCGACATCACCCGCTTGCAGGAAGGCGAGGCCTTCGGCGCCCTTATGGCCGTGTTTCTTTGGATATATGGCTGCGTGAGTCCCTTTGCCGGTATTGTGGCCGACCGCGTGAGCCGCAAATGGCTGGTGGTGGGCAGCCTGTTCGTGTGGTCGGCTGTGACGCTACTGATGGGCTATGCCACGACGTTCAACCAGCTCTATTGGCTGCGTGCTACGATGGGCATCAGCGAGGCCCTCTACATCCCCTCTGCCCTGTCGCTGATTGCCGATTGGCACGATGGTAAGTCGCGTTCGTTGGCTGTGGGGGTGCATACCACCGGGCTCTATGTGGGCCAGGCCGTTGGCGGCTTTGGTGCCGTTGTCGCTGCCCAGCTCTCGTGGCATCAGACGTTCCATGTCTTCGGACTTATCGGCGTCGCCTATAGCCTTGTGCTGATGCTGTGTCTGAAGGAGAAGAGAGAGAAGCCCGTCCCCACAGCATCTCCTGAACGTAACGACGCGATGAGGAAAGGCAAGGGGATGGCTCCCGTCTTTGCCGGGCTTTCAGCCGTACTGGGGACGGTGGCGTTCTGGGTCATCCTGTTCTACTTCGCTGCGCCGAGCCTGCCTGGGTGGGGCATACGCAACTGGTTGCCTACGCTGCTCTCTGTCAACCTCGGCATCCCGATGACGAAAGCAGGCCCTATGGCTACCATCACCATCGCAGCCTCGTCGTTCCTGGGCGTCTTCATCGGAGGAACGATGTCTGACCGTTGGGTGCAGAAGAACCTGAAGGGGCGTATCTACACCAGTGCCATCGGCTTGGCGATGACGGTTCCGGCGCTGCTGTTGCTCGGGTTGGGCCACAGCGTGTTTGCTGTTTTGTCGGCGGGCATCCTGTTCGGTATCGGCTACGGCATGTTCGACACGAACAATATGCCCATCCTTTGCCAGTTCATTGCTTCGCGTAACCGCGCGACGGCCTACGGCATCATGAACATGATTGGCGTCTTTGCCGGAGCACTCGTCACTCGTCTGATGGGTTCGTGGAAGGACAGCGGCAATCTGGGTGCCGGATTGGCGTGGCTGGCTGTGCCCGTGCTGATAGCCCTTGTGCTTCAGCTGATAGTGCTCAAGCCCATAACGGACAATAAGGAGTGAAAAAGGTTTGCTGTTAAGCATAAATGTATAACTCATAAAACAATATTATCATGGAAAAAATCATTGGACTTATTGATGCGCCGTTTACCCCCTTCTATCCGAACGGAGATGTGAACTTTGAGCCTATTCCCGCTTATGCTCAGATGTTGAAGAAAAACGGCTTGCAGGGTGTCTTCATCAACGGCTCGTCGGGCGAAGGCTATATGCTCACTCCTGAAGAGCGTATGAAGTTGGCCGAGTGCTGGATGGCTGCTGCCCCCGAGGGTTTCAAGGTCATTGTGCATGTGGGCAGCTGCTGCGTGCGTGAGAGCCGTCGTCTGGCCGAGCATGCGGCCTCCATCGGTGCCTGGGGCATTGGCGCCATGGCTCCCCCCTTCCCAAAAGTGAACCGTGTGGAGGAACTGGTGAAGTACATTGAGGAGATTGCCTGCGGCGCTCCCAACCTGCCGTTCTACTACTACCATATCCCGGCTTTCAACGGCGCCTATCTGCCCATGGTGAAGCTGCTGGAGGCTGTTGACGGCCGCGTGCCCAATTTCGCCGGCATCAAATACACCTTCGAGAGCATGTACGAATACAACCAGTGCCGCCTCTACAAAAACGGCAAATACGATATGTTGCATGGACAGGACGAGACCATCCTTCCCTGTCTGGCTATGGGCGGCGCACGCGGCGGTATCGGCGGCACGACCAACTACAACGGACGTGAGCTCGTCGGCATCATCGAAGCCTGGAAAGCCGGTAACCTTGAGCTGGCGCAGGAGCGGCAGAACTTCAGCCAGGAGGTCATCAACGTTATCTGCCACTATCGCGGCAACATCGTCGCCGGCAAGCGTATCATGAAGCTCATCGGCCTTGATCTCGGCAAAAACCGTACCCCCTTCCAGAATATGACCGACGACGAGGAAGCCCGCATGAAGGAAGAGCTCGAAGCCATCCGCTTCTTCGACCGCTGCAATAAGTTTTAGGTTTTTATAGTTTCTATAGTGCCTATAGTGCCTATAGTTCCTATAGTTTCTATAGTTCCTATAGTTTCTATAGTTTCAAAAAAATTCTTTAATCCCATGGATAAGAAAAACTACCTTGCCGGTTGGGCTGAGCGCTATCGCAGCGATTTGGTGGAAAACATCATGCCCTTTTGGATGGAGCACGGCCTCGACCGCGTGAATGGCGGCGTCTATACCTGCCTCGACCGTGACGGCACGCTCATGGACACGACAAAAAGCGTCTGGTTCCAGGGGCGCTTCGGCTTCATCGCGGCCTACGCTTATAATAATGTGGACAAGAACCCCGACTGGTTAGCGGCCTCGAAGAGCTGCATTGACTTCATTGAGCGTCATTGTTTCGACACCGACGGCCACATGTTCTTCACGGTGACGGCCGAAGGCGGCCCTGTGCAAAAGCGCCGCTATGTCTTCTCCGAGTGCTTTGCTATCATCGCCATGGCGGAGTATGCGCTGGCGAGCGGCGACCGCAGCTATGCCGACAAGGCGCTGGCACTCTTCCGCCGTACGCGCACCATGCTGACGACGCCAGGCTTCCTCCCTCCGAAGACCACACAGGGCGGTTTCAGCCACTCCATCACCATGATGTTCTTCAACGTCGTGGTGGTGCTGAAGAAGGTTATTGACGCTCCCGACCTCAACGAGCAGCTTGCTACGTCGCTTACGCTTATCGAGAAATACCTGCTCAAACCCGAGTACACGACCATTCTGGAGAGCGTTGACGAGCAGGGCCGCCTGATTGACACCATTGCTGGCCGCGTCATCAATCCCGGTCATTGCATCGAGACGGCGTGGTTCCTTATGGAGGCAGCTCCGCTGATGGATGATCCGGAGCATGTGCGTCAGCTGGGCATTCAGATTCTCGACTGGGACTTTGAATGGGGGTGGGACAAGGAGTATGGCGGTATCATCAACTTCCGCGACTGCCGTGGATTCCCGCCTCAAGACTACTCGCAGGACATGAAGTTCTGGTGGCCCCAGTGTGAGACCATCATCGCCTCGCTCTATGCCTACAAGTTGACAGCCGACGAGCGCTATCTGGAGATGCACCGCCAAGCCTCTGAGTGGGCCTATAGCCACTTCCCCGACGAGACGTACGGCGAGTGGTATGGCTACCTCCACCGCGATGGCACCGTGGCGCAGCCCGCCAAGGGCAACATCTTCAAAGGCCCCTTCCATGTTCCCCGTATGATGATTAAAAGCATGCTGCTTTGTAACGAAATACTGAGCAAACCATGAAAAGTACCAGACTTCTTCTGCTGCTGATGCTCCTATTGTCCGCGGGAGTGTTGCAGGCTAAGAATACCATCATCAAGGTGGCCTGTGTGGGCAACAGCGTCACGTATGGCTACGGCCTCAAAGACCGCGACCACGATGCCTATCCCGTCCGTCTGCAGGAGATGCTGGACAGCAAGTATGGCAGCGGACGGTTCGAGGTGGGCAACTTCGGCCGCTCCGGGGCTACCTTATTATATAAGGGCCATCGTCCCTACATCCTTCAACCCGAGTTCCGTCAGGCGCTGGACTTCCGCCCCGACTGGGTGGTTATCCATTTGGGGCTCAACGATACCGACCCCCGCAACTGGCCCGATTGGAAGGAAGAGTTCATCCCCAACTACCGTGCTCTCATCGACAGTTTTCTCGTCGTTAATCCCGATGCCCGCATCCTCATCTGCAAGATGACGCCCATCTTCGACCGTCACTCGCGCTTCCAGAGCGGCACCCGCGACTGGCATGCACAGATTCAGGAGGCTATCGAGAAGGTGGCCTGGGGGGCTCAGGTACAGCTCGTTGACCTCTATACCCCCTTGCACAGCCGCCCGGACCTCTTCCCCGATGCCCTTCATCCCAATCCCGAAGGAGCAAAGATACTTGCCCGCACCGTCTATTCCGCTCTCACGGGCGACTACGGAGGACTGCGTCTGCCTGTTCTCTATGGCAGTGGAATGGTGCTGCAACGCGACGAGAACCTCGCCATCTACGGTACAGCCAATGCCCGCCAGCAGGTGACTGTCGTGCTGAAGAAGGACGGGAAGGTGATTCAGGAAAGCAAGGCATACTCAAAAGCCGACGGTTTCTGGAAAACAACGCTGGAGGCGGTGAAGGCCGGTGGCCCCTACACGCTCACCATCACCTCCTCAACGCAGTCTAAGGATGACCGTAGCGTTCATTATCCTTCCCATTATCCGCTGTCATTGGATAATCTGACAAAGAAATCCACGCAGACCATCACCTACGATGATGTCTTTTTCGGCGATGTCTGGTTGGCCAGCGGACAGTCGAACATGGAGTTGCGTGTCGATCAATGTAACACCCTCGACCAGGATCTCGCTGATGCTGCCCGTCTCGGCAACCGTCTGCGCCTCTACAATATGCCCGCCCGTGCCCGTACCGATGCCGTGGAGTGGGACGACAGCGTGCTCGCCTATACAAACCAGTTGCGTCACATGGACTTCCAAGGTTGGAAGGCGGCTTCCGCAGCGTCTGTTGCTCCGTTCTCAGCCGTAGCCTTCAATTTCGGCCGCGTACTTTGCGACTCGCTGAAAGATGTGCCCATCGGCATTATCTGTAACGCCGTCGGTGGCTCAACCACAGAATCATGGATAGACCGCTCTACCCTTGAATGGGAATTGCCGAACATCCTCCGCGATTGGCGCAATGGCGACTACGGCCAGCCTTGGGCGCGTGGCCGAATGACGCAGAACGTTGCCCATGCCCTGGACAAGGAATCGGCGGCCTACAATCCCCTCCAACGCCATCCCTACGAACCTTGCTACCTTTACGAAGCCGCCATTCAGCCCTTGGAACATTATATTTTGAAAGGTGTCATCTGGTATCAAGGTGAAAGCAATGCCCACAATGTCGAGCTCCATGAGAAGCTCTTCCGCCTGCTGGAGCAGTCGTGGCGCAATGCCTTCTCTACCCGATGGGAGAAATTTCAGGAGCCTCGGCACACGCTTCCCTTCTACACCGTTCAGCTCAGCAGCCTGCCGCGTCCCTCGTGGCCGGCGTTCCGCGACAGCCAACGCCGCCTGGCCAAAGAGCTGCCGTGGACATGGATGGCCGTGACCTCCGACCTCGGCGACCCTGTCGATGTACACTACCGCTCGAAACGTCCCGTAGGCGAGCGTCTGGCCCTGCAGGCTTTGGCTTATACCTATTCCCATTCGTTGGAAAGCGAAGGTCCTGAAGTAGTCTCCGCCAAACAGGGAGAAGGGGAGAACGTGGTGCTTCGATTCCATCACGCCGATGGCCTCACGTGTACCCGGGGATTTGAATTGGCAGGCTATGACGGGATATTCTATCCTGCCAACATCGAGGTTGACGGCAGTACCATCCGTCTTACCTCGCCCGAAGTTTTCTATCCCGTTGCCGTCCGTTATGGCTGGAGCGGCTTCACCGATGCCGACCTCCGCAACGCTCAGGGACTTCCTGCCTCGACGTTCTATATTAAAGTTGAAGATTAAAATTAAAGTTATCCTGCCTCGACGTTCTAAATCATTGTTGAAGATTAAGGTTGAAGTTATGAAAGGAAAAGCTTTTTATTTTTCATTTTTAATCGTTTTTTTTTCATTCGCATTTGTTTTCCTATCTTGTACGCCGAAGAACGAGTACGTCCGTCGTGTCGGCATAACGCCAACTGATGACACCTGCTATGCCAAGGGCGTGTCAGGCGCCTACTGCGGCTGGCTCGATGGTCACCTCATCCTTGCTGGCGGTGCTAATTTCCCAGGCCGTCCCGCTGCCGATGGGGGAGGGAAGATGTACTACGAAGCCATCTATGCCACTTCGGGAAAAGTCAACAAGTCTGTAGGTGGGCATGCGGGCAAGTCTGCTCTCCGTTGGCAACTGGTGGGCGTGCTACCTGTCCCGATGGCCTATGGTGTCACCGTCAGCGACGACGACGGCATGGTGATTGTCGGCGGATGCAATGCTGCGGGCGGACTGAGCCTCGCTTTCCGTCTCAGCCGGCGCGATAGTGCCCTCCGCATGGAGCAGTTACCTGAGTTGCCGTGTGCGCTTGACAACATGGCCGGGGCACGTCTGGGCGACCGTGTCTACATTGTGGGTGGTCTCAGCGACGGCCAGCCTTCGGCAGCTATGTACGCCTACGACTTCAATTACGGCGAGTGGTTCCAATGCGCCCCGCTACCTAACGCCCGTCTGCAGCCCGTCTGCGTGGCACAAGATGGCAAGCTCTATGTATGGGGTGGCTATCTGCAGCCCACCGACAGTCTTGGACGTGTGCTGGGTGAGGAGTGCATCGTCTACTCCGATGGCTTCCAGTACGACCCTCAGACCGACAAATGGGCTCCGCTACCTACGCCCGTGGATGCCGAGGGGCATCCGCTTACCCTTAGCGGTGGCACAGCCGTGGCGTGGGGAGACAAAGAAATTCTCGCCGTGGGCGGCGTCAACCGTAACATTTTCCTCGGCGGCATACAGGGGCTTTTCCCCATGCCTGACTACCTGCTGCACGAGCCTAAATGGTATCGCTTCAACCCGAATGTGCTCATCTATTCTACTATAACCGGACAGTGGCGCACCCTGACGCAGACGACTCTTACTGCCCGTGCCGGCGCTTCGCTGGTCAGCTTGCCCGCAGCCATGCCCGCAGCCCTTCTCGTCGGTGGCGAGATAAAGCCTGGCATCCGCTCTACAGACGTGACGCTGATTTCCTTGAAAGAGGAGGAATGAGAGACAATTTAGAATCGGCAATAAGGAGTATGGAAGGGCAGCCCTTCCATACTTGTTTTTGGGCGGTGAGGCTCGGGAATGGAAAAACTGAAAAACCGGACGCGATTACATCTCCAGGCGAAAAAAATCCCCAGCTGCTCGTGTGGCGGCTGGGGATTGGTGTATCCTAAGGATGGAATCAATTACTTCACAAACACCTTGATGGTTTTGCCGTTGGGGAGACGGACAATACTCACACCCTTTTGGGGAGCGGGGATGCGCTGGCCGAAGATGTTGTAAGACTCGGAGGGGGCGGAGGATGTCTCGAGGGTAGTCTGGATGTCGGTAGAACCGGCGTCGAGCAGCACTTCGTTGGAGTTGAGCACCTCGCCGGTCTCTCTGTTGACGACGTAGGCCACCACGTGGAGTTTCTTGTCCTTGATAAGCTCGAGCACGGGGACGCGCTTCGAACCGACGACCTGGGTGCTGAGGTCGGCTACGAACGTTTCGTTGAAGGGCTCACCGGCCTTGAGGACACCTTTGAGGCTGCCCTCGACACCGTATTGGGCACCCCACGCGGCAATGGCCACATGGTTGTACTCCATGTTGGTGATATAATCACCCATCGTGGCGAGCTTCTGCAGGTCTTCGCCGAGGTCCTCGGTACTGCCGGCATAGTAGTTGGCCTGGGCCCAATCGCGGCCCGTGCCTGTCAGACCGTCAGCCACGAGTATGTAGCCGATACCAAGCGACGAATCCTCCACATCGTACATGGCCGTTGTGGCGGTTTCGATGTTGACCTTTGTCTTTTCGCTGTCGGCCCATGTTGCCTTCACCGTGATGGCGGCGGGAGCCGTTTGAGCCAGGGCAAGTACCATATCGTACTTCACGCCATAGTCAATAGTAAAATTGCCATAGTAGGGATCTATATTTTTACTGCGGTTGATGGTGAGGCTGGGGAATCCATCGGCATGAGCATCCACGATCGAGAAAAGGGATCCTATTTCCATCGGGTCGCCGTTGTGTATGGCATAAATGACAGCCTGGTCTTTGTAATCTTCGGTCAGCTTCTCCATGGCCACCCATCCGCGAGTGCACCATCCGCACCATGTGCCCGTATATTCCTCCACAAGGGGTTTCATCTGAGGCGTTTCGGCAAGCACGATGAGGGTGCCCTTAGCCACAGCCTGGATTTCGTTAGGCTGACCATTGACCTTGGTGATGGTCAACGTGATTTCCTTCACGCCCGTCTTGTCGCCTGTGGGTAAGGTCAGTTGGTGGGACGTCTTGCTTAGAACACGCGTCAAAGGTTCATCAAGGGTGACTGTTTTCTCGTCGACCTTCTGGCCATTGATGGCTACCTCGTAGGTGAAGTCATTAATGCCGTTCTTTCCATTGTTGGTCAGATTTACAAAGAAGATTTCCTCATCGTTTATCTTGACATACTTCTGCCCGAGGTCTTCCACAGAGGCTGCATTGTACAGAAACTTTCCACCGCCGATGAGGATGTCCAGGGCTACGGCATAGCCATAAGTGCTATAGTCGTCCCATCCAATCATGCTCAGATACTCCTCGGCGAACTCGGGATCAAGCTGGGCGTACAAACGGTAAATATCGTCATAGGCCTTACAGGCGAACTGGAAAGTGCCTTCTATAGGCTCTTCGAGATCGGACACCATGAAGGGGTAGGCGTCTTCGAGATTTTCATTCAGCCAAGGAACGTAGACATTGTAATACCACTCCATATAGTCATCGTCGCTTATCTCGCTGTCGTCGGGCTCATCGGGAAGGCCTTCGATATCAAAGGAATAACCCACCCAGAGACCGCTCTCAGGAATCTCGTAGCTCTTTGAGAACGCTACTTCCGTATAGCCGTCGAGGACGATATCGGACGTAGCCACCGGCTTAATCTCCAGGTTGCCTTTGGAATAGTTTTCGTTTCCAGGCAGTTCCGTGCCCACCCAGGCCACAAGATTTTTTGCTTTGGGGGCAGGCAGTAGGAAGCGGATGCCGTCCACCGTGCTACCCTTGCCGGCAATCTTATTGAAAGGGACGTATACGGCAATGTTGTAGTCAGCATTCATAGCCAAGCCCATGTTGCTAGCTTCACTATCATCACCATAGGAGAACCACATCTGGTCGTCGGTCAGCTCGATACTTGGGCCAAAGGCGCGCACCTTCATGGGGCGAATGTTCTTGGGGTCGGCCTTCTTCAGCGTCAGGCGCTGGGGATTCTTGAATTCACAACGCTGCGGGATCTGTGCAAATGCCGTTCCCACCACAGCGAGGAGCAGCACGATTGAGAGTAATCTTTTTACCATTATCTTTTTTTGAAATTGAACTTTATTTATCTGTTTTACAAATGATTATTTGCGTTTTAAGGGGGATATTTACAAATTTAGCCTGCAAAAGTAGTAAAAAACTGAAAATGCCGCAAAAAAACAAAAAAATAATGATTATCCGCAAAAATAGTTCTAACGGCTGTTCAGTAAATGACAAACTTTTCACAATCCGCTTTCCGCAAGACGAACAGCATCGGCCGAAAAACGCAGAACGTTCTCATCCCAAACAAACTGCGTTTATCCATTGGAAGGAGAAACAAATGCAGAAGAGGACTTTCAGGATAGGGAAAACGCGTTGATACACGTGGCACAACGCGTTGGTACACCCAACACACACTTTTTTATTATGCAATGAGGAGGGTAGTTTCTAAAGGATGACGTTGTCTTACAACCTGTTTTTTTCTGCATTACCGGCGCCCGTACCCTTGTACTTGGATGGGGTGACATTAAAGCGGTAGCGTAGTGAGAGTGTCACGCAGCGGGAATCATTGTCCTCCATCTTGCGGAACATCATGCGGTTGCTGTAAAGCGTGATGCGATTAATACCTCCGTTGAAGAGGTCGTTGCCTGAGAGTTTGATGTTGAGATGACGATTGAAAAAGTCTTTGCTGGCACTAAGAGATAGAATGGAGTTTGTGCAGTTGAGCCAGACGTTCTGCTGGTAGCCGTAAGTGTGCATGTTGAAATCTGCTTGAAGGAGCCAGTCGTGAGGCAGCGTAATGATGTTGCCCAATTGCAGCACCAACATAGGATGGTTGAAACGCTTCTGCTCACCCAGAAACTCTGTCTGGAACCACGGCTTCATCAGGGAGACATTATACTGGGGTGTCCATGTGGCATTGTCTGTCAGGCGGACATCCTTTTGTGCCCCAAGCGTGATGGTGAGCCAATCGGCATGGTCGTAGTTCTTGTATGTCACGAGGTTCACCTTACTGTCATTCTCCAAGCTGCCCGCCGTGTAGAGGATAGGATCAACGCAATGGGAGAAGTTTGCGCTCAGGTAGAGCCATTTCCACATGGCCATAGCGTTAGTGTTATGGTACTTGACGGGTTGCAGATAGGGATTGCCGGTTTGCCAATTCAAACGATTCTCGTAGATGACATCGCTGCTTAACTGCCAGTATGACGGGCGCGTTGCGCGCTTTGAATAGCTAAAGGATAGCTGGACGTTCTGAATGGATGTGGATGCGGATACCGACGGGAAGAAATCGTCATAGGTGCGGCATTGTTCGTCACGTCGTATACCGCTTACAAAGTATTCCGACTCTACATGTTCGTAGCGCAGACCCGCCGATAGCTGAACATTTCCCACGTGTTGCTGCAGCTCCATAAATGGTGCGATGGCCTGCTCATGCTGTTCGTTGTCGCTGTTGGCGATGTAACCCTCTGTGTTTTCGAAACGACTGTTCCAGCGGGTATGAGTATATTCCTCACCGATTTCTATCTGTCCTTTCCATAGGGGATGACTCACGAATAGCTTTTCTGCTATCAGCCTGCTGTGCGTTAAATTATAGGTGTTTACGTCACGGTCTTCGTATTCCTCGCTCAGCTCCTGCTGCTGGTTGCGATTGTGTTGATTCCGGAAAGTGTAGTCTGCGTTGAAGTCTATACTAAGTTGGCCTACCTTTCCCATATAATAGAGGTTTACCTGGTGATTAGGTGTGCCTTCAGCTATGCTGATGCTGTTATTCTGTAGTTTGTCGTACATGATGCCATCAGCTTGCAAGTCATCGTCATACTCACTCCATGTCTTTACGTGGTCGTATGTATTCTGATAGAATCCGCCAAAGGAGTTGTTGTCGTTCAGTTGGTAGTTAAAGCCTATGCGGCCTTCAAAGAAAGGATTACTTACATTTTCCTTATGCCGGTTTGTAATAACCCACAGCGTGTCGGCAAAGACGCTCTGTTCAAACTCACTCCGGCTCCATCTCTTATTGTAGGCACCGAAAAGATTAGTAAACAATTCCAGCCCGCCTGTACGATAGGTCAGGTTGATGCGTTCATTGTTTGCATAGCCATGTCCTTTGCGACTCCACGATGTCAACTCTGTACCTATGCCTTCACCTGCAGGTCGTTTGGTGTGTATGATGATGACGGCTTTAACCGATGCATCGTAGCGGACACCCGGATTTTGAATCACCTCTACACTCTTTATGTTGTCTGACCGCAAATTCTTCAGTTCACTCAAGTTGGTTACTTTGCGGTTGTTGATGTAGATGAGTGGCACACCTTTTCCTAAGATTTCAAAAGCCTCTCCTTTCATGGAAATAGTCGGCACACGCGATAGCACATCCTCTGCCGTACCAAGCCGCTCCATTACCGTACCTTCCACGTTCATAACCAGCGAATTGCCCTTTAGCTCCACCTTGGGCCGTTCTCCTTTCACAGTCACTCCGTTTAGGGTATAGTTGTCTAGTTGCAATTGTATGGTATCGGGTTCGGTAGTGTGGTATAATTTGTAAACGGTCTTGTAGCCGACGAAGGAGATGCGAGCAAGGACGGGCTGCTGTTCGCAGGGGATGACGTAGAGGCCGCTTTCGTTCGACACGCCGCCCGTCAGCAACGTGGAGTCCTCGGGTGAGAGCAGGGCGACGTTGGCGTAGGCTACGGGCTCGCCTAACTCGTCAATGACGGTACCCTTGTAGCGCGAGGAGGTCTTCTGGGGACACTCCACAATGATTTCCGTGCCTTCGACGGTAACGTGGATGGGGTAGAAACCTATCATCTGACGTATGGCGTCGGGGACGAATTTGTTCTGGATGGAGGTGGTGATGCGGAAGTCCTCCAGTTCGTTATAGAGGAAGCTGATGGTGTAGTCGTGGGACTGGTGCATCAGTTGACGCAGGGCCTCGCTCATCGAAACATTGTCAAATTCACATGAGATGCGTTGTGCCTGTGCCAAGGGGACGAGACTACCGCAGATCAAGAAGCTGATGGTTCGTTTCATGTTCATTTTACCATAATCTTTTTATCCCGTAATTCCAGATTGATGCTCTCAAAACGGTTCAGGCGATTGAGCACATGCTCAAGAGTCTCTTCATGCTGCCACACAAAGTAGAAGCGCAGCTGGCGTGCATCGTCGCCCGTGAACACGACCTCGGCTTGATAGTATGCCGCAATCTCGTGCAGCATCTTCTCCAGCGTGACATTGTCGAACACGATGGGCTGAACCGTTCCAGCGGTGTCGGCTACGATGGAGTCCGTCGGATGTACTGCTGCAGGCTTTGTGGGCAAAGGCTTTTCCATCGGGATTGTCTGAGTATTGGGACGGCTGACATTCCGCACCACATAAATTGCCGCGAAAGCAATGCCGGCTGAAAAAATGACACCGATGAATGCCGCAGCAATCTTCCTCGCTTGCGAGCTTAGGAATGGAATGCGGGTGGCACGGGGCTGCAGCTCCGATGAAGGTGTATCAAATTCGTCTGCATGCTCTTTGGCAAACTGCTCCCAAAAGTCGTCCAAGGGGATTTGTTCATGCTCGGCCTCACGCTTGATGAAGGCTCGCTTGGTGAGGGTGAGCTGTTCCGCCAACTCTGCCAGTTCGGGGTCGTCGGCAAGCAGAGCGGCAATCTGCTCGTCGGTAAAATTCTCAGGATGTTCCTGCAGGGATAACAGGAGATTGATTTTGTTTTGTTGTTCCATAATGGTTATCGTTTTATGGTTTCTTTTTTGAAGTACTCATTGATTTGCCGTAGTGATTGCGAGAGGTGGTTGTAGATGGTGACTTTGCTCACTCCTATAGCCTTTGAAACCTCGTCGTAGGTCATCTCATCGAAGAACCTCAGCCGGAAAATCTGTTGACTGAGCGGCGATAGGCGGGTTTCCACAAACTGCATGAGCCTTTCCAGACGATCATCGTCACCCGTGTAAACCACTTGATTCGGCATCATCTCTGCAAGATAGAGTTTTTGGGCGCATTCGCGTACGTCCTTGTGGCTGAGCACATCGCGGCATTTGTTGCGGACTCCGGTCATGAGATAGCCCTCGATTTTTTCTTCTTGGGGTGCAATGTTCTCCCGAAGCAATCGGGTGAATACCTCGCTCACCACGTCCTTGCTGTCGTCAGCATCGTAGAGTATTGTTCTTGCCAGGCGATACATGGCGGGATAATACTGACGATAGATTTCTTCAAACTTCTCTTTGGTCATAGTCCGACTCTCTTTTCAGTCTTTTTCACTAGGACGGTTCAGCGAATCCAAAAACTAAGCAAAACGATAACTTTTTTCAAACAAGGTGTGTTTTTATGAAATGTAGAGACGCCACGTCGTGACGTCTCTACGGCTATTATTGTTCCAAGAATTCCTAACTCTTAGCTACTTTAGCTTGGTGGCTTTGACGCCCTCGAAGGTGATTTTAACGGGGCGGATGGTGCCGTCCTTCTCGAAAACGAGACGGTCGATACATGTGACGCGGTGGTTACCGTCGGTTTCGCCCAGGGGGCGGCGATGATAGACGATGTAGTATTCGTCTTTGCCCTTTGCCTTGATCACGGAGTGATGCCCGGCGCCGGTAGCTACGTCAGGGTCGGATTCGAGGATAGTGCCCACACGGCGGAAGGGGCCGAAGGGGTTGTCGGCCATAGCGTAGGCGACGTGGTAGCCAGGTCCCGTCCAACCGCCCTCGCTCCACATGAAATAGTACTTCCCGTTACGCTTCAGCATAAAGGGGCCTTCGACATAGTTCTCGGGCGTGATCTCACGATACATCGTGCCGTCGGGGAAGGGGCGAATGCTGGTGAGGTCCTCGCCCATACGGACGACGTTGCAGTGGCCCCAGCCGCCGTAGTACATGTAGTATTCGCCATTGTCATCGCGAAAAACGAACTGGTCGATGGGCTGTGCGCCGTTAACAATATCGTTGATGAGCGGCTTGCCCAGAGCGTCGCTGAACGGGCCGGCGGGATTCTTGGCGGTGGCTACACCGATGCCGCCAATCTCACCTTCGTGGACGTCGTTGGCAGCGAAGTAGAGGTAATAGGTGTCGCCGCGCTTCACCATGGCAGGTGCCCACAGAGCCTGGCGGAACCACGTGATGCTGTCGGCGGTGAGTACGCGGTCGTGCTTTGTCCAATGGACGAGGTCGCGCGACGAGAAGGCGTCGAGCCAGCGCTGCTGGCGGTAGCGAGCTGAGGTGGTGGGGTAGATCCAGCACTCGCCGTTGACGACGACGCCCTCGGGGTCGGCATACCAACCTTCCCACAGCGGATTGCCGCTTGTCTCAGCAACCTTGCCGGTGCTTTTGCAGCCAAGCAGCACAAGTGCTAATGAAAAACTAATAATGAAAAATGAATAATGAAATGCTTCTTTTTTCATGATGATAAATATTTGATTTTTTGTTATGTTGATGTCGGTTTACTCTCTAACGTACTTTTCCAGGTTCTTTGCCTCGATGGTGTAACCCTGTTCGTTGGGGTGGAGGCCGTCGCCAGCAAACATTGCCTCAATCAACTTACCCTCAGCATCGACGAAGCCAGGGGTAAGGTCGATGTAGGTGACGTCGGTGCCGCGAAGTCGCTCGGCCACGAGGGCGTTGATAGTTGCCACACGTGCTTCGCCGCCGCGGCGCGGCATTATGCCTACCTGATAGATGCGGGCTGTCGGCTGATGGTGGCGCACGGCATCGATGAGCATCATCATGCCTTCGACTATCTCCTCATCGGTGTTTATACCGATGTTGTTAGTACCCAGCAGTAGAAACACCTTCTTAGCCTCGAAGCCGTCAAGCTCACCGTGGGCAATGCGCCAGAGACCATTCTCAATGCGGTCCCAGCCGAATCCCTGGTTATGAACGACGTGACCCTTGAACAGTTTGTCCCAGCTCTTGCGGTAGGCCTTGGCCACCTTGCCTTCCTTGCGGACGTCGTCGCTCCAGAAATGGGTGATGCTGTTGCCGAGAAGCACAATGTCAGGCTGTTCGTCGCAGTTGCGTTGCAGCATCAGCTCGTGGCGGGCTCGCCAGTCATACCAGTCACGCTGCTGTGTACGGGGGGGGAAGAGGTTCTCGATACCCTTTGAGATAACGGGGGTGGGGCGGAAGATCTCCTCGATCTTGCGCTCCACGGCATCGCCATATTGACGCATGCCCAGGTCGTTGGGATGACAGCCTTCAACCATGAAGTCAAGCGTAAAGCCCATCTCCTCGTAAGGCAGATAGTGAAGATCTTTGACGCCCTGTTCTTGCAAAGTTTTGTAAGCGCGGCGTTGCTCCTTATTAGCGTTCATATACCAGTCTACCGCCTGCTGCGATGCCGAGCCGTTGGAGTAGCAATGCTCCATCAGCAGGATGGGGGCGTCGCTCTTCTCGCGCAGGAGGTTGACACCCTTCAGCATGCGGTCGTAGATGAGTTCCGTGCGCTCAGTGGAGAGATTGGGCAAGCAGTCAAGAATGTAAAGTTTCGCGTCAATCTCTGCTATGAAGTTGAACACCTCTTCCTCCAGCAGCCCATTGCCGGAGAATCCGAGATTGATGACAGGGTAATCCGTCTCACGGTGTACAATGTTCGTCCACGCCATGCCTGGGCGTGAGGCACAGGCTCCTTGTGCTACCGACGTGCCATAGACCACGATGGGTTGCTCGAGGCTTGCCGGCTGGAAACGCAACTCGCGGTTCTCAGGGACACCAATCTCAAGCCACGTCACCTCGTTGTAGAGTGGAAGGAACAGCTCGAAGTCGTAGCCACGCCCCTCGCCGGTGAAGTAGGTGATATCCTTAAACTCATAGTTCACCGTGTCCTTGAACGATAGGTTGAAGCGGCTGGCACACCAGCGTAGCTTCCCCTCGGCATCCTTAGCGAAAAGATCCACACCTGAGACACCCGTCGAGGGCATGTGAAACATGCTCAGCCCGCCTTTCAGTCCATAGCGCACCTTGATGCTAGGGGCGTTCGTGTGGAAGCAGATGGAGAGCCCTGCCGACTGCTTTGACAGATTCCATACCGCGCTGCGCACTACGCCTTCGGCCCTCGGCGTCAGACGGTGGTAGTTGTCGCTCAGTTCGCTGTTCCACCAGCGTCCATGCACCATGTTCTCACCCTGCTCCAATGGGCTCATCCACTTCGTCTGCGCCCCCATAGGCAACAGACCGAAAACACATAGTGCTATCCAAAGCACTCGTCTGAAAGTTGTTCTCATATTATTCCGTGAATTTTTTCTGTCCGACAAAGGTAGTAATAAAAATCAATAAAAAACAAAAATTTTTGAGTTTTAGGTAGGCTGTGCAAATGAAACGCTAAAATAATAAAAATAATTTTGTTCTTCACTCGGCTTGCACTACCTTTGCAAATTAAAATGTGGATTATAGGCGCTCATGCGCGCAAGAAAAAGATATACCGTCCTGACTTTGATGGTCGTAGTGCTGGCCATGCTGCCCCTGTCGCTGACGAGGGCGCAGGATGTCGTGCCAGATTCGGTGGGGGTGTCTATGGATAGTCTTGATGTCTTGGATATTCCGGAAATCCAGCGTAACCTGAAGGACAACGAGTTGAAGACGGACTCGCTGCAGAATGACTCGGCGGAGGCAAAGAAGAAGGAGGTGGTGGATGCGCCTGTGCAGTATGAGTCGAAAGACAGCATGGTGTGGACGAAGGGCGGCAATGCCTACCTCTACGGCAGCGGCAAGGTGAACTACCAGAACATCGAGCTGACGGCTGAGCGCATCACCGTCAACATCCCCAAGAGCGAGGTGTATGCCGAGGGAGTCAAGGACTCCACAGGCACGGAGACGGGGCGCCCTGTCTTCAAGGAGGGCAGCACACCCTACGAATCAGAGACAATGAGCTATAACTTCAAGACGAAGAAGGGCTTCATCCGCAACGTCATTACCGAACAGGGCGACGGCTACATGATAGGCCGCGATGCCAAGAAGGGTGCCGAGGGCGAGTTCTTTATTCAAAACGGCAAGTACACCACTTGCGAGGACCACGAGGCTCCTCACTTCTACCTGAACATGACGCGTGGCAAGGTGCGTCCTGAGCACGACGTGGTGTTCGGCCCTGCCTATCTGGTGGTGTGCGACGTGCCGCTGCCGCTGGCGGTACCCTTCGGTTTCTTCCCCTTCACACAGGAGTTCTCAAGCGGCTTCATCATGCCTTCGTACGGCGACGAGCTGGAGCGCGGCTTCTACCTGAAGGACGGGGGCTACTACTTCGCCTTCAGCGACTATCTGGACCTGAAGGTGACGGGCGAGATATTCACCAAGGGCTCGTGGGGCATCACGGGAGCCACAAACTACCGGCGGCGCTACAAGTACTCAGGCAACGTCAACGTCAACTACCTGGTCACCAAGACGGGCGAGAAGAATATGCCCGACTATTCGGTTTCGAAGAACTTCAAGGTCGTTTGGAGCCACCGTCAGGATGCGAAGGCAAACCCTAACAGCAACTTCAGCGCCTCGGTGAACTATGCCACGACTAATTACGAACGCAAGAACCTGAGCTCGGTCTATAACCCTGCACTCAACTCGCAGAGCCAGCGAACCTCGTCGGTGAGCTACAGCCGCAGCATCCCCGACTGGAAGATGAACATCAGCACCTCCATGAATATTGCACAGAACATGCGCGACAGTACGCTGGCACTTACGCTGCCCTCGTTGAACGTGTCGCTGAGCCGCATCTACCCATTCAAACGCAAGAAGGCTGCGGGCAACGAGCGCTGGTACGAGAAAATTGCCCTTACCTACAGCGGTGCCCTCTCAAATAGCGTCACGGCGAAGGAGGATCAGATACTCCACACCAGCCTCACCCGCGACTGGCGCAACGGCATGAAGCACTCCATCCCCATCAGCGCTTCGTTCACGGCATTCAAGTACATCAATATCACCCCCTCGTTCAATTACACCAGCCGCTGGTATACCTACCGTATCGACCAGCGGTGGGACGACGACAGCCACCGTGCTGTCCGCGACACCATCTACGGCTTCAATCGTGTGTATAACTACAACCTATCCGTTTCGGCCAACACGAAGCTCTACGGCTTCTACCAGCCATTGCCGTTCCTGGGCGACAAGGTGAAGATGATTCGCCACGTGTTCACCCCCAGCGTCAGCTACAGCATGGCGCCCGACTTCAGCGACTCGCGTTACGGCTTCTGGAAGTCGTACACCTACACCGACGACAAGGGCGAGGTGCACACCGTCGATTACTCGCCCTATGCCGGAGCGCTTTACGGCACGGTGTCGAAGGGGCGCTCGGGGACGGTGAGCGTCGATGTGTCGAACAACGTAGAGATGAAGGTGAAGAGCGACAAGGATTCGACGGGCGTCAGGAAAATCAGTATCTTCGACGAACTGGGTGCCTCCATGTCGTACAATATGGCAGCCACTACTCGTCCGTGGAGCAACCTCACCACTCGTCTGCGCATGAAACTGACGAAGAATTACACCTTCAGTCTCAACACCACGTGGCCCTCCTATGGCTACGTCTATAAATACGACGATACGGGACGCCGCACCATCAGCGGCGACGACCGCCCCTTCTGGGAAACCGATGCCGCACGCGGCTTCCACTGGCCACACTTCCCCGGCATGAGCCAAAACCTCAGCTACACCTTCAATAACCAGACTTGGAGCAAGATTAAGGACCGCATCAATACCCTCCTGCACGGCAAGGATGAAGATGAGGACAACGAGGGCGATGGCGATGGTGAGGGTGACGGCAAGTTGAAGGGTGGCACAGCCCCCGACAGGCGGGTGGCACGTTCCTCGTCGGGTTCTTCGTCGGAGAAAGCCGAGGTGGACGAGGATGGCTACATGCCCTTCTCGCTCCCCTGGTCGCTTTCGCTCAGCTACGGCGTCACGCTGCGCGAGAACATTGCCGCCGACTATTTCCACGAGCGAGCGGACGGCACGGGATGGTATGGCTACAAGATTACGCAGAACCTCAATATCTCGGGCAACATGAAGCTCTCTAACAAGTGGAACATGAACTTCAGCTCCGGCTGGGATTTCATCGACCACGAGTTCACTACGACGACGATGAACATCAGCCGCGACCTCCATTGCTTCAGTATGTCGTGCGGCGTCGTCCTCAGCCCCTACATGAGCTATAACTTCAGCTTCCGTGCCAACAGCTCCATGCTGGCTGATGCCCTCAAGTACGACCAGCGCAGCTCTGCCAGCCGTAACGCCAGCTGGTACTAAATCAGTTCATAGTTCACAGCATGAAGATTGAGTTGGCAGGACATTGGGGCTATGGGCGCTTGTTGCGCTCGTCGATTCCCGCTGTGACAATGATGATTGTCATGTCGGTCTATTCGATTGTCGATGGTCTGTTTGTCTCCAACTTCGTGGGCACTACGGCGTTTGCCGCGCTCAATCTCATCTGGCCTGCCCTGGCTGTGGTAGGCGCCCTCGGCTTGATGGTGGGCACAGGTGGAAGCGCCCTCGTCTCTATGACGATGGGGCAGAACGACTATCCCCGTGCGTCACGCATCTTCTCCGCGCTCATCCGCTTTACGCTCGTCATGGCATTGGTGCTAGCCGTGCCTCTGCTGTTGCTGATGAAGCCCATCGCCATTGCCTTGGGTGCCGAGGGAGCGATGGTGCACGAGGCGGTGGTCTATGGTAACATCTGTGCGATCGGGCTGCCGGGCTACATGCTGCAGATGGCCTTCCAGGCGTTCTTTATGACAGCCGAACGTCCGCAGATGGGGACACATCTTAGCATCCTCTGCGGTGTGACCAACATGGGGCTCGATGCCCTGTTCATCCTTGTCCTTGGCTGGGGACTGGCAGGTGCTGCTGCCGCCTCTATGATTGCCTGTGCCGTGGGAGGCTTCTTCCCGCTTTGGTGGTTCTCGTCGCGGCGTAACGACAGCCGTCTTCGCCTCGATCTCCTGACGAGGATGGCCGACGTGCGGTGTGTCATTCGCCGTGCTTGTACCAATGGCCTCTCAGAGTACGTCGGCAACATCGCCTTCAACGTGGTGGGCATCTGCTACAACCTGCAACTCATGCGGCTGCTAGGCGAAGACGGCGTGGCGGCCTACGGCATACTCATGTACATCGGCTTCATCTTCGGCGCCGTGTTCTTCGGCTATAACTTTACCGTCGGTCCCGTCGTCGGCTTCAACTACGGCGCGCAGAACACGGGCGAGCTGCGCAGCCTGCTGCGCCATAGCGTGGTGCTGACGCTTGTGGCGGGGGCATTGATGGCCGTTGTCTGTGAGGCTGGTGCCGAGGGCCTGGCACGCGTGTTCGTCAGCTACGACCCATCGCTGCTCGACCTCACTACCCGCGCCATACGTCTTTATATGATTAGCCTGATTCTTTGCGGCTTCAACATCTTTGTCTCGGCATGGTTCACGGGGCTGGGCAACGGCGTCATCTCTGCTGTAGCCTCCTTTACCCGCACGCTGGTGTTCGAGCTGGCTGCAGTCTTCGTCCTCCCCCTGCTGGTGGGCATCGACGGCATCTGGCTGGCGGTGGATGTGGCCGAGTTCCTTGCCTTCCTCTTGACGACCTCGCTGCTTATCCATTTCCGCAAACGCTATCAGTATTAGAATGAAAAGTGAAAAAAGAAGATTGTAAAATAAATTGCCCTGCAGCTATGCAGCAGCACACAAAACTATCACCATTTCTTTCTTTTTCATTCTTAATTCTTCATTTTCTTTTTCATTTTTCATTCTTTTGCAACCTTTTTGTGTCTGGCTCCGTCTAATGGATGTAAACCCTAAAATGAAAGAAGAAAAATGAAAAAAATCGCATTTCTCATGTTAGCCGCCATGATGGTTGCTACGATGTCCGCCCAGAGCGGCAAACAGTTGTACAAAAAGTATTTCGATTGCGATGGCGTAGAGACCGTTCACCTTTCGGGCTTCCTGCTCCGCACCGCTGGCAAACTGGCTACCGTCGATATGGACGGAAAGGATTTCTCGCAGTTTGCCCGCTCGCTCAGGGGTATGTACGTCATCAATGCCGTGACGCCGGAAACCCGTGCTACGCTCGCATCAGACATCCGCAAGATTATTCAAAAAGGTGACCTGGAGTCGCTGATGGAAGCCAGTTCCGACGGACAGAAGATGATGATGTATATTAGCGGTACGGACGATATTGTCAATGAGATAGCTGTTATCACATTGAGCGAGGACGACGTCACGTTCGTCGGCTTCGAAGGCCGCATACCTCGCGCAGAGTTGGAGGATTGGGCTGCCGAAGAAATGGAATAAGGCAAAAGTTTTTGATTAATAAAGTTACCAGAAGCATCCCCACTTCACAAACAGTCTGAAGTGGAGATGTTTTTTTATATGTTTTTCTTTGAACGGCCTCCGTTAGGCGTTTCGTGGGTGAGGATATATGTTCCTGTGGGCAGACGAGGATAGGGTAGGGGTGCTGCGGTTTATGGGTGGGATGATTAGTGGTAATAGCGGGCTGAGTCGTTCTAACTTATAGAAGTAAAAAAAGAGAAACAGATATGGGAGGAGATAGGGACGTGAAAACGACGGTCGGGCTAAAGGGCAGGCTGCAGATGGTAGACACCTTGTTGGACACTCTGCTGGCAGCCTGTCCCGATGGGGACGACCGAAGGCAGGCTGAGTTGAGCTGGCAACGGTTTGCAAGCGGCATATCCGCTCTGAATGAGCCCATACAGTTAGGGAATAAAATGATGGTAGAAATAAAAAAATAGAGTACGATGCAACACTATTTAAAAACTCTTGCTTTAATAATAAGTATTACTATCAGCACGAATGCCGGAGCTGCCATCACGACGGTGTCGCTCAACAGCGCCGATGGCGTAGCTCAATGGCAGCTGATGCCCGCTGACGAAATTGGCGCCAATGGACGCGATGTCTCGGCAGTAGGTTTTCGCATGGCCGATGCTGTGCCGGGCGTAGTGCCAGGTGTGGTGTTCACCTCCTACGTGGAGGCAGGACGGGAGGAAAACCCAGATGTGTCGGACAATATCTACCGTGTGGATGAGACGAAATACAATCGTCCCTATTGGTATCGCACCGAATTCACGGTTCCCTGGGCGCCATCTGACGGACGAATTTGGCTCTGCTGCACAAACATCAACCGCTTTGCTGACTTCTGGCTAAACGGCGTGAAGATCTCAGGTACGGCTGATTCCCAAAAAGATGTCAATGGGCACATGCTGCGCTCGTACTTCGATGTCACATCCGTTGTACGCCGCGATGGCCCCAATACTCTGGCGGTACTGATATGGGATGCCGACCAGAAAAAGACACGCAAGGACCCTGGTCCATATGGAGTGGCCTGCAGTCCCAGCTATCTGTCTGGAGCGGGTTGGGACTGGATGCCCTATGTGCCTGGACGTCTGGCGGGTATCACGGGCAACATCTACCTTGCCTTTACGGGCGATGCAGTTATCCGCGACCCTTGGATGAGGACCTTCCTTCCCACGAACGAGAGGGCAGAACTGACCCTTTCAGCCGACATCATGAATACGGGTTCCGAAGACCACGACTTTGAGGTCAGGGGAACCATCATGCCGGGTGACATTGCTTTCTGCAAGACCGTCCGGGTACGTGGATGGAATAAGGCCACCGTCCGAATCACCAAGGACGATGTGCCGTCGTTTGTCATCGACAATCCCCGCCTATGGTGGCCTAATGGCTATGGCGACCCTAACCTCTATACGTGCCGTATGGAGGTCGTCTCCTTGGGCGACGGTAGTGTCAGCGATAGCACATCGTTCCATTTCGGCATACGGCGCTACGATTATCGGATAGAGAAAAATCGTGTTGATTATCCTGTTCTGAACATCTATTGCAATGGCCAGCGTATCTTCTGCCGTGGCGGCAACTGGGGAATGAGTGAATATCTGCTCCGTTGTCATGGAAAGGACTATGAACCCAAGATTCGTCTGCACAAGGATATGAACTACAATATGATTCGTCTGTGGACGGGCTGCGTTACCGATGAGGAGTTCTACGACTATTGCGACCGTTACGGCATGATGGTGTGGGATGACTTCTGGCTCTATGTGGCCTATAACGATGTGGCTGACCACGAGGCTTTCAAGACGAATGCCCGCGACAAGGTGCGCCGCCTGCGCAACCATCCGTCCATTGCCGTCTGGTGTGGAGCAAACGAAACCCATCCCGTCCCCGATATCGACTCCGCCCTGCGTCTGATAGTTATGGAGGAGGATGGAAACGACCGTCTTTACAAATCCTGCTCCAATCAGGATGCGCTCTCGGGCAGCGGGTGGTGGAAAGACCTCCCCCCGTCGCACCACTTCAGCACCTCGGCAAGCAACCTCGCCTTCGACAAACCTGCTTATCCCTACGGCATCGACTATGGCTATGGTTTCCGTTCTGAGATAGGAATGGCCACTTTCCCCACGTATGAAAGCACATGTCTTTTCATCCCCAAGGACAAGCGCTGGCCTCTGCCTACCGACGAGCAGCTGGCCAAAGATGATGAGAATGTGTGGAACCGCCATTTCTTTGGAAAAGAGGCCTCGAATGCCGGGCCTGCCGATTACCGCAAGTCAATTGATGAACGGTATGGAGTCTCGAAGAGCCTTGAGGAGTTCTGCGAGAAGGCACAGCTCGTAAACCTCGAGGATATGAAGGGCATGTACGAAGCTTGGAACGACAAGATGTGGGAAGATGCCGCCGGCGTACTCATTTGGATGAGCCATCCTGCCTATCCGTCGTTTGTCTGGCAGACATACGACTATTACTACGACCCCACGGGCTGTTACTGGGGAGCAAAGAAAGCCTGTGAACCCATTCATATCCAGTGGAATTGTCTGAACGGAAGTGTGAAGGTAATCAACGCAACCTCTGCTCCCCTGGGTGGTGTCAGAGCTTCTGTTCATGTGTATGATCTGGCTGGAAAGGAACTGGAGCAGTACGCCCGTACGGCAGTAGTCGATGTGCCCGCATCCAACCGGGCAGAAGCCTTCGTCCTGCCGGCGGCAACGGGTGCCGATGGCGACATCCAGTTTATTCGCCTGACCCTCGAGGACCCTGCTGGCAAGGGACTGTTGTCTGAGAACTTCTATTGGCGTAACGCCTCAGGAAAACTGGAGTACCATGCACTTCAGTCCTTACCTGAGGCAAAGGTGTCATGTGCTGTCTCTGACGTAACCACTTCCTCAGATGAGACGACCGTTACGCTCTCTTTGCAAAACACCTCCTCCTCCGCTACTGCCTTTGCCCTCAGGCTACGTCTCGTGAACGAGCGTACGGGCGAACGCATCCTTCCGGCTATCTTCTCCGACAACTACCTGACGCTGTTCCCCGGTGAATCGCGCAACGTCACCGTTTCTGCTGATTCGTTCCGCTTTGACGGAGGTTTCCGCGTCCTGCTCAAACCCTATGGTAAGAAAGAGAAGATAGGGATAAAGTTTAGAGAATTAAAAAAGGAATTATAAATCAGGAATTATGAAGAGGAAAGTTTTTTGTTATTCATTATTCATTTTTCATTTTTCATTTGCTCTGCTGATGTCAGCAGCGGAGCAGGACAACTACAGGAATCCTGTTATCCAGGGCGACGTAGCTGACCCAACTATTATCCGGTGGGGAGACACGTACTATGCCGCTGGCACCTCATCGGAGTGGGCTCCGCATTATCCTTTGTTCCGTTCTTCCGACCTTGTGAACTGGGAGCAGGTGGGGCATATCTTCCAGCAACTTCCCTCGTGGGCTTCCTCTTCTTTCTGGGCTCCCGAGTTGTTTGTTCATCAAGGAAAGGTCTATTGCTTCTATACAGCACGCAGTAAAACGACAGGCAGATCCTACGTCGGCGTGGCGGTAGCGGATACCCCAGAAGGGGAGTATGTGGATTACGGCCCTCTTGTTGACTTCGGCACCGAGGATATCGATGCTTTTGTCTACAACGACAATGGGAAACTATACATTACATGGAAAGCTTACGGCCTCGATCCTCGTCCGATAGAGATTCTCTGTCAGCCTCTTTCCGACGATGGCCTTCACCTTGAGGGCGAGGCTATAACCCTGTTGGCCGATAAGGAGAATATCGGGATGGAGGGGCAATGTATTTTCCGTAAGGGAGATTGGTACTATCTGCTCTATTCTGCACGCGGGTGCTGTGGCCCCCGTAGTGACTACGAGGTGCGGGTGGCCCGTTCGCATAAGCTGTTTGCAGCGTTTCAGCCTTACGAAGACAATCCCATCCTCATGGGCAGCACCGACGTCCAAAGCATCGGACATGGGACGCTGGTCGATACCCCCGACGGACGCCTCTACTATCTCTGCCATGCCTATCTGCGTGGTGCCGGATTCTATCTCGGACGTCAGCCCTTCTTGCAGGAACTGTTCGTCGGTAGTGACGAATGGCCACATTTCAAAACGGGGCGTCTTGCCTGCTTGCGCCAGCCAATGCCATATCCTTCAACGGTACAAAAAGCCGTTTCGAACCTCTATGATGATTTCTCGGGCGAAACGCTGAAAAAAGAGTGGACGTGGAACTATACCTATTGCGACGTTACCGCCCAGGTGAAAGACGGAAACCTGCTGCTGTCGGGGGTAGGAAAGGGGAGGAATCGAGTTCGCGGTGCTGCACTCTGCTTGCGTCCTGCTCAAGTGGACTATGACTTTTCCACCGTACTCTCTTCTAAAACAAAGGAACTCTCGGGATTGACTTATTACGGCAACGACGACACCCACGTCGTCTTCGGGCGCCGGGGGGATAGAATACAGCTTGTTAGAAGGCTTTCTGGCGAGGAAACCATATTATTCGACACGCGTTGCCGTAGTCGCATTGTCTTCCTGAAGGGAAGTGTGCGAGATGGTAGCCGGCTATCGTTTGCCTTCAGCACCGATGGAACAAAATGGGTTGCTGTAGGAACAGACGCGTTGGATGGCTCCGACGTAATTGCTTGGGATCGGATTTCCCGCCCGGGAGTCTATACCGAAGCTGCAGATGATGCACATCCTGCTCACTTTGACAGCTTTACCATGCAATACATCAAAGACGCATGGGCCATGACGGGGTTCCAGCGTGTGAAGGGCGCGGGGCCTATCGTGTCGCCCGACCCGAAGCAGCAGTTCTTCTGTCCTGTCAGGAAAGAGATGGTTCGTTGGGAATCAGATGATACCTTCAACCCTGCTGCTGCCGTCATCGACGGACGGGTGGCCTTGCTCTATCGGGCCGAGGACCATTCGGGAGGCGGTATCGGGACACGTACCTCGCGTTTGGGCTTGGCACTTTCAGACGACGGCGTTCATTTCAAGAAAAACAGCACACCTTGTTTCTATCCCGATAACGATGATCAGCACGATGCCGAATGGCCGGGAGGATGCGAAGATCCCCGTGTCGTTAGGACGGAAGACGGACTTTACGTCATGCTGTACACCCAATGGAATCGCAAGGTGCCTCGTCTCGCAGTCGCCACTACGCGTGACTTCAAAACATGGGAGAAGCATGGTCTTGCTTTTGGAAAATGCTATGACAGGCGCTTCTCAGAAACATTTTCCAAATCTGCCAGCATCGTCTCACGGCTGACGGACGATGGCTTGGTGGCAGCAAAAGTGAATGGGAAGTACATGATGTATTGGGGCGAGCAGTTTATTAACCTCGCTGTTTCCGATAACCTGACGGATTGGGAGCCTCTGCTGGATGAAAGTGGAGATTTCCTGAAACTCGTTCTTCCACGGAAGGGTTATTTTGACAGCTCGCTGACGGAGTGTGGCCCTCCTGCCCTTATCACCGACAAGGGAATCCTGCTGATGTATAATGGCCGGAATGCTACGGATGACACTTGCGATAAGCGGTATGCTCGCGGCTCGTATTGTGCAGGGCAGGTGCTGTTTTCTCAGGCGGAACCCACGAAGGTGCTCCATCGGCTCGATGAGCCCTTCTTCGTCCCCGAGGCGGACTTTGAGAAAAGCGGACAATATCCTATGGGCACCGTCTTTATTGAGGGATTGGTGTACCATCGCGACAAGTGGTTCCTCTACTATGGCTGCGCCGATTCGCGCGTCGGCGTCGCTGTGCGAGAAAGGTGAGAGCTATCATCTGCGTTTGATAGGGTTCTCTTGCCGAAAAAGCCGTTCCTGTCTTTTATTATGGCATATTGGCTGACGACCTCTTAACCTCTGATTCCACGTTGGAGGTGGCGTTTGCTGGGACTTACCTTTTACAGTTTAATTAGCTCAGTTCATCTGCCCGATGTTCATTACGTCGCGCTCGAAACTGTCTGGACTGAGGGCGTGATTTTTAATGCGATGCTTGTAGTTGTAAATGGTTTGGGTGGAGTAGTGGAGGAAACGGGCTATCTCTCCCACGTCGTTCATGCCCAGACGGATGAGGGCGATGATGCGTTGCTCGGTACAGAGCGTCCCGCCCTCGCGGGGGTAGCGCTTTGATGGCTCCAGGAGGGCATTCAAGTCGTCAATAAAAGTGGGGTAGAGCGAGAGGAAGGTCTTGTCAAATTCGCGGAAGACGGCCTCGAAGTCGTCGGAGTGAGGGCGTGATGTCTGGGCAAGCAAGTCGTCGTACTGGCGTGCACGGAGTTTGCGGTTGACGGCCTTGCGGAAGTCCTCAAGCTTGTTGGCGTAGGTGGAGCTGGCGGTGATGAGGTAGGTGATGTAGTACTCGCGGACGCGGGCGGCATCGTCAAGCCGTTGGTTGGCCTCGGCAAGACGGTCGATAGTGGCATGCAACTCATGGCGTGCAGCGGAAAGGCGACGATGAGCACGGTAGAGCTGTGCCAGACCACAGAGCACCACTATGAGCGCTGCCCCAAGGGCGAGAATGAGGAGGAGGCGGAAACGCTCGTGACGACGCAGCTGCTGCAGGTAGCTGTCTTTGATGACACGGTAGATGCCCGTCACCTCGGTAAAACGGAAACGGGAGCCGAGGCTCTCGGCATCCTCGATGGCGGAGGTGGCATAACGGTAGGCACGATTGTAGTCTCCCTCGGCATACATCAGCTTCGAAAGGGCGAGGAGGGCTTCGTTCTCACGAACGCCGTAGCGGACGTCCATATCGGCGCTGACGGCGAGGTTGAGGAGGGCTTGGGCGGTATCGCCCATGTCGAGATAGAGACGTGCACGGCTCATGGCGTTAAGACCGTAGAGGCGGGTGCCGGGCTCGTCGCCTTCGTAAAGGGGGAGAAGGAGGCGGAGGGCTTCGTCGTACTGCCCTTGTGCCTGAAGACTGAAGGCACGCTCCTTTTGCCACAGGCCGCTCTGGGCGGGGAGAATTTGCATGAGAGTGTCGCGATAGAGCAGCGTGAGGCGACTGAAACGGGCTGACTGCTCGGGGTTGCCGGCGTAGTAGGAGCGCATGTGTTCATACAGGCCTATCATCGCCCAGCAGAAGGCAGGACGTTGGTCGGGGCGGCAGTCGGCGATGCTGCGCAGGCTTGTGAGGCGGGGTATCTCGGTGAACATGCCGGCATTGGAGCAGGCGCGGAGGATGCGGATGTCAGACTCCTGCATACGAAAGCTGTCGCCCGTCCGGCTGGCGGTCTGACGGCTCTGCAGGGCGTAGGCGAGGGCAGAGTCACAATGGAGCGTCATATACTCGTCGGTAATCTGGAGGCTGAGCGCATAGCGGGCTGAGTCGCCGGATGCCAGTTGAAGGGCGTGCTTCAGGGAGTCGACATGCGTCGTACGGCGATGAATGTACTCGTTCTTTTGGGCGAGGTCTCTGTCGAGCGTAGTGAGCAGCTGCTCCAGTTCCGCATCAGAAGGAGAGTGGCAGGAGAAGAGGAATAATGAAAAAAAGAGTACACACCCCAATCCCCTCCCTCGAAGGAGGGGATTTCTCCCCTTTATGGGGGAACAGGAAGAGGGCCTTTTTTTTCTCATTTATCGAAGTTGTTTTTTGTCTGCCTTGGAAGCAGATGCCACGAGCGGAGTTAAGCGCATAGATGCGGCCGAATTTGTAACACGATGTCAGGGCTACGACGATGAACGCCAGACCGATGAACAGACGATGTGGTTTCCTCTTTCATATTACTTTCAATTAAAACGTTTTTCCTTTTAAGGTTAAACGTTCAAACGCCGTCCACTCCCTATCTCCGCAGGGCTACTTCTGCAAAAGTAGTCCATTTCCGGCAGATGGCAAAATATCCAAAGCCTTTTTTCTATAATTGGCATTGAAAAAACTTTTTTTTGCCCGGCTTGACCTTCGGTCTAAAATGCTCACGCTCGGAAAAATGCAAAAAGATTTTTTGTCTTTTCTCTCGCTTAATCGCATTTTTGTCGCAATCTCTAATCCCCCTTCGGAGGCTTTTAGACAGGCGGCGCCTCGGAACGGACGGAGCAGCGAGAGCAAAGCGATGCTTGTATCAGCTTTGCCGAGTCGCGACGGACGAAAACGCAGTTAAATACTCAAATATATTTGGTATTTCGCTCGGCTTGCACTATCTTTGCGGCGTGTAAAGAATATTATTCATTTAATTGTAATCCTTATGAAGAAAAAGAATTATGCATTCCTTCTGCTGTGTTTGGTATTAGGGTCGTTCACTTTCATCGCCTGCAACGAGGGAGAGGAACTTGATACCATTACTATTGACGATCTGATTGGCACATGGACGACCAACAGCACCGATAACAACTATGTGGTTGTATTCACCAAGGATCAGGTGACTTTCAAAGTGGATGGTGACGTAGATTATCAGGGCAGCTACACGTTCAACAACAATGTTGTATCCATTTCTGGCGAGAACGGAAACGAGATAAAATCGGTGCCGGGTCTGCTTTATGACAAGTCCGTTTTGGTACTCAAGTATATCTACAAGAACGACAACGGTACCGAGGAGAGTCTGGCTTTTGTTCTCTTCAAGCAGGGTAAGACTGTTACGGCCACAGTGGATGACATCCAAGGCTTTTGGTGCTGGTATAGCGATTTCGGCGATGATGAAATCATCCGTACAGCCATCAAGATTGAGAATAACAAATTCGAACTGATTATCACTCCATGGGGCCAGCGGTACACGGGTACCTTTACCTACAAGAACGGTTTCATCCATCTTAACACCACCAATGGCTTTACTTCGCGCGAGGAGGGTACAGGCTATGGCGATCTGTGGGGTAGAATGAATCCCAAAACGCTTGAATGTAGCGACTGGCGCACGCTTGACAAGGAATACTGGACGGTGGATGCCGTTTCTGACAATCCCTTCATAGCCAACGGCGATGAAGCCTACGGCTTTGTGGCAAACATCCCTTCAATCATGAAGAAAAAGAAATAGGCAGCCCTTGGTGTAAGGTGTGTTCGAAACCCTCTGCCAACTGATTCTATGTTGAGCGTAGGAGGGGGGGGGATGGTAACTGGAGAGTGTTTGTAACTCGAGTCCTTTTAGTAAATATGGAGAAGAAAACTATTATTACCCTCCTGTTCTCTTTGATGGTAATTTCAGCAACGGCACAAATCAAGCCAGAAGTATCTGAGGCCGTTGAATTAATGGGCATCCTTTCGCGCACGGCGGGATTCCAGGAATTTAGCAATGATCTTGCAGGGCAGTATTCTAAAGATACTGAGGCTTGGTTTGCCCAATACCGAGAGCATCCGACCGTCGCCTACTACAAGGACCTCCGCGCCAAAAACGGCATTGGTTACGAACGGGTGACGAACATGGCTGTTCATTTGGAAATAGAGAAGGGCAAGGTGAAACTTGTAGGCGACCGGACAGAACTCACTGGTGGTTGGCTGAATGTTGACCTCGATGACTTCGTCAAGCGGCTCAACATTTTTTATGCGGACACCCGCTTCCATGAGTTTTTCGAGCAACATCAGAGTTTCTACAACGACTTCCTGAAACTTTATGACACCAATGTTATGCCTATCATCCACCCTGAATGGTATAGCCGTTTCTATAATGGTGTCGAACCTACAGAGCTATTTAGACTCATCATTGGCTTCACCTATGGAACAACCAACAACGGTGCTTCCCGACAACTACCTGGTCAGCAACGTGAGGTGTTTGCCGTTTGTGGCTACCATTTGAATCCCAAGACTGGTCGCTTGTTGTTCGACAGCAGCCTTCCGCTCCATGAGTTCAATCACTCCTTTGTCAACCCTCTTCTTGATAAGGACGAAAATGAAAAGATAATGCATGAAGTGGGACAAGAACTCTTCCAACTCTCACAGTCTACGATGGAACAGCAGCACTATGATGACTGGCACATTGTTATCAACGAAAGTCTTGTCCGAGCTGCAGTCATTGTCTATTTCTATGAGCACGGCTTTAATCAGTTTGCCATGAACATGCTTAATATCGAAACGATGCAAAATGGTTTTCCGTGGATGCTCGATGTCGTTTCAGCCCTCCGCTATTATGCCACCCATCGTGAGATGTATCCGACACTTAACGATTTTTATCCGGAGATAGCCAGTTTCTTCAACAAATACACCGCAGAACAAAAAAATAAGTAAATAAGATGAAGAAAAAGCATCGTTTACGTCTTGGGTAACAAAGATTGCGATGCTTTTAAAAGGTATTGAAGTCTTTTCAATCAAATAGGTTTAGTTTGCTTTATAGAGGAAACCAAACCCATTTTCCCACGCACCAACTGAAATCAACGAAAATATCGGCGTTCTACGGCTTTAATCGGTACACGGCCATTTTTCGAAAGTATTTCGAAAGTAAGTGAAAGTGCAAATGCTTGATAATAAGCTCTTTGGAGATTTGGCTTGTACCGTGCCTTTTTGCTCAACTTGAGAAATTCTCGATAGAATGTATTACCCCACTGGATATCAACGAGTTTCTCTTTGTTCGCTACATATTTCAATTATGTTGCAAAGTTACACATTTTTCACGAAAAACGTGCAGAATGGGCTCTTTTTTGTTCACATCTCATAATTCCAAATTACTCAACGCATATAGAGGAAAGATGTCCACGTGTCGATGCTCGAAATTATCCTTAGGATCGTAGTGGTCAAACTGACCGAAGTTTTCCAGTGATGTTCTGATGGCTTCGTGCAATTGACGCTTTCTCATGAATATCCAGAGACTCTGCATACTTCCTTGTGTGTTGGCCTTCACTTCTACAGGAAGTACCTTGCCGTCACGCGTTCTCAGATAGTCCACCTCTGCATTGCTGCCCTTTTCCGTGTTCTGCCAATAGTGCATCTCTGGCTTCTGGAAGCAGTCGCGATACTTCTTCATTTCCAGTCCTGCGAACATCTCTGAAGTGCCACCCTTGTTTACTAAATCCACATCAGATGCTGTAAGGATATCAGCAGCAGGAATGTCGAGCATGGTCAACATCACTCCCAAGTCGAAGAACAGATACTTCACATAACTGTTATTCTCCTCTGCTCCTAGAGGTACGCCTGTGCCCTCGGTGTGCTTTACAGGTGTTATCAGCCCTGCAAGAGTCAGCAGGTGCAGCGCCTCTCTTACAACTGAAGAGTGTACATCCCTTGCAGCTTCTGCATAGACAAACTTATTACCAACCTGAAGAGCCA
>JAFXXQ010000045.1 GCA_017542145.1 Bacteroidaceae bacterium | reverse complement strand
CTGGCGGTACGATCGACCTTGGCTACAAGGTTGACTCGAGCGACGAGGTGTCTGTGGAGTGGACGAGCAGCGATGCCGGTGTGGTCAGCGTGTCTCGCGGCAGCGACGGCAAGTGGGCTGCGTCGGCCCTGAAGCCTGGCAACGCGACGCTGACGGTGAAGACGGTTCCCGGGGCGAAGACTGCGACAATTACCGTGACAGTATGGTCCCATGTATCAGGCCTGACGCTGACAGAGGAATCGCTGACTTTGAATAAAGGTATGACAACGGTCGTTGATAGGTACGTGAGGTTCATACCTGAAGACGCACATGATAAGAGCTTACGCTGGACTTCTTCCAATGAGTCGGTAGTTTCTCTAATGGAGAATAATGGCTATTGGTCGGTGAACGCTCTTTCACGAGGCGAGGCTACGTTGACTGTAATGTCCACCGATAATCCACAGGCAACGGCAACGATGTTGGTTAAGGTTGTTGTGCCGTTGGAAGGTGTTGCAGTTGTTTATCCCAATCAGATAGTAAAAGTTGGCAGTACCGTAGATTTGAGTTGCACGTTTACACCTTCGGATGCCTCGGATTTGTCGATGAGATGGACGAGTTCTGATGAAGCTGTTGTTGCAGTATCTATCGCTGAAGATGGAAGTACTTCAGCTATTGCCAAGGGCTTTGGCACGGCTATCTTGACGGGTAAAACTAACGATGGTGGCTTTACGACAATTATTATAGTAGAGGTTCCTTATCATGTAACAGAAATCAAACTTACGACCTCGTCAATATCATTCAAACCTTCGCAGACCTTCAATCCTGATGACTATGTTCAGGCAGTACTTCCCGAGCAAGCCTCCGATAAGAGTATGACATGGAAAAGCTCTGATGCAAATATTGTCAGACTTGAAGGTCAGTCAGGTGCATACAAAGCCACGGCTGTTAACGTTGGTGAAGCTACGCTGACCGCTCGTTCGAATGACAGTCCGAACGTGACTGCCACTTTGAAAGTCATGGTTACCGATGATGTAATACCATTGACAGGCCTTACGTTCATATATCCTACTCAAACAGTCTTTGATGGCGAAATGGTGAACGTCGCATGGATACCCACGCCTCCAAACGCAAATTCCTTTAACGTACAGTTGAAGTTTGATGAGAAGATTTTTGAATATAAAACGAATGTGATGACAGTTCGTACGGGCGTTGCTGCAGGTAAATATACGATCGTTGCACAGGCTTATGATGCCAATAATATGGAAATGAAGGTTAGTGCCACACTGACAGTAACGGTTAGAACACATGTTTCTGGTCTGGCCATTTCCGATAAGCTTGGTGATGAACCGTTGTCCGTAACGAGGGATGAGTCAGTCGCTCTTGACGAGTATGTAGTTGTGACTCCTGCAGATGCATATAACAAGAATGTGGAATGGACATCATCCAATTCTTCTGTGGCTACCGTCTCTAAAAAAGATGGAGTCTGGTTTGTGACAGGTATCGTTGTGGGTGAGGCAACACTTACCGTAAAGTCGAAGGACAATCCTGATATTTCAGCTTTCTTGAAAGTTCAGGTAATCGAAGGCATAACAGGCTTTAACTTTGAAAAAAGAGTCAATATGACTAAAGAGGGTGCTGCAAAGACCATTGAAATAACACCTGTTCCGAAAACTGCTTCTGTTGATGTGAAAAAGTTCTCCGTTACTATCGATGACATATATGGTCAGGGTGAGGAATGGAAATATATGGATGTTGCTGTGAAGGAGCAGGACGGTCATATCGAGGTCGTTGTCAACGCAGCTTACACATGGGGTGTGAATATCATTAATGTTTTCTACGGAGGTAAGAACGTAGGCAACATTACAGTTAATGTCGGTGCTATCATGCCCTTCGAGGAAGGCTGGAACTGGATTGCTACACCTTATGCAGATTATAAGTCTAACAAACTTGACGAAATTGACTTGGACGACATGGGAATAGTCTTTGGCAAGGGCTTGCAGGAAATACGTGCTATGGACGCACTTTTGTACAAAGATCCGACGATGGGTTACTTCGGTGACTTCACTGGCCTCACTTCGACAAGGATGTATCAGTTCGACTTTGAACAGAAGCCCGAGGCATTCGTTGTATATAATATAAATAGGAATAAGGAATCCGCTGCTATCAGTTCTGGCTGGAATTGGTTAGCATATCCTTATGAGTATGCCTACACTTTGGCGGCACTCACCTCAGCAAACGTTTTCGCCTCAGCTTCTGAGGGCGACCGTATTGTTGTTCAGGATGGTTTTACTGAGTTCGCTGATGGTAAGTGGACAGGAACGCTTACGACTCTCCAGCCCTCTGAAGGTTTCATGTATTATCGCAAAGCTGAGTCTGATGCTATGATAGAATGGGCCGGGTATGATGTTCTTGGTCAGAAATTGTCTGCACCGGGTGGACGAAAGGCAAATGATTATCGTACAGAGACAATGGTATGGAACTATGATACCCGTGCTTTTGCAGACAACATGACTATCGTGGCTACTATCGATGCTGTTGATTTCCCAGAGAATTGTATAGTCGGAGCCTTTGTCGGTGGCGAATGTCGCGGTCAAGGCAAATATGTTGATGGTCGTTATTTCATCACGGTACATGGCGTGACGGGTGAGTCTATATCGTTTGTTCTCTACGACGAGCAGACGCAGACCTATAGGGCGGTCTTTGGTGGTCTGTCGTTCAGCGATAAGGCTGGTAGCGTCAAAACTCCGCTCCATTTGAAGGCCGGAGGTCAAGCCACCGCTATTGACGGTCTGCTAATTGAAGATAATAAAGCGTTTGGCGGTCATTTTTATGACTTGCAAGGTCGTCCTATTGAAATTCCCGCAAAGGGTATGTATATCATCAATGGAGAAAAGCAAAACATTAAATAAAATGTCCTTATGAAGACGTTTATCAATAATAAAACGAAGGCGATGGCGAAAGCGATGGCAATGGGGGTGACCATTGCGGGATGTGTGGCGACAGCCTATGCACAGGACATTGCTCAAATTGCAAAGAGTGACCCGCTTATCATCACTGGTGCCGTAGGTACGAACAACACGTTCTACCATTCGTCGATGGGTAGTAATTATGCCACACCGTTCAGTAGCACGTTCTATGCTAGCATGAATATCAGTGTGTATGGCTTTTCGATGCCGTTCTCCGTTTACTATGCGACAAACGGCAACTTCTCGTTCAGCTATCCCCATTTCTCATTCAATGCAAGTCCAACATACAAAAACTGGACACTCCATTTGGGACAGCGTTCAATGTCATTCTCCAATTATGTGATGACCATGCCCTTTAACGGAGTCGGCCTTGAGTACAATAGCAACAAGATACGTGTGGGTGGCTTTTATGGCATTCTTCGTAAAGCGGTCAACGATGACCCCGAGAATCCGTCAGCCCGTACACCTCAGTATCAACGAAATGGTTGGGGTGGAAAGGTAGGTTTCGGATCTTCCAGTACTTACATTGACCTCTACTTCCTACGAGCTGAGGATAAGCTTTCATCACTCTATGATGTTTGGCAAGAAAAAACACCTGCAGCAGAAGACCTTGTGGTGGGAGCTAAGGGACGCGTGTCGTTGGGTAATTGGATGTCTTTCCAGGCTAATGTTGCCGCTTCTGTTTTCTCCGACGACATCACAGCTGACACGCTAAAGGTGGAAAAACTCATGCGTTGGGACAAGATTTTCACTGCCCGTTATAGTTCGTTGGCTCGTTTTGCAGGTGACATGAGTCTCAATTTTAGTGTGGTTGGTGTCAACGCGTCGCTGATATACAAGATGATACAGCCTCAGTATAAGTCGTTGGGCGTTTCTTATATCTCCAACAATCTCCATTCGTTGGGCGTTTCCGCGAGTACCATGCTTTTCAAGTTTATCTCCCTCTCCGCCAGTTTCAGCGGTCAGGCTGATAATCTCAGTAAACAGCAAGAGTATACGACATCGGGATATGTCTATAATGGTAGCATGGGTTTTAGCCTGGGGCAGCACTTCTCACTTAATGCTGGTTACAGTGGGTATCGGCAAATGCAATCCGATGGTACAATGCCTGTAATTGACAGTACGCGTGTCAACCGAATTATGCATAACTTGTTCCTTTCACCTTCCTTATCTTTTGGAGGCGAAACTCTCACGCATAGTTTTGCCCCTAGTTTCAGTATTACGCTTAACAAGGATTTGAACCCCTATACAAACAAGAATAACGATGGCGCAAGTACCGACGTCAAGACGCTGGCGGCCGGTCTTGGCTATAACCTTGGCATTAGTAGTTGGGGACTCAACTTGGTTACCAATTACAGCCATCAACAGTCGGTGGGCTATGGGATGACGTACTCCACCGATGCTGTTTCGTTGGGCACAAGCCGCTCCTTTTTGGAGGACGATGCTCTGCAAGCGAGCCTGAATTTTTCGCTTGCTCTAAATAACATTATCGGTCAGGGACGTAATATGTCTTATGGTGCTGATCTCAGCGTGGGCTATACTCTTAAGGAAGTCCATGTATTCTCTTTCACGGCAGGCTACAACCGCTTCAATAATCTCAACATTGTTGGAGTGGACGAAGTGGCTGACTACGAACGATACAAGGGGTATGACCTCACGTGCAGTCTTAACTATAACTACACCTTCAGCCTCTTTCAACTTAAGCACAAGGAGAAAGAAGAAGCCGTGCAGCAGAATGCTCAGAAGTATAATTTGAAATAGTTTGATAAACCGAAAAGACTAGCCTTTTTAAAATCTGCGGCTTTTGGAAAAAAATTGAACGCTTGGAATTGTGAAATAATAAAGAACAATAACGATATGAAAAGGAATAATACAATATGGTCGTGTACCGCACTTAGCAAGGTGGTTTTTTTCGCGCTCTGTGTTTTCTTGCCTTTTACTGTCTTTGGTCAGGATGTTCAGGTCTTGCTTCGTCCAAAGATGGACCCCATGCCACCGCAGGTGATGAACTACATTGGAAACCCTGGCACTTATTTCGAAGTGTCGTTGACCAACACCTCCGATGAGTTGCAGAATGTTTTCTTGATGTTGGAAGTCTCGAAGCAGACGGGTGGTGAACTTAGTGTTACGACGCCTTATTACATCCAGCCCAATAAAGCCATTACGCTTGTGCCCAAACGTTTGACCATGGTTGATCAAGTCACATTGTTGGGCCAATTTCGCCAGCTTCTGCCCAAAGATATCACCCTCAAGGGTGCCGAAGTCAGCGATTTCTATGACAACGGCGTTGTGGGTCTATTGCCTGAAGGTACTTATCAAGCACAGGTAAAAGTCTATAAGTGGGATCCTGCAGTTAAGTATCCCCAGTTAGTAAGCGATCCCATGCAGGGCAAATGTACCTTTAGTGTCTGCTATAATGCGTCATCGCCCGAGATACTTGTTCCTCAATATAATTCGCTTGAGTTGAGTAGGAATATCGTTAATACACCCAAGCGCAAGCATATTATTCCGGGCATCGTATCCGATGCTAACGATTCCAAGTGGCAACCCGCCATTCTTGACCCCGTTAAAGCACAGTTTGTATGGAAAACTCCAGTTCTGAATTGTGGTGGCAAGGCACGTTCCTATAAGTACCAGCTAGATATTTATCCCATCGGTACCACCATGACTACTCCCGAGGAGGCCGTAGCTCATGGGACCATTGCTAAGACTGTCAAGAACCTCTTGGCGGCTCAATGCATCATCTCCGAAGCTGAGGTACTTCAAATGAAGAAGTTTTCTCCTACTGGCTATTTTGTGGCTCGTGTCACAGCTACTCCTACTGTGACAGATAAAAATAACATCGATTACAGTACCGTCGAGAATAATGGTCATAGCCAATTGCTTGTTTTTCGCCTCAAGGAGTCCACTTACGACGGGAGTGATAAGACGGAAGATGTCATTTCCGTCGATAACGGAGATGATACTGCTATAGTAATTGAAAACGAAGAAGAAGAGACGAATGATGTTGATCCTGGCTACAAAGAACCCGAGGAGAACGATAAAAAGAAGTTCGTTTATTCCGTTCCTAAGCTCACGACTCCAGCTCCTTTTAAGGGTAATGTCCTTAAAGAAAAGGAAGATTTGAATTTCAAATGGGAAAAGCCGACGATGATTTCTGGTGATAAGGATACGCTTCGTTTCTGTTACAATGTCAGCGTATTCAAGAAGAAGGCTACACAAAGTATCGACTCTTTGCTTGTTAGCAAACCTTTGTTCTCAGAAAAGTCTCTTACCTCGCTTAGCTATACCCTTCGTTGGGATTCTATTGCCAAGAAAGTAAAACTCAACGATAACCTTGTTGTGGCAGTCCTCCCAGTCTGCTTGAATGAGGCTTCTGTTGGCTTTGAGAAAAACGGGGAAATCAATATCTATCGTAGTTCTTACGTCACAGGTGAAACTGGAAAGCTTATTGATTGTGACCCTGAGGCAGGAAAAAGCATCAGCAATCGCGAACTGGCTAAGTTCTCAGAGAAAGAACTTCGTGACATGGAAGTCATGGTCGGCCAGTTCCCTCTTACCATTGAGAATGCCAACCTCATTGATGGTGACCACTACGAAGGTCGTGGCTACATCACTTGGAAACCGATGGGCGACCTTCCTTTCCAAATCAACGTCACGTTCAGCAAGCTTTACATCAATAGTGACAAGATTGTCTATGATGGCGAGGTCGTTTCTGCAAGGGAAGAAGAAAAGGATATATCCAATTATATTCCTTATGACATGTTCGACGACTTGTTCTTGTCTGACCTTGTTAGTGCTGGAACAGCGGAAGCCTATGGTGATAAACTCTTTGAGTATATAGAGAATGATGCAAAAATGGCAACTTATTGCAATTGGGCCCGCGATTATGCTCCTATTATTGATGACGTTATTAATCAGAAGGTTTCTGTTAATCTTCCTGTCAACCTCAATAAGATAATCTCTACATGCCCTATAGATATTCAGATAATGTCGGGTCGTTGGAGTCCTACCAATGCATCCGTCAGCATTATCGGTATGTTCGCTCTGAATACAAGCGATTACACCGATGGTCAGGTAGCCGTTTTTGGCCTGCCGCGCCTTTGTATTGATCCGGATTCCTTTATTCCTGAAAGTTGCACTATGGCTTTGTTGGCTGATTTTTATATCAAAGACCCCGTATCGCAATACGTATTCACCCTTAAGGCTCCGAGTGATTTGCAGAAAATGGATGACGGATGTACTCTCTCCTTTACTAACAAAGGCTTCAAGAACTTGCATTTTGAGGCAGACATGGAAATTCCAGGGCTCATCAAGGCCAACGAGAAAGGTGAGCGCATCAAGGGTGAGCGTCCTCACATAGAAGTTACTGCTAATATTGATGATTGGGACAAATGGATCGGCAAGATAAGAATGGATAACTTTGAGATTGAGGAGGCTCCGGGCTTCACTTTCGTGCCGACAGGTGGGGGCGTTATCTATGATCATCATCCAGGAGAAAACGACCTTAGTTTTTCTTTCCCTGAGCCAATGACACCAAAGGGAGGTGTCGTCGAAAACTTCTCTCCCAAAATTTATAATAAGTCGGAATTAGGGATTAATTCTAAAGAAGACGAAGGCTTATGGCAGGGCCTTTATATGGATGAAATTGGGTGTTATTTGCCTCCTATTTTTAAGAAAGGCGACAGCGATGACCGCATTGAGGTAAAAATGAAACAACTCCTTTGGGACAAAAGCGGCCTTTCTCTTACCATCGCTGCAACTGGAACAGGAAATAATGATTTGGTGGGTATAGAGACAGGCAAACTTGGTGGTTGGGGTGTTTCTCTTCACGAGGTTGGTGTCTCTATGGTACAAGGTGAATTCGGTTGTACTTACTTCACGGGCATGGTGAAGGCTCCGCTTATCGGTGGCAAGTGGAATTATTCCACTTCTTTCGATAAGATTGACAAAGGAGCCACAGGCAATGAACTGCGCATGTTTTTCTCCATGAAACCAGATGGTGACCCAAAGTTTGACTTCTTCCTAGCTGAATTAAAATTGGAAGATAAATATACACATCTTGATGTTCTGTACACCCCTTCAGATAAGGAGCAGGATACTAAAGTCGAGCTGGAGATGGCGGGTCATGTCACCATCGCTGGTACAGAAGAAATCACCAAGAAGCTTGACTTCAATATCCCAGGTATAGCCTTTACGGGCATGCGTCTGGCTAACTTCGCGAATCCTAAAAAATCCAACAATGGTTCCGATATACAGGATATGATAGTTTCTCATACTTTCGACCCCATTTGTGAAGGTCCAAAATGTTGGTTTGAGTTGGGTACATGGGGCTTGGCTTCAGACGAAAAGACACTTGGCCCGTTCAAATTCTCGTTGGATAACTTCGGCGTGGATAAAAAGAATGACCTTGTGGGCGTCAATATAGTGGGTACAATTGGGCTTGTCAATAATGTGTTCTCTGCTACTGCTGGCGTTACCGTTTGGGCCAAAGTTGATATAGACAATATGGATATTACTTATAAGGAAACCACACTTGACGATCTGGGGCTTAGTACCGAGTTCGGTGGTTGTCGAGTTTCCGGAAGCTTGAAATTTGTTGATAAAGATACAAAAAAGAATTTAGAGGTAAAAGGTTATGCCGGTACGCTTGATTTAAGGTTACCAGGTGACCTTTTCAAGATGCAAGCGACTGGTGGTTTCTTTAACGCTAAAGACTCTCAGCATGGTCGTTTCACTTCTGCATATTTTCTTGCAGAGTTGGGTGGCGCTTCGGGCATTCCTATTGGCCCTGTTCAACTGAATAACATTCTTGGCGGATTTTTCTTCCATACCAAGTTGGATATGGCCTCGGTGGAGGACAACGAGACAGATCCTTTCAAATGGAAAACGGAAATCCAATATGGCACACATGGCGGTATGTTTGGCTTGGGTATTTCTACGGTAGGTACCGATCGTGGCTTAAAGGCCAAGGTGAAAATGACTGTCCTCTATGATGCCGAACGAAATCGTCTTTCCACTTTTCGCATGACGGGTGATATGCATGCCCTTTGTGTTGCAGGCGCAGACGATGGTATGATTAACGGAAAGTGTTGCATTGTCTATCAAAACATGCCAGAGAACGAAGGAGGTAAGTATTTCCAGATTAATGTTACGGCAGATGCCGGTGGCGACATGGATAAGTTGTATGAGCAGTTCACAGGTCAGAAACTAAAATTGCCCGAGTGTGTTGGCGATTTGCAGGAAATGGGTGAACAGGGCAATAAGAAGAGCAAGGATGCGAAGGATACAAAACCAAAAGTATCCTGTGGGGTGAGCATATCACTTGATTTTAAAGTGACCATGAAACCCGATGACTGCACAAATCCGAATTTCAAGTCCAAATGGCATCTTTATGTCGGTCAGCCAGGCGATGGCTCTGCTTCCAGTATGATGAAAGACCGTTGTTCAATTACCTTTATTGACTTCCAGTTGGGAGGCAAGAAAGATAAAGTAGCCGCTTGGTGTAAAATCTGGGCAAATGCCTACCTCTGCGTGGGTAACGAATTGCCCAACAATGGACAGCTCCCACCCATCCCGCAAGAGATTGACGAATTCCTTAATGGCTCGAAGAAAAATGATCATCTAAGTGAATCTGGCCAAAATAAGTCGACGACGGCAAATGAAAAGCGTAAACAGGCTGTTTCACAGTTTGACGGCTCGGCCAAGTCGGGTGTCATGTTCGGTGCTCAGGTTGGAGGTGATTTTGGCGTTCGTGCCATAATTTGTTACGCAGAAGCCACGTTGCTCGCAGGCTTCGACGTCGTGCTAAAGCAGTTGGAGGATGCCCAGTGTAACGGCAAGCGTGCTGGCGGCAAGGGCGGTTTCTACGGTTTGGGTCAAGTTTATGCCATGGCAAAAGGTGAGATGGGACTCATCATTGACCTTTGGATTTACAAAGGCGACTGGTCACTCATTAGCGTTGGCGTAGGAGCCTTGTTGAGAGGTGGTTTCCCCAACCCGTCATGGATGTATGGTAAGGTCAAGGCCAAATGTAAACTTTTTGGTGGGTTAATTAAATTCACAGGTTCACTTACTTTTGAAACGGGCGATGTTTGTTTCCCCGACGCTGGCAATCCGTTGGACGACATCAAGATTTTCGAGGATATGACCCCGGGCGAGGAGCATGGGAACGGTGCTATTTCCAATACTCCAGGATGGAAAGACGACGCTATATCTGTTTTTGCTCCTGCGGGATTCACTACCAATATGAAGATAGGTACTCGACTTGATCTCGTAGATGAGAATACGGCAAATCGCATGGCTGGTAAGGATGGCGACCCTGCCGAGTATGCCAACAATGCCATGCGTTCCTATAAATTCTATCTGGAACCCCAAGGTATCTTCGAGTCATGGACGGATAATGGAAAAAGCGGTTACCAACAGACTACTTATACATACCGTACTAAAGATCAAGAAACCTTCGAATATGTTATTACAGGAGGAATGTTTGCTGCGAATCGATATTATAAAGCGACACAGAGGGGCTATTGCAAGGAGATTCGTGACGGAAAAGAAGTGGATCCCGTCTTTAACGATGCATCTACTGGTTACAAAGATAAAAACAAACCTTGGAACGACGAGATCGTCCATTATTTCCGCACGGGTCCTCTACCTAATAATTTGATGGAAGGAAACCAGATAGCTTTCACACTCCCGCAGAAGGCAGGTAATTCTCGTTCCTATATAAACGAAATGAATAAGCCCGAGATACATCTGAGAGTTGACCGTGCTAATGATGGTATTTTTGATAAGTCCAAGTACGACCTTGTGGCCCGCTTCGAAAAGAAGGTAGAAGGCAATTGGATTCCCGTTGATGCAGTAGTGCGTATCGATACTTATAAAGACGGCAACAATTACTATTATGTCGATGAGAATGGCAAGGTCGATTACACCATTAGAGTGAACGAATTTGGTGAAGTCATAGAAAAGCAAGTTGACCCGTTTGTTCAAGAAGATAATCAGGGATACTTTTTCACGTATAGCGGGAATAAATACAGGTATACAGGAGTAAACCGCGAACGTGTCCAGCGCTTTACGGCTACTCTAAGCAGCCTGATGGAATCTACATCAGAGAAGGTGGGTGCTTCTAAAGCTGCCTATTACTATCCGTTAAAGTGGATACCTACAGGTTTTAATAGTCTCGAGAAAGCCATTGATTACTACCAGTACATGATTAATTCTGAGTCTTCGGCTATAAAGACAAAGCTTTCATCCGTTTCCTCAGCTCTTGAAAACCTTGAGAATGATTTGAAGGATGCTATGAAGAACAACAATTATCCTACACCTAATGATGACGATATCCGATACATCTATCAGGGAGCATCGTCCATTCCAAATAATAGTTCCCAGATACAGGAGCGGGCAAAAAATAGTATATTGGAACTGCAGAAGGTGTTGGATGATATGCAACGTTGTCTAAATGATGGCGAAGTGTATATAACTCAAATGGGAACGACAACCACGTACAAAAACAGACATCAACTAACGCCATATTGGTATGAAAAGTATATTGATAATTATGACAATAAGGTTGGCACAGCACGTCGAACGTTGGAGAATGGTTTCCGTTTCTATCCCACATCATCCGAACTGAACGAACTGAAGTCGCTCTTTTTGCAGATAGATGTACCTTTCAGCAAAATTAAAGCAGACTACAACAACGCGGTCAAGGTGGAGCCAATTCTGAAAAAGGCGAAAACGGAACGTGATGCTCAGAAGACTACGATGGCAAATATTCGTGATTCCAGGAACGCTTTTTCTCAAAAGAAAACTTATCTGAGTAATCTTGTGGATGCAAAGAAGAACAAGTTCGAGGAATGGCGAAAACAAGCAGGAAACCTCTATTCTGAGTATTGTCTGACACTTCAGGTTTATCAAATCTGCGATGCCTTTGCCGATTCTGTTGCTGAACTTACGAAGTATGTCAAGTTCTTAGAGAATAGTATTCAAGTTAAGAATAAGGCCGACGAGTTAGAGAAGATTCTGAAGGACGTAAATGCTTATATGGAGAATACGCCAGATGTTTCGCGCAGCTATAGCTATGTGAAGTCTAATTACTATAATAAAGCCATTTCCGCATTTGAGACTGCCAAAGATGCCACAAACCACGGTAGTGAGTTTGAACGTGCCAAGACAGCCTTTAATGCCATTGAAACGATTATCTTTGGTGGCGAAAAGTTGGCACTCGATTTTGCAAAAGAGCAACAGAGCGAATCAGAATCTGCCTATAGCCAAGCAATAAAAGCTGCCTCAAGTGCCATGGCTGCACATGACGCAACTGTGGAAGAGCGGGGAAAAACATCGTCTTCCAATGATAATGCCGATCGGGTCAACCAGCTGAAAGACAAGGAAGATAAGGCATATGCAAATGCTTATGAACTTGCAAACAAAGTTGGAGATATTGCTGCTAATGTGCAAAAACACACAGCACGTCACACGGGTGAGTTGAATCAGACTTCGGCCGCCAATCAAATGCGTCAGATCGTGAATGTCTGTCAGACAAATGCCCAAAAGGCGATGGAAGAATATAAAAAGGCTGTAGCCCATGCAAATTCCGAGCGATTGCTTCATTTCTGGAAACAAGCTGATGGTGAATACAACTCAATTGTGACTTCTTTAGAGGACATGATAAAGCTAATCGAATATGTAGCACCTAAAGTCGAGGAATTCAAATTGAAGGGAAAGGTTAATAGAGAGCTGGAAAAGGCATTAAAAAATCTATTAAAACTTTCGGACCGCATTCAAAAGTCTTATGAAAAGTTAGATGAGTGTGTTGAAATGGGTGGAAGCATTAATGATGCTCATAGCTACTACTTCCAGATGGTTGAAAAAAGGGATGCTGCTAAAGTATTCCATAAGGCTTCTGATTATTTGTATAAGGGAATGACGTCTGATACAAAGTATTTTTCGAATGCATTGAAGGAAGTGACCGACTATTCAACGAAAGCCCAAAATCGTTTTTCAAAAGGTGTCGTTACTTCGGCGGATAAAAATACGGAAAGCGTCAGACGTAAAAGCATGGAGTCCGCAGATAAGTTCAAAAACAACATCGGTAGAATTGACTCCAAGTTGAATACAAATAATATGTCAAGATCGTCTTCGAATAGGTTCTCAAGGACTAATACTGAAACTGTTAATCGGTCCACTTCTACGTCGAGGGCCGCAGCTAATAATAAAACAACGGAAATAAAGTCGAATACGAACGAAAAGGCAGTAGGCGCAAAGGCGAAAGCAAATTATGAAACGGGTAAGACCAATGCAACTGCCAAGCAAACGGGAAAGGCCGTAAATAACAATAGAGGTGGCCGAAGCACAGTACCCGGTGTGGCTGAGGCATTTGAGATGGAGAACTCGTCCAGTATACCGAAGACTCCCGATACCCCCGAAACTCCTGATGGCCCGACAGGCGCCGCCGTGGTGGCAAAGGTGGCTGGCATGATGAATGCTTCTTCACCTAAGCCCAAATCCACTATTCCTGCCGAAAGTGTTGTTAAAAGTGCTTCAGCCATGCTTAATGGAACGACTTCAGCCTCCTCTCTCGGAGCTGTAGCCGAGGCCGCTCCCGATGTTCCGACAGTCAGTAATGTCAATAGCCTGCCTGCTGATGACCCCTATGCCGCAGCAAACAACTACCTGACGCGTGCTTATTCTAGTGAAGGTAAAATGGCCACTGTCAGTAACAATACTTCGGGTACCACCATGCATGTGGATGCTACATCGTTAGCCAATAGCAAGTTGTCATCCATTCCTGTTTATTTCAATAATTATTTTAATGAATATGAGTATTTGTCTATTCCGAGCCTTAAAATGTATGATCACATAAAGGGTGTTTACAATAAAAACGAATACCGTGTGGTTATTATGCAGGTTGATAAAATAAAGTTCCAACAGACTCAGCTCCAGAGCAAGAAAGAAACTGAAACTACTACGGAAGAGGCAGTATTAGACGATGCCAATAAAACTTATTTGCAGGGTACGGGCACGGACGGAACGGAGAGCAAAGGCGACGGCTATAGTCTGCAGGCCTACATGGCCAACTATTACAAAGAAATGGAGAAGCAGGGACTGCAGGAAAATATAGGTGAAGAAGAAAAAACAAAGCTGCAGAAGATGAAGATTGACTATACGAACTTTGCCAATGAGATTTATACCTGGAATTTGGACTTTAAAAATGGCGTGCTCCAGACGGACTTTGCCAGTTGGGCAGAAAAAAGTATGAATGACGATGCAACATCAACATCAAGTTATACTTCTTATTTGGATAGTCAGTTGGAAGGGGTTCGTCCTGTGGAATTCGCCTATTATGACGAAGCATACTCCCCTCGTAATTTGGCCATAAATGGTACGGATTGGAGAAGTGATGCAGAATTGCTGAAAAACAAAAAGTATTTCCTTAAGGATCCCAATGTGTGGTTGGCTTATATGGGAAGTTATGCCTTGTTCAACGGGAAAAAGATTTCCGATAAAAGCAGCTATTGGGATAAAGAATTCCTAAATCCTAATCCCATGATAATTGATTTCTCATCAAAGTCGAGTCCTTACAGGAAAAACACAGCTTATTCTATCGGCTACTCTAATCGTAGTAACAACTCTTATCAAGCAAGCAGTCTAATTTATTATTTTGGTGTAGGGTATCATTCGTATTCATATGACCAATGTCGTACAGAGAATATTTGTAGTTCCACTTATTATCATAGTATCTATACGGTTATTGATGATATAGAAGAGATGCTGGAGGCTATGTTTGATGTAGCCATAACTATACAATCACATTATAAATTGCTGTGGGGTAAGGATAACTCAGATTACAACACGTTCTCAGAATGGAATACCAGTAATGAAATGTGTGGAGGTAAAAAGATAAAGGTACCAGCCGTTCAAGTCGGCTTCGTCTATCAGTCTCAATGGCTTACATCCAAGAGAAAAGGAGTCCCAGAATACCAGAAGTATTTCCCGGGATATACATCAGACCGATATGACGATGGTGCCGAAGGAACGGCCTTAAGCCACCAGAACTACTTCGGCACGAATTGGCAGTTCGATTATAGGTGGTACTGCAACAACATGAAGTATGTAAAACATGAGTTCTTTCGTTGCAATCTCTATAATTTGAAATATCAGTATTATAATATGTGGAATAACGATGATTTGAAGGAACAATATACCAAGGTTAAAACGTGGGACAATCCGCTGAAGGGCTATGGCGACAAATTCTCGTTTAATGTCTTGGAATCTGAATGGAAGTGATTTTTATGAAGAAAACTAAAATGTAGAAAGATATGAAAAGAAGCTTTTTTTTCGGTGTAGGAGGACTCTTCATCGCATGTCTTTGTTTCTTGTCTGCCATCCCGGTTTCCGCTCAAGTGGTTACGACAACGAATGACGATGATGGGAGGAAAATTATGGATGAGGATTCTCTTAGTCTTCCCGTTGACATGACAATTATAGAAGAGTATGAGCGGCAGAGTCGGGCACGTTTGGACAGTTTGGCCAAATTGGAAGCAGAGGAGGTTGTCTTCAAATTACAGATGCTGGCCCGTTCCTACGGCGATAGTATTGTTATTCGTTGGGCGCCTGAGGAGTATGTTCCATGGAAATTTCTCAACGGGTATGGCTGTTATCTTGTTCGAAGCGACTTCGATAACGAGGTGGTAAATGACACCATTGCCCTGCTGAAGCCGATGAACAAATACGACTTTGCTGAACTATTTTCCGACACGGATACGATGGCATTTGCTGCCATGCAGACTATCTTTGGCGAGGGGACGACGCTGAATAATACACGTTCGGCTCCTGGCTCGGCGGGTTCCATCATGGAAGTCTATGAGGAACAACAAAACATTTTTGGTATGGCAATGGTTATTGCTGAACGTCGCAGCGATATTGCTACGGCAATGGGTTTGCGCTATGTAGATAAGAACGTGAAACCTGGTGTGACGTATGGCTATTATCTGACCCCGAATATGTCGCCCGATATTCTGAAAGTGCGTCCAGGGCTCATCTACGTGGAAAATAAGCCTTACGTGCCTAAACCATGTACGCTTGAACTTTCGGACTCCATTGCTGCTGTTGATGGTATTCTGCTTAGTTGGCCTTATACGGACGAATATAGTTCTTTCGACATTGAACGCCGCAAGCTGGGACAAAAAGACTGGGTGGTGCTAAATGACAAGCCCTATATGTCGATGACGATGGATTTATTCGAAGATGAGAACCCACCCAGTTTGTTCGCTGATACGGGTGTGAAGCCGGGTACTTATACCTACCGTCTGCGCGGTTATGACTCTTTCGGCGACAAGTCCTCCCCAGGTCCTGAACATGAGGTCATAATGCCTGACCTGTTGCCTCCGACGCCACCCCGCATCAAGCTCATCACCATAAACCGTGGCGACAGTACTATCACAGCCCGCATCGACTGGACAAAAACAGAGATTGAGCCTGACCTGATAGGTTATATCCCCTTTTACCAATACGGCGCGCTGGAGAATGTGGATGCCTTGGAATACCAGGCAACTGTGAATACAGCCGATTCGGCACTTTTTGGCGGGCGTTGGGTCCCGCTGGTGAAAGACAGAGTGCTGGCACCGAGGGACAGTTTTGTTGTGGTGGATGTGCGTGGACTTAACACGGGCATGGTGACTATTGCTGCTGTTGACTCAGCGATGAACATGACCTATGCCATGCCACAGCCCATGCGAATTGATGACCTTGAACCCCCACTTCCTCCAACAAACTTGCGCGGATTGGTCTCTGCCGAGGGCGTTGTCACCATAGGCTGGACGCCGTCTATCTCGAGGGATGCATATTACTACGAAGTATTCACGGCTAACGACACGACGCATACCTTTGTGCTGGTACCCAATCAACAGATGTATCAGGACACGCTGTTTAACGATACGGTCTCCTTAGAGGTGAACCAGCCCTATAAATATTATAAGGTACGCGCGATAGACTGGGCGGGCAACAATTCAGAATTCAGCGAGCTGCTTAGAGTGACGCGTCCGAACTTCAACGCGCCCTCGGAATGCTTTATCGACACTTCGTGGGTGACGAAGGACAGCATCTACATGCGCTGGGTAATCTCACCTGAAAAGGACTTGGATAAGGTGCGTGTTTTCCGTCGTCTAAGTAACGAGTCGCAGTGGACCATGATACGCACGTACTATCATGACCAGGTGAATGGGAAGCCTACTCTTGAAGTGATTGACCGTCCGACACCCAATCAAACCATCCGTTATTACTACGCTATTGAGGCCATTAACATGACGGGCGTCAGTACGGGCCTTTCCATGCAGGTGTGCTACTTGTTCCAAGGGCAGCGATTGTTTGAGGTTCCATTGAAGTTGGACGCTACGTGGCGGGAAGATAAAGGGTATGTAATCTTGGCCTGGGAGGCACCAGAGGAGCTACCCATTGTGGCGCCCTATCATTACGTCCTTTCACGCCAGTTGGAAGGCGAGAAATTCTTCCGTCCCTACCGCTCAATTAAAAGTGACAAGAGCAGCTACGAGGACAGACGCATAAAACCTGGCGAGAGCACCGTGTATCGCCTTGAAATCCTCTTCGAGGATGGCAGAAGCACTACTCCCTCGAACGAAGTGAAGATATCTATTCCGAAGAAAAAAGAATGAAGGAGTTAATGAGTTTTGTCTTTGCTTTAAGGTTATTGTTATAAAAATACTAAGCAACATGATACGTTTTAAGAACATTCTCTACCGCATCGCCTGTCTGGCGCTTCTATTTCTCACAGGTTGCGGTGAATACTTCGCGCAGGAATGGCCTGAAGAATATGACCCCGAGAAGCAGCTCGAGGTGACGGGTCTTGGCCTTGACGCAGGGCATCCGTTCGTTCTCTATGTAGGTGATGAGTTCAATTTGAATCCTCAGGTAGGTGACAGGCTTTTGGATCAATTGGATAAGAATGATCAGGAGATGGTAGTCTCGCATCTTTTTGCCAGTACGAAATGGGGTGACAGCATCGTCTGCGTACGCCAGACGGATATTAAGGCAATTGGTGTGGGAAATGACACAATAAGGTTTTCCAATTTTTCGGGCAACTGGAACGCCAAGCTCCGCGTATCTGTCCTGCCTGGATGGAATATTATGCCAGGTTGGAGATATGAAACCATCGTCTACGCCAACGTGACAGTGGATGATGAAACTCCCGACAGTGGCATGATGTTTGCTGCTTTCTGTGGGGATGAGTTACGCGGACGTGGCGTGACCCGTACCGTGAAGGGGATTACCTATACGGTGTTCCGTATTGGCAGTAATACGAACAAAAAGGAAACGATTCACTTCATGGGTTACGATGCTGCGAATAGCTGTTACATCACCTTCAATGAAACAATCACCTTTGATGGCGCAACCCACGGGACTCTCTCCGATTTGTTTGAACTTAATGGAAATAAATAACTATTAAACCTATTGAAAATGAAAAAGCAACAATATATAGCCCGTGCGGCTCTATACCTCTGCCAATCCCTGTTGGTCGTTTCCCTTGTTAGTCTTGTCTCTTGCAAAAAGCCGATAATAGAAGAAGAAAAAGGACCAAGGGAGTATGAACTTCACACGGAAGAGACGGAAGGCAAGATAGTCGTTAGCGAGAAATATGTTCCCGTGGATTGGGACAAAAGCACCAATAAGGTGTTGAAAGCCGACGCAGATAAGGGGGCGTTTACGATGAATCTGGAAAAAGACGCATCGAATGATATTAAAAAAGGTTCTCTGATGACGATTGACGTGGACTCAACAATCTATCTGGTAAAAGTTAAAGACTACACGATAAAAGGAGAAAACGTAGAATTGGAGACCGAACAGGCTAGTTTCGCGGAAGTTTTTGCCGGAAGCTCGTTCGAACTCTGTGTGGGTGATTGTGACATCAAGGAAATGGACAGGGCTACAGACGCTTATGTGGAGCCGGATCGTGCCGAAAACTACGAGGACTATGACTTCGACTATAGCAATGGCACCCGCGTCACGCGTTCTGTTTCTGACGGTCGTCAGATGATGTCCGATAATGGTGAGCGACTGGCCCATTCGAAGCTCAAGATATATCCTTCTGAAATTCGAGTGAGAGATGAGGAAGGAAATATTATAAAGATTCCCTACGAACCCTCAACGCGTCTTGATTTCCCTCCTTTGAGTTTCAAGTGGAAAAAAGAGATTGATCTTGACAAAGACGGAGAGAAGGCTCAAGGTTTTAGCTATGCAGCCGGCATCAAATTTGAGGCAGACATTACGGTTCAGGTAGGGGCTTCACTCTTTGTTGATATCCCCGAGGAGGCGGCAAGCGACTCTGACACCAGTTCAGACGAGGATGTTGAGTTGGCCGGTACGACGATTTTCCAGCCAACAATCTCAATAGATCCTTCTTTTTCTGCTACAGCTTCGTTTTATTCTACAATAACGAAGGTTATACAAAAAAAGGAAGTAGGCTTGGGTGACATTAAAATTGGAACGATAAAATTCATGGCAGGTCTCGTTCCTGTTATTATTTCAATCAACTTGTCAAATTACGTTCTTATAGAACCAAAGGTATCCGGTGGACTCAATGTGAGCTGGGGATTTAAGGGGGCTGCAAATGAAAAGTATTATGCAGGTATGAAAATTCGTAACGGTTCACCACATCTCATCAGCGGTGGCGGACCGTTTAACGTGGTAACTACTTGGCCTGTCGCCCACTTAGGTGCAGGTGCAGAGGCAAAGGTGACCCCAAGAATGAGCTTCAACATGCTTCTTTATAATCTTGCAGGTCCCAAGATTGATTTTGGTCCCTATTTCAACAATCATATCGGTGCAGGAGTAGGGGTAATTGCGAATTTTGAAGATGCCCCCGAGGGTATGCTTACTTGGGATGCCGGAATAGAGATGGGAGCGGAGGTCGTGGCAGGTATCAGACTCGGAAACGGAAAGGTCAGAAAACTTCTGCAAAGAATAGTCAAGGAAGATGTGGAACTGGATCCATGGAAGCTAAGACTGGCAAAAGTAGGTAATGGCGAACTGCAATTGCTGACAGCTCCTATAGGGGTTAGTTGTTCTAATGCGAAAAGTATCAAATACGGGCAAGAGAACAAGGTTGATTTCGATGTAACTTGGCAATGGCTTGGGCAGACAGCAAAACTTGATGTTCCGACCTTTGTCTATTTTGAAACAGATGCCGAATCTGGCGAACTCTATAATCTTGAGGATGCGAATGGTGACTTCAAGAAAGCCATCGGTGTTTATTCGAGCGGGGGAAAGGCTAGCATTGGATGGTTCCCTCGTGAACCCGGGAGTATGCTAACTGCTATTGTCTATGACAGCCAAGGGAAAATCCGTGCCACTCACGCCATCAAGTCGGATACGTCTCCCAATGCCGTAAAAGCAGTTGACCTCGGGTGCAGTGTTTTATGGGCAAATATGAATGTTGGATCCAGCAGCGAAGGAGATCCAGGCGACCTTGTTGGATGGGGGGATAAGACTGGCCAGAACACCCAGCAATGGGTAAACGAGGATTATGGCACATACGTAGAGGACATCCCAACATCGTTGGGAAAATATGGCGGAGCAGAGTTCGACCGATCGGGTATCGCACATTCTCGTCATGACTATGCCACGGCCCAATGGGGAGGACAATGGCGTATGCCCACCAAGAAACATTGGGAAGAACTTATCACCAAATGTACATGGGAATGGGATGAAAGCCGTCATGCCTACAAGGTCTCTGGTAACGGCAATTACATCTACCTCCCTGCTGCCGGATATCGCATAGGAAACAGGAAGTTTAATCAAGGGCAGTCAACAGCGGGGGGCGATGAGCATCCCTCGTGCGAATACTGGTCGTCGACGTGTGACTTGAAAACGAAGGAAGAACTGAGGGCAAGCTACGATTGGATGGACAAAGACCGCACCCATGTCTATCCGAATGCGTACTATATGTATTTTGATCCGAAAGGAAAGCAAAAGAAAGCAGCGACAGGCTCTACGGCGAAGTGCTATGGCCAGTCTGTTCGTCCCGTGTTCCCGAATCCTAACTTCGGAGAATAATATCAAACGTTGAGCCCGTGACGCAGTGCGCTGTGAGTGTAGCGCACTGCGCTACGCGCTCAGACCAAGGGGCTGGCGTCACAGAATAAGCTTCTGGCAGCGCAGAAGCAACATCTGACATCATAGAAGCAGCATCTGAAAGAGAGGGGGGATAAGGATCCTCTGACCAAACATTTGTTTTATGCAATGTTGAGCGAGGCAAGGATGTCGGCGAGAGCATCGGGAGTGAGTTGCTGGGCGGCATCGCTCCAGGCAGCATCGGGGGTGCAATGGCTTTCAATCATCAGTCCGTCGAAGCCGAGGTCGAGAGCTTGACGACAGACATCGGGGATGAGGTCGCGGCGCCCGCAGATGTGCGAGGGGTCGCAAAGGAATGTCAGTTCGGGTTTACGACGACGGAGCTCAAGGGCGATGTCCCAGAGTGGGGGATTGCGGTAGTTGGTCTTTTCGTAGCAGGAAAAGCCGCGCAGAACGGCTGTCAGGCGGGTGATGCCTTGGCGCTGGAAGCGTTCCAAGGCTCCCATCCATAGTTCAAGGTCGGGGTTGATGGGGTTCTTGACGAGCACAGGGATGTCCGTCCCGCGTAAAGCTTCGGCTACAGCCTGCACGGCAAAGGGGTCGGCGCTGGTCCGGGCGCCAATCCACACTTTGTCAACGCCGGCTTTGAGCGCTTCCTCAACGTGATAGGGATTGCCCACTTCGACGACAACCTTCATGCCGAGTTCGTGTTGCACACGTTGAAGCCAAGGGAATCCTATGGCACCCACCCCTTCGAAACTGCCTGGGCGGGTACGTGGTTTCCAAATGCCGGCACGGAATAGGGTGATGCCCAGACGGGCGAGAGCCGTAGCGGTGGTCATCACCTGTTCTTCGGTTTCGGCGCTGCAGGGGCCGGCAATGAGTATCGGGGATTTATTCATGATGAGAATTCTGAGTTATCTGGAGATTCTGAATGTGCAGGTGGATTGGCCAAACGGAGGCTGAGGCCGTCTCGGACGACGATTTCCTCGCTGATGAGGATGGTGAGGACGTCATCGATTTGTTGATTAGGGAAGGGGAGCGTACCTAGCTCCTCTAAAGGATGAAGAGCACCATCGGCAAGAAGTCCTTCCATGCGTTGGGCAATGACCTCGACTTCGGCCTGGCGCAGTCCGTTTGGGAGGCGACGGCGGCAATTGTCACATCGTCCACAAGGGGTGGCTTGTTTTTCGCCGAAGTAATGGAGGAGCAGGCGGCTGCGGCAGACGTTGTGGCAAAGGGCATAGTGCTTCATGGCCTTGACACGTTGCTCATAGCTGGCCTTGCGTTCTTCATAGATAGCAGGGGTGAAGACGAGTTTGTCGCTCTCCGTACGAGCGCGCAACCAGGTAATTGCAGGTGTGCGGCGGGCAGGGATGTAGCTGACAATCCGGGCACGGCTAAGGCCGATAAGTGCTTCGAAAAGACGGGCATCGTCAAAGCCGCATTGGCGGGCAAGGTATTTCTCGTCGATGAAGGCGTAGTCGGTAAAGATGCCGGTATAGAGGCGCAGGAGGGCGCGGATGACGGTCTCCTGATCGGGCGTTTCGTTGGGGTTGCGATAGAGTTCGTCGCGGCGGACGAGGAAGGTGAGGCGCGAAGCGTATTCCACCTCGTCTTCGTAGAGAAGGTAGCCCATCTGAGTGAGTAGGCGCAGGGCGCTCTCAGTCTGAATCATAGGCAGACGGTAGTTGTGGCAGAAATCCTCCAGATGGAAATCGTAGCGACAGCCCTCGCCGTCACCCAATGCCATTACGTAGTAGTAGCTGAGCTTGTCATATACCTTGCGGATGAACTCCTTAGTCGGGTAGTTCTCGCTGATGCGTCGCGAGAGGCGCGTCTGGTCATTAGGATGATAGAGCAGGACGGCGTATGCAGGTGCGCCGTCACGTCCGCCGCGTCCTGTCTCCTGGAAATACGATTCGGGGGAGTCAGGCATCTCGTAGTGGATGACCATGCGGACATTGGCCTTGTCGATGCCCATGCCAAAGGCATTAGTGGCAACCATGACGCGGATGTCACCCTTCGTCCAAGCCTGCTGACGCTCGTCCTTCTCGATGGGCTTCAGACCGGCGTGGTAGTAGGTGGCGCTTATGTCGTGGGAGATGAGCAGCTTGGCAATCTCCTTCGTCTTGTCGCGGCTGCGGACATAGACAATGGCTGTTCCGGTGACGCTGTTCAGGATGTGGACAAGCTCGGCCTCTTTGTTGTTGGTCTCGCGGACCACGTAGATGAGGTTAGGCCGCGCAAAGCTCATGCGGAAGACGTTCTCCTCGCGAAAGTGGAGCTGGCGTTGGATGTCGCTGACGACCTCAGGCGTGGCCGTAGCCGTAAGAGCCAGCACGGGAACGCCGGGAATGAGGTCGCGTATCTGGGCGATGCTGAGGTATGAAGGACGGAAGTCGTAGCCCCATTGTGAAATACAATGGCTCTCATCGACGGCGATGAAACATACCTTCATCTTCACCACCTTGGTGCAGAAAAGCCCTGAGCCAAGCCGTTCAGGGGAGATGTAGAGAAACTTGTAGTCGCCGAGGATGCAGTTGTCGAGCGTGTTGAGGATGGCCTCGTGCGACATGCCTGTGCTGATGGCGCAGGCCTTGATTCCATGTGTCTTGAGCGTAGCCACCTGGTCTTTCATCAGGGCGATGAGGGGCGTGATGACAATACATATACCCTCCATCGCCAACGCCGGCACCTGGAAGGTAATACTCTTGCCACCTCCTGTGGGCATGAGGCCCAGCGTGTCGCGTCCGTTGCCGATGCTTTCGATAATGGGCTCCTGAACGCCTCGGAAGCTATCGTAGCCGAAATACTGATGAAGAATCTCTCTGTAGGTCATCACTCCTGTTCCGACGGCCGGATGCTTTCGATCTGCAGTTGGACTTCGTTGCGTTTGTGGCTGTTCTCCTCCAGCGTGTAGCAGATGTCGAAAGGATGTTTCGATTTGATGAAACGGGCTTGATCGCTTTGTCCGAAGGCGATGCCGTTCATGACGCGCAGCGAGTCGTTATCGACCATCTCCAATTTGATGTGGTCTTGATTGCGTCCGACAACCTTACTGGTGCCGTAGTCATAGACTTTCCGGGTGCAGAAAATGGGCTTTGGATTGTCGGGACCGAAGGGCTCGAAGCGGCGTATGTCCTTGAGCAACTTCATGCTGATATGGCGGAACGGCAGTTCTGCGTCGATATTGAGGATGGGTTTTGACTGTCGGGGCAGGATGTTCTCCGATACGTATTTCTCGAAGCGGCGGCGGAATTCAGGCACATTCTCCTCTTTCATGGAGAGCCCGGCAGCATAGGAGTGTCCGCCGAAGTTCTCCAGCAGGTCGCGGCAGCTCTCGATGGCCTTGTAAACGTCGAAGTCGGCCACGCTGCGGGCTGAGCCGGAGGCCAGGTTGTTCGTCTTGGTAAGCACTACCGACGGGCGGTAGAATACCTCGGTGAGGCGGCTGGCCACGATGCCGATGACACCGCGATGCCACTCTTCATTATAGAGTACGATGGAATGTTTGTCTGCCAGATTCTCCAGATGGTCCACGATGAGGTTGGCCTCTTCTGTGGTGGCCTTGTCAAGGTCCTTGCGGGTGTCGTTGAACACATCAATCTGCCGCGCCTGAGCCAGCGCCTTGCGGTAGTCGGTCTGTATGAGCAGGTCAACAGCCATTTTACCCGTCTGGATGCGTCCTGAGGCATTGATACGAGGACCTATTTTGAAGATGAGGTCGTTGATGGAGAGTTCCTTGCCCGTCAGTCCGCATACCTCGATAATGGCCTTGAGGCCGATGCTGGGGTTGTGGTTCACTTGTCGCAGACCGTGAAAGGCCAGGATGCGGTTCTCACCCGTGATGGGGACGATGTCGGAGGCGATGCTCAGAGCCACGAGGTCGAGCAGGGGGATGAGCTGGCTGAACTCGATGCCGTTGTTGAGGGCGAAGGCCTGCATCAGCTTGAAGCCCACGCCGCAGCCCGAGAGATGGGGGCAGGGATAGGTGGAGTCGTTGAGCTTGGGGTTGAGGATGGCGACGGCGGGAGGCAGTTCTTCGTCCTGCACATGATGGTCGCAGACGATGAAATCGATGCCTATCGTTTTGGCATAGGCAATCTCTTGGATGGCCTTGACGCCACAGTCGAGGATGATGACCAGCGTCACGCCCGAATCAATGGCGTACTTGAGCGCCGGAGTGGAGATGCCATAGCCCTCCTCCTCGCGGTTGGGAATATAGTAGTCAATGTTTGAGGTAAACCGGCCTAAGAACTTATAGACCAACGTGACTGCCGACGTCCCATCGACGTCGTAATCACCATATACCAAAATCCGCTCTTTTCTTCCTAATGCAAGGTTGATGCGCTCCACGGCCTCTTTCATGCCGTCCAGCAGGAATGGGTCATGGAGTTGCGTCAGGCTCGGACGAAAGAAATGGCGAGCTTCCTCAGCACCATGGACACCACGTTCGACCAGCAATCGGCACAGCACTGAGTGGATGCCCAGCTCGTGGGACATCTGCTCCGCCTCCTCGAGCACAGCGGGCGTAGGAGGCTGATAAATCCATTCGTAGTTCATTATGTATGTTTTTTTGTTTTGTTTGCATAACAAGGGTGCAGCTTTCTGGCTGCGATTATTGGGGTTAATAATTTGTTCTCTTTGCGTTTATGTTCTTTTCAGAGCCTATTCCCGCAATTTGAACGTGTAAAGGTAAACAAAACAAATCGCAAAAACTAATTTTTTGCGTTGTTTTTAAATATTTTTGTATTAAAAGATAATCTATGTTTAAAAGAATAGGCGGACGTGAATCTGTTGGGAGTTGTCCATGACGCCTTCGGTGAAGTGGAAAGAGGCCGTAACACGGCAGTCGACGTTGCTCATCCGAAGCAGGATGGCTGAAGCGTCAGCGCGGCTGTAGTGGGGGCTGCGGTAGTAGGGGTCGCCACGGTGGAGTAGCGTGCCATAGAGTTCGTAGTCGCTCATCAGCGGGTCGCCGTGATAGCCCCTGTAGCGAAGCTCAAGGCCAACGGGGGAATGGAAAAGGGGCATGCTGAAGACGGCATCGAAGAGTGCGCCGTAGGGGACTTTCCACACTTTGTCTGTGCGGTCGCGGTTGAGAGAGGTCATGAGTCCGGCCGTGACGTTCAGGGTACAGCTTTCCCCAGCAAGCTGGAGCTTGGCATAGGGATTGAGCATTAGCTTATCATAGACCTTGTCGGGGGTGATGCCCTTGCGGACTGAGAAGTGGGTAAGGCGGGCGTTATAGCCGAGGTGGAGCAGGTTGGAAAGGGCCCATTCGCCGTCGGATACGATTTCGAAAATCTCGCGTTCGGTGGTGCTCTGACGGCTTAGCCAGTCGCAGTAAAGTTCCATGAATGCGCGTTGGGAATGATATTGGATAAGTGCGCCGCCCAGGTTGGGGGTGTAGTAGCGCAGGGCTTCGTCAACGAAGATATCGGGCAGTTCGCGAAGGAGCAGGCTGCGGGGGAAGGAGCCGAAGGCACCTGCCAGACGTGGTCCATTGTAGCGGTAGTAAAGTGTCCAGTCGCTGGCGCTGAGGCCCTTCTTGCCGAAGTCCTTGATGACATAGCCGCCTGCCGCTGCGCTGTGGTTGCCCCAGCGCAACCCCCAGTCGGTGCTGAGCCGGGTACCGAAGTACGTGCCCGAGAACTGATAGGGGCTCTGCACTTCGCGGTTATCGAAAAAGCCAAAGATATCCAAGTCGTAAAATGATTGGCTTTTCTGCTGTCCGAAGGCCTCCGTCACATCCGCCGGTACGAGCATAAAAAGGAGGGCCAAAGTGAGTATTCTTCTCATAAATTCGCCTGTTTTTTTGCAAAGGTAAGGAAAAAAAACTAATTTTGTCCCGAAAAAAGGTAAAATATGATTTCAGAACGTTTGGCTGAGCTGCGCCGAATGATGCAGCGCGAAGGATGGGACGCAGTAGTTGTGCCTGGTAGCGACCCTCATAGTAGCGAATATCTTCCCGCCCGCTGGCAGCAGCGGCAGTTCATCTCGGGCTTCACAGGCTCTTACGGCACCGTCGTCATCACACCCACCCACGCGGGGCTGTGGACGGACACTCGCTATTTTATTCAGTTCGACAAGGAGTTGGGCGGCACAGAGTATGTGCTTCACAAGTTGCGTGTGCCCGATGCCGTGCAGCCCTGGGAGTGGCTGGGCAAGGAGCTGCCTCAGGGAGGTGTGGTCTGCATCGACGGTTCGTGCATGAGCGTGGCCGAGGTGGATTCGTACCGTCAGGCCATTGAGCCGAAAGGCGGAAGCCTTGATAACCGCCCCGACTTCATCGACGAGCTGTGGCCCGACCGCCCCGGCACGCCCGATGACCCCATCTGGGTGCTCGACGACCAGTACACCGGCCGTAGTGCCGCCGACAAGCTGGCATGGCTGCGCGGCTGCATGAAGGAACGGGGCTGCGACGCCATGCTGGTGAACAGCCTCGACGAGGTGGCCTGGCTGCTCAATATCCGTTCGGCCGACATTGACTTCACCCCCGTCGTCATTGCCTATCTGTTGGTGGAGAAGGGAAAGGCCACGCTGTTCACCAACCCGCTGAAAGTGGCGTCTGCCGACGTCCGTCAGCACCTGGATGCTGTGGGCTGTGTTGTCAAGCCTTATTGGCAGATTGCGGAATCCCTGCGCAGCCTGCCCTTTGCGACGCACCTGTGGGTGGACGGCGGTACGCTGAACGAGGCACTATATGAGTGTGCGCTGGAGGGGTTGAAGGAAAAAGTGACAAATCTGCCCTCGCCCATCCGCCTGGAGAAGGGCATCAAGAACGACGTGGAGCTGAACGGCTTCCGCCGCGCTTACTTGAAAGACGGCATCGTGCAGACGAAGCTGTTCAAATGGCTTGAAGAGTCGCTGGCTGCCGGCGTGCGTCTGACGGAGATGGACGTGGCCGACAAACAGATAGAGCTACGCCGCGCTCAGGGCGAATATGTCGAGGAGAGCTTTGCCCCCATCTCCGCCTGGGGCGAGAACGCCGCCCTGCCTCATTACGAGCCCACGCACGACGTGTGCAGCGAGGTGCATGCCAAAGGGCTGTTCCTGCTCGACTCAGGCGGGCACTACCTGCACGGCTCCACCGACATCACGCGCACAATCCCCCTCGGGCCGCTCACCGACCTGGAACGCGAGGACTACACCCTCGTCCTGAAGGGCATGATAGGGCTTGCAACCGCCGTCTTCCCGCGCGGCACACGCGGCGCCAACATCGATGTGCTGGCGCGCATACCCCTGTGGAAGACGCTGCGCAACTTCGGCCACGGCACGGGGCACGGCACAGGCCATGTGCTATGTGTCCACGAGGGGCCGCAGGACCTCCGCCAGAACGTCTATGACCAGGCGATGCTGCCAGGCATGGTGACGAGCGACGAGCCGGGCCTCTACCGCGAGGGCATGCACGGCGTGCGCCACGAGAACGTCATCCTCTGCCGCGAGCTGGAGAAGAATGAGTTTGGCGACTGGCTGGGCTTCGAGACGCTCACCTGCACCTACATCGACCCCTCGCCCGTGGTCGTAGAGCTGCTGACGCAGGAGGAGCGCGACTGGCTCAACGCCTACAACGAGTTCGTCTATATCCGCCTGCTGCCTTGGCTGGACGAGGACGAAAAACGCTGGCTGCAAGGAAAAACCTATAAAATATAGCCAATAGGCAGGGCTTTGCACAAGGGCGTGCAGACGGCGGACGCGGTCATACGGTCATATGGTCATATCACCTTACATGCGACGTGCGCGTTCTCTATAATATATATTATAAAATAATACTTATCTCTTTCCAATATAATAACTGCACGCGTGCAAAAGGGGTAATATGACCATATGACCGTATGACCATATGACCGTTTTCCCCGCAGGATTGCCTGCTACGCCCCTCTTGTCAGTGGCTGCGAAAGCCCTTCTGTCACGTACGAAGGCCTTGTTGTCGTGTACGTCCGAACAGCGGGTTAGAACGCCTCTATCTTGGCGTAGATGGCATCGACGCCGGCGTTGAAGTCGGCATAGAAATCCTTGTAGAATGCCTTGACGTTGTTCGGCTCGGTGTGGTTGGCACGGGCCAGAAACTCGTTCTGCAGACTCAGCACATCGGCGAGGACTTCGTCGACTTTCTTCTCGTCCGTATCCTTCAGCGCCTGCTGCACCAGGCAGTCGGTGACGATTTCCTCTACAATGAAATTGACGGTTTTCTTCAGGTTTTTTCTGCTTGCCATAGTTGTTGATGTTAAAAAATCGGTGGTAAAGATAGTGCAAACCGAGCGAAAAAGCAAGAAAAAAGGCGAATTATTTGCTATTCTCAATGAAAAAGGGGAAATTTGCAGCTTGAAAATCCAGGGCCTATCCTTTGAAATTCATCATTCATACTAAAAATAAGCGTTTCAAAATGAAGAAAAGTGCATTACAGATTGCCCGCGCAGCCTATCAGCCGAAGCTGCCGGCCGTATTGAAAGGTAACGTAACCACCGTGAACGGCGCCGCCACGGAGTCAGCCGCCGACCATGACGAGATTCGTCGTCTCTTCCCGAACACCTACGGCATGCCCGTCGTGACGTTTGCCCCGGGCGAGAAGAAGGACCATGCTCCCCTGAACGTGGGCGTCATCCTCAGCGGTGGACAGGCTCCCGGCGGACACAACGTCATCAGCGGCATCTTCGACGGCATCAAGAGCCTCAATCCCGCCAGCCGCCTCTACGGCTTCCTGATGGGTCCCGACGGACTTATCAACCACAAGTACATGGAGCTGACGGCCGACATCATCGATGAGTACCGCAACACGGGCGGCTTCGACATCATCGGCTCGGGACGTACTAAGCTGGAGAAAAAGGAGCAGTTCGACAAGGGCCTGGAAATCCTGCGCAAGCTCGACGTCAAGGCACTCGTCATCATCGGCGGCGACGACAGCAATACCAACGCCTGCGTACTGGCCGAGTACTACAAGAGCATCGGTGCCGGCGTGCAGGTCATCGGCTGCCCCAAGACCATCGACGGCGACCTGAAGAACGAGATGATCGAGACCAGCTTCGGCTTCGACACCGCCACCAAGACCTACAGCGAGGTCATCGGCAACATCGAGCGCGACTGCAACTCAGCCCGTAAGTACTGGCACTTCATTAAGCTCATGGGCCGTAGCGCCAGCCACGTCACGCTGGAGTGCGCCCTGCAGGTGCAGCCCAACATCACCCTCATCGGCGAGGAGGTGGAGGCCAAGAACCAGACGCTCGACGACATCGTCACCTACATCGCCGGCATCGTGGCCGACCGCGCCGCACGCGGCATGAACTTCGGTACCGTCCTCGTGCCCGAAGGACTTATCGAGTTCATCCCCGCCATCAAGAAGCTCATCGCCGAGCTCAACGACCTCATCGCTGCCAATCAGGCTGAGTTCGATACCATCGGCGCCGACGAGAAGATTGCCTTCATCAAGGCTCATCTGACGGCTGCCAACGCCGCCATCTTCAATAGCCTGCCCGCCGGTGTCAGCCGTCAGCTCGCCCTTGAGCGCGACCCGCACGGAAACGTCCAGGTCAGCCTCATCGAGACCGAGCAGCTGCTGGCCGAGATGGTCGCTACCAAGCTTGCCGCCTGGAAGAAAGAGGGCAAGTTCGTGGGCAAGTTCAGCACCCAGCACCACTTCTTCGGCTACGAGGGTCGCTGCGCCGCTCCGTCGAACTTCGATGCCGACTACTGCTACAGCCTGGGCTACAACGCTGCCATGCTGATTGCCGACGGCAAGACCGGCTACATGAGCAGCGTGCGCAACACCACAGCCCCCGCAGCCGAGTGGGTGGCCGGCGGTATCCCCATCACAGCCATGATGAATATGGAACGCCGTGCCGGCGAGATGAAGCCTGTCATCCGCAAGGCTCTCGTAGAACTCGACGGCGCTCCCTTCAAAGCCTTCGCCGCCATGCGCGACGAGTGGGCGAAGGAGACACTCTACGTCTATCCCGGCCCCATCCAGTACTTCGGCCCGAGCGAGGTCTGCGACCAGACCACCAAGACGCTGCAGTACGAGCAGGCCTGACGCATGGCGACAAGGACGACGAAAACGACTCGAAAGGCTTCTTCTTCTTCGGCATCCAAGAGCAGAGCGAAGAGGAAGCCCTCTTCTCGTTCGTCGTCGAAGAACAAGTCAACAAGCCGGAAGTCCAAAAGGGCGAGAGGTAAGCGCGGCTTACGAGCCCGTATGGTGTTGACGCTGTTGGTCAGCGTTATGTTACTGCTTGCCTTCTGGCGGCTGTTCATCCGTCCTGAGCTGAGGCGCCCCACCTACGGCACCGAGGCCTATCATGTGCGCATTCCCGACGGCTATGCCGTTCATGGCATCGACGTCTCGCACCATCAGGGCGACATCGATTGGGAAAGGCTTTCTGCACTCCAAGAGGCTGAGATTCCCATTCGCTTCGTTTTCGTCAAGGCTACCGAGGGCGGCGATCATGTGGACCGTCGGTTCGACGAGAACTTTGCCGCAGCCCGAGAGCACGGGTTTATCCGTGGTGCCTACCATTTCTATAATCCTGCTACCGACCCCATCGTGCAGGCCGATTTCTTCATCAGCCATGTGACGCTGGAAAAGGGCGACCTGCCGCCCGTCATCGACGTGGAAAAAGTCCCCTCGCGTTCCGAGCAGCAGACCTTCTATGCGCAGCTTTCGCTATTCCTCTATCGGTTAGAGGCACACTATGGTGTCCGGCCCGTCATCTACACCTTCTTAAAATACAGGGAGCGCTATCTGGACTATCCGGAATTCAACCGCTATCCCCTCTGGATTGCCCACTACCACGTGCCGCAGCCAGCCTACGAAGGCGAGTGGGTGTTCTGGCAGCATACCGACCGCGCCGTCCTGCCGGGCATAGACGAGAAGACCGACCTCAACATCTTCAGCGGAACGATGAAGGAACTGCAGGCGCTAACGATGCCATAACCTTTCTCAAAACTCCCATTTATCCCCATTAATCCCAAATTGATAGAAATGAAAAAACTCATCCCTTTTGCTTTTTTATTAGCGGCTCTATTGCTGAGTTCCTGCCAGAAGGAGTACGGATATTATAGCTCATCCCGCCTGAAAGTCGTCATTGACCTTACGGATGCCGTCAACGGTCTCGATGAGCAGAACGAAGGCGACTTCGTGCTTGACGAAGACCATGCCGTCCGCGTCCAGCTCTTCCTCTATGACGCACAAGGTAACCTCTACGCGGATCAGTATGACTACGTCGATGGCTACTACCATACCAAAGTCTATTATTTTGAGAACGTCCCCCTTGGCGACTATACCCTCATTGCCGCTACTGACGTGGTGGCGCGTACAGGAGCAGGAAAAAGTGCCTATGCTCAGGTCTATTGGGACTTCCAGAACAAGGATCGTCTGGCTTCGTTCACGGTCGTCGGATTGGATCAGATGGACATCATGGGCGAACGCCTGCTGACACTTACCGAAGAGGGCGTTTCCATCAACGGACGTCGCAACACTAAGCGCGTCAGCATCGACGTCGAGCCCGTTACCGCTATGGTCTGTACGACATTCCTGGATATCTTCTACTGGGACAAGAACGTGGTGAATGGCGAGCGCACCAACCGCATTTACAACTACTTCGACCTCAGCTACAAACACGACTACAATGTCGTCACCTTCGATCCCTCGCGCAACGATTATCCCTGGTCATTCAGCGAATCGACGAACGAGTTTGACTACTACCTAATCGACCGTATCTATCTTGAAAAGTTGGATGCCAAGAAGGTAAAGAACATCTACGGCTATCATGCCGTGTTGCCGGGCATCTACGGCTTCATGGGCTATGGCGAGTATCAGTTCAGCGGCAACGAGACCACCTACTCCAACCAGACCCGCACCTCGGGTACTGTCCGCATGGAGCCTGGACGGATGTACTATGTCGATTTCGATATCAAGGAGTGGGAAGTCAACCTTGAGGGTGCCTCCTATACCCGTGCTAACCCGCAAGAACGAAGCAGAAATGAAGTACACGGAAGTGACGTTCGTCATCGCTCCTTACAGCGAGACAGCAAGTGACCTCATAGCCGCGCTGACGGCCGATGTCGGCTTCGACAGTTTTGTCCCCACACCTGATGGTGTGCAGGGCTATATTCCTTCGGAGCAGTACGACGAGCCAGCCCTCCGGCAAGTGCTGGAGTCTTTCCCAATGCCCGGAACGACTGTTTCTTTCACCGCCTCTCCGATGGAGGATAAGGATTGGAACGAGGAGTGGGAGCGGTATTTCTTCCAGCCCATCGTGGTTGATGGGCGTGCTGTCGTCCACAGCACCTTCCATACCGACTATCCGAAGGCCGAGTACGACATCGTCATCAATCCCCAAATGGCTTTTGGCACAGGTCATCACCAGACCACCCGCCTCATGATGAGTTACATCCTCGATGCCGACCTCGTCGGAAAGGATGTCCTCGACATGGGCTGTGGCACGGGCATCCTGGCCATCCTCGCTTGCATGCGCGGCGCCCGTCATGCCGATGCCATCGACATCGACCAATGGTGTGCCGACAACACCCGCGACAATATCGCCTTGCAGCATGTTGACTCGCCCGCTTGTGGACTTGTTGACCTTATAGACGTTCTTTGTGGCGATGCCTCGCTGTTGGTTGAGCGTGGTCCCTACGACGTCGTCCTGGCCAACATCAACCGCAACATCCTCCTGGCTGATATGCCCCGTTACGTAGCCCGCTTGCGTCGTTCGTCTTCGGAAGGGCAGGGGAGTGCTGCCCGCCTCTTCATCAGCGGCTTCTACCTCGCTGATCTCCCCCTTCTCCGCGAGAAAGCCGCCTCCTTTGGGCTCCGCTACCTCAGCCATCGTACCGATACCGACTGGACTGCCGCCGAGTTCGTTCTCGAATAGAAAACCTTCGGGCATGCCCGAAGGTTTGTTGTAAATTACAGACTTGTGGAGCATAGGAGACTCGAACTCCCAACCTATAGATTGCGAACCTATCGCTCTGCCAGTTGAGCTAATGCCCCGGTTCAGTGAGTGGAAAGCTCGCTTGCTTTCCCAAGCTTGTGGGTGCAAAGATACGGCGTTTTTCTGAAACGGATGCAAAAAAGAGACGAAAAAATAGGGGGGAGGGGAATAAAAAAGGATAAAGGAAAGGGGCAATGAACAATAGAAACAGGAAAAACACAGTTTTAGGAAAATTCCCCTGAAAGGATAGGGATTTTCCTGCATGGGGGTGAAATACCTGTAGTATTTTTGCAGCGAGAAAAAAGAGATGAACCGAAAAGACAAGAGATTGAAAACAGAATTATTTACCTTTAATTCAATAAAAAGAGCTATGAAAAGAGTATTATTCCTTAGTCTTATGATGACGGTCGTGCTGGGCACGGTCTGCGCCCAGACGAACGATGACCTCTACTTCATCCCGAAGAAGAAGGCTGCTACGACTGCCACTTCGGCAGGTACTGTGACTTCTGAGCCGACGGCAAAGAAGGTGTCCGTGACGGCTGTGGGCGTCCGCGACGATGGCGAGACGGCTACGGTCGAGGTTGATCGTCCGTTGACGATGGACGAAGATACATACAACCGCCGTGGTGTGCGCAGCTACATCGATGACGAGGGCAACTACGTACAGGAGGCCGAGGTCGAGGATCTTGCACTTCGCGTCCGCACGGTTGACGGCGACACGCTTTACTACCGCGTGGATTCGCTCATCGTCAATCAGGAAGACGACGGCTGGGTGTATGGCTTCAACGGCGATGCCGAGGATTACGAATATGCCATGCGCATCATCCGCTTCCGCAACCCGCGTTACGCTATCCCCGTCAGCAGCCCGCTTTACTGGGACATTGTCTATGGCGGCAGTCTATGGCCAATCTGGGACTGGAACATCTACGACGACGGCCTTTATGCCTACGTCTTCCCCTCTTCCTACAACTGGAGTTATTGGGATTGGCGCTTCAGCCCCTATAGCTGGCACTGGTACCGTCCCTGGGGCTGGCATAGCTATTACAGCAGTTGGTATGGCGGTTGGTACGATCCCTGGTACTATGGCTATGGCTACGGCTGGGGCTATGATCCTTGGTACCATGGTTACTACCACAGTTGGGGCTGGGGCTATGGCGGCTACTATGGCTACTATGGCTGGGGACATCATCACTACGGAGGTGGCTTTGCCTTCGAGAACTCCCGTCGCAACAACCGTCACGCTGGTCTTGCTTCGACCCGCACAGGCTCCGGCGTAACCCGCAGTAATAATATGGCGCTGAATGGCGCCGGAGGCGCAACGCGTAGCGGCGCTACCACTCGGACGGGTAGTGTCACCCGTACTGGCGACGACCGTACGGTAACCCGCACGGGTAGTGCTACACGTAGCGGTTCTGTCACAGGATCCACCACGCGCAGCGGAACTGCCACTCGTACGGGGGCCGGACGTGTCATCACCACCCGCAGCGGACAGTCCGCAGGGACGAGTAGCCGCACGGGCTCCGTCGGCACTTCCACGCGCACGGGTTCCTCATCTGTATCGCGCTCGAGTAGTACTGCTCGCACCAGCGACGGCCGTACAGGCTACACCCGCCAGAGCACGTCGCGCAGCAGCTCTTCAGCTTCGTCGGGCTACAACCGCCCCAGCAGCAGCCGTTCGTCGGTCAGCTCCACTCCGCGCAGCTATAGTTCTGGCAGTTCAAGTAGCTCCTCTTATAGCAGCAGTTCGCGCAGCTCGTCTTCCTACAGCGGCAGCAGTTCCTACAGCGGCAGCAGCACACGTAGCAGCAGCTCCTCTTACAGCGGTAGCAGCAGTTCACGCAGCAGCTCCTCCTATAGTAGCGGCAGCAGCTCGCGCAGCAGCGGCGGCGGCTCCTTCTCAAGTGGTGGCGGCTCGCGTGGCGGAGGTTCCGTTTCCAGCGGAGGCGGCAGCCGAGGCAGATAAAGAAATGCCATTAATAATAGAGAAAAGTTATTAAAACGTTGAATTATTAAACTCTACAGATATGAAAAAGATAGCATTTTCCCTGGCAACAGCATTCCTGTGCGCACTCTCCTTGCAGGCACAGACCACATACGAGGCAGCAAACCTCCTCGGTAGTGATCTCGACGGTACGGCTCGCTACGTCGGCATGGGCGGCGCCATGAGCGCTCTCGGCGCAGACGTCAGCACCATCCGCACCAACCCCGCTGGCATCGCCCTCTATCGTAGCTGCGATCTGATGGCAACGTTCGGTGGTGTCGGCATTACGCAGAAGACGAACAACTTTACCAATTTCCAACCTCGCGGCACGTTTGACAACATCGGTCTGGTTATTGCCAGCAAGCATAGCAACGAGGGGGTCCTCCGCTTCGTCAACTTTGGCTTCAACTACCAGAAGGTAAAAGACTTCAATGGAAAAATGAATTGGTCAGGTAACTTGAATGGCCTTTCGCAGACAGCCCAGATGGCTTGGCAGGTTTATCAGAACGATCCGACGATTGGCGATGCCTTCTTCGATCAGAGCAACGAGCAATGGGGTTTTACGCATCATAACTATTACGATGACCCTAACTACGGCTGGCTAAGCCTGTTGGGTGCTGATGGACGCCTTGTCGATGCTACGGCATTCAACGAAGGACAGTTCTATCCCTCTTCTTATGGCGAGTACTCTGGGGAAGAGAAAGGCAGTATCAGCGAATACGACTTCAACCTCTCGTTCAACTTTGTTGACCAAGTCTATTTGGGTGCCACGCTCGGCATCACGGATGTGTACTACGCCTATAACTCAGTCTATCGCGAGGACTTCGAGGACGGCAACTACACGCTGGAGAACTGGTACAAGACGAGGGGTACAGGCTACAACCTGCGGTTGGGTGCCATTATCCGTCCAATTGAGGAGTCCTCGTTCCGCATTGGTGTGGCAGCTTCGACGCCTACTTTCTATAGCCATTTGACGGACTATAACTCGGCCAAGGTCAGCACTACCTTGTATGATGCCGGCGTGGATGAGAATGTTAACGTAGCAGACGTTCAGTATCAGATGGACACTATGTCGGAGGATGCTTTTGGTGGTGATTGCTACACGAAGTACACCAACATTGCTCCGGGTAATGTGAACGTCAGCCTCGGCTACACGTTGGAGAGCGGTCTTGCCCTCGGCGCAGAATGGGAGTACACGGATTACAGTACTGTCCGCCTCTATGAAGGTGACGGCAGGGAGAACAAGGTTATCAACGAGCACACGAAGGGCAACCTCTGCGGGCAGCACACCTTCCGTGTGGGTTTGGAGAAAAAGTTCTTCGACAGCCTCTATGCTCGTCTAGGCTACAACTACGCTACCGGCGGCTACAAGAGCGATGCCTGGAAGATGATTCCCATCAACTCCGTGCAGACGAATACCGACTATAAGAATATTCTGAATACAAATACGTTTTCGGGCGGTATTGGCTTCCGCGGCGAGGTACTCTATGCCGATTTGGCTTTGGCCTACAGCACTCGTAATGCTGACTTCTATCCCTTTGAGAACGTCAATCTGAAAGCGATTCCTATGACGCGAAACACGTTTAAGGGAATTGCCACGTTAGGATTCCGCTTCTAAATAACTTTCATGTATTGTCCGCAGGCGGGTTGCTCCTTTGGGGGTGGCCCGCCTGTATATTATGCCAAATCCACGACTGTAATGCCGGCGCCGCCGAACTGCACGTGTTCGTCGCGGGCAGAAAGGACGGCTGGGTTACTACGGAGGTATTCGCGGATAAGGTTGCGGAGGATGCCGCCGCCTGTGCCATGAAGGATTCGGACGCGATGTACGCCCAGCAGGATGGCATCGTCGATAAAGAAGGTGACAGCCTGTACCGCTTCGACACCACGCATGCCGCGGACATCAATGTCCTGATGGAAGTTGAGCTTCTTTTCCACGATGGCTTCTTGTGTCTCGCGGCTGATGTAGGTGTAGGTGCGCGATTCGGTCTTCTGTTCCCGAGCCTCGTCACTCGTAGCGGGTTCCAGTCGGTCGGTCTTCACATTCGTTCGCAGGTTACCCAACGCCACGACGGCATTCTTGCCCTTCAGCTCCAGTATCTGCCCGATGGTTTCCTGCCCTTGCAGACGCACATAGTCGCCTACGGCAAACGTGTGGTTTGTGGGAACGTCTGGATTATCATTTATGACGGGACGCTTGATGCGGACGCCATTCTTTTTCCTCCCCTTCGGGTGTTTGGCTTTCAAAGCCTCTGCCTCCTGTTCCTGGAGCTGTTTGTCCAATTCGCTGCGGAAAGAAGCCAGTTCCTCGCGAGCCTGACGTGTTTGCTCCTTTTCGGCCTGAGCCTCGCGGATGCTACGGATAGTATTCTCAATCTGCGCGTTCGAGCTGTCGAGTAGTTGGCTGGCCTGCTCTTTGGCCTCGCGTAGGATAGCCTTGCGGCTGGCGCTTAGCTCGGTACGTTCGTTCTCGTAATGGGCTATGATTTCGTCCAGTTGTTTCTCTTTCTGGCGGATATTTTGGCGCTTCTGTTCCCAATAGCGTTTGTCGCGCACGATGTCTTGAAGGTACTTGTCGCTCTGTATGTAGTCGTTACCCACGATATCCGAAGCATCTGAAATAACTTCCTCGGGGAGACCGATTTTGCGGGCAATCTCTACGGCAAACGAGCTGCCGGGCTGTCCTATCTGAAGTTGGAAGAGTGGCTGCATTTGGGCCCGATCGTAAAGCATGGCGCCGTTGACTACTCCCTCGTGGTCCTCAGCAAACTGCTTGAGGTTGTGGTAGTGGGTGGTGATGACGCCAAAGGCCTTCCGGTCGTTGATGCGTGCCAGCACGGCTTCGGCAATTGCTCCGCCGATGAGGGGATCGGTACCGCTGCCGAACTCGTCGATAAGCACCAGGCTCTGCGGCCCGCAGTTGCGAAGCACGTTCTTCATGTTCAGCAGATGGCTGCTGTAGGTGCTGAGGTCGTCCTCGATGCTCTGCTCGTCGCCGATGTCGATGAAGATATCGCGGAAGATGCCCATGCCACCCGCCTCCTTCATGGGGACGAGAAGACCACATTGCATCATATATTGCAGGAGTCCTACCGTCTTAAGGCAGACAGACTTACCGCCTGCATTAGGGCCTGAGATGAGCAGGATGCGTTGGCGTTCTGTGAGTTCGATGGATAGGGGAACAACCTTTTTATCGTGACGCGCAAGCGATTGCTGGAGAAGGGGATGGACTGCATAAACCCAGTCGAGCATAGGGCGCGGATTGACGTTGGGGCGGATAGCCTCCATGGCAATGGCTGTAAGCGCCTTAGCGCGGATGAGGTCGACGACGCCAAGAAAATCCATAGAGCCGAGGATGTCGGGGATGTGGGGACGCATCTCGGTAGTGAACTCGTTGAGGATGCGGATGATTTCGCGTTGTTCCTCACCCTCCAACTCGCGCACGCGGTTGTTGGCCTCTACCACCTCGGCAGGCTCTATGAAGACGGTCTTGCCTGTGGCAGATTCGTCATGGACGATGCCCTTGATTTTGCGTTTCAAGGCGGGCGCTACAGGGATGACGAGGCGTCCGTCGCGCATGGTTGGATTGACGTCTTTATCGACGAATCCTTCGCTTTGAGCGGTGTGGAGGATGGTCATCAGTTTACGGCTGATGCTGCCTGCGGCAGAGACCAGCTCGCGCCGGATGTCGTGCAGTTCAGGTGAGGCGGAGTCCTTGATGCGCCCGTAAGGGTCGATGATGGTGTCGATACGTCGTACCAGCCCTGGGAAGAAGAGCGTGTCCTCAGCCAGAGCCGCAAGATGGGGATAGGGTGACGCCTCTTCGCCTTTCTCGCGGAAGAACCAGACGATGGTGTTCAGGGCATCAAGCGAGCGGCGCAGATTGAAAAGCTCTTCCTCGCTCAGATGCAATCCGGGCACGGAGGCACGATGGAGCGCTTCGCGGACGTCGAAAAAGCCGTCGGCAGGCAAGGCGTCGGGCTCCTCGCGTAGGATGCGCGCCATTTCAGCCGTTTCGTCGAGCTGCCGTTCCAGCGTAGCGGCATCGGTAGTGAAGGCCATAGCCTCCACCCGCTCACGACCCATCGTCGAGAGGCAACGTCCGCTCACCTGTTCCCTTATGAGGTCAAAGCCGACTTTATGTTCGAAGTTTTGAGGATATATCAAAATGAATAACGAATTGACTTTGTACGAGTTACTATTCCTCTCCGTCGAAACGGTCTGCAAAGATAGGCCAAAAGATTGAGAATGCCAAAAGTTTTTCTTATCTTTGCCCCCAAATTCGAAATAGGATATGAAGCAGAAGGTCATTTTGATTACGGGCGCAAGCAGCGGTATCGGCTACGACACAGCCATCCGCCTGGCGCAGGAGGGGCACAAGGTGTATGGCGCAGCCAGGAGAGTGGAGCGGATGACGCCGCTGAAGGACTACGGCATCACGCCCCTGCCGATGGATGTGACTGACGAGCAGTCCATGTCGTCAGCTTTGGCAACTCTCATAGAGGCTGAGGGACGCATCGACGTGCTCGTCAACAATGCCGGTTACGGCATGTTCGGAGCCATTGAGAATGTGCCCATCGAGGAGGCACGGAGGCAGCTGGAAGTGAATGTATTCGGCTTGGCCCGTCTGACGCAGCTCGTGCTTCCCCACATGCGCGAGCAGCACGAGGGCTGCATCATCAACCTTTCTTCCATAGCCGGACGGGTAGTCTTCTACTTCGGAGGATGGTATCATGTGTCGAAGTATGCTGTCGAGGCCTTCAGCGATGCCCTTCGCATGGAGGTGAAGCCCTTCGGCATTCATGTCGTCATCGTCGAGCCTGGAGCCATCAGGACAAATTGGGGAATCATAGCGGCAGACCATCTGTCGTCTACATCGGCAGGAACGGTCTATGAAAAAGCGGCCGCAAACGAGGCGCATACCTTGCGGACAGCCTATTCTACGAAACTCCTGCCGCAGCCTTCGGTGATATCGAAGACAGTCTGTCGGGCCGTCCGTGCACGCAATCCAAGGACACGCTATCACGCAGGATTTGGCGAGCTTACTTGCCTGTTCCTTCATCGTGTGCTGCCTGCGAGGTGGTGGGATGCTCTTGTGCGCCGTGGAGGGAAAAGGATTTTCCGTTCCGAGAAGTAGTCCATTTATTCCAGGCAAATAATTTCTCAGACCAAGCAAATAAATTTTTAGAATAAGGGAATAAAAAATTAGAATAGGCGAATAAATCCGTAGCGCAGGCAAATAAAAATAACGTTCATTAGCCTCCGTTTTAGGTAGGCTGCACTTCGGAAATAAAAATAAATGCGGATTTATTTTGTATTTCTCTCAGTTTGCACTACCTTTGCCGCGCTTTTTCGGAAAGATGGCGGAGTGGTCGATCGCGGCGGTCTTGAAAACCGTTGACCTGAAAGGGTCCGGGGGTTCGAATCCCTCTCTTTCCGCAGACAAACATCAAGTAATATGGGATAGGCATCAGCCCATCCCTCTTTTTTTTCGATAAAACGGAACATTTTTCTGAGAAAACTTTGTATCTTTGCAGTCGTGAAATTCAAAAACAAATTTTTATGGGAAAGATTTTATTGTCATTGGCAGCTGTGGCGCTATTCGTTGCAGGCTGCACGGAGAAATCGGAGAAGGTGCTGGTGCTCTATTACTCGGAGACGGGTTCAACGGAGTCGGTAGCTCAGGAACTGCAGAAGCAGTTGGGTGCAGATATTGAAAAAATCGAAGCAGTTGTGCCTTACACGGGCAACTTCCAGGAGACCATTGAGCGTGGAGGGCGTGAGATGCGTAGCGGGGAGACACCTGCCCTGAAGCCGCTGAAGTCGAAACTGGCAAAGTATGATGTCATCTTCCTCGGCTACCCCATCTGGTTCGGCACGTATGCCATGCCGATTGCTACCCTCGTGAAGGAAAATGATTTCGAAGGGAAGACCATCGTGCCGTTTTGCACCTTCGGTAGCGGAGGACTGAGCGCTTCGGCAGAAGCGCTTCGGAAGGCTCTTCCCAAGGCAACGGTCAAGGCTGGCTACGGCGTGCGTGCGGCACGTGTGGCTGCCGCTGGAAAAGAGCTCGACCGTTTCCTGAAGGTGAACGGATATGTGGAGGGAACGGTGGAGCCGTTGCCTGACTACTCTGCCCAGCAGCCTGTGACAGAGGAGGAGACGGCGCTATTCGATGCCGCTTGCTCAAACTATCAGTTCCCGCTTGGCACGCCTGTTACTGTGGGCAAGCGCACGACGGCTGCTGGCACGGATTATAAGTTTACCGCCAAGAGCAGCGGCATGAATGGCGAGGAGAGCACCTCAACCATTTATGTTACCGTAGAAAAAGGCGCCAAGCCCGAGTTTACGGAAGTAGTACGATAGATTACCTTGCTCTTAACTCAATCTTAATTACTTCCTCCCCGGGGGTGATGTCGGCTTCGCGAGGGAAATATATGGGCATGTCTTCCTGCAAGGGCAAGATGCGGAGTTCCAATTGACTGCAGTCAGCAGGCAGACGCCAGAGGCCATAGAGCATAGGCAGTCCGTTGTAGAAGTTGTCCGCAACAAGACGGGGCGTCTGTACATCGCCTTCGCCGCAGATAGCATAAAGGCGGGCGACATCGCCACGATAGTGAATGCGGAGCAGTCCGTCGTGCTCGGCAGGGATGTCGATACGGTAGGCGGCAGCCCACTCGAAGTCCTCATCAACAGGCTCTTCAGCTGCTTTTTGGACGCCGATGGTGATGGGACGAAGAGGACCTGCAGGACGGATTTTCTCAAAGACTATAGAAGAATTGACGGGAGCTGATACCCCTAATTCCTGTATAACACTTTCGTCATAGAAGAGGCGTCCCGCCTCGTCTGAAGTGACAAGGTAAATGTTTTTGTAGATGGGCTTTTCTATGCCTTTTGCTTTCACGTTGCGTAGCACACGACCGTCCTGAAGGGCAATTTCGGTGGAAATGCCGGGGATTTGTTCAAGATAGAGGTTCCCGTCGCGTTGGGCGATGAGCTGAGCGGTGGCGTAACGGATGCCGCAGACGTTGACGGGGAAGATGCAGCTGCTGCCTGCAGGGATAGTCATCGGCTTACGTGGAAAGGTGGTGCCGCAGACGTCAAACTGAACGCCTTTTTTCGCTGTCAGATTAGCGAAGCGCTCGTAGTTGTTCACGAACACGAAGGCTGACTTACCGTCCGTACGGTAGCTCCAGCGAAGGGAAGAATCGTCGCCTTGCTTCACATCCTGCTCGCAGGGAAAAAAAACTTCCATCGGAGCCAGTAATTCGCCAAAGTCGTGCATGAAGAGGTGGAGCTTGCGTAGCAGATAGTAGTGGGGGTTGACTTGTCCGAATTCGCCGAGCGGCGCCTGGAAGTCGTAGTTCAGCACGGGCAGATCGTTGTAGTTCGTCGTGAGGCAACGTTGCGTCTCGTTGAGGTAGCCGAGCTTCCCTTTGGGATTTGTTCCGCCATGGTACATATAATAGCCCAGCAGGTTCGAGCCGCTGCCGAGCTTGACGACAGCCATGGCATAGGCATCTTCGGGGTAGGTGTATATGCGGCGATGGTAGCTCTGCATCATGCCTCCGCCCAGCTCGCAGGTGAAGTAGGGATAGGCTTGCAGACCTTTCGACTCTTCACCCTTTTGACTGCCCGAAGGGGCGAGCTGTTCGCTGGCGATGGCATCGGTGGTACGCTGGATGCGGAAATTGAAAGCTTTATAGTAGTTGCCGACGCCTTCCTTTATGGAGCGGTCCCAGAAACCGTCGGCATAGTCGCCATAGAGCGGGAGCATCTCGCCGAAGGGAACGGGCGTAGCCAGTTCAGGCCAACCCGTGCGGGTATAGAAAGGGAGGTCGAAGCCAATGCCAGTGGCGATATGCTTCAGCGCCATCAGGTAGGACCCCCGCCCACGATACTCGTTGTCGAACTGCGCGGCGATGACAGGGCCGTCGTCCTTCCATTGGAGACCCTGCACTTGTGTGAAGATTTGCCGATAGAATCGTTCCACGTAGCCAAGGAACACAGGGTCCTCGCTCCGCAGCCGACAGCCTGATTTGACGACCCAGTCGGGAATCCCTCCGTTGCGCACCTCGCCGTGGCAGAAGGGACCCACGCGCAGCACTACGGGCATTTTCTCCTCCTTGCAGATGGTGAGGAACGTGCGGAGGTTGCGTTGCCCGCTCCAATCGAACTGGTTTTCCAGCTCCTCGATGTGGTTCCAGAAAATGTAGCAGGCGATTAGGGTGACGCCCCCTGCCCTCATTTTCTTCACTTCCTGCCGCCACTCATCGGCTGGGATACGCGAGTAGTGCACTTCGCCCATGACGGGGCATACGCGTTGTCCTCCGATGATGAGGCTGTGGCGATCCCATGTGACGGATTCGCCGAATGTTATCTTCTGGCTATGGACATTCTTTGTTGCCAATGCCATCAGCACGAGCAGCAGGGTGAGGATTCTTGTTTTCTTCATAGCGCTTTATTAATAATAAGGTATTGTCAGACCCAAATGGATATGAAAGACACGGATTTATTATTATTGTTTTCGTTTTACTAATTCAATAGCCTCCTTGCCTGTAAGGTGCTCAATATCGAAACGAATCATTAGCATACGAGAGAGTCCTTTCTCTAATTCCTGACGAAGACGATCTTCATTGTTCGGGTTGTAGCGATTACCGAGTAATCGGGCTGTTTCTAGTTTCTCTTGTTCTTCTTCGATGATATGGATTCTTCCGAATGCAATCACGCTTCGATAAAAGGTCGTGTATTTCTCCGGCTGAACGTCATCCTGCTCAATGACGCAGAACGAGGCTTTATCACATTGGCGGATGGCGTCGACTTTATGACCGCTCAATGCACTATGGAAATATAGTTTTCCGTCGGTATAGATAAAACTAATAGGAACGGCGTAAGGATAACCCTCGTCTCCAAGTAGAGCCAGTATGCCAGAGGTGGCTTTTTCAAGTATTGCGATGCTCTCCGCTTCAGAAAGCTGCTGGCGCTTACGCCTCATTTCTCTAAAATAGCTCATAGCGTAAATAACATATTATTAAGCGTTCATTCTAACTATTGAGATTACAAAAGTAATCATTTTTTGTGATATCCCTCTCGTTTTAACAAATTTTACTGCATCTGGACTATTCCTTTTGCAAAACATTTTAGTCAAAAATAAGAAGAAAGGAAACCGCTCAGCGGAGGGGATTGTGTTATAGGAAAGTGTATTTCGTAAACCGTCACTTATAGGGATGCACGAGAAGAGAGGCCACCTCCTCTTGCAAATAAGAAGAAGTAGAGACGCTATGTGGCGTCTCTACATGGATTTTAGGAGAAAAAGCATTACTTCACGCCCTGCTCGACGACGTGGCGGACGAGGTCGTAGAATTTGGGGATAGAGGGGATGAAGACGCGCTCGTCGGGGCTGTGAGGGCTCATCAGCGTGGGGCCGAAGGAAATCATGTCCATACCTCCTCCGGAAGCGGCATTGATGATGCCGCACTCCAGTCCGGCGTGGACGACGCAGACGCTGGCGTCGGTACCGAAGAGTTCGCGGTAAGATTCCTTCATGGCTGCCAGCAAAGGGCTGTCGACATCAGGCTGCCAGCCACTATATGAGCCGCTGAACTTCACCTTCATGCCCGCCATAGTGAAGACGCTCTTCAGGCTGATAGCCTGAAACATCTTCATCGAGTCGCAGCTGCTGCGCACGAGCAGGCTGAACGTGGCTTCGCCCTGCCCAATTTCCACGATGGAGAGGTTCGAGGAGGTTTCGACGGTATCGGGAATGGTGGGGATGTAGCGCATGACACCGTTCTGGCAGCCGAGGATGGCGTTGATGAGGTTGTCGCGGATCTCCTCAGGAGCCTCGCTCTCGGGCATCTCGGTAGGTTCGACGGTGAGAGTGATGCCACTCTCGATGGTGGCGAACTCGTTGTTCCAGAGTGCCTGGCACTCCTCGACTAGCTTCATTAGTTTGCTTTTGGAACGGGTGGGGACGGTAATGACGACGTGGGCGTCGCGTGGGATGGCGTTGCGCATGTTGCCGCCCTTCCACTCCGCCAGTCCGGCGTTGCAGACAAGCACGGCCTCGCGCATAAAGCGGCCCATAAGCTTATTGGCGTTGGCGCGGCCTTCGTTGATTTCCAGTCCGCTGTGTCCTCCACGCAGTCCTTTGAGGGTGACACGCCAGGCCTTGCGATTTTCGAAAGGCTCAATCTCCAGATACTGCATGGAGGCGGTAACGTCAATGCCGCCCGCGCAGCCGATGTAGAGCTCGCCCTCAGTCTCGCTATCGAGGTTGAGGAGCACTTTCCCTTGCAGTTCGCCCTCCTTCAGGCCGAAGGCGCCAAACATGCCCGTTTCCTCATCGGCAGTAATAAGGGCTTCCAGCGGACCGTGCTTGAGGGACTTGTCCTCCATGATGGCCATGATGGCAGCTACGCCCATACCGTCGTCAGCACCCAGCGTAGTACCATGTGTCTTTACCCAGTCGCCGTCGATGTAGGCAGGAATGGGGTCGGTGAGAAAGTCGTGGGGGCTGTCAGCCGTCTTCTGCGGCACCATATCCATGTGGGCTTGCAGGACGAGGCACTTGCGTCCTTCCAATCCTTTCGTAGCGGGCTTGCGCATGAGGATGTTACCTGCTTCGTCCTGCCATGTCTCTATGCCGGCATCCTTGCCCCATTGGAGCAGGAAGGCCTGGATTTTTTCGAGATGGCCCGAGGGACGAGGTACTTGGGTGAGCGCATGGAAATTCTTCCACACAGCTACGGGAGAGAGTTCTTCGATTTTCATGATGTTTTTCGATTTATGATTTGTAAAAGAATCCAGGCCGTCAGTCCGAAGAGGAGAACGAACACAGTCTGGAAAGAGTGTACGATAAGGGCAAAGGAGCCAGCCTGCGTTTCAGCTACGCCGTACATGCCCAGCAGGGTGATGACAACGAAGTGCCAGGGACCGGCGCCGTTAGGGGTGGGGATGATGATGGCTACGCTGATGGCCGCAAAGATAACCGCACCCACCACGGGGCCGAGGCTTTTCGTGAAGGGGAAACAGTAGAAGCAAAGGTAGAACTCCAGGTAATAGCACGTCCAGATGAGTAGCGTGTAAAGGATAAACAGCCAGAGGTGGCGCACGTTCTTCAATGAGACGAAGCCTTCGACGAAATTGTCAAGCGTACGTGCCACGCCGGTAGCTGCCTTGTTTTTGCTGCGATGGATGAGCCGCCAGACAAGTACGGCGATGGCGACGACGGCAACGACAACCACATAGAACCACGGATTCTTAAAAATCTGCACAATACCTCCTTCGCCCGTACCCGTCTTGTCGAAAAAGGCATATAGCTTGCCAGATTGGAAGATAAGCATCACGCTGCAGAACGAGAAGGCGATAATGAAGTCGATGATGCGCTCAGCTACCAGCGTGCCGAGTGATTTGCTGAAGGGGATGCCATCGTACTTGGCAAGCACGCCGCATCGCGATATTTCACCCACACGAGGAATGAGGATGTTGGAGGCGTAGGCCACGTAGATAGAGAGGACGCTGTTGATGGGGCGTGGACGGTAACCGATGGGTTCCAGCGTCTGAAGCCATCGCAAGCCACGCAGGATATGGCTCACCAAAATGGGGATAAGCGAGACAAAAAGCCACCATACATTCGTCTCCTCCGTCAGGATTTGCCAGACGGTACGGAAGTCGAAGTCGTGGTACATATAAACAAGGATAGCGGCTGCAATAAGCAGCGGCACCAACCAACGGGCGGTTTTCTTGAGGGTGTCTTTCAACTTTTTTCTCCTTTTGTTTGCTTATCTCCGCTACAAGTATTACTTTTGCGGCGTGCAAATATACGGAGAGTATTTTGAAAAAGCAATGAATTTGTAGAAAAATTCATTTTTCGGCTCTCCAAGTTAATAACTCTAAGTATGGACGACGGTATAGGCAATCAACGGAATGAAACCAGTAAAACCCAAAAAAGCACTGGGACAGCACTTCCTGAAGGATCTTTCCATTGCGAAAGCCATAGCGGATACTGTCGAACGGTTCCCCGGGTACCCCGTACTTGAGGTAGGACCGGGCATGGGTGTGCTCACCCAGTTCCTTGTTCCCAAGCAGCGTGAGTTGAAGGTCGTCGAGATAGACTGTGAGTCTGTCCGCTATCTCCGTGATAACTACCCTGAACTGGAGGACGACATTATCGAGGATGACTTCCTCCGCATGCACCTCGACCGTCTTTTCGATGGCCGCCCTTTCATCGTTATCGGCAACTATCCGTACAATATCTCCAGCCAGATTTTCTTCCGAGTGCTCGACAATCGCGAACGCATCCCTGGCTGCACAGGAATGATACAGCGTGAAGTGGCGTTACGCCTTGCGGCCAAGCCTGGCAGCAAGGCATACGGTATCCTCAGCGTCCTGATGCAGGCATGGTACGATATCGATTATCTCTTTACCGTTGATGAACACGTCTTCAACCCTCCGCCGAAGGTCAAGAGCGCCGTCATCAGTATGAAGCGGAACGATGTTAAGGAGCTGGGCTGCGACGAAACCCTCTTCCGGCAAGTGGTGAAGACCACCTTCAACCAACGCCGCAAGACGCTCCGCAACGGCATAAAGCCTATCGTCGGCGCTGACTGCCCGTTGCTTGCCGACTCTCTCTTCGACCGAAGGCCCGAACAACTCTCTGTCAGCGAATTCATCCAGCTGACGAACGACGTTCAGGCGTATATGAACAGCAAAACGAAATGTCAAACCGATTAAAACAGAAAGAATCGTGCTGAAAGAACGAAAGGAATTTGACAACGAGTTTATCCGTGAGATAAAGGCGCTCATCGAGGCTCATAATGCCGATGAACTGAAGCTGACGCTGGCAGAAATGCATCCTGCCGACATTGCTGAGTTGGCAGAGGAACTCGATAGCGAAGATGCCCGATATATCTACCATTTGCTGGACAATGAGACTGCTGCAGAAGCACTCGTCGAGATGGACGAGGAGGAACGAAGTGAACTTCTTGACGACCTGCCCTCAGAGACCATCGCCCGCAAGTTTATCGATGCGATGGACACCGACGATGCTGTTGAGATTATCCGTGATCTTGATGAGGAGAAACAGGAGGAGGTGCTCGCCCATATCGAGGATATCGAGCAGGCTGGCGACATTGTTGACCTCCTCCAGTACGATGAGAATACCGCCGGCGGTATTATGGGTACGGAGATGATTATCGTGAACGAGAACTGGTCTATGCCCGAATGCTTGCGCGAGATGCGTCAGCAGGCCGAGGATATGGATGACATCTACTACGTGTATGTCGTTGATGACGAGGAACGTTTGCAAGGCTTCTTCCCGCTGAAGAAAATGATTACCAGTCCCAGCATTTCCAAAGTGAAGCACGTCATGGACAAGGACCTCATCTCGTGCCATGTGGATACGCCGATTGACGAGGTGGTGCAGATGATTGAGAAGTACAATCTGGTGGCTGTGCCTGTGGTCGATAGCATCGGACGGCTGGTCGGGCAGATTACCGTTGATGACGTCATGGATGAGGTGCGTGAGCAGTCGGAACGCGACTATCAGCTGGCCTCGGGTATTACCGAGGACGTCGAGTCGGCCGACACCGTCTGGAAGCAGACTCGCGCTCGCATCCCTTGGTTGCTCATCGGCATGGTGGGCGGCATAGGAACTTCCATCATCCTGGGCAAGTTCGACGAAATATTTGTGGCACATCCCGAGATGGCTCTCTTTATCCCCCTCATCGGTGGTACGGCAGGAAATGTCGGCACGCAGTCATCGGCTATCGTTGTGCAGGGTCTGGCTAACAATTCCCTCAAAGCTAACAGCATGTGGCGCCATCTTGGCAAAAACACACTCGTATCCATCATTAATGCTGCCGTCATCAGTCTTTTGGTGTTTGCCTATAATTATTTCTTCGGCAGTCAGCCTATGCTGGTTACGACTAGCGTCTCCATCAGCCTTGCGCTTGTTATCTTGGTTGCCTCGCTTTTTGGCACGTTTGTCCCTATGACCTTCGAAAAACTCAAGATTGATCCGGCTATCGCTACCGGCCCCTTTATATCGGTAACAAACGATATTATCGGTATGCTCATTTATATGGGTGTGACATTGATATTGATGGGCTGAAAAAAGCCCGAATTGGGGCAAAAGGAAGCCTCAATTCCTTTACTTTTGGCGGAAAAACGCAAAAAAACGGCGAAATAGTTGTATATTTAAAATATAATCCGTTTATTTGCGTGGCGTATTGGTGCGCACCCATTAAAAAGTGTAATTCCTATGGAAGAAGAAATCGTAAAAGGCGAAGAATTTGTCGCTGCTCCTGAAGAAAAAGAGGCCGTTCAGGCTCCTGCCGAGGTCGTTGATACTTCCGCTGAGGCATCAGCTGAGCAAGTAGAGGCTTCTGTCGAAGAAAAACAAGTCGTTAATCCTGCTCCTGTCGTTGAGGCTGAAATTGAAGCCGCGTCTGAGCCGGTTGCTGAGGAGGCTGTTGCCGAAACGGCCGCGGAACCGGAGCCTACAGAGACGGTTGAACCCACAGAGCTTGAGGCTGAAACTGAAGTGGAAGCTGAGCCTGCTACCGTGCTGACCTCGGGTGCCGATGTCATTGCCAAACTGAAGTCGCTGCCTAACTTCGGCGTCAGCATAGCGCGTGACGAGTTGGAGCACCTCAAGCAAGCCTTCTATCGCTGGCACAATGCTGCCATCAGCGAGGTGAAGGACGCTTTCGTGGCTGCCGGAAACGATGCGGACGCTTTCGTACCTGCTGATCGTTGTCCTGAATTGGTGGCTGAGGAAGAGGAGTTTAAGGAGGTGATGACGGTTATTCGCGAAAAACGTGCTGAGGCACAGAAGGAACTCGACCGCATTCGTGAGCAGAATCTCCTGCGTAAGGAGGCTATTCTCGAACGCCTGAAGACGATGATAGATAATGCCGACACGGTGCCCGTGTCCTACGACGATTTCCAGACCATTCAGCAAGAGTGGCGCGAGGTTAAGGACGTGCCGCCTGAGAAAGCATCCGAACTTTGGAAAACCTACCAATCCTATACGGAGAGGTTCTACGATATCCGCAAGCTGAACAACATGTTCCGCGACTACGACTTCAAGAAGAATCTTGAGGTAAAGACTCAGCTTTGTGAGCAGGCCGAGAAATTGGCCGAGGAGCCGGATGTGGTAGTGGCGTTCCGTCAGTTGCAGAAACTCCATCAGGAGTTTCGCGAGGCTGGCCCTGTTGCCAAGGAACTACGCGAGGAGATTTGGAATCGTTTCAAGGAGGCTTCGACGGTCATCAATCGCCGTCATCAGCAGTACTTCGAAGAGATAAAGAAAACAGAGAAAGAGAACCTGGAGCAGAAAATCGCCATCTGCGAAATCATGGAGTCTATAGACTACGATGCCCTCAACGGCTATGCCAAGTGGAACGATAAGACGCAGGAAGTGCTGGCTCTGCAGGGCAAGTGGAAATCGCTCGGCTTTGCGCCCAAGAAACAGAACCAGAAAGTTTTTGAGCGCTTCCGTGCCGCTTGTGATGTCTTCTTTACGAAGAAGGCAGAGTTCTTCAAGAGCACTAAGGAAAGCCTCTCAGCCAATCTGGAAAAGAAGATTGCGCTTTGCGAACAGGCTGAGGCCTTGAAGGACAGCACGGAATGGAAAGCTACGGCTGACAAACTGGCTGCTTTGCAGAAGGAGTGGCGCTCCATCGGAGCTGTCCCCAAGAAGCAGTCCGAGGCCGTGTGGAAGCGTTTCATGGCTGCATGCGACGCCTTCTTCTCCAACCGCAACAACGCTACCAGTTCCCAGCGTAGCGAGGAGCACAAGAACCTTGCTGCCAAGAAAGACATCGTCACTACATTGAAGAACCTCAGCGACCAATTAGAGCAAGGCGTTCAGGATATGGGCGATGACTTCAGCGATAAGCTGCGTGGTCTTGTGGCTGACTGGAATTCCATCGGCCATGTGCCCTTCCGCGATAAGGATAAGCTCTACAAACAGTATCGTTCGTTGGTTGACGGCCTGTTCGACAAACTACACGTCAGCGAGTCAGCTCGTCGCGTCAGCAGCTTCCGCAAGCGCGTCAGCGAGTCGGGTAATGTTGATCGTGAGCGCGAACGCCTCCTGCAGACCTACGAGCGGGTGAAGAATGAACTCAAGACATACGAGAACAACCTGGGCTTCCTCTCCGCATCCAGTAAGAGTGGCAATAGCCTTTTGGCTGAAGTGCAGCGCAAGATGGAGAAACTGCGTGCCGATGCTGACGAGATTCTGGAGAAGATAAAGTCGCTGGATAAGCCAGCTGAACCAGAAACGCCAGCTGAACCAGAAACGCCGGAAACTCTAGAAACGCCAGAGGCATAAACCTTATTATATTTATAGACTAAGCGACGAGAAAAGAGCTTACTTTTTATAATAAACTCAAGAGTATTATTCATTTAATTATTGTTCAACTTTAAATTCAAAAAACATGAGAAAAGTATTACGTGTATCATTGCTTTCCTTGTTTGCGATGGCATTCTCGACGCTGGCATTTGCCGACGGCCAGGATGTTTCCAACAAAATCTGGAATGGAGACGCCGAACAGGGTCTTCAGGGTTGGGAAGTGACCTTTGCAACCGACAACAATGTCGACGGACGTATTTGGAAAATCTCCAACCACACCGAAGGCATCTCCCCCGGTTCGATGGGCTACTGGGGCTTCACCAACCACTGCCTTGAAATCTGGGCAGGCCAGACTGATGGCGTAGGCAATCCCGTCGGCAAAAACTCCATTACACAGGTTGTGACCGACCTGCCCAACGGTACCTACGTATTCGGCGCTTTCACCATTGCTACTATCCAGAGCCATGGCACTTCCGAAAACAAGACAAGGTACATCCCCACGAAAGATGATGTGGAAGGTGTCTACATGTTTGCCAACGATGTGAAGCAGACGATTGCCACCAACGACCCCGAGGCTGCCGACAGCCTCCCCGCTGCTCACGCTGTGAAACTCAACGTGGCTGCACAGGTGGTTGACGGCTCGCTGAAGTTCGGCTTCGGCGCCGAAGAGGGCACGCCGGCATCGTTCATCTGCTTCGACAATGCCACCCTCTACTTCTTCGGCGACATGGAACCCGATGCAGCTTTGGCTGAGGCTTACAAGATGGACCTCAAGCGCGCTTGCTCTGCTTCCGACACGCTGAAGATGTACCCCATGGCCGTTGCCGTCAAGGCTGAGATGGAGGCCGCTGTCAATGCTGCTGCCGATGCTAGCAGCGTCGATGACTGCATAGCTGCCGAGGAGATTGTCCGTCTGGCTAACCTCAAGGCTCGCATCTCCATCCACGATTACAACAAGCTGGTCTCCTTGATTGCCAAGGCCAAGGACGTTCTTTCCAAGGAGTGGAGTTCCTTTATCGAGGAGCAGGTGGAAGAACTGGAGGCTGCTACCGAGAAGGCTGAGGAAGACCTCGCAGCCGGCCTGCTGCAAGGCGATGAACTCAGCGAGTATCTGGCTGAGTTCGAGAACACCATCAACAAGGTGGAGATTGACGACCTCTACACCCTCCTTGATGCTCTTGATCAGTTCGTAAATGACTACGAAAGCATCAGCGAATCCGATCCTAACTACTTCTGCGATGGTTTCCATCCGGGCTTCGGTGAGGAAATTGGTCAGTATCCTTATTCTGAGCAGGAGGCACTTGAGGCTGTCTTCATGGAGGCTCAGGAGCTCCTTTCCGCCATCGAGGACGGTTCGATCCGTGCTACCGAGGGTGTAGCCATGATTGATAAGATCAAGGGCGCTGTGGCTGCCTGTATGGCCAATGCCAATAAGGAGCCCGTCCTGCCGTTTGATGCTATTCTGGTTCCCGATCCCGATGATCCCACAAAGCCTCTGCTCCGTAAGTCTCAAAGTGGTTTGGCGAACGACGCTGCCATCACCCCATACAAGCAGACCAGCTTGAGAGGTGGTGCCGACGAAGTGTTCCGTTATGAGTCGCCCGTGTTCGGCCTGCCCTATGCTGTTGACAAGTTGGTCATCACCGTTACCCACACCATTTACAACGACCGTCCCCGCGACGAGGGTTACAACGATGGTCCCTACTTCAATCTGACCGAGTTCTACCTCTTCGACGAGAATGGTGAGGAGATTATCCTCTCCGCTGATGACTTCAGCTCCAACGCCAAAGAATCCAGCGAAGGTTCCTATGCTGGCCTGCTCGATGGTGACACCCAGACCTTCTTCCACTCACGCTGGAGTTCGAAGAACAACGATACCGGCTATCACAATCTTGAGATTACCATGCCTGAAGACCTGAAGAAGTTCAGCTTCGCCATGGAGGTTATTTTCAACGACACCCGTATCTCCAACATGCCTACTGAAATCGTTGTCTCCGGCATGACGCACACCCGTGCCGACCTTGCTGCTGCTATTTCCGATGCAGAGGGTAGCGATGTCATGGGCTATGTCCAGGGCAACGAGCCGGGCTTCCACTCTGGCGACTTCACAGCCATTAATGCCCTGAAGGCTGAGATCTCCAAGGCCAAGGAGGTTTTGAATAACGAGGACGCCACCGATGAAGAACTGGTGGCTGCTACCATAGCCCTTGAGGAGGCTGCTGCCGCTGCCGATGGTGCAGGAGGCTTCACCTTCATCCTTCCCGAATCCGGCGTAGCTTATAAACTGGCCAACCAGGCTCCGTTTGTCAGCGGTCAGGGCAAGGTGAAGAACCTGACCATCTTCCAGGATTCCATCCTCTGGTGGGCCGATGCCGACCCGGCAGATCCCTATCAGGACTTCACCTTCGAGAAGGTTGAAGGTCCCGATGAGGAGGATATCTACTTCAACATCAAGAACGCCAAGACCGGCAAGTACATCGGCTACTTCACCGAGCAGCCCGGCTTCGAAGGCGACAACGAAATCATCTGGGGTAACAACTGGTATGTCAAGCTGAGCGACACGCCCGCTCCTATCCGTATGCGCTCACTCGGCTATGGTCAGGTACACTTCTGGTCGCAGAACGAAAACGACGAGACCAACTGGCTCGGCATCCACGCCTGCAACCACAATGGTGGTTCTGCAACCACCCGCGCCGGTGACCAAGGCGGCGGCAAGGGCTTCAGCGACGCTCCTGACGGCTACTCCATCCACGGCGTCTGCGGTCCTATCGTCCAATGGGGTACCGATGCCTACGGCGCTTCCGCATGGTATATCCGTCAGCAGGAAGAGCTGCCGCTCGCCATCCTCACGGGCGAAGGCTTTGAGAAGAAACCTCACCACCTCTATCAGCCCGTCGACATCATGACGCTTCAGGCCGACAAGACTTGCGCCTTTACGAACCTGAAACTGACCGATGTCCTTGGCAATCCTATTGAATACACAGCTGAGAAGGCCGATGCTTTCTCCATGGTTGTCACTTTTGCCAAGCACACCGAGAGCTTCTTCCTTGCCTTCGATAATACTGAGGGCGTTGGCACCGTCACCGTCACGGGTGGTATTGCCGAGAAGTCCGAGCTGGCTAAGCTGCAAGAGGCCTACGATGCAGCTGTCGGCACCGAGTACACTCTGGGTACCGATATTGGCTGTGTGAAGGACCTTACTGCCTACAACGCTGCTTTGGCCAAGGCTGAGGAGATACTGAATGGTGGTGGCGCTGCCGACGACGAAATCAAGGCCGCCCGCGAACAGCTTGAGGCTGCTATCGACGGTCTGGAGGTGGTGATGCCTCAGGAGGGCAAGAGCTACTTCATCGTCAACGCCTTCCCGACGTTCGAAGAGAACTTCGGCGTGCCCATGGCTATGTTCTCCAACCCCGACAACGGTATGCCAGGCTGGACGTACATCTCCATCAACAACCCCTGCTACGAATGGCAGTTCGAGTTCGTTGATGACGAGAAGAAGGACTTCCGCCTCTTCAACGTCGGCACACAGGACTACATCAGCGGCAGCACGGGTGGCGATCATGTCATGACCGAGAGCAATGGTGGTAAGTACACCCTCATCGCCCGCGGCAACCAGAAGTTCAACATCCTCAATACCGACGAGGGTGCCAGCAACGACGGCAGCGCAAGCGGTACGTGGATGATTCATGCCAAGAACCACAATGGCGGTGGCAATCCCTTCGGCAGCATCTGCATGTGGGGTAACGACAACCCGACCAAGTCAGAGTGGTACATCAAGGAGAGCGGCACCGTCAAGACCTCCATCGACGAGGTTTCCGTCGAGCCTGAGCGTCTGAACGCTGTCAGCGGCACCTTCGACCTCACCGGCCGTCGCGTGACTAATCCCGAGAAGGGTCTCTACATTATGAACGGCAAGAAGGTTCTGGTGAAGTAATGCGTTTGTAAACCTGAAAAGGGTATTGTTTGAAAAGTGGAGGCGTCCTTCGCCTCCGCTTTTTTTTCTTTTCCAGTGGAATGGGAACGCAGCCCACTGGGTCGTGCCGTCAGCCCACTGGGTCGTGCCGCCAGCCCACTGGGTCGTGCCGCCAGCCCACTGGAATAAGCAGCACTCTGTATTCTTTATCCAACGCCCAAACCGTCAGGGGAGATTTTGCGGATAAACAAGGAGCGTTTCAGGCACATGGAATCATACCTTCATACGCATGGAATTACATAAAGTAAAAAATAACCTTGATTTCGTCAATCATATTCCTTTAAAATCGTATCTTTGTCGCCGTTATGGTACGAAAATCTATTAGAATTATCCTTCTCCTTGCCTTCTGTGTGGTGGTAGGGCAGGTTAGTGCTCAAGGCTGGCTTTCGGTACAGCGTGTGGGCGTGTTGCCTGAAAATACGGCAGAAGTGAACCGACGGCACCTGCAGGCAGCCATCGATAGCCTGAGTCCTATAGGCGGCGTTCTCTATGTCGAGCCAGTTCGTGGCGGTTATCCTATGCAGGGTGGGCTCATCTTGCGGCGTAACGTCACCTTGTTGGGCGCTCACGGCCCTACGGGACGCGGAACGTCCTTGCCAGACCGCTCCGGGCCTACCGGCTCGTTGTTTGTCATCCGCGACAGGGAGCAGGCGTTCCTTACCGTTGAATCTGCCACGCAAGTCCGAGGAATCCAGTTTTACTACCCTGAGCAGACGTGGCAGGACGAGAGCCGCATTATTGCCTATCCGCCTACTATCCAGTTATCGCTTAAGGAAAATGTGCAAGGGGTGACCCTCAGTTGCCTGACGTTCTACGGCGAATATATGGCTATGAACTTCCGCGCCAAGTCCCCGCGTGCCTGTGAACAAATTCTCTTTGAGCATTGTTACGGCTACCCCCTCAGCGGGCAGTTTATCGCCATTGACCGTTGCTACGATGTGCCGCGCATCCTCCATTGCCACGTCAATCCCTCCAATATGAGGGAGTTCGGACGCTCGTTTACGCGCAATGTCATCGATGCCGTAGTGCAAATGGGGACTTACACCTACTGGATTGACCACACGGACAATGCTCAGCTCATGGACCTCTTCACTTTTGGCGTCTATGGTGGCATTTACTTAGGTGTCGAGACCTACGGGCAGCTGACGAACTTCAACTTCGACTGCGTTGCTATCGGCATCCACAAGCTGGGTAGCCAATGGAAGAACCGTAATTGGCAGATTGCACAGGGCTCCATTATTGCCAACGTCGGCGAGCGTATAGAGGATGTGCATCCTATCTTGATAGAGGGCAAGGGGCATACGTCGTTGTCGAATGTCGAATGCTTCTCAGGTGGTAACGCAGCACTTACTACCCTCGGTGCCTCGTGGGACTATATTACAGTTCGCGATAGCGCCACCGTCACCCTCATCGGCTGTCGTATGCAGGGCTATCGTGCCGACAATCCCATCCACCTTTCCGACGGAGCCCGCCTGCGTGCCATAGGCTGTACCGACCGTGACAATCATCTTTTAGAACAGGCTCCATAGAGTTAAGCGTTGCACCTCCAGCCCTTAACTCTGTCAAATTAGCGTTTAACTCTGTCGAATTAGCGTTAAACGTTGTGGAAGTAATGGCTTTAACCTCCTGTCCCTCTTACTTTGTGATATAGTTGAGGTAGTCAATAACGGCTTGGAGACAGACGGGGCAGAAGGGGTAGGCGAGGGTGTTCATGAGGCAATGCTCGTAGGGCCGCCAGATGCCATGCTCCAGATACCCGCCGCCCTCGGGAAGAGATTTGCCGTGAAGGGAGTCTTCAGGCAGCTGATGTTGTGCCCACGGCTTGCGCGAAACATCGACCTTGGTGGTAAGGTTGGCTTCCCACGGCTCCACGGCAGGGTCGTATTGGTCGGAGGTGGTGTTGCCGATTTCGACATACTCGTCGCCGAGGCCCAGCATCTGATGGCCGAACTCGTGTACATGGACGCGGCCTGATGTGCCGTGGGTGTCGTGCCCGGCTCCTACTCCGTAGAAGTTATATATGCCTCCTCCGCCGTATTTATCGGAATTGGTGAGGATGTAGATGTAGTCGTACGGCGTGTGGCCTGCGATGTCGCGGACGGTCTGGAAGTCGTAGGTCATTTGGTAGCGCTCGGAGTCGAAGGTGAAGTAGTTTGCCCTGACGGCGGTATTGCGCCATTTGCCGACAGCGGGGATGGAGACACCACTTTCGGCACTCGGCGCCCAGACAAGCCGCATATTGACGCGTTGCTCGTTCGACGTCCACGGTTCGAAACGGAAGAACTCCGATGCAAAGTATTCACAATCGCGGACGAACTGCTCGCGTTCGCCCTCGGTGTAACCTTCAGGGATGAGAACAATATCCAGGCAGGTGTGAGAATCGCCGACGACGTGGACGTCCTGCGTCTCGTAGATGGGAGAGAAACCACGCACGAAGTAGTTGTCAGCCTTGATTTCATATTCGAACTTCAGCACCCAAGGTTGCATGCCGTGGAGTTTCTTCACGTCGGGGTTGTGGGGATTGCCGCGTGACCAAATTTGGGCAATGGCATCGTGCTTGGGATAGGGGAAGACGACGCTCTCTGGCATGCCTAACGAGGTGGTGCGGGCCTCGGGCGTGCATTGCCATTCGCCCCAGAGCGTACAGTAGTGAAACGAGTATATTTCGCGTCCCGATGCTTTGTCAATCAGAACAAAACGCTGGTTGCCGTAGTTGAACGAATCGCGTAGCGCGTAGTACGAGCCAGCGAAGTAGGGTTCCTCCTTCAGTTCGTCGAAGAAGTAGGTCTCCTCCGTAGCGTTGCCGCAATGGTAAAAGTCGAGGCGCATGGTCTTGTCCTCGAAATAGTCGGCGAAGCGGATGCTTTCATCTGCTTGTTGGCTTGCTGGCTTGTTGACTTGATGGTTTCTTGACGTTTGGCCACAGGCAGTTAGGGCGAAAAGAATCGCAAGGAGTAACAGTTTTGCTTTCATACGAATGGTTTTTGGGTGTAAAGATACGAATAGATTTAGAAATGATGAAATTAAGTCGGTGAAAAAATCTAACAAGCGTTAAAATCTAAAAAAAAGGTATAACATACAGAAAAAGGTGTTATCTTTGCCCGATTTTAGATAAAAAAGATTCTACATGGAAAAACGCAAATTATCCTTTTGGCAGATGTTTAACTTGAGCTTCGGGTTTTTCGGGGTTCAGATAGCCTATGCGCTCCAGAGTGCTAACATCAGCCGCATTTTTGCCACGCTGGGTGCCGACCCGCACCAGCTGAGTTTCTTCTGGATTCTTCCGCCTCTGATGGGCATGGTCGTACAGCCATTCATTGGCAAGTGGAGCGACCGTACCTGGTGTCGCTGGGGCCGCCGTAAACCCTATCTACTGGTAGGCGCGCTGGTGGCCGTGCTGGTGATGGTGCTTCTGCCCAATGCAGGCAGTCTGAAACTCTCCACGGCGTACATCTTTCTGGGGTTGAATGCCGCTATGTGGTTTGGCCTGTTCTCGCTCATCTTCCTTGATACCAGCATCAACGTGGCCATGCAGCCGTTTAAGATGATGGTGGGCGATATGGTGAACGAGGAGCAGAAGGCTACGGCCTACTCGATTCAATCGTTCCTCTGCAACGCCGGCTCGCTGTTCGGCTACTTGTTTCCCATCTTCTTCACGTGGATAGGCATCAGCAACACGGCTCCCGAAGGCGTGGTGCCCGATACTGTAAAGTGGAGCTTCTATTGCGGCGCAGCCTTGCTCATCCTCTGCGTGCTGTTCACCTTCGCAAAGGTCAAGGAGATGAATCCGCAGGAGTATGCCGAATTCCACGGGGCGCCTCTTGTTCAGAAGGGCCAGCCGAAGACATCGTTTGTGAAATTGCTTGCCCATGCCCCAGGGACGTTTTGGACTGTCGGCCTGGTGCAGTTCTTCTGCTGGGCAGCGTTCCTGTTTATGTGGACCTATACTAACGGTACCGTAGCGGCTAACTGCTGGCACACGACGGAGGTGGCCTCGGCGGGCTATCAGGCCGCCGGTAACTGGGTTGGTGTGCTATTTGCCGTACAGGCTGTGGGCTCGATCGTCTGGGCTACGCTTATCCCTCGTTTCAAGAACCTCAAGGTGGCCTATATCGTCAGCCTGCTCTTCGGCGCCGTTGGCTTTGTGAGCGCTGCCTTTGTCCACGACCAGTACGTACTCTTCGTCAGCTTCTTCCTCATCGGTTTTGCCTGGGCTGCCATGCTGGCGCTGCCGTTTACGCTACTTACCAATTCGCTCAGCGGTGAGCACATGGGCGAATACCTCGGCCTCTTCAACTGCACCATCTGCCTACCGCAGATTGTAGCAGCCGCCTTGGGCGGTGTGCTGCTGAAGGCCTTGGGTGGGGCACAGTCCTCGATGTTAATCGCAGCTGGCGTGCTACTCGTATTGGGCTGCTTCGCTGTTGGGATTATTAGGATAAAAAAGAAATAATTACATACACTTTTTGTTAACTTAAAATTATTCATTTAACCAACGTTTTCTTATGGAAAGAATCAAGAAAAGACTCGTGGCCATCGCGGCATTCTGCCTGATGACCACCATGGTGTTCGCCCAGGGCGGGCACACGGTTAAGGGAGTAGTTGCAGACGAGATGGGCCCCGTTGTTGGAGCCAGTGTTTTTGAAAAAGGGAACGTCACCAACGGAACGACCACCGATTTCGACGGCCGTTTTACGTTGACGGTACAGAATCCTAACACAACGCTCGTCTTTTCCTACATCGGCCTTCAAACGAAGGAGGTCGCCCTTGCCGGGAGAACAAACATCTCCGTCAACCTCGAGGAAGACTCGGAGTTGCTGGAGGACGTCATCGTCATCGGCTATGGTACGGTGAAGAAGAACGACCTTACCGGTTCGGTAGCTGCCGTAAAGGCTGACCAGCTGAACAAGGGTGTCGTCACATCGCCTACCGACCTGTTGAAGGGTAAGTCGGCTGGTGTCGTGCTGACCAGCGGCGATGGTGCTCCAGGTAGCTCGGCCACTATCCGCGTGCGTGGTGGTTCGTCTCTGAAGGCGAGCAACGACCCGCTCATCGTTATCGACGGCCTGCCCGTCAGCAACGATGGTATTAGCGGTACCAGTAGCGCCCTCTCATCCATTAACCCGAGCGACATCGAGAGCTTCACGGTGCTGAAGGATGCTTCCGCTACCGCTATCTATGGTAGCCGTGCATCGAACGGCGTCATTATGATTACAACCAAGAAAGGTAGTAAATTCGACACGGGCAAGCCCCATGTGGATGTGGACTTCACCAGTTCCATCAGTCAGAACACCAAGTATGTCGATGTATTGAATGCTAGCGACCTGAAGGCCCTTATGGAGAAGACTTATGGCCAAGCGTCGGAAGCTTATGGCCTGCTGACTGACGCCGATACCGACTGGCAGCGCGAGATTTTCCAGCTCGCCCAGACCTACGAAGCCAACGCTTCTATTCGCGGCTCGGTGGGAGGCAAGCACAACTACATGCCTTATCGCGTCAGCCTCGGTTACCTCAATCAAGGCGGTACGCTGAAGACCTCCAAGATGTCGCGTGAGACTCTTTCGGCTAACCTTACCCCGACGCTAATGGATGAACACCTCACCATTAGCCTTAATGCTAAGTTGATGAACATGGACACGCGCTTTGCCAACACCGGTGCTATCAGTCAGGCTGTGCAGTACGACCCCACCAAACCCGTCCGTGACGAAAACGGTCTGAACGGCTATAGCTGGTGGAACTACGGCCGCGGCACATTCGACATCGGTAACTGCAACACCATGGCCAACCAAAACCCCGTGGCGCTGCTCCTTGACAAGAATGACCGCAGCAACGCCCGTCGTTTCATCGGCAACGCCCAGTTCGACTATAAGATTCACGGCTTCGAGGACTTGCGCCTCAACCTCAACCTCGGTCTCGACCACACCTCGTCGAAGGGAACCGTCGATGTCGCCCCAGGTACTGAGCAGTCGTTCCACAACACCAAGCAGAGCGGCTCGGGCTACCACACCAACTACACCCAGCAGCACACCGACAAGACCCTCGAGGCCTACGCTGATTATAGCCACGACTTCGGCAAGGCGTTCATCGACATCATGGGCGGCTACAGCTGGCAGCACTTCTATACTGAGTCGTTCAACGAGCAGTACAAGGCCGATGGTACACAACCGACGGCATCGGACTATTACCTGAGCACGCCGCTGACGAACAAGACCGAATACTACCTCGTCAGCTTCTTTGGCCGTGCTAACTTCAGTTACGACAACCGCTATATGATCACCGCCACACTGCGTCGCGACGGTACCAGCCGCTTCGCTAACAACAAGTGGGGCTTGTTCCCCTCCGTCGCCCTCGGCTGGAACATCAAGAACGAAGGCTTCCTTCGTGACAGTGATGCCCTCAGCGCCCTGAAGCTCCGCCTCAGCTATGGTCAGACGGGTCAGCAGGACTTGCAGGCAGGCGACTATCCCACATTAGCCACCTACACGATGAACACCAACCAGAGCTACTACGTCTTCGGTAACCAATGGTTCCATCCCCTTCGTCCAGACGGCTACAACGCCGACCTGAAGTGGGAGACCACCACGACGTGGAACGTCGGTTTGGACTATGGCTTTGCAGGTGGACGTATCTATGGTAGCATCGATGCATACAAGCGCTTTACCAAGGACCTGCTCAACTACACTCCCGTAGCTGCAGGTGCCAACCTGACCAACTACCTTGATGCCAACATCGGTGACCTTGAGAACGAGGGTGTCGAGGTGGAGGTCAACTTCATACCCGTTGAGACCCGCGACTGGAATTGGACCGTGGGCTTCAACGTAGCCTACAACAAGACCACCGTCACCCGTCTGACCACCGACGACGAGCGCCCCGATTACTACGGCGTCACTACCGGCGGCATCAGCGGCGGTACGGGCAACACCATTCAGGTACACCAGACCGGACAGTCGCCCTACAGCTTCTTCGTCTATCAGCAAGTTTATGATACCGACGGCAAGCCCATCGAGGGTATGTACGTCGACCGTAACGGCGACGGTACCATCAACGATGGCGACAAGTACTGCTACCAGAAGGCTGCCCCCGATTTCACTTACGGCTTCAACACCAATCTTTCGTACAAGAATTGGACGCTGGCTGCCAGCGCACACGCCAACGTGGGCAACTATGTCTATAACAACATCGCCTCCAACGGCGACTTGTTGACCGACCTTGCCACCAACGGCTTCGTCAACAACCGCTATCGTACGGCCGAGGAGCACAACTTCACCAACTTTGCCCAGTACTTCAGCGACATGTATGTCCAGAACGCCTCCTTCCTGAAGCTCGACAACGTCACCCTGAGCTACCGTTTCAACCTCAAGGGACGCCACAGCCTCAACGTCTTCGGCACCGTGCAGAACATCGCTTGCCTCACCACTTACAAGGGCATCGACCCCGAAATCTACAGCGGCATCGACAATAATATGTATCCGCGTCCCCGCACCTATATGCTGGGCTTGAAATATAATTTCTAATCGCTTAACGGATATGAAAACAATGAAAAAGAGTATATTTGCTATTTTGGGGGTAAGCCTTGGCATGGCCTTCGGCCTCACGGCTTGCGTTGGTGACCTTAACGTCACACCCATTGACGAGAACATCCAGTTGCCCGAGGACGTCCTTATGAACCAGGATGCCTACAAAGCTCTGCTGGCGAAGTGCTATCAGGGACTCTGCTGCTCCAGTTCGTTCGGCCCCGATGGCGGTCCCGACATCGATGGTGTCGATGGCGGCTATGGACAGTATATGCGTGCTGTGGTCAACATGCAGGAAGTCTCCACCGACGTGGTTACTTGCTGCTGGAACGACGGTAACCTCGCCGACATCCACAATATGACGTGGAACAGTTCCAACGAGTTCATCCTTTCGATGTACTACCGTATTTTCTATCAGATTGGTTTGTGCAACGAGTTTATCCGCCGCAGCAATGCTGCCACAATCGACGGATACACCGAGAAAGCAGCCTACATCGCTGAGGCCCGCGCCCTGCGTTTGCTCTCTTACTATCACGCTATAGACATGTTCGGCAATGTTCCCTTCTCCACCGAAGAGAATTCTGTCGGCTCTACCGGCCCCGAGCAAATTAAGCGTGCCGACCTCTTCGACTGGATGGTGGGAGAAGCTAACGAATTGCTCAATGGCAATGACCTCGCTGCTGTTGGCCAAAACGAGTATGGCCGTGCCGACAAAGGTCTGGTGCAGATGATTCTTGCTAAACTCTATCTGAATGCCGAAGTTTGGAAGGGCGCAGCTATGTATAGGGAGTGCGCATCTGTTTGTGAAGATATTATTAAAGAATATCCTCTCCACAACAACTGGGGCGACCTGTTCCTTGCCGACAATCATCTCTGGACGAAGAATAAGACCTATCCTCACGGCGACGAGCTTATCTTTGTTGCTCCGCAGGACGGCGTGTATCTCCAGTCCTACGGAAGCACCAACTTTCTGGTATTTGCCAGCACATGGAGCGTGGCCGGTGACGACACCCGCACGATGGATGCCGCTGGCGACATGGGTATTTCCTCTGGCTGGTCGGGCTTGAGCCTGACGGGCGCATTCACCAGTAAGTTCACGGATGGCGATGCCCGTGCTACCTTCTTCAAGGGCGGCTTTGCTCAGTACATCGACCAAATTCGCGACGACGTGGGAGCCAGCAATGGTTGGAAGAGCATGAAGTTCCGTAACGTCAACCATGACGGTTCCGCCGCTCAGGCTGCTGGCTTCGTTGATGTTGACTTCCCCATCTTCCGTAGTGCCGATGCCTACCTGATGTATGCTGAGTGCGCTGCTCGTGGTGCAGCTGAGGAAGCAAAGGGATTGCAATACCTTAACACCATCAGCCATCGTGCCGGTGGCCCGCAGCTGACGTTGACGCTTGACAATATCCTCGATGAGCGTGCCCGTGAGCTCTATCTCGAAGGCCACCGTCGTCAGGACCTCATCCGCTTTGGCAAGTTTACTACCTCCGACTACCTCTGGGAGTTCAAGGGTGGCGTGCAGGGCGGACAGGCCGTCGAAAGCTACAAGAACCTCTATCCGCTTACCAGCGGCGACACCAACGCCAACGGCAACCTCAAGCAGAACGAGGGCTATTAATTGACAATTCATAATTAACAATTGACAATTAAATAATAATGAATATGAAAAAGTATTTTTCTATAGCACTCATTGCCGTCATGGGGCTGCTGGCGTGGTCCTGTGCTGACGACAACATCGTTGCTGTCTATAATCCCGACAATGTTACCGCCCAAACGCTGGGCGACGTCACGGGTGTGACGCTCTCTCCCGACGGCGATCCCATTGTCATCCCCTTTACGCAGGTCGACTTCGGACTTGGCGTTCCCGTCTCCTACACGCTCTATGTCGCCAAGGCCGGCACGAACTTCGACCCACAGCAGAAAGTAGCTGTTGCCGTTGATACGGAGAAGGGCACCCTTACCGTCAAACAGACTGACCTGAATACGGCGTTGCTGAACCTTGGCGCTGCTGCTGATCAGGACTTCGAGGCTGAGTTCAAACTTGTTGCCAACGCCCTGACCGACAAGAATGTTCCTGTCGCCAGCACCACCACTACGTCCGCCACGAAGACGGCCACGTTTAAGGCCTATGAGGCCACGCTGCTCGACAAGGATGTCTATGAAATCGTCTATGTCCAGGGCAGTTATGCCGGCTGGAACTTCGACAACTGCCAGTACCTCTACAACTACTCGAAGGACGGCCACACCTATAGCGGCGTGGTTGACCTGAGTGATAAGGCTGCCGAGGGCATCAAGGTGACGGGCACCAACGACTGGGGCAACGAAACCGGCAACTGGGGCTTCGACGACGACAGCGGCACACAGGAGGCCGAGGCCGGCAGCCTGCAGCTGCTCAACGGCTCCAATACCAACGTCACCGCCTACAGCAAGCGCTTCTACTCCTTCACCTTCGACAAGAACAGCCTCGTGCTGAAGAAGGACTGGGGTGCCGACCAGATAGGTATCATCGGCGGCTTCAACGGTTGGGGCGACGATGTGGTCATGGACTACAATGCCGACTACGTCCGCTTCTATGCCGACGTCGATTTCGCCGAGGCTACGGAGTTCAAGTTCCGTGCCGACGCCGGCTGGGACCTCAACTGGGGCGCCGGTTGCGTCAACGGTGGAGACAACATCCCCTGCGAAGCTGGTCAGTATCGTATCTATCTTGACCTGAACAAGAAGGAAATCAAGATCGATGCCAACATGTACGGCAAGGAAGAGCCGCAGGCTGGTAAGGATGAACCTGAACCCGAACCACAGCCTGCATATCAAGGATGGGGCATCATCGGTAGCTTCAACGACTGGGGCGGCGACGCTGCTATGACTGAGGCCAACGGCGTTTGGACAGGCTATGTCAACCTCGATGCCGATGCTGAGTGGAAACTCCGCAAGGATGCCGGTTGGGACGAGAATGTCGGCGGTGTGTTCGTAAACTTCGGCGAACCTTTCGCGGCTGTTGCTGGTGGAGACAACATTAAGTTGGGTCAGGCGGGTTTCTTCCAGGTGGTATATGATACCCAAGCCGGCACCATCACCGTTAGCGAAGGCGATGTGTGGTCGCTCATCGGCACGCTCAATGGCTCCAACTGGGATACCGACTACTTCTGCACGCTCACCGATGGTAAATGGGTAAGCCCCGAGTTCACCATCGAGGAGGGTCAGGAATTCAAGTTCCGTTATAATGCCGGTTGGGACGTTAATTACGGTGGCGCATTCGCTGCCCTCGGCGAGGCCTTCGAGGCTGTGCCCGGTGGCGATAACATCAAGTTGCCTGCTGGCAAGTACGTCGCTACGCTCGACACCGAGGCCAAGACCATCACTGTGGTCAACGCCACCAAGACGTGGGGTGTCATCGGCGACTTCAACAGCTGGAGCGCCGACGAGGTGATGACCGAGGTTGCCCCCGGCATCTGGGTTAGCGACATGCTCACCCTTGCCGGCGGTTGGAAGGTACGCTTCGATGGCGGCTGGGACGTCAATTTCGGCGGCACCACGCCCGCCCATGTCGGACAGTTCGTGCAGGCTGTTCCCGGAGGCGATAACATCGGTTTCGAGGGTACTTTCAAGGTCGTCCTCAACACCAACAACGGCACCCTCGGCACCCTTGGCTGGGGCCTCGTGGGTGGCATTGCCAGCCTCGGCTTCGACTGGGGCGAAGACCTCCCCATGAACCTCGGCATCGACGGCAAGTGGTACAGCATCCCCGTGGCCCTCACCACGACCGACGAGTTCAAGATCCGTAAGAATGCCGGTTGGGACGAGAACTTCGGCGGCACCTTCGCTGCTGTCGATGAGGCCTTCGCTGCTGTCGCTGGTGGCGACAACATCAAGGTCGCCGAGGACGGTACTTACATGGTAGTCTATGACCCCGAAGCAGCTACGCTCACGCTCACCAAGGGCTATTGGGGCGTCATCGGCGGCTTCAACAGCTGGGGTGCCGACGACTTCATGTACTACAATGGCGATGGCAAGTGGTATAGCTTCAACCGCACCTACGAAGGCGAATGGAAGCTCCGCCAGGGTTCCGACTGGGCTGTCAACGTCGGCGGCACGTTCGGCGAGGTGGGCACTCCGTTCGAGGTCACTCAGGACGGCCCCAACATCAGTGTGGGCGAGACGACTGGCTTTGGCATCGTCTACGATACCGCAGCTGGGACTATCACCATCACCACAGACAAGGTGCTCTAATCTCCACCATCCTGAAGTAGGAAAAGAGAATAGGCAGGGTTTGTCCCTGCCTACTCTTGTTTTCCCCAAGCCAAGCAGCCTATTCTGGCACCCCATTTTGGGCGATGAGCATCGCGTTTTTGTGCTGTTTTTTCCGTCATTTCGCCAATTCTCGCGGCGGATAGTAATAGGCTCGTTGTGGCGCAGAAAAGGCTTGATAATTTTATAAAAAGGCCTAAAAAATTGTTTTCCAGCCTTTTCTGTGGCTTATTCTTTGATTTCGCGAATGTGGAGTAAAAGAATAATGCTGCCGCTGCCCAAGGTAACACGGTTACACGGTTACAGGTAACAAGGTAACAAGGTGTTCACTCGCGCGGAGATTAAGTGGAAAGGAGATACTGGTATAATTTTAAATATATATATATTTAATTTTTCCAATATATAATATATATAATAGCGCGCAAGTGGAAAATGTAAACCTGTTACCTTGTAACCTTGTAACCTGTTACCGTGTTACCGTGGGGTTTCTTTTTCCTATGCCACCCCATGTCGCACGCAGAACGTTCGTTCGCTGCCGCCCCGCGCGTGCAACCCGGTTGCAGAAAACGGACATTTGTTGGGGTAGGGTGCACACGGTCTGAAAGGAAAAGCGTACCTTTGCCGCAGAAATAAAAAAACAAGTCACTATGAACGAAATTTTCCACCTTATCAACGAGATGTCGCCCTACCTGCTGCTGGGCTTCCTGATTGCCGGCCTGATGCACGCCTTTATCCCCGGCAAATACTACACGCGCTATTTGGCCAAGCCCAACTTCCGCTCGGTGCTCAATGCCGCGCTATTCGGCGTGCCCCTGCCGCTCTGCTCGTGCGGAGTCATCCCCACGGCCATGTCGTTGCGCAAGGAGGGTGCTTCGAAGGGCGCTGTGGCATCGTTCCTGATTGCCACGCCGCAGACGGGTGTTGACTCCATCATCGCCACCTACTCGCTCATGGGCCTTCCCTTTGCCATCATTCGTCCCATCGTGGCCTTCATCACTGCCCTTTTCGGCGGTAGCCTGGTCAATAGGGTAACAAGGAAAGAAGGTCCACGAGTCCACGAGTCCACGAGTCAACAAGTAGAGGCTCATGATCATTGCCATGAGGAAGCAGAAAAGACGGAGTCTTGTTGCTGCCATCGTCATGAGGAGAATTCTTCACATCTCCATCAGGAAGGGGTAGGGGAGGCTTCTGACGAAGAGCATTGCCATTGCCACCATGCCGAGACAAAGGAGGGCATGACGTTCTGGCAAAAGATTGTCGTGGCGCTGCGCTATGCCTTCGTCGATATGGTGGAGGACATCGGCAAGTGGCTCGTCGTGGGCCTCGTCATCGCCGCCCTAATTACCGTGCTGGTGCCCGATTCGTTCTTTGCCGTCTTCAAGGATAATACGTGGCTCTCCATGCTGCTTGTGCTGGTCATCAGTATTCCCATGTACATCTGCGCTACGGGCTCCATCCCCATCGCCGTTGCCCTGATGCTGAAGGGCCTGACGCCTGGCTCAGCATTGGTGCTCCTTATGGCCGGCCCTGCTGCCAATATGGCCAGCATCCTCGTCATCCGCCATCGACTGGGCATGAAGACGCTCGTTGCCTACCTCGTCAGCATCATCGCTGGGGCTGTCGCTTCGGGATTTGTCATCGACTATCTGCTGCCCCGCCATTGGTTCACCGATGCCCTCGTCCAAATAGAACATTGCGTGCAAGCCGGTACATGGTTCACGTGGACTTGTACAGCCCTGCTCGTTGTGCTGCTCATTAATGCCTTTGTTCAGAAACACCATAATCATTCCCATTGTCATTGTCATGACTAACAATTATAATGAATAAATCTTTCGCTATGAATAATGCCTTTATCTCTGACGAGCAGACGCTCGATAATGCCGGTATCCGTGTGACGGCGGTACGTCTGATGGTTTGGCGCCAGGTACGCCATGGCTTCAGCGATGCCTTCTCTTTGGCCGACCTTGAGGCTGCACTGCCCACGGTCGATCGTTCCACCCTGTTCCGTACGCTCACTACGCTTACCGATGCTCATCTGCTCCACCTCATCGATGACGGCACGGGCTCGCAGAAATACTGCGTCTGCCCCGAGGGTGACACCCACCATTGCGGAGGCCACGTCCACTTCACCTGCCTCACGTGCCACCGCACCTTCTGCTTTACCGACATCCACATCCCTGTCGTCCCCTTGCCCGACGGTTTCGAAGCCCGCGAGACGGAGTATGTCGTCAAGGGCATCTGCTCCTCCTGCCGTAAGGGTTGACAATATACCTTGATGTAATTCTTAGAAGATAGGGGAGGAACCCTTCATCTCGAAGAGTTTTGCCTGCGTTAGGAAATTATTCCTAAGGACTAAAAAATTATTTGCCTGCGCTGAGAATATATTCCAAGGGAATGGAGTTTCTCTCGCCTTGCACTATCTTTAAGGGCTTTTAACCCTTTTAGACAGGCTGCGGCTCGGATAATTGCAAAATTATTTGCATTATCTCTCGCCTTGCACTATCTTTAAGGGCTTTTAACCCTTTTAGACAGGCTGCGGCTCG
>JAFXXQ010000044.1 GCA_017542145.1 Bacteroidaceae bacterium | reverse complement strand
TAATTATATATATATAATTATATATAATAAACTTTTTATCGTTAGTTTTTTTGCGAACTGTTGCAAGTGCTTCAAAGGAAACTGATATCTGATATCTGAGTCGCCCCCACAGCCAGAGATGTCCTTGGACGCGATTCACCCCAGCGGCACCTGATTTCTGAGTCCTCAGAGAGGACGAATTGCCCGGAAAAGGCTCCCCAAAACACCGAAAAAAAAAAGAATTCCTCGTCCGTTTTTCTTTGCCAAAAAATTTGGTGGTTTCAAAAAAAAGCATTATCTTTGCATCGATAATAAAAACCGTAACCGCACCCCCGTCATGAAACGAATCCTGTCCCTCGTCATCCTCCTCGGCCTGCTGCTGACGGCCCTTCCGCAGCCCCTCGTCGCAGCCGGCAAAAAGCCGTTCACCCTCACATCGCCCGACGGCCGCACGGTGGTCACCATCCAGGGCGAGACGCCGCTCAGCTACACCGTCGTGCGCGACGGACGGACGCTCGTCGCCCCCTCCCCCATCGGTCTGACGCTGACCGACGGCACCGTCGTCAACCGCGCCACCAAGGCCACGCGCGTACGCATAATAAAAGAAGAAACCGATGCACCCTTCTACCGCCAGCCGCACATCAGCACCACGGCGAGCGAGCTGACCCTCACGCTCAACGGCGGCTTCATGCTCACCTTCCGTGCCTACGACGACGGCGTGGCCTACCGCTTCCGCTACACCCGCAAGGCACCGCTGAAGATACGGGGCGAGCAGGCCACCTTTGCCTTCGAGGGCGACCCCAAGGTGTGGCTCTCCCACTCCACCAACGAGCGCAACCCCTTCGCGATGGCGTTCCAGAACCTCTACGACGAATCGGCGCTCTCCGAAGCCGGCAGCGTGCCCGCCTTCCTGCCTGCCACCATCGATGTGGGCGGCACCAAGGTCACCCTCCTCGAAAGCGACCTCGAGGCCTACCCGGGGATGTTCCTGACCCCGGCGAAGGCCGCCCTGCAGGCGCTCTTCCCGCCCTACCCGAAGGAGTACCGCCAGAGCGCCACACGCCAGCAGCTGCACGTGGCCGAGGCCGAGGACTTCATCTGCCGCGTCGATGGCGCAAGGGACTTCCCCTGGCGCGTGCTTGCCATCACCGACGACGACACCCGGATGCCCCTCAACAACCTCGTCTATGCCCTCGCCTCGCCCAACCGCATCGGCGACACGTCGTGGATCCGTCCAGGCAAGGTGGCGTGGGACTGGTGGAACGCCTGGAACCTCAAGGGCGTCCCCTTCAAGGCCGGCATCAACCTGCCCACCTATAAGTACTACATCGACTTCGCCGCCAAAAACGGCATCGAGTACATCGTCCTCGACGAGGGCTGGTACGACCCCAGGAGCGGCGACATGCTCAACGTCATCCCTGAGCTTAACCTCGAGGAGCTCATCGCCTACGGACGGCAGAAGGGCGTCGACATCGTGCTCTGGACGGTGTTCAACGTCCTCGACGACCAGCTTGAGGAGGCCTGCCAAAAATACTCCGCCATGGGCGTCAAGGGCTTCAAGGTCGACTTCCTCGACCGCAACGACCAGACGGGCGTCGAGATGGCCTACCGCATCTGCGAGAAGGCTGCCCAATACCACCTGTTCCTCGACTACCACGGCTTCTACAGCCCCACGGGCCTCAACCGCACCTACCCCAACCTGCTCAACTACGAGGGCGTCTTCGGCATGGAAGAGGTGAAGTGGAAACCCGAGGAGAAGGATATGCCTCACTACGACGTCACCTTCCCCTTCATGCGCCTGATGTGCGGCAACGTCGACTACACCCCAGGCGCCATGCGCAACGCCACGCGCGCCGACTGGCGGCCCATCTACTACAGCCCCATGAGCATGGGTACGCGCTGCCATCAGGCCGCTATGTACGTGGTGCTCGACAGCCCCTTCACCATGTTCTGCGACACCCCCACCAGCTACGAGGCCGAGCCCGCCTACACCCAGTTCGTCGCCTCCATCCCCACCGTCTGGGACGAGACCGTCATCCCCTGCGGACGCATGGGCGAGTACATCGTCACCGCTCGCCGCAAGGGCAGCACCTGGTACATCGCCGGCCTGACGGACTGGCGCGCACGCGACATCTCCATCCCCCTCACATTCCTGCCTGACGGCGACTACGGCTACGCCCTGCTCGCCGACGGCATCAATGCCGACAAGAACGCCGAGGACTACAGCCTCAACGTCCACGAGGACACCTCGCGCCACCTAAACAACACCCAGACCTTCACCCAGCACCTGGCCTCCGGCGGAGGCTTCGTCCTCAAACTCTTCAAATAATCCCACCATGCCCATCAGACCCACTAAATCAATCCCTATGAAAAAAATCCTCCTCCCCGCGCTGCTTGCGCTGACACTCCTTGCCGGCTGCGCCAACGAAAAGAAGGGCACCTTAGGCAATGCCGTCGACGGCTACCCCATCACCCCCGTCCCCTTCACCTCCGTCAAGGTCGCCCCTGAGACCTTCTGGGGCCAGCGCCTGCAGGCCTCACGCGAAGTCACCATCCCGCTTGCCTTCAGCAAGTGCGAGTCGGAAGGCCGCTACCGCAACTTCGAGAACGCCGCCAAGCAGATGGCCAGCGACACCAACCTCGGCTTCAAGGTCGGCGGCTACTCCTTCGACGACACCGATGTCTATAAGACCATCGAGGGTGCCTCGTACCTCCTGCAGACCTATCCCGATGCCAAGCTGAAAGCCTACATCGACAGCGTCATCGCCATCATGGCCGCCGCACAGGAGCCTGACGGCTACCTCTACACCGCCCGCACCCAGAACCCTGAGCATCCCCACGAGTGGGCAGGCCGCGAACGCTGGGAGAAAGTGGAGGACCTGAGCCACGAGTTCTACAACCTGGGCCACATGGTCGAGGGCGCCATCGCCCACTACCAGGCCACAGGGCAGCGCAACTTCCTCGACATCGCCATCCGCTATGCCGACTGCGTCTGCCGCGAGATAGGTCCGGGCGAAGGACAGAAGGTCCGCGTGCCAGGCCATCAGATTGCCGAGATGGCGCTGGCCAAGCTCTACCTCGTCACAGGCGATAGGAAATACCTCGACGAAGCGAAGTTCTTCCTCGACATGCGTGGCAAGACCGAGCGCAGGGACCAGTACAGCCAGGCCCACAAGCCCGTGGTGGAGCAGACCGAAGCCTGGGGCCACGCCGTGCGCGCCGGCTACATGTATGCCGGCATGGCCGACGTGGCTGCCCTCACAGGCGACCAGAGCTACATCCACGCCATCGACGCTATCTGGGACAACATCGTCAGCAAGAAACTCTATGTCACAGGCGGCGTGGGCAGCACCAACAACGGCGAGGCCTTCGAGGGCGACTACATCCTGCCCAACATGAGCGCCTACTGCGAGACGTGCGCCGCCATCGCCAACGTCTATGTCAACTACCGCCTCTTCCTCCTTCACGGCGAGAGCAAGTACTACGACGTCCTCGAGCGCAGCCTCTACAACGCCGTCCTTAGCGGCATCAGCCTCGACGGAGGCGGCTTCTTCTACCCCAACCCGCTGGAGAGCATGGGCCAGCACCAGCGCCAGTCGTGGTTCGGCTGCGCCTGCTGCCCTAGCAACGCCTGCCGCTTCATTCCCTCGCTGCCTGGCTACATGTATGCCGTCAAGGACAACAACGTCTACGTCAACCTCTTCAACACCAGCAACGTCGCCCTAAAGGTGAACGGCAAAACCGTCGAGCTGGAGCAGGAGACCAGCTACCCCTGGGAAGGCAAGATTACCCTGCGTGTGAAGAAGAACAAGGCTGGCCGTTTCAACCTCAAGGTGCGCTATCCGGGTTGGGCAAAGGGCGAGGCCGTCCCCTCGGACCTCTATAACTTTGTGAATAATCAGGACTATCTTCAGAGTATCGTTGTCAACGGGCAGAGCATCATCGAGAGCAACAACGCAAATCCCTCCTACCTTACCCCCGACGGCTACATCACCGTCGCAGGCGACTGGAAAAAGGGCGACACGATGGAAGTGGAGTTCCGCATGGATTCCCGCTTTATCCGCGCCAACGAGCATGTGGAGGCCGATCGTGGCAAGGCTGCCATCCAGCGCGGCCCGCTCGTCTATTGCGCCGAATGGCCCGACAACGACTTCAACGTCCTCTCCACCGTCTTCAGCGGCGATTCGAGCCGAGATGCCGAGATGAGCACCATCACCATCAAGACGACTCCTGCCAACCAGGGCGACGAGGTGAAGGAGCAGACCTACCCCATCGTCCGCATCAGCCTGGACGCCGAAGCCCTCAGCTACGACGAGAGCAAGAACATCACCCGCAAGAACGTCACCCTCAACCTCATCCCCTACTATGCTTGGGCTCATCGCGGAAGGGGCAATATGGAAGTCTGGCTTGCCACGCAGGACGACGCAGCGAAACCCACATGGCCCGACACCTACGCCTCGACCAGCAAAATCACAGGTAGCCACCGCGCCAACTACAGCGCCATTAACGACCACCTGCTCCCCAAGGACAGCAACGACCACTCCATCCCTTACTTCCACTGGTGGCCCAAAGAGGGCACCACGGAGTGGATTTGCTATGAATTCCCCAAGGCGGGCAAGGTGAGCGAGAGTACCATCTGGTGGTTCGACGACGGTCCCTGGGGCGGCTGCCGCGTGCCCAAGAGCTGGAAGCTCTATTACGAAGACGCCTCTGGCAACTTCAAGCCCGTGCAGGCCAAGACGGCCTACGGCACAAAGAAGGATGTTGCCAACCGCGTCACCTTCGTCCCCGTCGTCACCAAGAAGCTGAAGCTCGAGGTCCAGCTTCCGCCCCACCACGCCGCCGGCCTCTTCGAATGGGACGTTAAATAACCCTATAGGCACTATAGGTACTATAGGAACTATAAAAACTATAGCCCCTATACCCCCCCAGCAAACGAAAGAGGGGGCGCAATGCGCCCCCTCTTTTTCTCTAAGCCCCTACGCTATCAGCGCACAGGCTTGACAACAAACGTGTAAGCATAGTCGCCATAAGGCATCTGATACTCAGCCCTTGGCCAGGCGCCCCAGCTGTTGACGCAGCCCAGACCAAACTGCCCCTTGTCGATGCTCACCACCGTGAAAGGCCTCTCCATCAGGTCGCCGCTGTGACGCTGAGCCTTGTTGACGCCGTCGTCCAAGTCGCTTTGCAGGTAGTTAAGTGCCGTAGCGTTCAGCGCCTCTGTACCGTAGAACTCAAGACCCTTTCCTACGCCGTTCAGCACTTTCCAATAGCGGACTCCCGTGTGGTTGCCGTTCTCCTGCGGACGGATATAGGGGAAGAACTGCTCGGCTACCGTCTGCTTGTAGTGTGCCACCATCTGGTCGCTCTCGCGGTCGGCATAGCATTCGCCGGGGCCCTTGCCGTAATAATCGACGCTGACGTACTCCTTCGGCATCACCAGCTGCATGCCAAAGCGGAAGAGGTTGGGCTTCTCCCTCAGCGGCTCAACAGCCATCTCTGGACGGCGGGCGCGACGCTCGCCTCCCTGCTGGGCCTGAGCCGGTTCCTGCTCGAACTTCACGTTGGCCTCCAGGTTCTGGTTGACGATAAGCTGCCCATCGGGCGTGACAATGTACTTCAGATGGAGCACAGCCTCCAGAAGCCGCAGCTCGTAGTCGGCCGTGACGACATAGCTGCCGTCCTGCTGCTCGCCCTTGAACGAGCCTCGCTTCAGCCTCAGGCCTGGGTTCTCCCACACGCGGAAGCGGGTCTGCAGGTTAGCACCGAAATCATTGTCCGTCGGAGCACGCCAGAAGTTGGGCATCAGGCTGTAGCCATTCTCCAGCATAGGCTTTCCATCGACGTCGATATAATCGACGAAGCCCGTCCTGCGGTTCCACGTCACCGTCAGACCGCCGGCGTTGACAATCAGGCACGAGTTGTCCTCGATGACATCGCTGACGCTGCCCTTCGCCTTTGCCTCAGCCACGATGCCTTCGACAGTGGGATAGGCATACTCCGTGAGGTTGAACTGCTCGTGGGCCACCATCTGGTCTTTCTTCATCAGCGGCTCGGCCTCCTTCAGACGGAACTCAACGGTAAGCAGATACTCCTTGTCGTCGTCGGTCGGCGCCTTGAAGCCAGGCAGCGTCACCACCTTCTTCTGCTGGGCAGCCACAGGCAGCTTATCCAGCGTTCCCTCTGCTACGGGCTCTCCGTCGGCCAACACCGTCCAGCACAGATAGTAGTTGCTGAGGTCGGTAAAGAAATTCTCGTTAAAGACTTCTATCTGTCCCTTGGCCAGATTCTTGGCCGTAGCATGAATATTCTGGTAGCAATATTTCACTTCGTAGGCCGAGGGATTGTAACGACGGTCGGGAGCGATGAAACCATTGCAGTTGAAGTTGTTGTCCGTAGCCGGATAGCGTCCGTAGTCGCCTCCGTAGGTAAAGATTTCCTTGCCGGTGATGGGGCTCTTGTCGCGCACAGCCTGATCGACAAAGTCCCAGATGAAGCCGCCCTGCAGCGAGGGATATTTGCGGTAGAGGTCCCAATACTCCTTCATGCCGCCTACGCTGTTGCCCATCGCATGAGCATACTCACACTGGATGAAGGGTTTGTCTGGATTCTGGCCGCGACGCTCCACTTCGTTATAGTCGGCGTACATCGGGCAGCGGATGTCGGTGTACTCTGCGTTATATTCGTAGAGGCCGCGTTCGTACTGCACAGGACGGCTGGGGTCGTACTCCTTGATCCATTTGTAGGCAGCGATGAAGTTGGGTCCCATGCCGGCTTCGTTGCCAAGACTCCAGAAGATGATGGAGGGATGGTTCTTGAAGTTCAACACGTTGCGCTCATTGCGCTCCATGTGCGAGAGGGCAAAGGAGTCGTTCTTGGCCAGCGTAGTTGCGCCGTAGCCCATTCCGTGGCTCTCGATGTTGGCCTCAGCCACCAGATAAATGCCGTATTCGTCGCAGAGGTCATACCAGCGGGGGTCGTCAGGATAGTGGCAGGTGCGGACGGCGTTGACGTTGAGGTCTTTCATGATCTGGATGTCCTGCACCATGCGGCTGACGGGCACCACGTAGCCTCCGTCGGGGTCGAGCTCGTGGCGGTCGGCGCCCTTGAAGAGCACCGTCTGGCCGTTCACCAGCAGCTGGGCGTTCTTGATTTCCACCTTGCGGAAGCCTACACGCTGCGGAATAGCCTCAACGACTGTGCCGCCATCGAGAAGCTCCGTAACCAGCGTGTAGAGATAAGGCGTTTCCGCCGTCCACTTCTTGCAGCCTGCAGCCTTCAGCTGCACGTCCACCTCGGCTCCTGCTTCCACGGTCTGTGTGGCAATCTGCTTGCCGTCGGCATCGCGCAGGGTGAAACGCAGCGTCCTGCCCTCGGCGCCTGTGGTCGAGGCCTTGATGCTCAGCACGCCGTTCTTGTAGGCTTTGTCGAGGTCAGGGGTGATGAAGAGGTCAGTGACGTGGGCTTTAGGGCGGGCGTAGAGATAGCACTCGCGGGCAATGCCCGTAAAGCGCCAGAAGTCCTGGTCCTCAACATACGATCCATCGCACCAGCGCATCACCTGCATGGCGATAAGGTTCTCCTCGCCCGGCTTCAGATAGCGGGTGATGTCGAACTCTGCCGCCACCTTGCTGTCCTCGCTGTAGCCCACGTACTGGCCGTTGACCCACACGGAGAGGTTGCTGGTGGCTGAACCGATGTGCATATAGACATCCATCCCCTTCCAGTCGGCAGGGATGCGGAACGTACGGCGATACGAGCCCGTGTAGTTGTTGCGCTCCTCTATATAAGGAGGATTAGGCGTAAACTGGTTGCTGAAGGGGTAGCCGGCATTCTTGTAGATGCGGTCGCCATAGCCGAGCATCTCAAACAGGCCGGGCACGGGGAAACGGTCCCAGCGGCTGTCGTCGAAATCAACGGCCTCGAAGCCCTTGGGCGCCTTGTCGTAGTCAACAGCGAAGTCGAATTTCCACTTGCCCTCGATAGAGAGGTAGCGGCTCGAGGCTTTCTTGCCCCAGCTGTCGTCCTTGGCTACTTCATAGGGACGGGCGGCCTGAAGCGCCAGATCGGTTGTCTCATAGGCAAAGAACGTCGAGCGGCTGGGCGCACGGTTCTCAGCATTCACATTGGGGTTCATCCATTTGGGCTGGCCGAAAGCCATCACACCCACCAAGGTGAGCCCTGCAAAAAGAAGGATTTTTTTCATAAACGGAACGATTTTTAAAGATGAATATATTTTGCTGCGCAAAGGTAGAACAATAAAACGAAAAATGCAAGGTAGAAAAAATTTTTATTTCTCTCGGAAAAGATAAATTAAAATAAAAAAAAACATTGTACCTTTGCAAAACAAAAAAACGAAGTAAACCCATAGCGGAAAACTTTTTCATAAACCATAAAAAAAACATCGTAAAATGACGAAGCAGATCATCACCTTAGTGGCAGCCGCCTGCCTGACGCTGACATCCGCTGTGGCGGAAAGCGTAACCAGCCACGTCGATACCCGTCTGGGCACCACCACCCTATGGACGCCCGAGGACCTGGGCTTCACCCACACTCGCGACAAGCGGCCCTGGGGCGGCGAGACCTTCCCCGGGGCTACCACGCCCAACGGCATGGTGCAGTTGACGCCCGTCACGAAGTATGGTTCTGGCGGCGGATATCAGTATGAGGACCTGAATATCTATGGTTTTGCCCACACCGCGATGGGCCATTGGAACCTGCTGAACGTGCCCATGCTGCCCGTGACGAAGGCGGGGTTCTATCGTGCCGACAGCTATGCCTCGCACTACAGCCACGAGCGCGAGACGGCACGTCCAGGCTACTATCAGGTCTATCTGGAGCGGTATAAGGTGAACGCCGAACTGACGGTGACGCCCCGCTGTGGTTTCCATCGCTACACCTTCCGTCCCGAGGACGAGAAGCTGCTACTCATCGACATCACCCGTGCCAACGGTCGCCCGCGCCGCAGGGAGGTGACGAAGGTGGGCGAGCGCGCCTTCCAAGGGCGTCAGGACGGCGTCTGGTTCTATGCTCAGGCAAACTATGACATTGACGAAGTACGTCAGGAACAGGGATTTGGCGACCCTGTGATGGTCGTCACCTTCAAGAACAGCCGCGGGGCCACGCCGCTGGAGGTGAAAGTGGGCCTCTCGTTCACCTCGATGGAGAATGCGCGGCTCAATCTCAAGGCGGAGCTGGCCGACAAGAATTTCAATGAGGTGAGGCGTGATGCCGACGCCCTGTGGGAGACGTTACTGGGCCACGTGCGCGTCACAGGCGGCACGACACAGCAGACCGACATGCTCTACTCAACCCTCTATCGCGCCTTCCTCTGGCCGTCGCTGCGCAGCGATGTGAACGGCGAATATCGCGACAACCGCGGGCAAGTCATCCAGGAAACGTCATTCCTCTACTACACCAACCCCGCCTTCTGGGACGAGGCCCGCAACCAGCTCACGCTGCTGACCATGCTCAACCCACAGGTAGCTACCGACGTCATTAAGTCGTCCATCGACCGAGGCGAGAAGCAGGGTGGCTACATGCCCACCTACTTCCACGGCGACCATGCATCGACCTTTATCTCAGGCGCATGGCTGCGCGGGCTGCACACCTTCGACCTGCAGCGGGCCTACCAGCTCATTCTTAAGAATGCCACTGTACCCGGCCGGGGAGGAAGGCCTTATTTAGAGGAATACATGGCCCAGGGCTGGATTGCCGAGAAGGACACCTTCAATGTACCGACGTGGAACGAATACAAGGCTGCCGTCACCAAGACCCTGGAGTACGCCTACGACGACTATGCTGTGGCGCTCGTGGCCCATGAGCTGAAGGATAAGAAAAACGAACGGCTGCTCATGGAGCGGGCCAAGAACTACCGCAACGTCTATGACCCTGTGACGGGCTTCATGCGCGGCCGCATCGCCGACGGCTCGTTCATCAAGGATTTCGACCCCTACTATCCTTACTATGCCTACCAGTATCGCGAGGCCAACGCCTGGAACTCGCTGTTCTACGCCCCCCACGACCCTGAGGGCATCGTCGGGCTCTACCCCTCGCCGCTGGCTGTGGAACAGAAGCTCGACTCGCTCTTCAGCGAGCCTTACCGCGACTACGAGGCCGACAACTTCTCGGGCTTCATCGGTAACTACTGTCAGGGCAACCAGCCCGGCCACACCATCCCCTTCACCTACTACTTTGTCGGGCGGCAGGAAAAGAGCCAACAGGTCATTAACAAGATACTGAACGAATACTATGGCCGAGGCCCAGAACACCTCGCCCTTCCTGGCATGGACGATGGCGGCGAGATGTCGTCGTGGTATGCCCTTACCGCCCTCGGCATCTACACCTACTCGCCCGCCGACCCTGAATACATCGTATCGGTACCTCTGTTCGACCACGTGGAGTTCGACCTGCCTCACTCGGGCAAGACCTTCACCATCGTCCGCAAAGGCGCCGGCACGAAGATCGGCAGCATCCTCGTGGGCGGCAAACCGCTGAAGGGCTGGTTCGTCAGCCATAGTGACCTGGCGGCCGGCAAAGAGATCACCATCGAAGTGGGCCAATAGTAGTTCAAAGTTCATAATTCATAGTTAGCTGCGCACCAATTCCTAATTGCGCCGAGGCGCCTCACCTGAGGCGCAGTATGCCTTCTTTAAAATCTTTTCACGAAAAATATTTGGATAATTCCGTGAAAGGCTTTACCTTTGCATCCTTAAATGCCTAAAAATTCAACTTTCGAATCAGCTGCTATGAGAAATATATACCTGACAATCCTTTTCAGCCTGTTGCTCGGACTGCCTGCCGTCTCGGTGGTAGCCCAGCAAAGCAAGACCACCGTTGCCAAGGTGAGTGACGAGGTCACGCTTATGACCGACATCGACTACATCATCACCGATGCCAACGAGCCGTTTGGAGACGGCGGTAGCGTCAACATTGTCAGCACCGAGCATGCTGTCGTCATCTTCCGCAACATCAAGCCCAGCCTCGTCATCAAGAACCACCTCTCGCACATCCTCATCAACGGCGAGCCGGCGAAGGACGGCACGAACTGTCAGGTGAAGATGTACGCTCAGGGTGCCATCGTCTTCCCCTACCCCAAGGACTTCCGTCCGCTCACCGTCTATTCCGAGCCGGACTTCGGGGGCGAGGCCGTCAACAGCTTCGGACTGGAGAACGCCGGCGGCTTCATGAACACCCTCTCCGAGGCCAAACTCAACAACCGCATCCGCAGCTTCCGCCTCAAACGCGGCTATATGGTCACCTTCGCCCTCGGCACAGGAGGCTGGGGCTACAGCCGTTGCTTCATTGCCGACCAGGAAGACCTCGAGATAGCCAGCCTTCCCGCCAACATGGACGGACGCATATCGTCATACCGTGTATTCCTGTGGCAGAATGCCCAGAAGAAAGGTCTCGCCAGCGACACCCGTGCCGCGGCCAACGATGCCCTCAACGCCTCGTGGTGCTACACGTGGTCCACAGGCGAAAACCGCCTGCCCGACACCGAGTGCGTGCCTAACCACATCTACGAGGACTGGCCCTCGCCGGCAGCCTGCGGCAGCGTCACCTACTCGTGCCACATGAAGACCAACAACGAGCCGGGCAACTCGGCCGACGACCATCCGCAGGACGTCGAGACCGTGCTCGCCAACTGGCAGAACCTCATGCGCACCGGCCTTCGCCTCTGCTCCGAGACGTCGCACGACGGCAGCTGGAGCCACCTCCAGCAGTTCATCCGTGAGATTGACGCCCGCGGCTGGCGCTGCGACCTCCTTGACCTCCATTGCTACTGGCCCTCCGGCAGCTTCTGGAACCTCGAGAGCTATTACAACAACTACGGCCGGCGTCCCATCTGGATCAGCGAATGGGTGTGGGGCGCCAGTTGGAACAACAACGGCATCTTCGGCGAGGCTCCCGACGGGCGCAACAGCTTCTCCGCCGCCAACCAGCAGAAGTGCTACAGCGGCACCAAGCCCATCCTCGACTACCTCAACTCGCTCGGCTGCATCGAACGCTATGCCTACTGGAACAGCGAGGCCGACTGCTCGAAAATCTACAAGGACGGTACCCTCTCCACCCTCGGCAAGTACTACGCCTCCATGCAGTCCGGACTGGGCTACAACGCGGCCTACGAGAAGGTGCCCACCGTGGTCTATAGCAACCCGACAGGCCTCACCGGCACCTACAACAAGGGCAAGAACACCTACGCCCTGAAGTGGCAGGACAACAATGGCGATATGGCCGACAGCGTGGTCGTGGAGTGCCGGATGCCTGGCGCATCCGCCTACAAGCGCATCGCCACCCTGCCCCTCAAGGATAAGACGGGCGCGAACGGCGCTACCTATACTTTCACCGACACCCTCTCGGCCAGCGGCGCCTACGTCTATCGCGTCGGCACTTACCCTATCGGCGCTAAGGTCGCCCGCTACTCTGACGAGGTCTCCGTCTCCGTCACTATGGGCGAGGGCAACGACGACATCCGCTTCGGCTCCGTCGTCGTCACCAACACCGACTACACCTACTGCTATTACGGCATCAACTACGAGAGCCTGCCCGTCGTTATCCTCGGCCCCGTTTCGGCCGGCAACTCCAGCACCCCGCTCTGCCACCACCTGCAGTCGCTCAAGAAGGATGGCTTCCAGTACCGTTTCTTCCCCTGGTCGCTGGCCGACAACCAGACCATGAACCGCGACGACCGCGCTGACTTCCTCTCCCTCCCCCGTGGCAACGGCACCCTGGGCGGACTGCACTACGAGGCCAGCCAGATTGCCGCCGAGCAGATGGACAGCGCCTACGCCACCAACGCCTACGGCAAGGTGAACAACGACACCGCCTACATCCACTTCAACCAGCCCTTCGCCGAGGACGTCACCCCCGTCGTCTTCGTCAGCGTGCCCACCTCGCGCGACACCTATCCCCTCATGTGGAAGGTGTTCGACGTCACCCACGAAGGCTTCAAGATTCGCCTTTGCCGCGAGTATGGCCGTCCGGAGAAGACCTTCATCAGCGAGAGCGTCCTCTACCTGGCCGTTGAGCAGGGGCAGGGACAGCTGATGGACGGCAAGCTCATCACCGTCGGCCGTGCCGTCGAAGCCGTGGGAGGCATCACGGCACGCACCATCGAGTTCGGCGACACGCTCGTCAACCCCTTGCTGTGGGGCGAGCCGCAGACCGCCAACGAGTCCCGCGCCGCCATCACTCGCTATTCCTCTTTAAATAATACGTCCGTGCGCATCCGCCGCACCATCGACGGCAGCGAGCCTCGCGTCAGTGGCAGCGCCACCGAAGACTTCGGCTGGATGGTCATCAGCGACGGCACCCTCACCTGCCTCTCCCCCATAGTGGCTGACGACGCCTTTGGCCCAGACGGTGCCCTCCGAACCGAATGGTTTACCCTCGACGGTCGTCGCGTCGCCACACCCACCGGCAGCGGCCTCTTCCTCCGCCGCACCACCGCTCGCGACGGCAGCATCAAGACAACAAAGATATTCTTATAATTATTCCTATTTATTAACCAACTCAAACAAACCCATGAAGAAATTCTTTACATTTGCGCTGGCAGCCGTGGCCGCTCTGACGGTCTCTGCCCAGCAGGAGCAACTGAAGACGGGCGATCACTTCGAGTACAACGGCAACGGCTACACCGTCGTTGGCGAGAACCTCATCGAGAACCCGAGTTTTGACAACGGCCTCGACGGCTGGCTTGGCGGTGCAGGCGGTGCACTTGAAAGCACCACCCTCAACACCTCCGGCGGTGTCGACGGCGGCGCGTTCATCGTCCCCACCCAGAACGCCGGCAAAGGCAGCAATGCCTCCATCGGTATGGCCTGGCCCATTGAGAAGGGCAAAACCTACGTCTTCAGCTACTACACCAAGAACATCAGCAACACCGCAGCCGTGGAGAAGGAAGGCTACATCGTCACCTCCCAGACCAACACGCCTCGCGGCGACGAGACCCTCACGTTGATGTTTGCCCATGAGGATGCCGACCTTGCCTGGACGCAGAACATCGTCGTCACCGAGGCTCAATATGAGTACCTGCAGTTCTGCGCCCGCTGGCTGGGTGGTGCTCATGGCTTCGACGCCTTCATCCTCGCCGAGGTTTCGCAGGACGCCGACCCCACCGAGCTGCTCGCCCTCATTGAGAACGCCGGCCAGTGGATGGACGCCTTCGACAATCCTGACGACGAGGCCAAGGCTACGTTCCAGGCCACCATCGACGAGGCTTCGGCTCTTGCCGACAAGTCCGACGCTACGGCCACGGAGTTCAACGAGATGATTGCCAAGCTCAACGAGGCCATCCTCGACTACCGCATGGCCAACGCCGACGACGACCACATGGTTGACGTCACCGACCGCTACCTCAAGAACCCGCGCTTCGACAACGGTATGGTCGATTGGGAACGCAACAACGATGCCGTCAACGGCGGTACGAACATCCGCGTCCAGTCCTATTTCCAGGAGATTACCGACCGCGTGCTCGAAATCAACGGCCTCCCCGGCTCCGACACCTACATCCGTCAGTCCGTCAAGGGACTGCCCAAGGGCTACTACATCTTCTCCGTACAGTGCGTCATGACGCACTCCGCCGGTGAGGAAGAAGAGACGGGCTGCTACATCTTCGCCAACGGCGCCGAGCAGGACATGAAGACCGCCGAGATGACGGGCAGCGATGCCGCCTACGACGCTTCCCACCCCGAGACCTTCTCTATTAAGGGTGTCGTCACCGAGGACTCCATCGTCGTGGGTATGATGGGTAAGAAAGACGGCCTCTACAGCTACGTCGCCATCGATAACGTCAGGCTTGAGTATGCCGGCTTCAACGTCGGTATCTACCTGCAGGCGCTCTGCGAAGAGGTTGACCAGTATCTTGCTGACCACTTCGACGACCTGCTTCCCGCTATCGCCTACTCTCTTGAGGAAGCTAGCCTCGACGCTATGAGTGTCCTCGGCACATCCGACGATGAGATGAATGCCGAATACGATAAACTGGACGCTGCGTTCCGTCAGGCCAAGAACTCTCTCATCAAGATGCAAGAGCTCCGCGATGCCACCAACGCGTTAGTCGACTTGCTCAATACCACTGAGTATCCGGGTGCCAAGGATGCTGAGGAAGCCTACAACAAAGCCCAAGATCTCATCGACGGAGGCAATGAAGACGCCACCTATCAGGATATTATCGACATGATTGCCGCCATTGAGCAGGCCCGCAAGGAATATCTGCTGAGCCAGGAGGCCACCCATGAGGAACCTGCTGACTATGCATTCCTTATCACCAATCCTGAAATCAGAAACGGCAACGCAGGCTGGAGCGGCTCAACGCCTGGCTTTGAATACGAAGTGGCTGAGTTCTACAACATGGATTGGGATATGTATCAGGAACTCACGGGCGTGCCCAACGGTCTCTATGAGTTCAGCGTCTATGGATTCTTCCGCGCCGGTGCCAACGACGGAGGTGAGGCTTATCGTAACGGTGCCGAGAATCTGCTTGCCAAACTCTACGCCAACGGCAGCGCCACCAGCATCATGTCACTCTATACATACACCTCTGCCGAGTGCGGCTGCTCGTCCGACGGCACAAATGGCTACATTAACGTCCGTCAGAACGCCGACGAAGCCTTCCAGGCCGGCTTCTACGCAGATAATAAGGTTCGCGTAATTGTTACCGACAACACGCTGAAGCTCGGCGTCCGCGGCAAAGGCCACGCAAACACCAGCTGGTTCGCTTTCCGCGACTTCGGTCTGAAGTACTTTGGTCCCGCTACGCAGGAGGATATGATTGAATTCTGGCACATTGCACTCCACGAGGGTGAGGCTATCGCCGATGTTCTGCTGCCGGGCGACTACACCGAGTTTACCGCTCTGTTCGATGCCTCCAAGGCACTTGCTGCTGACAACAAGTTCATGGAAGCTTACGATGCCCAGCTCCCCGTCAACGAGGAGTATGCTGGCTATGCCGCCGCCGCCAAGGCATTCCGTACGGGCAAGCTTGCCGAGGCTGCCGCTTTGGCTGAAAGCTTCGCCAGCACCGCCGCCAAGGACGCTGCTAACAAGGGCGTTGAGTTTGCCGGCTACGAGCTGAAGAACCCCGTCTGCAAATCCACCGACCTCGACGCTGTGAGCAAGAAGCTCGATGCTTATACCGCTTATGGAACCTACGTAGAGGATGTTGCCACACTCGTCCGTAACGCCAACAAGAACGGCTATGACACAAAGTACGTCACCGTGGTCAACGAGATTATCGAAGCCAACCAGGCTGAACTGGCCGACCACTTCCGCAACGTGGAGAGCGTCAACATTCTGAAGGCCCGCCTCGAGGCTGCCGTCAGCGCTATGAAGAAGAGCGCCCTTACCAAGGCTTCGGACAACACCGACGTCACCGATCTGCTTATCGCCAACCCGAACATCGATGACAGCACGCCCACCGGCTGGAGCATTGTCCTCGGTACGGGCAATCAGCCCACCACCACAGGCCAGTACTGGACGGGCGATACGGGCAACCGCTACCTTGACAGTTGGAACGGTACCGCAGGCAAGCTGAATTTCACCGCCTACCAGATTCTCACCGATATCCCCAACGGTACTTATAAGCTGGAGTGCCACGGTCGTTCGAGCGGCGAGAACGCCTTCCTCTTCGCCTCCGTTGCCAAGTATGGTAAGGAGAAGAACGACTCCACGATGGCCATCGCCGTCAGCGGCGAAAGCACTAAGTGGGTCATGTTCCCCAACGACGCTGACCAGCGCGGCGAACTCTGGGAGGCTGACAGCCTCCTTTGGGTGGCCGACGGCACGCAGACCGACATTTTCAATGCTCACGACGGCATCGGCTATGGCTGGGCAATCCGCGAGATTAATGATATCGTCGTCAACGACCACGTGATGACCATCGGTATCACCTGCGACAGCCTGCTCTCCGGCAAGGCTTACACCGGCACCTGGTTCTCTGCTGATGAATTCCGTCTCACCCTCAAGACCCTCGGCGACAACAGCGACTACCGCATCGACACCCGTGTCAATGCCCTCAATGCAGCTCCCGTCCGTACCGAGTACTTCACCACCGACGGCCGACTCCTTGCTGAGCCGCAGAAGGGCGTCAACATTGTCCGCACCCTCCGCGCCGACGGCCTCATCGAAGTCCGCAAGGTCTTGGTTAAGTGAGAAAATAACTGAGCTCGCTCAAGGTCCTGGTTGAATAATCTCGACCTCGCTCTTTAGGGGATGCACGCGTGCATCCCCTATCTTTTTTGTTAAAACCTTTGCTAATGCGAGCGTCAAACATTATCTTTGCACATCCTCAACCCAAACCCATTATTATGTCAGAATCCATATCAAGAAGAGAGTTCCTCCAACGCGGCACGGCTGCCGCCATCGGACTAACCTTAGCTCCAACCGCAGTTCTTGGCACGCGTCAAGGTTCATCAAGCCGTGTCGCCCCCTCATTACATCGCACCTCTTCCGTTCCACCTTCAGACCAACTGAATGTAGCCCTTGTCGGCTGCAGAAGCATGGGATGGTATGACTTGGAAGACATCATGCGCCATCCTGGAGTAAACTGCGTCGGCCTATGCGACATCGACCAAAACATTCTAAGGAATCGCGCAGACGAAGCCGAAAAGAAATGGGGGCATCGTCCAGACCTCTATGGCGACTATCGCCTCCTGCTGGAACGCAAGGACTTGGACGCCGTCATCATCGGCACCCCTGACCATTGGCATTGCCTCATCATGACGGACGCCTGTTCCGCCGGCAAGGATGTGTATGTGGAAAAGCCGGCAGCAAATAGTATTGCAGAATGCGACGCTATGGTAGCTGCCGCCCAGCGCTATGGCCGTGTGGTGCAGGTGGGGCAGCAGCAACGCAGCTCACAGATGTGGCAGAAGATGAAGCAATACATCGACAGCGGCAAGCTGGGGACCATCGCACGCGTAAATGTCTGGGCCAACTTCGCCTATGCAGCCATTCTCCATCCTGCCATGGATGGTCCCGTTCCAGAAGGCGTGGACTTCCAGACGTGGTTAGGACCAGCCCCCGACCGTACTTTCAACGCCAGCCGTTTTCACGGCTCGTGGCGTATGTTCTGGGACTACGGAGGCGGCCTTCTCACCGACTGGGGCGTTCACCTGCTGGACATGGCGCTGTGGGGAATGGATGTGAAGGAGATGCCCTGCCGTGTGTTGGCGTCAGGCGCCAACCATGCCTATCCCGACAACTTTGCCGAAACCTTTGATACCTTACAGGTCATCTATGAGTTCGACCGTTTCAATATCCAATGGAGCAACGTGACTATTGAGTCCGGCCCTTACGGAAAGAACTACGGACTGGAATTCAAGGGCACCAACGGCACGCTTGTCGTGAATCGCGAAGGGATGGAAGTGCTTCCTGAGGGCAATCGCCTGGAGGCTCAGACCTGGAAGCCCACAAACAACGAGCATCTCGACCATACAACCGACTTTCTCAACTGCGTCAGGGAACGCCGCTTCGACACAGCCTGCCCCATCACCAACGGCAGCCTCTGCGCCAAATACGCCCACATCGGCAACATCGCTGCCCGCACGCGCCAAGTGCTTACTTACGACGATGCCCGACACACCTTCCACAACCGGCAAGCCGACCGACTCATCGCACCCGCCTACCGCAAGCCCTGGAAACTTCCGAAATAAGACTGAGCGCGCCGCAGGCTTTTCCTGTCAGGAACGGCAGTCTTACGTCCTCTATTCCAGCGGCATATCCGTACGGACGTAATGCGTAGCGGACAAGCGGCCCATGCGCGCAAGATACCCCCTCTCCACCAGCTCGGCAAGCGCCACGCGTGCCTTCGTCGGACGAATGCCGGTAAGCCGCACAAACTCAGGCGTCGTCAGTTCCGCATGGGAAGCAAAGTAGTTGGCGAGCAGAGCAAGCTGCTCGGAAAGCGGACAATCTGCCGACGTGCGGAAGCCCTCGTTGTCACGAACAATACCCCCTTGCCGGCAGGCCTTCACGAAGGCTTTCTCGGGCTGGAAGTTGATGCCAGCCACGCTGATGCTCTGGGCATGGATATCCTCGGGCTCATTTACAGGGCGTCCCTCGAGGCGCAGGCTGAAGCTGCCCCATCCCTCGATATGGACACGACGGCTGCGCATCAATTCCGTACAGACAGCCGAGCGGAGTGCCGTCAGCACACGGACAAGCGTTGCCTCGTCCACCTTTGAGCTCATATCCACAAGCAAGTCACCAAGTTTCGCCGTCCCCTTGCAAACCACGCGGGGATAGAGAGGCTGCGGATTACCCGTATTTTCAGGATCCGGCCGGTTCACCAAGTCATAATAAATGGGCATAATAAACTGTTTTTTGGTTTTACATTATCTTTCTTTTCTTTACGCACTCTTATAATCTGCCAATTGATTCCTCCTTCCTTCTCCTCCAATTGGAGTTTTATACTCCGACAACTGAGGTTTCATGCTCCTACAATTGGAGTTTTATTCTCCTCCAGTTGGAGTTTAATGAAATCCGACTGCGAAGATAGCCTTTTTTCCTTTCCCTACCAAATAATAACGCAATTTTTTTCAAAGATGAAACCTCGGAAAAAAAGCCGTTTCCTGGTGTGGGAATTTTTAAATTTTACTGCATTTTTTAACTCAAATATTTGAAAAGTGCGGGAAAGGGCTTATCTTTGCAGATTATAATTGGAATTATGAAGAAACCAACGAAGCATCTTCCGCTGATTATTGGCCTGAGTTTCTTGCTCGTGGTCTATGTTTTATTGCTCATTTTCGAGAACGAATTGCTGTTCCGCTCGCAGGAACTCAGCCTTTGGCTGCCCACGGAGATATGGTTTTCGCGCCGCATGTCATATCCTGCCGGATTCCTGACGGTCATCGCCACGTTTCTCAACCAGTTTATGTACTACCCGTGGCTGGGCGCCCTGTTGCTCGTGGGGCTCTGGCTGTCGGTCTATCTGCTGACGCTGAAGGTCTTCCGCATCCCCGACGACCGTGCTGCGCTGGCGCTTATCCCCGTCGGCCTGCTCATCGGCTGCGCGCTGGAGGTGGGCTACTGGATTTTCCTCATCAAGACACAGGCCTATCTGTTCAGCGCCGCCGTCGGATTCACATTCGCGCTGTTGGCTGTGCGCGGCTGGCAGCTGATTCGCAAGTCGTGGGCACAATGGGCCTATATCGTCGTGCTGTTTGCCGCAGGATTCCCCCTCTTCGGCTTCTATGCCCTACTGGCAGCCCTGCTCATCGCCCTGCTGGCCGTACGAGGCGGGCAAACGGGCAGGTGGGTGACGCTTGGCCTATGTGTCGCGGGGATTGCTGCTATACCTTATTTATATTATTACGCCTATACGATGGTCCGTCAGAACTGGATTTATCTGGCAGGACTGCCCTTCTTCCGCCTCACAAAGGAGCAACTCGTCTTTTGGTGGCCATATTTCTTGCTTATCCTGTCAGCCATCACGCTGGCTCTCTTCCGATTCAGAGAAAAAAAGACTGCCGAAGCTCAGCAAGCCATCGAATCCCCAAGCCCGAAGACGACTAAACCAAAGAAAAACAGCAAGGGCAAAAAAGGCGCCAAGCCCAGGATGGCCCGCGAGGCCATCGAAGCCCTCTGCTGGAACGGCGGCGCTATTGTGCTGGCGGCCCTGTTCGTCGTCCTCTTCTGGTATAAGGATGCCAATTTTCACAACGAGCTGAAAATTGAAGCGGCGATGGAGAAAATGGACTACAAGGGTGTCCTAGACATCGTGAAGAAGCAAAAGAGCGAGCCCACGCGCCTCATCGTCATGGCTAAGAACCTTGCCCTGCTGAAGCTGGGACGCGGAGGCGATGAGATGTTTACCTTCCTCGACGGAGGAAACCGCCCCAACACGCCCCTCGACATCCGCATGATGCAGGTGGGCGGCAAGATGCTCTACTACAATTACGCCCGCTTCAACTTCTGCTACCGTTGGTGCCTGGAGGACGGCGTAGAGTACGGCTGGCGCGTGGAATACCTCAAGTACATGACGAAGTGCGCCATCCTCTCCGGCGAATACATTTCAGCACAAAAGTACCTCGACACACTATCCAAGACGTGGTTCCACAAGAAATGGGTAAAGCATTATCAGAAGTTCGTCGATACCCCCCAACTGATTAAGAAAGACAAGGAGTTTGCCTCCATCCTCCCACTCTTCTGCTACGAGGATCAGCTAGACGGCGACAACTCACTCGTTGAAATCTACTTGCTCAATTACTTTGCCCACTCCTTCGGCGAAGCGTCAACGCCGATGTTCGACGAGGCCGGACTGATGTGCGCCCTTATCCTCAAGGACATCCCCACCTTCTGGCAGAACTTCTTCCGCTTTGCCAACAGCCACAAGACCGACCGTATGCCCACCCATTACCAGGAGGCCGCCCTGCTCTTCGGCAACCTGGAGCCCGGCAAGGTCGACATCAGCAAAATGCCATTCGAAAAGAACGTCAAGGCTAAGTTCCAGGCTTTCATGGAGTATGCCCGCAAGAACGCCATTACCGAAAACGCCGAACGCGACCCCGTCATCAAGCAGAAGTTCTACGAGCGCTTTGGCGACACCTACTTCTATTTCTATTTCTTCATTCGCGACGTGAAATCGTACTAATATGAAGATTGAGAACGAATAATGAAAAATAACATAGCGTATGAAAAGATACTTCCTTCCTCTAATAATTTTGGCGATTCTTGCCGGATGCACAACCGGTGTGCCATCAGATTTCGAGAAGAGCACCACCAAGGCCGCCATCACTCCTGACTATACCGACGTCACCATTCCGCCCAACATCGCACCCCTCACGTGGCGCTATAACCTGCCTGACATAACGGATGCCGTCACCACCTTCGCTTGTGGCGAGGAGATGATTACCGTCAGCGGTACAGACGTCTGCCCCAGCATCAAGAAATGGCGCAGCTTCATCAGCAAATGTGTCGGCAAAGACATTACCGTCACAGCCTACGTCAAGCAGAAGGAAAAGGGGAAATGGAAAGCACTCAAGCCCTTCACTATCAGCGTAGCCGAAGAGAGGGTTGATCCTTACATTACCTATCGCCTTATCGCCCCCTCCTACGTCACCTACGAAGACCTGACCATCAACCAGCGCTGTCTGGAGAATTACAAGGAGAGCGTCATCTTCAGCAATATGCTCATTTCCACCGACGAGAATGGCCAATGCATCAACTGCCACTCCGTAAAGAACTACAACCCCGACAGCCTTCAATTCCATGCCCGCCAGCACAAAGGCGGCACCATCATGGCCTTCAACGGCGATATCCGCAAGATAAACCTCAAGACCGACTCTACCCTCGCCGCCGGTGTCTATCCCTCGTGGCACCCCACGCACAACTACATCGCCTACTCTACAAACAACACCGGCCAATCGTTCCATACCCGCAACGACGAAAAGATAGAGGTACAGGACCTCTATAGCGACCTCATCCTCTACGACATAGACCTCAACGAAGTCACCACTATCGAAAACGACACCACCGAATGGGAGTGCTACCCCTACTGGTCACCCGACGGCAGGACACTTTATTACGTCTCGGCCAAATTCATTGTCAACGACTACAGCCGTCGCGATCGCGAAATCATCGACCGCTATCAGGACTTCAAGTACAACCTCTATAAGAAGAGTTTCGACCCTGTCACCAAGCACTTTGGCCCTCGTGAGCTGGTGTTTGATGCCGCCGCCTCCGGACAGAGTGTCACCTTGCCCCGCGTGTCGCCCGACGGACGTTATCTGCTGCTCGCCATAGGCGACTACGGCGTCTTCCACATCTGGCACCGCAGCGGCGATCTTCTATTGATGGACCTCAAAACCGGCAACATGCGCAAGTTCGATGAAGTCAATAGCCCCGATACAGAGAGTTTCCACAACTGGAGCAGTAACGGAAGGTGGCTCATCATCAGTAGTCGCCGCTACGACGGAAATTTCACACGCCTCTACCTCGCCTACTTTGACAAAAATGGACGCGGACGCAAACCTTTCGTCATCCCTCAGAAGATGCCCGACTACTACCAGCAGTTCTACAAAAGCTATAATGTCCCCGAATTCATGAAAGGGCCTGTCACCATTACTCCCCAGCAATTCGCACGACGCATCAATGGCCCTACCAGTGGTGCCGTTTATCACGAAAAGTACTAACCTAAGCCGAAAAAACGGTTTTTATCCGCTAAAAACCCCCTTCAAGAAAAAAAAATGCACAAAGAGACTCATTTTTTATGTTAAAAATTCTTCAGCGTGTTTTTTTTTCTTAACTTTGCACGGTTAATTTTTCATCCAAAGAATAAAAGAAAAATAATATTAATTAATAAAAACTGTATGAATACCTCGAAACACCATGGTAAGATTCGCGAAATCAGTGTTTTTGCGGCTCTATTGTTCTTGTGTGTAGGCGTTCAGTCGTGTAAGGATCCCTATCTCCTCGACGACGAAGAGCCTGATTGGCTCGGCGCCAGTATCTACGACTACATGCAAGAGAAAGGCAACTTCACTTATTTCTTGAAAGTCATCGACGACCTTAACTACACGGAAGTGTTGTCGAAGACAGGTAGTAAGACGCTGTTCGCCGCTGACGACGAAGCCTTCATGAAAGGCATCAAGGACGCGTGGGGGCTGACCAGCTATTCCCAGTTGAGCGATGCTCAGAAGAAGGTGATTCTCTACAACAGCATGTTGGACAATGCCTACCTGCTGGAAATGATGTCTTCTTCTGCCGCATCCGGCACCGACGCCGAAGTGCAGGAAGGACGCTGCCTCCGCCAAGTCACCTCAGCCAACATCGTGGACACCATCGGACACTATGCCGGCAACGAACTGCCGCAGAACAACCCGTTCTGGGACAGATATCGTGAAAAAGGCATCCGCCTGGCCCTCGACGGCACCAACTTCCTGATGGTTCACTTCCTCGAAGAGCAGCTCTATCAGAACAACATCACCCTCAACGACCTTGAGATCTTGTTCAACCACCGATACGGAGGCAAGATTACGGCCGATGATGCATTTATCTTCGACAAGCGCGTCATCAACCAGAACGTGACCTGCAAGAACGGCTATGTACACCAACTGGACGGTCTGCTCATCCCACCCTCGAACATGGCTGAGGAAATTCGCCGTAACCCGAAAACCAAGCTCTTCAGCCGCCTGCTCGACCGTTTCGCAGTACCTGTTTATAACGCTCAGCTCAGCAGCGATTACAACCGCCTCTACCACTATGGTGACGATGCCAATGCCGAACGCGTTTATGAGAAGCGCTATTTCACCAGCACGCGTAACCGCAATGCCACTGGTGATTATCTTGATTTCATGGATGACGACCAGCGCACTCGTGCCGCCAAGGGCTCCCTCTACTTCGACCCGGGCTGGAATAGCTTCACGTCAGGCGTAGGTGGCTCAGTGGAAGCCGACATGGGTGCCATGTTCGTCCCCAACGATGAGACCCTTGAAGAGTACTTCAGAACGGGCAAGGGAAAAGCCCTTATTGAGCGCTACGGCATCCGTGCTGATGGCAACCGAATCTCCATCGCAGACCGCAAGGGACTGGAGGAAGCCGTGGATAGCATCCCGATGGATGTCATTCAGGCGCTGCTCCGCAACGTCATGAAATCGACCTTCAACGCCACCGTGCCGAGCAAGTTCGAGAGCATTATGAACGATGCGCGCGAGTCCATGAAAATTGAAGTTGCACACATCGACGAATGTATGATTACCAACAACGGTGTCGTCTATGTGACGAAAGAGGTTTACAGCCCCGCCCGCTACGTAGCCGTCATTGCGCCTGTCATGTTAGGCGAAACCACGCAGGCTGCCTATTGGGCCATCAACTCGTATGAATACGACAAGTACCTGCTAGCTATGGACAGTTACTTCAGCTTGATTGTTCCCTCGGAAGGTGCCATGCGCTACAACGATGTGTCATCGCTGAGAAACCCCAACCCCACCTGCTACATCTTCCACTACGAACCGCCGGTAGGTTCGAAGAAGGCAAGTGTCTATGCAGAGCAATGGACTTACGACAAGGCCACAGGTGAGCTCCTCGAGCAGTCGGCCAACCTCACCAATTCCGGCCGTATCAAGAACCTACTGGAGCAGATGATGGAATACTACATCATTGTCGGCGACTTTGAGGACGGCAACAAATACCACATGGCCAAGGGCTATGGTACCGTCAAGGTTGAATACGGCAGCCAGACACGCACCCGCGTTCGCAATGGAGTCACGGAAGAAGTTCCCGTTGTAGATCGCGTCTATGGCGGACATGAAATTGAGATTGATACTACAGGCGTCGACACCGGTCTTCCCATCGGCGAGATGTACATTCAGGAGAACGGTGTCACCTACCGTTTGGATGCTGGCATGATTCAGCCCCCGACGCAGTCAGTCTATAAAGTACTTTCCGACCCCGTCCGTCACGAGGATTTCAACGAGTTCTTCCAGCTCTGCCAAACTTCCGATGCAGTAGTGGAACTAGTGGGTGCTCGCAACGATAAGGGACAGATTGACCCTGACAGCACCAAGAAGTTCCTGATTTTCGAGAATGCCAACGGTTTGGACTACAACATCCATACGTTCAACACGTATCACTACACCGTCTATGTTCCCACGAACGATGCCATCCTCGATGCTTGCGAAAGAGGCCTGCCCACTTGGGATGTGCTTGAAGAGGAAGCCGAGGAAGTCAACGACGAAATCGCCACCGTGGCTGACCTTGAGACACAAATTGAGGAACTGCAGAATGCGCTGGCCCTCAAAATCAGCAACAACGAACCCGATACCGCCGTCGTTCGCAAGCAGATAGATGACCTTCAGGCTACTGTTGACCAGAAAAACGCCCAGATTACGACACGTAAGAAGGATATTGAAAAACGCGCTATGCTGATTATCGACTTCGTGAAGTATCACATTCAAGATAATTCCGTCTATGTCGATGAGAAACCGCATCAGATGGTTGAAGGTAACAATGTCTATACCGTTGTCAACTACGAAACCGCTTCTCTCGACAACCTGACCAAGCGATTCAGCAAGGTCTCCGTCGAAACGAAGGAGAGTCCCTATAGCACACACCCGACCATCTCCGTCAAGGGTGACATTGATGAAATAGACAATACCTGCTATGTCATCAATAGTGGTAAGGAAGGTCAGGACTACAACATCATGACCCGCGACATTGAGTTTGCCAGCTCGAACGCTCTCGTGAACATCGAGACGTCTTCCTACGCCGTCGTACACCAAATTGACAATTATTTGGTTAACGACCGTATCTTCAAGAATGGCAGGTTTACAACTGAAAACGAATAATACAAGGTATCATGAAACAAGTTAAGTATATCCTCGCAGCTGTTTTATGCCTGCTGACAACGGGCGCATTCGCTCAGACATCCCGTATTTCAGGTAATGTGAGCGACGACATGGGTCCTTTGATGATGGTGAACGTCGTCGAGCTCAACAAGGACAACCGTATTGTGGAAGCCGCCACCACCGACTTCGACGGAAACTTCGTCATGGTGGTCCGCGACACCAAGGACAAACTGAAAATATCGTACGTCGGCTATAAGGACGTTATATTAGATATAGGTACGCGTACCGTATTTAATGTAGTAATGAAAGATGACAACGTCATTGATGAAGTCACCATCGTCGCCCAGAAGCGCAACGAGACCAACGGTCTGGACATTCTCGACCGCGAAGTCTCCGTCGCTAAGCAGAAGTTCAGCATGAGCGAAATGGAAGGTCTCTCCTTCGCCTCGGTCGACGAAGCCCTGCAGGGACAGATTGCCGGTCTTGACATCGTGTTCAACTCGGGTGACCTTGGTTCCGGCACGCAGATGCGTCTGCGTGGTACCTCCACCATCACGGGTAATGCAGAGCCCCTTATCGTCGTCAACGGGAACATCTTCGAAATGCCGACAGAAGAGAAAGGAAATTTCGACTTCTCCACCGCCAACGAAGAGAGCTTCGCCCAGCTGCTGACCGTGAACCCCGAAGACATCGAAAGCATCGAAGTTCTGAAGGATGCCGCAGCCTGCGCCATCTGGGGTAGCCGTGGTGCTAACGGTGTCATCATGATTAACACCAAGCGTGGTTCGCGTGGAAAGACAAAGGTGTCGTACAGCTACCGTTTCTCGCAGGCATGGATGCCTAAGGGCCTCAACCTGCTGAACGGCGATGACTACACCATGCTCCTCAAGGAGTCGCACTTCAACCCCACACAAAGCAGCACCGCCTCCAACGCTGAAGAGCTCAATTACAACCCGACCTTCTCCGAGTACGAGAACTTCAACAACAATACCGACTGGGTGAAGGCCATTAGCACCAACGGTTTCACGCACGACCATAACCTGAACCTCACCGGTGGCGGTGACCGAGCACAATTCCGTATCAGCGGTGGTTACTATCATCAGACAGGTACTGTCATCGAGCAGAGCCTCGATCGTCTTTCCACCCGTATGGCTCTTGACTACTATATCAGCGACCGTATTAAGGTGTCAGCCGACTTCGCTCTGACCTATACGAACAACGACCAGAATTACAGCGGTCTTCTTTCCACCGCTCAAATCATTATGCCGAACATGAGTATCTGGGCTCAGGATCCGCAGGGCAACGACACGGAAGATTACTACATCATTCGTCAAACCGCAAGCAGTATCTTTGACGGGAACCAGAAGAATTACATCAACCCTGTAGCTGTCGGTAATCAGGCTTGGAAAAACAACAAGAGCTACCGCATCACGCCACAGATTGCCTTGGACTACAAGCTCCTCGGTCTTGACCGCGATGAAACTCAGCTGAAGTACTACGGTATGGTCAACATGGATGCCGCCACCACCAGCAACGACGACTATTTCCCCAATAGTCTGTCCACACAGGGATGGCTCAACACGAACGTGAACAAGAGTAGCAACAATGACGATAAGTCGCTTGCATTCTCCACACGTCATCAGCTAAACTTTACGCCGCACTTCAAAAACGAGAAGCACTACTTTACTCTGATGGGACGATTTGAAATGACCATCGGTAGCAGTTCAAGCCAGCACGCCTCGTCGCATGGCATCCCTCACGGCATTATCAGCCCGACCACAGGCACCTACCTGACCGGCAGTAGCACGGGTACAGGCCAATGGCGTTCGGCAGCCATGTCATTCTCTGCCGTTTATTCCTACATGGGCGGCCGATACAGTGCCACCGCCACCCTGCGCCGCGACGGTTCAACCCGATTCGGTAATGCTCACAAGTGGGGTAACTTCCCTGGCCTCTCCCTCCGCTGGAATGTCGTCGATGAACCTTGGATGAAGTGGTCAGAGAAATGGCTCTCCATGCTCTCCTTCCGTGCAGGTGTTGGTATTACCGGTTCTACTCCGGGCAGTGAATATCTGCATTATACCACTTATAGCAACAACGGACGTGTATTTGACATGAACGCTGTTCAGCAGGGCGGCCTCCGTCTTACTGACCTCCGCTGGGCCAAAAAGACAGAGTATAACGTCGGTAGCAACCTCGGCTTCATGGATGATCGTTTGACCGCCGACATCAACGTTTACAAGAACGTGACCTCCGACCAGCTGATGTCGAACTACTCCATCCCCAACTATAACGGCTACTCCAGCCTTGCCTACCGCAACACGGGTGCCGTCAGCAACCATGGTTGGGAACTCAACCTCCAGGGTAACAAAGTCATCCAGGTGGGCAAAGACTTCTACATGAACTGCTACGTCAATGTCGGTCAGAACTTCAACCGCATTGAGAGCATGGAAGAAAGTGTCCTCAACAGCCAAAATGGCGATTATAATTTCGCCAACAACACCTATCTGGGCCGTATTCAAGTGGGCAACCCGCTGGGTTCCTTCTATGGCTTCCGCTATCTGGGTGTCTATGAATACAGCTACAAGAACTACGAGAAGGCCCTTAACAAGTTTGAGAACGATCCGAACTATACTCCGTCGCGCATCGTGGCCTACGAGAAGGATGCCAATGGCAACCTGACGGATAAACCTATCTACGGCGCCAGCTGCCCCATCGCTTACGACGAAGACGGTAATGTCATCTACGGCGCCAACGGCAAACCGCTACAGATGGTGTTCGGCTACGAGGATGGTACTCAGCGCTACCGCTTCCGTGGTGGTGATGCCATCTACGAGGACATCAACCACGATGGTAACATCAACGAATTGGATATTGTCTATCTTGGCAACTCCAACCCTGACGCACAGGGTGGTTTCGGCTTCACCTTCTTCTACAAACGACTCCAGCTGAGGACGCAGTTCACCTATCGTTACGGTGTGGATGTCGTCAACCAGGCACGTTCCGACATTGAGAACATGTACTCCAACGACAACCAGAGTATCGCCGTCAACTGGCGCTGGCGTAAGGAAGGCGATCAGACGGTTATCCCACGTGCCCTCTATAACACAGGTTACAACTTCCTTGGTTGCGACCGCTATGTGGAGGATGCTTCCTACGTCCGTTTCTCCTACCTTCAGCTCTCCTACAGCTTCGATGCTAAGAACCTGAAGAAGTATGGTCTGAACAGTCTCTATCTCGCCGGCTCGGCCAACAACCTGTTTGTGTGGACGAACTACACAGGTGTGGATCCTGAAATCTCTGTCGGCGGTTGGGGCCGTGCATCGGACAATGCTAAGACACCGCGTTCACGCTCCTATACACTGGCTCTCACCATCGGATTCTAAGACAGTTTAATAATTTGAACATTGAACTTTTAATGATTAGTCCTATGAAAAAGACATTCAAGATCTTCTCAATAGCAACATTTACAGCCATGACGTTGACCATGACAGGCTGTACGGACTTCCTGACCATCTACCCGACTGACAAGGTCGTCTTGGAAGATTTCTGGAAGAACAAAGCTGATGTAAACGGTATGGTAGCAAATAGCTACAAAAACCTTGTTTCCGATGCCTTTGTCAAACGTGTGTTTGTTTATGGCGAACTCCGTTCTGACGATGTCATTGAGACCACCCATATCGGTACGGAACTGAAATACATCAACAATGCCAACCTATTGGCCACCAACCGCTACTGCGATTGGTCCATCTACTACAAAATCATCAACAACTGCAACATTGTGCTTCATTTTGCACCGCAGGTGATGGATGAAGATCCGGACTTCACTCAAGGCGACTTGGATGTGGTACGTGGTGAGATGTTAGCCATGCGAGCCCTCTGCCACTTCTATCTGGTGCGTGCCTTCCGCGATATACCTCTGCTGAAGGAGGCCAAAATTGATGATAGCCAAGACCTCAACATCAAGCAATCAACACCGCTTGAAGCCATCGACTTTATTCTTGCTGACCTCAAGGAAGCCGAAAGTCTCGTTCTTCCCTCCGGTTCCTACAATAACGAGTTGTATAATAAAGGCCGTTTCACAGCCGATGCCGTCCGTGCCATCCGTGCTGACGTCCTTCTTTGGAAAGCCGCTTTCACTCAGTTCCAAAGCAAGAGTGACGGAGCTGACTGCTACGACTTCTACACCGAGTGCATCGACTACTGCGAGCGCATCATCGCTGACCGCAAGCAGTACCTCATTGACTGGAAGAAAAAGAACAACGTTGGCATGGAAGAGGAACAGGAAGGTTCCAACGCTCTTGTTGCCAGCTATCCGCTGGAAACCCATCCTGTGAATAAGAATACAGCATCTTCCCATGATGAGACCTATGTCAAGTTTTTCACGGATAAGAACAATCGTAAAGAGAGCATTCTTGAATTGCAGCTTGATGAGGACAACAACCATAACTACGCTATCTGCGCTTTCTATGGTTACGAACAAGGTCAGACGAGTATGCCTTTCACGGCTTCATCTTATCTTGGCAAGAAGGGTTCGGACGAGAACAGCCTCTACGAAGGTAAAACCGATTTGCGTCGCGCCAGCTACACAGACCAGCACGGTCCCGAAGAGGATGTCTTTCCTATTGCTAAATACACTACGCGCTCTACAAGGGTAGCTCCCAACTCCAGTTCCGAAGGACAAGCAGAATATTACAACACGAATTCAGACGACGACGGCCGTTACTATTGGCAAAACGTAATCCTCTACCGTATCACTGACGTCATGCTGATGGAGGCCGAGGCCCGTGCTTTCCGCGCCGACTCCGTGAAGAACGACCTGCCCGAAGCCTTCAAGTTGGTGAAAGCCGTTTACTATCGATCTAACCCGTGGGGTGTTTCACCGAAAGACTCCATCAAGTATTCGGGTACAGCAGACCTTCGGGACATGGTAATCAAGGAGCGTCAGCGTGAGCTCTGCTTCGAAGGCAAGCGCTGGTTCGACCTTGTTCGAATGGCTCTTCGCGACGGTTCCACTAACAACATGTTGAACATCATGGTTCCTCACAAGTATGAGAGCAACCAGAGTGCCATCAAGAGTAAAATGGCTTCCATTGACGCGCTCTTCTTCCCCATTGCTGAAAGTGTAATCAAGACAGATACGATGTTGGTTCAGAACCCAGTATGGAATAAGAAAGACGTTATCTCGAAAAACTAACAAGGTAGCATCTCCATGAAAATCAAAAAACACTTTTTATCTGTCCTAACGGCGGTGGCATTGCTGACAGTTGTCGGATTGTCGGTCGTGGGCTGTAAAGAGGATATTGACACCAGCAACCGCTATACATTCACGGGAAACACGGTGGCAAGCTTCCTTGAAGAACATAACGATATGTTCAGCAGTTTCATAACCATCCTGAAGCGCGGCGGCAAGTTCAACCTAATGAAGGCATACGGTACTTACACATGCTTTGCCCCCATGAACGACGCCATCGACCGTTATCTATTCGAACAGGATTCCATCTACAAGGAGTCCCTGAAACCAGGTTCGAAGAAGGTCATCTGGACAGGTGTCACGTCGCCCCGACTGGAAGACCTTAGCGACTCAATGTGCACGGTCATTGCCCAGACACATATCATCCCTGCCACCTACTTAACCACGGAAATGGAGGGAGATGTTGTCCCCACAATGAACCTCAACGACCGCTACCTTACGATGAGTTATGACGTGGACTCTCTTCAGCATAGCCTCCTCTTCATCAATGGTGCGCAGGTTGTCGGTGCCGATGAGGAAGTGGAGAATGGTGTCGTCCAGATTATCAATTCGGTCATGAACCCATCCTCTGAAACGGTACCCACCGTCATTGAAAGTATGAAGTTCCTGAGCATCTTCTCTGAAGCCCTAGAACGGACTGGACTGGACGCAAAATTGCAACCCTACAAGGACTTTTCTTACACGGACGGCGACAAAACCACGCTTACTATCTACAATGCCTCGGGCTGTCCTTACCCCCCAAGCCGCTATTACGGCTTCACGGCTTTCGTTGAGCCCGACTCCGTCTATCATGCAGCAGGCATTTTTAATATCGAAGACCTGTTTGCCCAGTGCAAGATCTGGTATCCCGAGTCCTCCGATGATAACAACTACCAGAGTCCGAACAACGCTCTCTATAAGTTCGTTGCTTACCACTTGTTAGACCGCAAACTGCTTTACACCCGTCTGACTTGCTACAAAATCACGTGTGGCGGCTATTTTAACTCGGAAAGTGTATATCTGACTCGTGCCGACCGTTACGACTACTTCGAAACCATGCAGGGAACACTGCTCAAAGTTATCCGTCCCCTCAGTAATGGTACGCGTGGCCTATGTGACGACGGCATTGAACGTTCCTATTCCGAATGTATTTTCTTGAACTACACCAAGGATCCCGATCTTATTGCTGCTGCTCCTGGTGCCTTCAACGTGACCTGTGGAAAGAAAAACATCCCCGTCAACATCCGCATCATGGAGCCTACCACCGTGGCTAATAATAAGACGAAGTACCCCGGCTTCCAGAATGAGGCATTGAATGGATCCATCCACCTCATTGACCATTTCCTGATTTATGACGAAGAAGTGATGTCTGGTTTCGTGTTGAACGAGATTATCCGTATCGACTTCTCGTCCATCGCTCCTGAATATACCAACAACAACATCCGCTGGTCGGACGGTAACAACATCAAGTTTGCAGGCGCTGGCGACTACGAGTTCTACATTCCTGGTACGTACAGCGACCGCATCAAGTACAATCACGAGGAAGCCCGTCTGTACTACCTCAGCCCACACAATAGTTGGACGAACTACATGGGTGACGAGTGTATGTGTCTTGGTCCCGCCGATGTCTCCTACCGCCTGCCTCACGTTCCACCAGGTACCTACGAGATGCGCTTTGGCTATCAGGGTATGACAAACCGTGGTATCACCCAGTTCTATTTCGACAACGAGATTACGGGTATCCCCGTTGACCTCCGCTTGAGTGCAACAGCCAACCCCCGTATCGGTTGGATTGCCGACGCGCAGACCGACGACAACGGTGTCATCAACGACAAGCAAATGAAGAACCGTGGCTTCCTTAAGGGTAGCACCCAATACTACGCTTATGGCCATTTGGCTCGTCACGAACCATCCGTCATCCGCCTTGTCCTCACCACAAAGTATCTAGATGGCGGCGACCACTGGTTCCGTGCCAAGAACGTCAATGAGAACGATGACGGTCTCGACCAGTTCATGCACGACTACATTGAATTCGTTCCTGTTGGCTGGCTACGCAATGAGAACATTTCTCTTGACGAAAAACGTAAATAAAAATCCCCACCATGATTAAACTGCATAAACATATCCCCAACCTATTCCCCCACTCCCTTCGGGGTGGAGTCATAGGAGTTGTAGCTGTATTGGTAACAGCCTTGACCGTTAGCAGTTGTCAGGAAGAGATCGACACCTCCAACCGCTACACGTTCACGGGTCATACCATCGCCAGTTTCCTCACTGAGAATGAGGATATGTTTAGCAGTTTTGTCACCATTCTACAGCGTGGCGGCAAGTATAACCTCATG
>JAFXXQ010000043.1 GCA_017542145.1 Bacteroidaceae bacterium | reverse complement strand
CGACTTGGAAACCTATCGCACGGCGACTGGCGAGATGAATGACATTCGCGGCTGGGCCTTCACGCCGACCCTCAACCCCGGCTTCGAGATTCATTCCAGGAACCGCCGCTTCTACCTGAGTGCAGGCATCGGGGCAGCGCTGAAGGGGCTGTACTATAACAAACTGAACTACACCAAGCCCGTGCTCAATCCCTCGATGGGCATCAACTACACCTTCTCGGCCAACAGCAAACTGTCGTTCTCGACGGGCTACACGACCTCGATTGGCGACATGATGACGCTGCTGACGGAGCCGATGCAGGTGGACTACCGCTCGGTGCGCACCTCGTCTGGCATCATCGGTGAGTCGAACACGTGGCACACATCGGGCGACTGGAAGTGGCAGCTGCCCATGCAGTACTTCACGCTGAGCCTCGCAGCTACCCACAGCGAGGGCAAGCAGAACACGCTCACGTCGCAGTCGGTCAGCGGCATCGACGTGAGCAGCACGGTCCTGCTCCGCGACTCCCGCAGCCGCTCCACCAGTTTCTCCGCTTCCGTCACGAAGAACATCCCGAGCATCTTCACCAAACTCGGGGCGGATGCCTCGTATGGTTTCGGCGAAAGTGAGCAGGCGGTGAATGCGGACATCATCAAGATTCGCTCGAACAGCTACAACCTTCACGCGGGTGCCTCCGTCACTCCCATCCAGTGGCTCGAACTGCGCTACGACATCCGCTACGGCTGGTCGCGCTCCCGCCACTCCGACGAGAGCAATACGGTGACCTCGTTCACCCACAGCGGGGCCATCCACATATTCCCCATCGCCACCCTCGATCTCTCCTTAGACTACGATCATGTGCGTCGCCAGATCACCACCAACCAATATAAGCGTATGTCCCTCTTCAACGCCTCGGCGCAATACAAAATCCACCAGTGTGTCCTCCGTCTGGAGCTTACCAACCTCCTGAACCAGCGCAGTTACGCCTATACCGTCTTCGACGGCATCAACACCTACACCTTCGACTACGGCCTCTGCGGCCGCACAGCCATGCTCCGCGCCACCTTCAGCCTTTAAGAATGAAAAATGAAGAATAAATAGCATTGCAATCGGAACGCTGCATACGGGACTTTTTATTTTTCATTTTTCATTCTTCATTTTTCATTTAAAAAAAGTTTTTCATTAAAATTTTGTATCTTTGCCGTCGGAAAAAAGAAAAAGACAACGATGACACATGAGATTTATCTGGCTGCGGGGTGCTTCTGGGGCGCCGAGCATTATCTGAAGAAGATACGGGGTGTGACGATGACCGAGGTGGGCTTTGCCAACGGACGGACGGAGAACCCCACGTACAAGGAGGTCTATACGGACACGACGGGCTATGCCGAGTGCGTGCACGTGGTGTTCGACGACGAGGTGCTGCCCCTGCCCTTCCTCGTGCGGCTCTACCTCCGCGCCATCGACCCTACAAGCCTGAACCGTCAGGGCGAGGACGAGGGTACGCGCTACCGAACCGGCATCTATTATACCGATGCGGCCGACGAGCCTGTGGCCCGCGCCATACTCGACGAGGCGCAGCGCAGGTACGATGCCCCCCTCTGCGTCGAGCTGCTGCCGCTGCTGAATTTCTATACCGCCGAGGAGTATCATCAGGACTATCTGGACAAAAACCCCACGGGCTACTGCCACCTGCCGAGCGAGCTGTTCGCCTTTGCCGAGCAGGCAAACAAGGGCATGACGCCCGACCTCTGCCATGCCACCTACGGCGAGGTCAGGGGCGTGGCGTACGACGTGGCGGTGCTGCCGTGGGGAGCCACGGAGCCGCACAACGGACATCTGCCCTACCTGACGGACTGCATCCTGAGCCACGACGTGGCAGTCGATGCCGCACGGCTGGCATGGGAGCGTGCAGGGGTCCGGACGATGGTGCTGCCTCCCGTGGGGCTTGGAGCACAGAACCCCGGACAGCGCGAACTGCCCTTCTGCCTCCACTTCCGTCAGCAGACCCAGCAGGCGGTACTGACCGACATCGTCAGCTCGTTGTACTGCCAGGGAGTGCGACGGCTCCTCATCGTCAACGGCCACGGCGGCAACACCTTCAAGGGCTTTGTCCGTGATTTGGCGGCAGACTATCCCGACATGCTCATTGCCGTAAGCAACTGGTATGCCGTGCTGCCGGCGAAGGATTATCTTGACCATCCGGGCGACCATGCCGACGAGCTGGAGACGTCGGCCATGCTGCATTATCACCCCGAGCTGGTGCGGATGGAGCTGGCAGGCGAGGGCAAGGCACATGCCTTCCGTCCCGCAGGGCTGCGCGACGGGACGGCATGGATACCGCGCCACTGGAACCTCGTCACTTCTGACACGGGCATAGGCAATCCCCGTGCTGCAACGGCTGAGAAAGGGCGCCGCCTGACCCACGATGTGGCCGAGCGTTATGCCACCCTGCTGGCCGACCTGGCCCGCGTCACCACGACAGAGGAACTCTACGAAAAAGACTAAAAAACAGGACGGTTCCATCAAGAAAAACCATAGGCATGCCCTGAAAAAAAACTTATGCGGCTGACAATCCCAAAAAGGAAAAGACATATCCCTCCGAGTGACGGGTTGAAAACTTAACCGCGCAGCAGACGGCACTTTTATATAGGAATGGGGAGTTCGCAACCCGTCACGCATCAAGGCGTAAAGGTAGCGAAGCCATCTTTGTTACGAATTGTAAGCAGGGTTGTCAAAAAAGCCACAATAGAACTTTTGCTTAAGTGTAATATTATGGAATAGGCAGAAAAAGCAGACTTTGTTTACGTCTTTTTTGATAATTTTGCGTCGTATTATCGGAAAGCGATGAAAAAGATGACTCCTTCACAATTTGAGAAGCTCGTTCGGGATGAGCGGAAAGGACTGCTCGGGTACGCCTGCTATCGGCTGGGAAATCCCGATGATGCGGAAGATGTCGTGCAGGATGTTCTTGTCCAGTTCCATCAGCAGGTGAACGAAAGGAATGTAGAGATTCGCCGACCGCAGGCCTGGCTCTATCGCACGCTTGCCAACCTCTGCATCAGCCGTCTGCGCGAAAGCGAACGCATACCGATTGTTCCTCTTGACGGCCAGCCTGAACCTGTCACGTCCGAAACCGAGGACTTCGAGCTGGAATTCCGTCGCATCAGCAGGCTATTAGGTGAAATACCTGCGGAACAGGCGGAGGTCATCCGGCTACGGTTCTATGGTGACAAAAGTTTCAGGGAAATTGCCGACATCTTGGGCATACCGCTCACCACAGCCAAGTCACGCTTCAGCTACGGACTGGAGAAAATCAGACAAGGGATGCACGCCCCTCTTGCAGTATAAAACGAAAAAAAACGAAAAAACTATGGATTGCAAAACGTTTAGAAACCAGGTGGTTGACCTTTTTGACAAGGAGGTAAGCCCACGAACGAAAGCTGAGTACCAGCAGCACATGGACGAATGCGAAGCTTGTAGGAACTACTACCATGAACTGGCGCAGGCTGCAGAGATGTTGCGCCCCAGACACTCGCCACTACAGAATCAGCAAAAGCCAGCAACATTCCGCCACAGGATAAAAGCCGCAGCCATATTTGCGGGTGTTATCCTTGCGGCGGGCATCACCGTAGCAGCCATACACCATGCACAAAACCGTCCTGCACAGCCTCCCCAGGCCAAGGCCACGCCCGTCAGCTTCACGAATATCAGCCTCGACAGCATCCTCTCCGTCGTCGCCCCGTACTACAAGAAGACCGTCGTCTTCCGCGACGAAGCGCCACGCCAGCTGCAGCTCATCATGACGTGGAACCCCGCGACGCCGTTCGATGACTTCGTCCGCCGCCTCAACGCTTTCGACGGACTGCTGCTGACCGTGCAGCACGATACCCTTTTTGTTGAAGCCAATAGCGCAGATGAAAAATGAAAAAACAGTTTGTCCATTTCCAATGGGTAGCCGCCACCCTATTCCTTATTTTATTTAACGTCTCTCACGCTTCGGCCCAGCAGACTGTCACCCACGACTTTCACGAAACGCCCCTCATCGAGGCGTTGCAGACCATCAGCCACGGGCAGTCCGACTACACCATCGACATCCTTGCCGACGGACTGGACGACCTGCAGACCTCGGCTCGCGTAAAAGACCTGACCGTCCCCGACGCCATCAGGAAAATCTGCAAGGGGCAGCCCGTGAAGGTGAAGGTACAAGGTCAGACCATCAGCGTGCAGGCCACGAAGAAACAGCTCCAGCTGCCCGATAGAATCAGGCTGGTGGGCGAGGTGAGGGACGGATTCCTCGATATGCCCCTGCCCCAGGCGGGCGTGTCGTTGCACGCCGCGGACAGCACCGTGCTCATCGACTCCCTGACCATAGTACAAGTTTTCGGAGCGGGCATGCGGGTAAAAAACGCCCATTTCATGGTCAACGTAAAGCCCGAGCGCAAGGAATACCTCTTCCACGCCCGGCTGGACGGCTATGACGACGTCTGGCAGCGCGCAGCCGTCACCAACCCCTGGAAGGACGAAGTAGAGGTACCCACCCTGCAGATGTTCCGCATGCGCAATGTGACGCTCGACGAGGTCACCGTGACGGCCACGAAGGTGAAGTTCTTCTATCGCGGCGACACGCTCATCTACGACGCTACCGCCTTCCGTATGCCCGAAGGTTCGATGCTCGACGACCTCATCCGCCAGCTGCCGGGCGTGACGATGAACGACGACGGCGAGATTTTCGTTAACGGCCGCAAGGTCGATGAGCTGCTGCTGGGCTCGCGAACGTTCTTCGGCGGCAACAAGCGCGTGCTGATGCAGAACCTGCCCTACTACACCGTCAAGCACCTGAAGGTCTATGAGAAGCAGACGGACATGAGCGAGGCGCTGGGCTACGACGTCGAGCCGCGCAAGTACGTCATGGACGTCAACCTGAAGGAGGAGTACAGCCGCGGCTACATCGGCAACATAGAGGCTGCCGCCGGCACCGAGGGCCGCTGGCTGGGCCGCACCTTCGCCCTCGGCTTCTCCGACAGGACGCGTCTCACCCTGCTGGCCAACGCCAACAACGTGGGCGAGACACGCCACATCGGGCAGTCCGGGCACTGGACGCCGGCCAGCATGCCGCGCTCGCTGATCACCACCCGCAGCGCCGCCGCCGAGATATCCTACTACGCTAAGGGCGACAAGCTGAGCGACACCTTCCGCGCCGAATACACCTCCACGACGGACGAGCAGACCATGCATCAGCGAAGCGAGCAGTTCCTCGCCGGCAGCACGCCCACGTCGCTCACCGAGTCGTTCAGCCGGCAAGGCAGCGGGCATCTGAGGATATCCAACAACTTTACGCTCAAGAAGCCGACGTGGATATACTCCAACGCCGAATTCAGCTATGCCCGCCGCGACGGCACGACGAGCTCGGCCTTCGAGCAGTGGGACGACACGCTGACGGCCGCCCTACGCTCCGTCGGCATAAGCAAGGGCACCACCCTGCGCGGCCAGCTGAACGTGCAGGGAGCCTTCAACGTAGGGGAAGGGCAGCGGATGACGTTCTACACCTTTTGGAACCACTCACAAGAAAAGGCGCAGCAGTCCGCCGCCTATAGCCAAACCCCTTCCCCACAAGGCGACATCGTCAACGCCGACGACATCAGCAACCAGAACACCTGGGGGGTGGCAAACCTCGACTACCAAAAGGAGCTGGGCGGGAGGTACCACGTGATGTTCGGCGGCAACCTCATCGAGTACACGTCCGAGCGCAGCCACGACTACCTCTACCACCCCGACACGCTGATGCTCGCCTCGCAGATTGACGCCCTCGCCGCCATCACCGACACCCGCAACTCCTACGACAGCCACCGCGAGCAAGTGCAGAACTCCCTCGGCGCCAGCTTCTGGAAGTCGGCCACCTATCGCTACAGCGACGACCTCCCCTTTACGATATCGTACGATCGGTTCCGCACCGGATTCAGCGTCCCCGTCCGTCGCGAGCGGCTCGCCTACCGGCGCGGCGCCCTCGACACGCTGGCCACCCAGACCACCGTCTATCTCAATGCCTCGGCGGATTACCGCATTGTGAAGAACTACGGCCGTCACGACATCCGCCTCAGCGCCAGCCACGACCGCAGCGCACCCATGCTGATGGACCGCATCACCTACCGCGACGACAGCCGCCCACTCATCGTCAAGCTGGGCAACCCCGCCCTCAAAGGGCGCGTCAAGACGAAGCTCACCGCCGATTTTTACGACGGCAACACCGGCGACCGCGAGCATCCGCAGAGCTACCACGTCGGAGCCTCGTTCGACTACCGTCATCGCGACGTGGCACAGGCCGTCACCTACGCCCCGCTGACCGGCGTCTTCACCTACCAGCCCATGAACATCGGCGGCGCCTACACCGCCGGCGCAACCTTCGACTACACCAACGTCCTCGGCGAGCAGCGCTCATGGACCGTACAGACCAACGCCGACGCCAACCTGCACCACGACAAGGACTACACACGCCTCGAGGGCGAGACAGAGAGCCAGCTGAGCACCGTCAACACCCTTACGCTGCACGACGGCGCCTACGTCCAATACGAGCGCGGCGCCCTCAACCTCCGCGCCACAGGCGACATCAGCTGGCGCCGCAGCGAGGGCCGCATGCGCGACTTCGCCACCCTCTCGGCCCTCGACTACCGCTACGGCCTCACCGCCCGCTACACCCTGCCGCGGCTCGGCACCACCCTCGCCACCGACGCCACCATGTACAGCCGCCGCGGCTACGGCAGCGCCGAGCTCAACACCGACGACTTCCTCGTGAACGCCTCCGTCAGCCAACCCCTGCTGAAGGGTAAGCTCATCGTCCGTCTCGAAGCCTTCGACCTCCTGCAGCAGCTCACCGCCACGCAGTACGTCGTCACCGCCCAGGGCCGCACCGAGACCCTCTACCGCTCCCTGCCCCACTACGTCATGCTCCACACCGTCTGGCATTTCAATCATAATCCCAAGACACGTTAATCTCCCGCCCGCACAAGCAGGGTTATGGATACTTCTTTATGGGTCTTTGAGTTGTACAAAAATAGAAGGACGTAGCTGCCCCGTGCGGGGCATTTCTGCATCGCAAAGGCCCCCATTATTCAAAAATGAAATACTTTTGTTTTGGACTGTAGGGTGCTTCTGAATTGGTTTTTCGGAAAAGGCATTATGATTGCAAAAAAATTATAAAAATAAAACATCATTGTAAAAACAAAAGAGTCTTTATCTTTGCAGAGAAAAAAAAGTGTTTTTTTGCATAGGGGGCGTAGGTGGTTAGGAAATAAAAATAAAAAGTTTATTTTGTATTTCTCTCGCCTTGACCTTCGGTCTAAAATGCTCACACTCGGCAAAAAGAAAATTTTTTCTCTTTGCTCTCGCTTAATCGCATTTTTGTCACTATCTTTAATCCCCCTATGGGGGCTTTTAGATAGGGTTCACCTCGGAAAAATCAACTATAATTTGCTTTTTCGCTCGGTTCACCCTATCTTTGTCGCTCAAAATGAGAAAATGCCGGATGAAACGGATTGTCGAATGTGTGCCGAACTTCAGCGAGGGGCGCGACGCGGAGGTCATCGCTTCCATCGTGGAGGCCATCCGCACGGCTGAGGCGGACGGCGAGCGGGTGCAGGTGCTGAATGTCGATGCCGGTGAGGCTGCCAACCGCACAGTGGTGACCTTCATCGGTGAGGCGGAGGCGGTCTGCGAGGCTGCCTTCAGGGCTGTACGCACGGCGGGCGAGCTCATCGATATGCGCCAGCAGCATGGCACGCATCCCCGCATAGGGGCCACGGACGTCATGCCCCTGGTACCCTTGAGCGGCATCACGCTGGAGGAGTGTGCTTCTCTGGCGCGGACGTTGGCCGAACGCATCTACCGCGAGCTGGGCATCCCGTGCTACTGCTACGAGGCGGCAGCCTTCACGCCCGAACGGCGCAACCTGGCCGTGTGCAGGGCGGGAGAGTACGAGTCGCTGCCGGAGAAGATGGAGGACCCGCTCAGGCGTCCGGACTTCGGCCCCGCGCACTACGACGAGCGCACCGCCCGCACAGGAGCGTCCGTCGTCGGGGCAAGGGACCTCCTCATTGCCGTCAACTTCAACCTTGATACGACATCGGTTCCGCTTGCCCACGAAATAGCCTGTGACGTCCGTGAAAAGGGACGAAAAATCAACGGACAATGGGCACGGGGCACACTGAAGGGTTGCAAGGCCATCGGCTGGTACATTGAGGAGTATGGCATCGCCCAGGTGTCGATGAACATTACGGACATCCATGCCACGCCCCTCCACAGGGCCTACGACGAGGTGTGCCGTGCTGCTGCTGCCCGCGGGGCGAAGGTGACGGGGACGGAAATCATCGGCCTTGTGCCGCGTAGCGTACTGGAGGAGGCGGGGAGGTATTTTGCGGTGAGCGGCGAGCGGACGGCGGACGGCAATCTCATCGGAATCGCCATCAGCAGCATGCACCTGGACGACCTGCGCCCGTTTAACATAGACGAAAAGACATTGCCGATATGAAGATACTTTGTGTGGGAATGAACTATGCCGAGCACAATAAAGAGCTCGAAAATACGTTAGTATTACCGGAGAGTCCCGTGATATTCATGAAGCCTGACTCGGCCATCCTGAAGAACGGCAAGCCGCTGTTCCTGCCCGACTTCGCCGAACGGTTCGACTACGAGACGGAGCTGGTGGTCCGCATCCACCGCATGGGCAAGTCCATTCCCGAACGGTTTGCGCACCGTTACTACGATGCCGTGACCATAGGGATTGACGTGACGGCACGCGACCTGCAACGTCGGCTGAAGGACAAGGGGCTGCCGTGGGAGATGAGCAAGGCGTTCGACGGCTCGGCCATACTGGGCGAGTTCGTGCCCGTGGAGGAGGTGGGCGACGTGCAGCAGCTGACGTTCCACGCCGAGATTGACGGGCGGACGGTGCAGACGGGATGGACGGGCGACATGCTGTTCAGCGTCGACAGGCTGATTGCCTACGTCAGTCAGTTCCACACGCTGAAGACGGGCGACCTCCTCTTCACCGGCACACCGGCAGGCGTCGGGCCGCTGCATGTGGGGGAACACTTGGACGGGTATTTGGGAGAAAGGAAGGTTCTTTCGTTCAATATAAAATGAGTAAAATGAAATATTATACGCTGCTGATAGCCCTGCTGCTGATAACGCTGGGGATGCGGGCGCAGGGTGAGATGACGGTCGACTGGAATACCATCGGGCAGGATAGCATCGTGCCGGTGTTTAGCCACAGCATCCCGCTGGGTAGCGACTATGCCGAGTCGTACGATGTTCGCATCGAATATCCTGAACTGGAGCCTGTTCCTGCCCATGCATCCTATTACGATGCCCTGCGGACTGCCGCCATCGGCGACTGGCCTGAAGTGGCTACCTATGTGGGCGTTGCCCGCAAGCAGGGGCAGCTCGACATCAGCTTCATCCCCATCATCCTGCGCGACGGCAAGTACTGGCGTATCAAGTCGTTCGACTTGAAGGTCAACGGGCGGAGCAGCGAGAGCAAAGATGTGCTTGCACAATCTCTGCCGAGTCGCGACGGACGAAGAGCGAAGCTCAACGAGGCAACGGGGCGCAGAAGGGCTGCTTCGTTGGCTCATTCTGTCCTGGCCACAGGGCGATGGATGCGGGTAGACGTGGCGAAGGACGGCCTCTATCTGCTGACACCCAAGAGCCTCTCAGCCATGGGCTTCAAGGAGCCGGACAAGGTGCGTGTGTTTGGCTACGGCGGTCATCTGCTGCCTGAATACGATCTCGAAAAGCTGCCTGAGGACTTACCGCAGGTTCCCGTCTTCCGAAACGAAGACGGGGGCATCCTCTTCTGGGGCAACGGCACCGTCAGCTACTCCCGCAAGGCCGATGGTACCTATAATCACGTGCAGAACTATTATGCCACCACGGGCTGCTATTTTCTGACCGAAACCTCCGACAGCATCCGCTGGGACGACCTTGTTGCCTCGAACGCAGAAGAGTTGGTGCCTGTGGAATTCCGTTCGGCGGGTACGCTTTGCGTGGTGGAGGAGAACGATGCCTACGCCTTCCATCCCTCGGGGCGTAAGCTGTTCGACAGCTACGACTTTGCGAATGGCGCTTCCCATACCTGGAACATCGAACTGCCTTGTTTCAAGGAGGGTGGTGAGGCTACGGTCACCGTTGCCTTTGCCCACGACGGCGCTGCTTCGACCGCCCTGACAGTGAAGGCTGGAGAGACCAACCTGGGCACCATGACCATTTCAGGCAAGAGCGCTTACTGCGACGGCAGCGTGGCTGAAGCCACTTATAAGACGACAGCCCTATCACCGACGACGACGGCAGAGAAATCCACCGTCCGCCTTACGCTTACCCACGACCGCCCGTCAGGAGTAAGCGGACGATTGGACTACATCCGCATCAGCTATCCTTCGACAGCGGGCTATTATACGACGGAGGAGATACATGGCGGTACGCTCGTTGCCAATCAGGACCTTCGCTCTACGCCGCCCACGGATTACATCATTGTTGTTCCATCCAGCGGAGCATTGACAGCCCAGGCCGAGCGTCTTGCCGAGGCTCACAGAAAGCGCGACGGACTCTCGGTGCTGGTAGTCTCAGCAGACCAAATCTATAACGAATTCTCCTCAGGAACACGCGATGCTACTGCCATCCGCCGTTTCCTGAAGATGCTCTACGACCGTGCCACGAACGACAGCGAGATGCCTCGCTACCTTTTGCTTTTCGGCGATGGGGCGTGGGATAACCGTATGCTCAGCGACAACTGGCGGGGCAGTTCACCTGATGACTATCTGCCCTGCTTTGAGTCTGTGGAATCATTCAGCGCTACCCGTTCGTTCGTTATGGAGGACTATTTCGGCCTGCTCGACGATGGCGAGGGACGCGACCTGCTGCGTGATAAACCCGATGTGGGTGTGGGCCGATTCCCCGTCGTGACGGTGCAGCAAGCCCGTGAGGCAGTCGACAAGACCATCGCCTACATGGAGAATGTGGCAGCCGGCGCCTGGAAGAACACCATCCTCATGCTGGGCGACGACGGCGACAACAACCAGCACATGCGCGATGCCGAATACGTGGTGCGTATGCTGGAGGGGCTCTATCCCAAATATATGTACAAACGTATCTATTGGGATACCTTCCCCATGGAGATTACTGCCACAGGCAACAGCTATCCGGCCGTTCACAAGCGCATCCTCGAGCTGCTCGACGAGGGTGCCCTGATGGTCAACTACAGCGGTCATGGCCGTGCCGACGTGCTGTCGCATGAACTGGTGCTCGACCAAGGCGATATGGCTGCGCTCACCTCGCCCCGCCTGCCGCTATGGGTGACGGCGTCGTGTGACATCTCGCCGTTTGACCATACAGGCTCGTCTTTTGGCGAGTACGCTTTCCTGAATCCGAAGGGCGGCGCTATCGCCTTGTTTACTACGACGCGTACGGTATTCTCAAGCTACAACCGGCGCATCAACTACCTCTTCTCGAAATACGTCTTCGGCCGGGATTCCTCAAGCCGTCCGTTGCGATTGGGCGATGCTGTCCGCATCGCCAAGACGGAGGTCGTTTCAACGACCGACTCCTCCCTTCAGGACATCAGCGAAAACAAACTCCATTACATCTTGCTGGGTGACCCCGCTTTGCGTATTGCCTGTACGGACTACGAGGCTGTCATCGAAAAACTCAACGGATCACCCTTCATGGATAATGGCAGCCTTGCCTTGAGCGCCGGAGCGGTTGTTACTGCCGAGGGACATATTGTGGACGGATCTGGCGAAAAAGCTACAAATTTCTCGGGCACAGTACATCCTACGGTGCTCGACAACCGCGAGACAGTCTTTGGCCGCAATAACAACGGTAGCGCTTCCGAGCCGTTCAGTTATACCGAGCGTTCCAACGTACTCTTCTCCGGCAGCGACTCCGTCCGTAACGGCTCGTTCCGCTTTACCTTCCGCGTACCGATGGACATCAACTACTCCGGCGAGAGTGGCGAGCTGAACATCTATGCCATCAACGATGCCAAGAACGCCGAAGCACAGGGCTATACCGAAGCCTTCCTGCTGGGCGGCACTCACGAAGGTCTTGTAAACGATTCCACAGGTCCTTCGTTGTCGCTATACCTCAATACACCTTCCTTCGTCTCGGGCGATAAAGTCAACGAGACGCCCCTGCTGGTGGCTACGCTGGAGGATGCCGACGGAATCAATACCGTAGGCGGAGGCATCGGGCACGACATCGTGGCGGTCATCGACGGCTCGGCAGCACTCACCTATAAGCTCAACAACTATTACGTCAGCGACTTTGGCGATTACACCCGTGGTACGCTGGCCTATAGCCTGCCCACGTTGCCCGATGGGCATCATTCGCTTCTGCTCCGTGCCTGGGACATGATGAACAACTCCTCCACGGCCACCCTCGACTTTGAGGTGGTAGCGGGGCTGAAACCCTCGCTGACGGACGTGACTGTAACGGACAATCCTGCCCGCACAACGACCACCTTTGTTGTCACTCACGACCGTCCTGAGACGGCTGTCACCTTCCGTATAGACGTGTTTGACTTCTCCGGCCGCATCCTTTGGAGCAACGAAGAAACGACGGCTACCTCGTCGAATCTCTACACCTGCTCCTGGAATCTCTGTAACGCTTCTGGCACACCTCTTTCCATGGGTGTCTATCTCTATCGGGTGACGGTCTCGTCGGCTACGGGCAGTAGTACTTCGCAAAGCCGCAAGCTAGTGATAAAATGAAAAATAAAGAATGAAAAATGAAAAATAGGATGCCTCGGATGTGGTGTTCTAACGACAAGGTTTTTTATTCTTCATTCTTCATTTTTCATTCTTCATTATAATAAATTACCCCTAATTATCGTTATATTGGCGTAAAAAACAAATTTGTACGAAACAGATGAAACGAAAAATAGGTATGCTTACCCTCCTGCTCGTAGCGACGACCACCCTGGCTACGGCGCAGAACAAGAGTCTCTTCAATCCCGTCTACACGGGTGTCACCTCCCTTACCATTGCCCCTGACAGCCGTGCGGGTGCTTTGGGCGACGTGGGTGTGGCTACGGAGGCCGACGTCAATTCGCAGTATTGGAATCCTGCCAAGTACCCCTTCACCATCAGTCCGGCGGGTGTCTCGCTGGCCTACACACCTTGGTTGCGCCAGTTGGTGAGCGACATAGACCTCGCCAACCTCACGGGCTATTACCGCATCGGTGACTATCAGGCCGTCAGCGGATCGCTCACCTATTTTTCCCTGGGCGACGTGATTGATATTGCCAACAATTACACCATCCGTCCCTATGAAATGGCCGTCGACTTTGCCTACAGCCGCATGCTTTCCGAAACGTTCTCCGCCTCCGTCGGCTTGCGCTTTATCTATAGTGACTTGCAGTACAACTATGATGACGAGGTGACACCCGGTTCGGCCTTCGCTGCCGACATCTCCTTGTTCCACAGCGGTTACGTCTTCCTCGGTCAGCGCGAGTGTATGTTCAACTGGGGATTAAACGCCAGCAACATCGGTTCGAAAATCTCGTTCGATGGCGGCAACACCAACCAGTTCATTCCCACGAATCTCCGTCTGGGTGCTGCGCTGAAGGTGCCCGTCGATGAATATAACTCCTTCACCCTCACGGCTGATGCCAATAAGCTGATGGTACCCACGAAGCCCACCTACCGGCAGTTCCTCGATGAGGAGTTTGGCGCTGACTTTGAGGATGCCAGCTACAGCTACGCATCGGAGTACCAGAGCTGGCTCGATGCCAAGGGCTACAACGATATCTCGCCCATCGCCGGTATCTTCAAGTCGTTCCACGATGCCCCGGGTGGCATGGAAGAGGAACTGCGCGAAATCTATTGGGGCGCCGGTTTGGAATATGGTTACAACGACCAGTTCTTCCTCCGCGCAGGCTACCATTACGAGAATGAATACAAGGGCAACCGTAAGTATGTCACCGTGGGCGCAGGCTTCAAGATGAGCGTCTTCTCGCTCGATGCCGCTTACCTCGTCTCCACCTCGCAGAGCAATCCTCTTGATCAGACGCTCCGTTTCACCCTGTCGTTTGACATGGACGGCATCCGCGAAATGTTCGGAAGAAGGTAATTTTTAGTTCATAGTTCACAGTTCATGGTTAGTTACGCACTTTTATCCCGAACCTAGTGCCTGATTGTCCGTTCAATCCGTGAAATCAATGCTCGAAAAAAAAGTAATTCGTTTAATTCATAGTAAGAAAAAATGTTTCGTGTAGGATTCGGATATGATGTTCACCGTTTGGTAGAGGGACGCGAGTTGTGGCTGGGAGGCGTACGCATAGACTATGTGCTGGGCCTGCTGGGTCATAGCGATGCCGATGTGCTCATCCACGCTATCTGTGATGCCCTGCTGGGTGCTGCCGGCCTACGCGATATCGGCTACCACTTCCCCGACACATCGGACGAATATAAGGATATTCGCAGCACCATCCTCCTTGAACGAACTGTTGCCCTGTTGCATGAAAAAGGCTATCGCATCGGAAACATCGATGCCACTATCTGTGCCGAGCAACCCAAGCTCAATCCCCACATCCCCGCCATGCAAAGTGTGCTGGCTGGGGTGATGGGCATCCCCAAGGGAGATGTGTCCATCAAGGCCACCACTACCGAACGCCTCGGCTTCACCGGCCGTCAGGAGGGCATCTCCGCCTATGTCGTGTGCTTGATTGAAAATGTTAATTGAATCGCTTCGCGAGAAATGCCACAGAATTAAGTTCAAAAAATAAACAAAATTATTCGTATGACCATCAAGCGACGGGACAAAACGATTCTAATTTTGAATATTTTTTTGAGAAAATTATTGTTTATTTTCTGCCCCGTAGGGGCACTTTGTATTCTCCTCATCTCCTGTACTTCCCTGCGTTATACGGGGGTGGAGCGTATTGCACGGTACGAAATGACGTCAGCAGATGTGCCACAGGCACTGGACGGGTATCGCATCGCCTTCGCTACAGATTTTCATCTAGCCTCGAAGTTCAAGGAGCGCCAGTTGCAGGGTGCGGTGAAAGCACTTGAGGCGTTAAAACCCGATGTTATCATGCTTGGAGGCGACTATCAGGAAGGCTGCGAGTACGTCGAGCCACTCTTTGCTGCGCTTGGCAGCCTCACCCCGCCTGACGGCATCTATGCTGTGTTGGGCAACAACGACTTCGAGCGTTGTACCGACGAAATCATACTTTCCATGCAACGTCACGGCATTCGTCTGCTCGACTACACCTCTGATACCCTCCATGCGGGGCTTGTCGTCGTGGGCGCTCCCTATTGCACCCATCCCCCTCTCATGCAGCCGCTGGCGGATAGGCAGCATCCTGACGACTACGTCATCTTCCTCACCCACAGCCCCGATATCGTGGAGTCAGCAGCCCTTAGCCCCGAGCATATTGACCTGGCGCTGGCTGGACATACGCACGGAGGGCAAATAACTTTCTTCTACATCATTGCTCCAGAGACCGGCAGCCGCTATGGCCGACGTTTCCTTTATGGCCGCCGGCGCACCTCGCGTGGCGTGCCCGTCATCGTCTCTCGCGGACTCGGCACCTCACGTGTCCCCATCCGCTTCTGTGCCCCTACGGACATCACCCTCGTTACCCTTCGGGCGCTTGCAGAGCCGTCCCCCGGCCGTCGGAAAAAATGATTTTTTGCCGAAAATTGCACTTTTTCGGTTTTTCTTTGTATCTTCGCAGCGAAAATCAACCCATAAAACATCATAGCGAATGAAGAAAACGGTGTTAATCATGACGGCATTACTTGCTGTGAGCCTTAGTGCCTGCTCATTAGGAAACAAATCAAAGGAAAACAAGGAAATGAAGAAAGTATTGGTAGCCTATTTCTCGGCATCGGGTGTCACGAAGGGCGTGGCCCAGCAGCTGGCCGAGGTTGCAGGGGCGGACCTGCACGAAATCAGTCCCACAGTACCCTACACAGAGGCCGACCTCGACTGGCGCGACAAGCAGAGCCGTTCGACGTTGGAGATGCAGGACAAGTCATCACGTCCCGCCATCACCGCAAAGTTGAAGAATATGAAGGACTACGACGTCATCTACGTCGGCTTCCCCATCTGGTGGTATACCTGCCCGACTATCATCAACACCTTCATGGAGTCCTACGACATGAAAGGCAAAACCGTCATCCCCTTCGCCACCTCAGGCGGCAGCACCATCACGAAGGCCTGTGACGACCTGCGTGCTACCTATCCCGACGTCAATTGGAAGGAGGGAAGGCTGCTGAATCGCGTCAAGAAAGAGGATTTGGCAGCTTGGGTGAAGACGTTCCAGCCGCAGTAGAGAAGATGGTAAGCGCACATCGGCTTACTTTTCTAGCACAAAGATAAGGCGAAGTATCGTGAAAGTCAAAATATTCCATTTTTTTCGTTCTATCTTTTGTTACAAGCTAGTGATTACAATTCCGCCTGAACGGAGATTTTGCTCCACGATACCACCTCTGTCCGATAGACGGCTCCAATCGCCAAATTCTGTCCCGATTCCAAAAACAAGCGTTGGCCATCAAAACGCAGGTTGTCTAAGAAATCAAGCATGACACCCCGGATAGTGTTGTCGTTATAGAGTGTGCTTCCCGTGCGTGAGAGGGAGGAGAGGCGGCTGAGGCTCTAGCCCCAGCCGCAGATGCCGAGGCCGCTTTGGCTGGACTGAATTCCGTTGATGCCCGCAGGGACGTCGATGGATATGGTGACCACCGCGCCGCCCGACTCGCTGATGGTGGCATTCACGTCAAGGGTGCCGACGAGTACCTTTGTCAGCATGAGGGGAGGGAGAGAAGGATGGTTTTTCGCATAGTGGATTGCATGTTCAATTGTGTCTGCTAAGTTACGAAAAAACATTTTGATCTGCAAGTTTTCAGACACGTTTCTTTAGGTTTTTTTGTGGACAATGACGTTTGATGCTACGGCGACGACGTTTAACGCTGCGGCTTTCGCTCGTGTGTCCGATAACGTGTTTCGAGCTCACACATCGCGAGGGCGCTGTTATAATAGCGCGAAGATATTTTTGTTTTTGCGTATAATTTTTTTAAGATATATTTTTTTCTTTCTCCAAAAGGTATTATCTTTGAAGCCTAAAACAAATCAAACATTTAACCAAGAGAAAATGAAACGTGCTTCCATCCTCATTCTGACGGCTTTTGCAACCCTTGTCGGCGCTACCCCCCTGCGTGCAGCCGACGAAGCCCGCCTGCTACGCTTCCCCGCCGTTGGCGGTGGACGAATTGTGTTCTCCTATGCCGGCAACCTCTATAGTGTGGCCGAAACAGGCGGCACAGCCGTGAAACTGACCAGCCACGTAGGCTACGAGTGTTTCCCCAAGATATCACCCGACGGACAGACCGTGGCCTTCACCGGCCAGTACGACGGCAATACCGAGGTCTATACCATCCCTGTGACTGGCGGCGAGCCGAAGCGCGTCACCTATACCGCCCTGGTGGAGCGTGATAACGTGGGTGAGCGCATGGGTCCCAACAACATCGTCATGGGCTGGACACCCGATGGAAAAAGCATCATCTTCCGCAACAAGCAATGGTGCTTCAGCGGCCTGCGCGCCCAGCTCAGCCTCGTCCCCGCCGAGGGTGGTCTGCCAGTGGAGATTCCCTCTTCGGAGGGCGGCTTCTGCTCCTTTTCGCCTGACGGCAAGCAGCTGGCCATGAACCGCATGTTCCGCGAATTCCGCACATGGAAGTACTACCGCGGCGGACAGGCCGACGACATCTGGATTCATACCGTGGGCACCACAAAGGTGGAGCGCATCGCGGGCTGCGACGACGTGGCACAGGACATCTTCCCCATGTGGGTGGGTACGGAGATCTACTACCTCTCTGACCGCGACCGCACCATGAACCTCTTCGCTTACGACACAAAGACGCGCCAGACACGTAAGGTGACCGACTTCACCGAGTACGACTGCAAATTCCCTGCCGCCTCACAGCAGAGTATCGTTTTCGAGAACGGCGGCTATATCTGGAAGTACGACGTGGCGACGAAAGCATTGAACAAAGTGACCATCAACCTAGCCGATGACGACCTCTACAGCCGTACGGAGCTGAACCGCTCGGTACGTGTCAGCGAGGCCACGCTCTCGCCCGACGGCAAGCGCGTCGTGGCCATCGGACGCGGCGATCTCTTCCTGCTGCCCGCCACGCAAGGTCCCGTGTTCCATGTGGCAGCCACGCCTGAATCGCACGAGCGCGGCGTCACCTGGAGCCCCGACGGCAAGAACGTGGCCTGGATCTCCGATGCCTCCGGCGAATACCAGGTGTGGATGGCTCCGGCCGACGACCTGACAGATGCCCACCAGCTGACCAACTTCACGAACGGCTATCCCGACCGCCTGCAATGGAGCCACGACAGCAAGAAGCTCTACTTCAATACCGAAAAGCGTGACGTCTATGAACTTTCCATCGGCGGAGGCACGCCCGAGCGCATCCTGGTGAGCGAAACAAGCGGCATCCGCTCGTTCACCCTCTCGCCCGACGGCACGTGGGCAGCCTATACCTCGACGCCCGTCAGCCGCGGCACCGACGCCCTCTACCTCTTCGACGTGGCCAAGCGCAAATCCTATCAGGTGACCGACCGTTGGTATCCCGCTTCGCAGCCCCTCTTCTCGCAGGACGGCAAATACCTCTTCTTCACCTCTTCGCGCGACCTCCATGCCCAGTATTCCAGCGTGGAATGGAACACCTCATACAACGTGCAGGACTACCTGTTCATCCTTCCCCTTGCGGCCGACACAGAGAATCCCACCGCCCTGCACACGGACTATGACAAAGCTCCGACTGCCGATGCTGCCAAGCCAGAAGAGGCGGGTAAGTCCGGAAAGCCAGGAAAGTCCGGAAAACCTGGGGACTCCAGTAAATCCGGCAAATCTGGGGAATCCGCCAAGCCTGCACCCATGAAGGTTGACCTCGACGGCATTGGCCAGCGCGTCACCTCGCTGCCCGTGGATCCGGGCCGCTTCCGCCTCATCGCTGCCGTGAACGGCAAGCTCTATTTCACCTCTGGAAACGGCGTGAAGGAACTCGACTTGAAGACGATGAAGGCCTCTGACTCACCCATGAAGATGCCGATGGACATCACGGCCGACTATAAGAAAGCCCTTGTCCGCGGCGATGGCGGTAAACTCGTCGTCTGCAATTTCGGCGGCCCTGCCAATGGCTCCGCCGTGCCCACCGAAGATATGGAGATGGACATCAACCACGAAGCCGAGTGGCAGCAGATCTTCGACGAGAGCTGGCGCATCACCCGCGACGGATTCTACGTGGAGAACATGCACGGCGTTGACTGGAATCACATCCGCGAGAAATATGGCCAGATGGTGCCTTACGCCAAGCATCGCGATGACCTCACCTACCTCATCGGCGAGATGATTGGTGAGCTCAACATCGGCCATGCCTATATCACCAGCGGTGAAAAGCCCGCCATCCCCCGCATCGCCACCGGCCTGCTGGGTGCCAAGTTCAGCAAGGACAAGAAGACGGGTGCCTTCCGCATCGAGAAGATTTTCCAAGGCGCCAACTGGGACAGGAAGCTCCGCTCGCCCCTCACCGAGCCGGGCGTCGATGTCAAGGAGGGCGACTACATCGTGAAGGTCAACGGCATGCCTGCCGAAGGGCTCACATCGCCCCTCCAACCGCTCGTAGGCAAGGTGGGCAAGACGGTTGCCCTTGAAGTGGCATCCAGCGCCTCTGGCAAGTCTCACACGGTCTATGTGAAGCCCATTGCCAGCGAGGCCGACCTCGCCTACTACGAATGGGTACAGCGCAACATCGCCATCGTCGATAAACTCTCCGGCGGCGAGATCGGCTACATCCACATCCCCGATATGGGTCTGGAGGGACTCGACATGTTCACCAAGATGTTCTACACGCAGCTCGACAAAAAGGCCCTCATCATCGACGACCGCATGAACGGCGGTGGCAACGTGTCGCCCATCATCCTCGAGCGTCTGCAGCGCGAGGTATATCGCATCAGCATGTACCGAAACGGCGACAACGAGCCTGTGCCCAATCAGGCCTTCTATGGCCCGAAGGTCTGCCTCATCGACAAGTACTCCTCGTCCGACGGCGACCTCTTCCCCTACAGTTTCCGCAAGCTCGGCCAGGGCAAGCTTATCGGCAAGCGCTCGTGGGGCGGCATCGTCGGCATCAGTGGCTCGAAGCCCTTCGTCGACGGGCAGGATATGCGCACCCCCTTCTTCACCTCCTATAGCACCGAAGGCGAATGGATTGTAGAAGGCCACGGCGTAGATCCCGACATCGACATCGACATCAACCCCTTTGAGGATTACAAGGGTAAAGACGCCCAGTTAGAGAAGGCCGTCGAAGTACTGAAGGAAGAGCTGAAGAGTTGGAAACCACTCCCCGGCACTCCCGCCGATCCTGATAAAAGCAAGTAATCCTCCCGAACCTCCAACCACTAACCACTAACCCGAATGAGAAAATCTCTCACCCTCCCTGTCTTGCTACTCGTTGTCCTTTTTGTGACGGCCTGTACTACTACGCACTGGGTGAACACAGGCGGTTATTGGCTGGAGAGCGTCAACACCCCCGACCACATTGCCAACCCCTTCCTCACCGAAAAGGGCGTCTATGTCGATGACAGCCTTACCATCAAGATGGAGATGTGGGACGACGGCTTCGACCTCCACATCAAGAACCTCGGCAAAGAGAGCTTTCTCATCCGCTGGGACCAGTGCAGCTACACCGATGAGATGGGCACAACGCATAAGGTGATGCACATGAAGAACCGTCACCTGTTGTCCGGCGCGACCGTGAAGGGAGGTGCCGTTTGCGATGACTTCCTAGCCCCGGCCGAAACGCAGGATAACGGCGGATACGACGAACTGACTCCCCTCTGGCGCATCCATTCCTATAAGAGCAAGGCGGAGGCGGAGGCTGCCCGTCCCGACAGTTCTTCGGTCAGCGTTACTCTGGCGTTGGAGAAAGGCGGCTACATCGACGACTATATTTTTACCTTTGCCGGAGAGGACTATCAGACATCTAAGGTAGAGGTTCTTGATGAGAAAAAGGCACTGAATGCCTATAATATATCCCTTGTGTTGTTGTTCTTATCGTATATAATTCCTGCAATACTTCTTTCCAACTAATAGAATTATGACTTTCGGAGAATCCATTAAAACCTGCTTCCGCAAATATGCGGAGTTTAAGGGACGTGCTTGCCGTTCAGAGTTCTGGTGGTTTGTACTGCTTATACTGCTCATTGAGCTTGGGCTATACTTCATTTATGGGCTATCCATGATTCCGCTCATCATCAAGGGGCAGTTCAACGCATCCTCCATTACCGGCATGTCTATGCCTTTCACGATTGTGATGTTGGTCTTTGAACTGGCATTCCTGTTGCCTTCGTTGGCTGTGACGACACGTCGCTTGCATGACAGGAACAAAAGCGGCTGGTGGTTAGTCATTTATTATGTTCTTACACTTATCTGTTTGGTCCCGATGTTCCTTCTCTACACCATTGCCGACCATTCTGAGCAATTCAACGACACGATATCCTATGTCTTGGCCTTTGTGTTTTTCATTCTGGGGATTCTGTTGTTCGCTTTGGCCATTGTACTCCTTGTATGGTTCTGCCAGCGCGGCACGATAGGCCCCAATAAATATGGCCCCGACCCCCTGGAGGATACCTACGTTGACGTAACCCCTCAACCTGAAGCATAAGAATGCAATTCGTAAATCTAAATAGTTCATGTCTATGAAAAAATATTTGATTCCTTTGTCAATCTATTTGCTCCTTCTGGCCTCTTGCGCGAAACCTGCCCAGGAGGAGAACGAGAACCTCGCTCCTACCATGGGCTGGAGTTCGTGGAACACCTACGGCATCAACATCAACGAGCAGCTCATTCGTGAACAGGCTGATGCCATGGCTAAAAACGGCTTGAGTGAAGCCGGCTATCAATACATTAATATCGACGACGGCTACTTCGGTGGCCGTGATAGCGTGGATGGCCATCTGCTGCTCCACCCTGAGAAATTCCCTAACGGACTGCGTCCTCTAGTGGACTATATTCACGGCTTGGGCCTCAAGGCGGGCATCTATACCGATGCCGGCGATAACACCTGTGCCTCCGGCCAAGGTGCCGAATGGGGCGACAAATGGGGGCTTGGCTCTGGTATCTGGGGGCACGACCAGCAGGATATGGACTTCTGGTTCGTCGATTGCGGCTTTGATTTCATCAAAATCGACTACTGCGGTGGTGCACGTCTGCAAGGGTTGGGCCACATCACTAACGAGCAGCAACGCTATACCGAAATCAGCGAAGCTATGGGTCGCGCAGCGGAAAGGGCTGGACGCGATGACCTCCGTCTGAATATCTGCCGCTGGGCTTTCCCCGGCACATGGGCAAAGGACGTCAGCGGCTCGTGGCGTACCACGGGTGATATCTGGTGCAACTGGGGCTCCGTACGCGGCATCATTGCAGAGAATCTCTATCTCAGCGCCTACGCCTCACCAGGACATTATAACGATATGGACATGCTGGAGGTGGGACGCGGCCTTTCTGTTGAAGAAGATAAGACGCACTTCGGCCTCTGGTGCATCATGAATTCACCCCTGCTTATCGGCTGCGACATGCGCGACATCGCCCCAGAAGCTATGGAGCTGATGTGCAACAAGGAACTCATTGCCCTCAACCAAGATCCCGTTTGCCAACAGGCGTACGTGGTGAAGAAGGATAACGGCTGCTGGCTGCTGGTAAAGGATGTGGAGAAAGCCTACGGTCACAAGCGTGCTGTAGCCATCTACAACCCCACCGATGCCGACAAACAGTTTGAACTCACTTTCTCTGACGTTGACTTGGCTGGCAATATCAAGGTGCGCGACCTCTTCGAACATGCCAATCTGGCCGAGTGCCGCGGCAGTATGTCGGTTGATGTCCCCCGTCACGGTACCCGCATCTATCTCCTTGAGGCTGGCGAGCGCACCGAGCGCACGCAATACGAAGCCGAGACCGCCTACTTCCCCACCTATCAGGAACTACTGAATAACCAGGTCGCCAAGAGTGGTATTTATCGCCACAACGATGCTTGGAGCGGAGGCATTGCCGCCTGCTATATCGGCGCTAGCCCCGAAAATAGCCTCCAGTTCCGCGACGTCAACAGCTTCCGCGGAGGCAAGTACAACCTCGTGGTACGTTACATTTCCAACGAAAACCGCTCGATGACTATCAGCGTCAACGACGTGGTGGTCGATACGCCCTCCGTTAATTCAGGCAGCTGGACTACTTCGGCTACCATCACCATTCCTGTCACGTTGCAGAAGGGTAACAACGTTATCACCTTCTCCAATGCCTCCGCCTATGCTCCCGACATTGACTGTATCACGCTGGTCAAACGGTGAGCCGTTTCGAATTATGTTTTTAACCTTTTTATCACCTAGTAATTATGAAAGAGAAGAAAAATGTACGTCCGCTAGTTATGGACGACAAGCTCCAGCGCGAGCAGTTCAATACGCTCCTTCGTTACAACATGCAGCGTATTGAAAGTGAAGAATTAGCTAACGGCCATGATGACGAAGCCTTTGCTGCGGTGGCAAGTGCTTTCGTTCGCACAATGCGTAAAAGCCTGAACATCAACCAAGCCAAGCTCTCCAAGAGCATCGGTGCTGCCCCAAATTACATCTCGCGCGTCGAGAGCGGAGCCGTGCAGCCTTCTGTCGGCCGTTTCCTGGCAATTCTGTATCAGATGGGCTTCGATTTCGTACCCGAGCTACGCAAGGATACGGCCGTCGATATCACGATGGAGCGCAACGGATATTCCTTCAACGTTATTCCGCCCGAGGAATAATCCTTTCCCGAAATATACGATTTCTGTCTTTTTCACGTTATTAGAAGAAGACAACTTATCGTATGCAACGTGGAATGGATTAATCGTACAAAGACCATAAAGATAACACTCATAGTCGTTGCCGTGCTGATTGGCGTGGCATCATTGGTGTTTTCAAACTATTTGGTGCGTGAACTCTCGAAGGAAGAGGAGCGTCGCATGGAGGTTTGGACCGAGGCCATGCGCACTTTCAATAATGCCGACGAGACTACCGACCTCAATCTGGTACTTACCGTTATCAAGGGGAACAATACCATCCCCGTTATCGTTCTCAACGACAAGGGCGCTATCGAGAGCTATGTCAACGTTTCAATTCATGGCACAGACACGCTGGGCTGCCTGATGCGTCGTGCGGCACGTATGCGCGATGCCGACCATATCATCCGTATGGATATGCCTGAGGCTAACACGTGGTACGACGTCTGCTATGACGATTCTACCTTGCTGAAGTTGCTGGGTGCTTATCCCTACATCCAGTTCAGCGTCTTCGTCGTCTTCGTGCTAGTGGCTCTGTTCGCCCTGTTGAGCATGAAGCGCGGCGAGCAGGATAGGGTGTGGGTTGGTCTTTCCAAGGAGACTGCCCATCAGCTGGGCACGCCTATTTCAAGTCTGATGGCGTGGACGGAAATCCTTGGGCAGAACTATCCGGACGATAAGCTTATACCCGAAATGGGCAAGGATGTCCACCGGCTGGAGCGGATTGCCGAGCGCTTCTCAAAAATCGGTTCGGCGCCTGAGCTCACCCCCGAGGATGTCAACGTCTCGCTCCGCCGCGTGGCAGAGTACATTGGGCATCGTACTTCGGACCGCGTTTCCATCGTCTGCCATTACACCGACCATCCTGTAGAGGTGCCCATGAACAGCCCGCTCTTTGAGTGGGTGGTGGAGAACCTGTTCAAGAACGCCGTTGACGCCATGAATGGTGCGGGCAGCATCACGACCGACATAATTCCTGCGGGCGACAAAGTCTGCATCGATGTCACAGATACCGGCAAAGGTATTCCTAAAAGCCATTGGAAAAACGTCTTCTCTCCGGGATTCACCACGAAGAAGCGTGGGTGGGGACTCGGCCTCTCGTTGGCCAAGCGAATCATAGAGGAATATCACAACGGACACATCTATGTCCGCCGCTCTGAGCCCGGCGCAGGCACCACCTTCCGCATCGAGCTAAAGAAATAGATTTCAGAAAAAACGTAAATATATTTGTTTTTTCGCTAAGGTTGTTGTAATTTTAATCTTCGATTTTAAATAGGCTACACCTCAGAAATAAAAATAATCTAGAAATTATTTTGTTTTTCGCTCGGTTTCCACTAATTTTGCAGCCGATTTTAGCGTCTTGTGCAAAAAGTATGGGCAAATTAGATAAATTCAAGGTCGAATTGAGAGGGATGACTGCACCGACAGCCACCCTTGAGATGGATATTGACAATAATTTCTTTGCCCTTATTGACGCTCCCGAGGTGCAGAAGGGCAAGGTTCAGGTGATGGTCAAAATCACCAAGAAGTCGGGAACATTCCTGCTTGACTTCGACATCAACGGATACGTCATCGTTAACTGCGACCGCTGTCTGGACGAGATGGAACAGCCCATTGCCACCACCGGTTCACTCTCCGTGAAGTTGGGTAACGACTTTGGCGAGGATGGCGACACGGTGATTGTCCCTGAGAGGGACGGATATATCAATGTGGCGTGGTACATCTACGAGTTCGTGGCACTTGCCATTCCCTTGAAGCACGTCCATGCCCCAGGAAAATGCAATCGTGAGATGATGGATAAGCTGCGCAAGCATACGGCCCGCGAGGAGGACGAGGAAACGGTGGACGAAAACGGCTCCGTTGAAACCGACCCTCGCTGGGACGCTTTGAAGGACATAATGGATAACTAAATAATAAACGTAAAATGGCACATCCAAAAAGAAGACAATCGAAGACGAGAACTGCCAAGCGTCGTACCCACGACGTGGCTGTTGCTCCCACGCTGGCCATCTGCCCCAACTGCGGCGAATGGCATGTGTTCCACACTGTCTGCGGCGCCTGCGGTTACTATCGCGGCAAGCTGGCAATCGAGAAAGAGGCAGCTGTTTAATACGCTGCGCTTCAGTATTTAGAACGCTTCGCTGTAGAACGCTCGCTTTGCTCGCTGTAGGGTTTTTCTACAGGAACGAAGTATAAGCTCTACAGCGAAGCGTCCTTTACTTTACAGGCCAAGGGCCGTCCTAAAATCTATTCACTATGCACAAGGCAGGATTTGTAAACATTGTCGGTAACCCCAACGTGGGGAAGTCGTCGCTCATGAACCAGCTGGTGGGTGAGAGAATCTCCATCGCCACTTTCAAGGCCCAGACAACGCGCCATCGCATCATGGGCATCGTCAACACAGACGAGATGCAAATCGTCTTCAGCGACACCCCAGGCGTGCTGAAGCCCAACTACAAGCTGCAGGAGTCCATGCTCCAGTTCTCCGAGTCGGCCCTGCAGGATGCCGATGTGCTGCTCTACATGACGGACGTCATCGAGAAGCCCGACAAGAACGAGGAATTCCTCGCCAAGGTACAGAAGATGCGCTGCCCTGTGCTACTCCTTATTAATAAGATAGACCTCAGCAATCAGAAAGACCTGGAAGTGCTGGTGGAGCATTGGCACAGCCTTCTGCCGAATGCCGAAATCATCCCCCTGTCGGTAACAAACCGCTTCAACGTCGATGCCGTGCTGAGTCGCATCAAGGAACTGCTGCCCGACAGCCCGCCCTACTTCGGCAAGGACCAACTCACCGACAAGCCCGCGCGCTTCTTCGTCACCGAGATTATCCGCGAGAAAATCCTTCTCTATTACGACAAGGAGATACCCTACTCTGTAGAAGTCATCGTGGAGCAGTTCAAGGAGATACCCAGGAATATCCACATCAATGCCGTCATCTACGTCGAGCGCGAGTCGCAGAAGGGCATTATCATCGGTGCCCAGGGCAAGGCGCTGAAAAAAGTCTCCACCGAAGCCCGCAAGTCGCTCGAGCAGTTCTTCGGCAAGAGCATCTATCTCGAAGTCTTTGTCAAGGTCGATAAGGACTGGCGCAATTCAACAAAAGAACTGAAAAACTTTGGCTACGATTTAAGTGATTAAGAAACAATGGGAAACGTATTAGCGATAGTCGGACGACCCAATGTGGGCAAGTCGACGCTCTTTAACAGGCTGACGGAAACGCGTCATGCCATTGTGGCTGAGGAAGCCGGCACAACCCGCGACCGCCAGTATGGCAAGTGCCTGTGGTGCGGACGCGAATTCTCTGTCGTCGATACAGGCGGCTGGGTAGTTAACTCCGACGACATCTTCGAGGAGGAAATCCGCAAGCAGGTGCTTATTGCTGTCGAGGAGGCCGACGTAGTGCTCTTCCTGGTCGATGTAAAGAACGGCGTTACCGATCTTGACGAACAGGTGGCCGACATCCTGCGTCGCTCGAAGACTCCCGTCATTCTGGCTGCTAACAAGACCGACAGTACCGAGCAGCAATATGGTGCCGCTGAGTTCTATTCCCTCGGCTTGGGCGACCCCTTCTGCATCTCTGCTGCCAACGGGTTGGGCACGGGCGATTTGCTTGACCTCATCGTCAGCAAGTTCCCCGAGAAGGCTAAGGACGACATCGAGGAAGACATCCCCCGCTTTGCCGTCGTAGGCCGCCCCAACGTCGGCAAGAGCTCCATCGTCAACGCCTTCATCGGTGAAGAACGCCACATCGTTACCGATATTGCCGGCACCACGCGCGACAGCATCTACACGCGCTACGACAAGTTCGGCTTCGACTTCTACCTTGTCGATACCGCCGGCATCCGTAAGAAGAATAAAGTCAGCGAGGACCTCGAGTTCTACTCCGTCATGCGCTCCATCCGCGCCATCGAGAACTCCGATGTCTGCATCCTCTTGCTTGATGCCACACGTGGCGTCGAAGGGCAGGACCTCAACATCTTCTCCCTCATTAACAAGAACCAGAAGGGCCTCGTCGTGGTAGTCAACAAGTGGGATATTGCTGCGGACAAGAGCACGAAGTCCATGAAGTACATGGAGGAAACCATCCGCAGCCGCTTTGCCCCCTTTACCGACTTCCCCGTCGTCTTTGCCTCGGCCCTCACCAAGCAGCGCATCTTCAAAGTCTTGGAAATGGCCAAGGAAGTCTATCAGCATCGCAGCCAGCGCATCCCCACGGCACGGCTCAACGAGGAAATGCTCCCTGTCATCGAAGCCACGCCGCCCCCATCGAACAAGGGCAAGTACATTAAAATCAAGTACTGCATGCAGCTGCCCGACACGCGTATCCCCTCATTCGTGTTCTTCGCCAATCTGCCGCAGTACGTCAAGGAGCCCTACCGCCGCTTCCTCGAGAATCAGATTCGCGAGCGCTGGAACTTCTCCGGCACCCCCGTCAACATCTTCATCCGCCAGAAGTAGCGGTAGGGGAGGCGAAGGCTACTCCACGTCCGTAACGTCAAACGCTGTGCGCGCAGCGTTTGACGTTAAATTTTTAGAGTTTAACTTTGTGAGCACAGCCCTTAACTCTAATCTCAACCTGCCCTCCTTCATGTTCATTGACGACGATGGTGATGCCATCGTCAGGTGCATCCAATTCTTTGCCCGATAAGTCGAAGTAACGAATGATGGGTTTATCTGAAGGAGCTTTCCGAATGCCAGTAATTTCTTCTTCCGTCAGTACTACAATGTTTCTAAATTCATTCCAAGGAACTACCTGTTTATTTTCCTCGACCAGGTCTGCAAGCACATGCAGCGTAGCGTTTCCAATGTGAGCATCTCTAAAAGGTTTTTCTAGTACCGTAATATGCCTTGAATTGGGGGTGTTCTTTCGGATAATCATACAGGCATGCTGTTTTTTCGCTTTTTTCGATATTTTGTTTTGCAGCTAATAAAATAGCTGTACCTCGGAAAAATCAAAAAAAAACATATTTTTGTTTGTTTTTTCTCTCGGTTTGCCGTACCTTTGCCGTCCGAAACTGAAGGAACCATTACACATTATTGTTACCAGCAATAGTATAACGAACAATAACTCATTAATAGACAATATGAAAAAAGGTATTCATCCTGACAATTATCGCCCCGTTGTCTTCAAGGACATGTCCAATGGCGATTGCTTCCTGAGCCGCTCCACCGTAGCCACCAAGGAAACCATCGAGTTCGAAGGCGAGACCTATCCGCTGGTCAAGCTTGAAATCTCCAACACCTCCCACCCCTTCTACACGGGCAAGAGCAAGCTCGTCGATACGGCAGGACGTGTGGACCGTTTCCAGAGCCGCTACGCTGCGCTCAAGAAGAAGTAAGACTTCGTTTTCATCCTCCTTTAGTAGAGACGCGGCATGCCGAGTCTCTATTTCTTTTACCCCTTTGCGCACCATGAGCCTCCGCCATACACCCCTATCTTTTCACCTCCCTCACAAAAAGGGTTGGGGATGGGCTTTGCTCATTTTGCTATTGGCAGTTGGATGTACACCTGAAGACATAGGCCCCCAAAATAGTGACATCAGCCGCAACGATAACGCCAATCTATCCACGTCGGCCTATGCACGGATGCTGGAGATTCCACACCTCGACGCATCTCATCCTTTCATCACCCACACGACAACCTATAACGGACGCGAAACCGTCACCTACAGCTTCGAGTACGACGAGGCCCTGCACCACTCACGCTGGGTGGCCTTCCAATGGTACGACGTTGTGAACGAAAAGCATTGGTTCCGCTCAAACTGGTACAACACCTCGTGGGGCGGCGATCCATTCCAGGCTGACCCTAAGTTGGATGCCGGCATCTGTCCCGACAGAAGCTACTTCACAGGCAGCGGGGGTGTGCGCGGACACATCTGCGCCTCGGAAGACCGCGTCTATTCGCGCGAGGCCAACGAGCAGACATTCTACTATAGCAACATGAGCCCCATGGACTACGACTTCAACGGGGGATTCTGGATGGACTTGGAGATTGCCGTGCGCGACACCTGGGCCTACAAGGCCACCTTCTGCGACACGCTCTACGTCGTCAAGGGAGGCACCATCCGCGAAGGCGAATACCGGATCTCCAACAACGGACGCCTGCCCATTCCCAAGCATTACTTCATGGCGCTACTCTGCCGCAAGAGCGGCACTTACAAGGCCGTCGGCTTTTGGGTAGAGCACAAGCCCACCACTACAAGCACTATCGCCGACTGTGCCGTCAGCATCGACCAGCTGGAGCAGCTCACGGGCATCGATTTCTTTTGCAACCTCCCCGACAAGATTGAGGATGCCGTTGAATCCACCTGCTATCCTGCCGTCTGGGGGCTGCGATAATACCCTTTTCCTCTATTGGTGCAAAACGCTCAAATCGAACGAAAACCGAGGAAAAACAGGTTCATCCGACAAATGCGTAGTTGGCTAGTAATAAAAATGAACGAAGAGAGAGATAGCTAAGATTTTATCACTACCTTTGGTTACCCCTAACTAAAGTATAGTTATATGAATCCCAGCTATCTGTATCATGCATTTGGT
>JAFXXQ010000042.1 GCA_017542145.1 Bacteroidaceae bacterium | reverse complement strand
TATATATATAATATATAATTAAAATATATAAATAATAATACACTCAAAAATCGCCCCTCTGAAATTACGGTTTTCCGCTCCCCGCCTCTTCTCCTCCTCTCTCCCCCGGAATACTAAAACGAAAATGACCTGTTGACCTCATGACCTCATGACCTCTACGGCTGTCCCCCCCATCCATCCCCGCCCTAAAGGGGGAAGGGAGACGGGAAAGGAGTGCACTTGGAGGCTTAAAGACGTCAAAATCGGCGCGAGAGACACCTACGGATAGCAAGTCTGACTGGCAAAAAATAATGTATTATCTTTGCATCATAAAAACTAAGGAAAATGAAAAAAGTACTCACCCTCGGAAAAATCAATTTTTATTTGCTTTTTCAATCGGCTTGCACTACTTTTGCAAGCGCAATTCATAAAGTGTTATGATTACCCGTACATTGATTCGACAGAAGGTCGTGCAGATTCTATACGCCTATCTGCTCCGCGAGAACACGAACGCGGGGGCTGCCGAGAAGGAACTGACGTTCAGCTTGGACAAGGCTTACGACCTCTATCTCTACTTGTTGCTGCTGATGGTGGAGGTGAAACACTTCGCCGAGGACCGCATGGCGCTGCGCCGTATGCGCATGCAGCCTACGGAGGAGGACCTGAACCCGAACCTCCGCTTCGTGAAGAATCGTTTCATTTGCCAGCTGGAGGAGAACAACGAACTAGCGGAGCGCCGCAAGGGGCTGAAACGCTCGTGGAAGGACGACGATGACGTGGTGCGACGCCTGTTTGAGGCCATCGAGCACAGCACGCTTTACTGCGACTACATGAACGCCCCTGCCGAGCCCACCTACGAGGACGACCGCACGCTCTGGAGGAAGATCTATAAGCAGTTCATCATGGACAACGACGAGCTGGACAGCCTGTTCGAGGAGCAGAGCCTCTACTGGAACGACGACAAGACGGTGGTGGATACGTTTGTGATGAAAACCATCAAGCAGTTCGACCCGTTGATGGGCGCCGATCAGGCGCTTCAGCCTCAGTACCACGACAAGGAGGACCTGGAGTTTGCACGCACGTTGCTGCGCCGCGCCCTGAAGAACGCCGGCACATACCGCGAGCTCATCGACGAGCAGAGCAGCAACTGGACGGGCGAGCGCATCGCCTTTATGGACACCGTCATCATGGTGACGGCGCTGGCAGAGGTGACATCGTTCCCCTCCATCCCGCTGAACGTGACGCTGAACGAGTACGTGGAGATTGCCAAATACTACAGCACACCCCAGAGCGCATCGTTCATCAACGGCATCCTGGATGCCACAGCGAAGAAAGTAAGACCTAACGCTTAACAGAAAAAGCTGAACGTTTAACGAAAGCCAAAGGACGTGCTCATTATCTCATTACACATTAAAGTTAAACTATAAAATACTAAAACAATGTTCCCACTACAAGAAGCTGCTGCCCCTACGGCAGCCCAGGGCGCAGGGTCGTTCCTCGCATCGCCCTTGTTTATGATTATTCTGCTGTTCGTCATCATGTATGTCTTCATGATCATGCCTCAGCGCAAGCAGCAGAAGCAGATTGAGGCCTTCCGCCGCAGCCTGCAACCCGGCTCGAAGGTCGTCACCAGCGGAGGTGTCTACGGCATCGTCAAGGAAATCAATATGGAGAACGGCAAGGAGGTGGTGACGCTGGAGATTGCCTCGGGCGTACGCATCCGCATCGACAAGGCCAACGTCTTTGCCGACCCGTCCACCATGCCTCAGCCGACGAAGAAGTGAGTCTGGGGTTAAGGGTTAAAGGTTAAGGGTTAAAGGTTAAAGGTTAAGGGTTAGAGGTTAAGGGTTAGAGGTTAAGGGTTAGAGGGTTAGCGTCATGAAGAAGCCGAAAAACAACGACCTGCTGGTCTTCCTCGTCTTCTTTGTCGTCGTGTTCTTCTACTGGTATCTGGTGAGCATGGGCGAGGAACACGAGACGAAGTTCAACTTCGACATCGTGCTGAAGCACCTGCCCTCTGACGTCATCGTCACCGAAGTGCCTACGGAGAAGCTGACGCTCGTGGTGCGCGACAAGGGCGAGAGAATCCTGAGCTACCGCACGCGCCGCACGTTCCGCCAGCTGGCTGTGGACTGCCGCAACTACCGCGCCGTGAACGGCCATGTGATCATCACGGGCCCGGCGCTGGAGGAGCTGATGGAGGGCATCCTCTCATCGTCAGCCCAGATCCAGTCCGTCGTGCCCGACACCATCCAGTACTACGTGGCTCCCGCTGTGGGACGACGGTTGCCCGTGCGCCTCACAGGCAGCGTCAGCGCCGATGCCAGCCACGTCATCGGCAGCCAGAGGCTCACACCCGACAGCATCACCGTACACGCGCCCCACAACATACTCGACACCATGACGTGCGTCCGCACCGAGCCCGTCTCCCTCGTGGGACTGAAGGACTCCGTGACTGCCGAAGTGGCACTGGTGCATCCCCAGCGAGGCATACTCTACGAGCCCGAGACGGCGCGCCTGAGCGTGCAGGTGACACCCTTCGTGGAGAAGTCGTTCGAGCTGCCCATCGAGGGCTGGCTGCTGCCCCGCGAGGGGGTAGTGGTGAAGACATTCCCCTCGAAAGCCAGCGTCAGGTTCCAGGTAAGCCTCGAGCAGTTCTACGACATCACGCCCGAGCAGTTCATGCTGGCTGTTGATTACACCGAACTAGGTGCCGACGACGGGGGCAAGGCACGCCTGCAGCTCATCAAGAAGCCTGACGACATACGTTCCATCACCATCTCGCCTGCCGAGGTGGACTATGTGATAGAAATCAATGAGACCCCTTAAAGTCGGCATCACAGGCGGCATAGGCAGCGGCAAGTCCGGCGTATCGGAGCTGCTGCGCATAGCGGGCATCCCCGTCTATGACTGCGACAGCGAGGCGCGCAGACTGATGAATACCAGTCCCTCCCTACGCGAAGCCCTGACAACCTTGGCAGGGGAAGATGTGTATGCCTCAGATAGCCAGGCTTCAGACGCCCAGACCGGAAAAGTTCTTAACCGACGCTATCTGGCCGACTTCATGTTCGGGCACCCCGAGCGAGTGAATGCCGTAAATGCGCTGGTGCATCCCGCTGTGCGCAAGGACTTCAGCGCGTGGACCGAACGACAGGGAGCGGACATCGTGGGAATAGAGTCAGCCATTCTGTTCGAGGCAGGTATGCGCGAGGATGTGGACGTCACGGTGCTCGTCTTCACCCCCCGCGACGAGCGCATCCAACGTGCTATGGCACGCGACGGAGCCACCGAGGAGAGCGTGCGTGCCCGACTGTCAAGCCAGATGCCCGACGTGGAGAAAATTCCTTTTGTGGACTTCATCATCTGCAACGCCGAGACCGATGCCATCACCCCTCAGGTAATGGAACTGATAAAGGAACTACAGAATTATAAATTAGAAATCTAAAAATAGAATAATGTTACGAAAGATTCTCACTATCTCCGGCAAGCCCGGACTCTACCGGCTGTTGAGCAACGGCCGTGGTATGCTGATTGTAGAAACCCTCGATTCCACCCACAAGCGCGTCCCCGTGTATGCCACGGACAAGGTAGTCTCGCTGGGCGACATCGCCATGTACACCGATGACGAGGAGGTTCCTCTCTGGCAGGTACTGGAAAACATCAAGGCCCGTACCGAGGGCAAGGCTCTCGGCATCAACTACAAACAGGCCACGAACGACGAACTGGCAGCCTTCTTCGCCGAGGTGCTGCCTAACTACGACCGAGACCGCGTCTATATGACCCACGTGCGCAAGCTCGTGCAGTGGTATAACATCCTCGTTGCCGAGGGTCTTACCGATTTTAAACCCTTAGACGAAGAGAAGGTCAAAGAGAGTGAAGAATGATTAGCGAATTGTGATTAGAAACGTAAAACCTACAGATTATGAAGAAACTCCTTTCTCTCAGCCTGACGATGGCCTTGCTGCTGACCTCTTGCTCTGCTTCGGCGCAGGGTCTGGGCGGCGTTCTCAAGTCCATCCTCGGCGGAAACAACACTGAGCAGACCACTACTCCACCGCAGCAGCCGGCATCGGCAGACACGCCGACGGTGAGCGACGTCTCGGGCATCCTCAGCGGCGTACTCGGCGCCCTTGGAGGGGCTAGCGGTAAGACTACTGACGACGGACAGGCCGTTTCGAACGACGGTGTCGTCAGCGGCATCCTCGGCTCCATCCTCGACGCCTTCACCACCGTCAAGGAGAACAACCTCTACGGCACTTGGAACTTCAAAGGCAGCGCCTTCGTTTTCGAAAGCGACAATGTCCTCGCCACCCTCGGCAGCGACGCCGTAGCCAAGCAGGTGGCAGCCAAGGTGGATAGCTATCTCGCCAAGGTAGGCGTGAAGGAAGGCGCTTGCTCCATCACCTTCAACGAGGACGGCACCTGCACCTTCAACGTGGGCGCACGCGGCATCAACGGCACCTATGTCTATGACGCCCAAGCCAAGACCATTGCTTTCACCTTTGGCCTCATCAAGACCACAGCCTACACCGTTTATGAGCAGAACACGCTGAACATCGTCTTCCAGTCCAACGCTTTGCTGAAGATCCTGAAAGCCGTCTGCGCTGCCAGCAGCAACAGTACCCTCAAACTGCTCAACACCTTGCTTACCCAATACAACGGCCTGCGCGTCGGCATGGGCTTCGCGAAATAGTTCCCTTCTGCCCTCCCCCCTGCGGCAACTGCACACCACCCCAATGATTCGGGCTGCGTTATCTACGGCGCAGCCCGAATAGTTTTCTATCGGATAAGTACAGTTCTTCAGCTGCCTGCGGTGCGTTGCATGAGACGGCGTATCTGGGCATCCTCACCTACGACCCACACGACATCGCCCTCCTGGAACACGAGCTCGGGTACGGGCTTGAGCAGGTCGTCCTCGCCTCGGTCTATACCTACAACCATACAACGGTCGTCCTTGCGTATGCCGCTACCCGTAACGCTGGTGCCCACGAGGGATGAGCCTGTAGTAACGGCAATCTGGCGTAGCACCATTTCCTTGTCTGTCGAGGGAGGAAGCGCCTGGATGCGCGCACGCTCGTCGCTGAGAGCTGCCGAGAAGCGGCGCAGCTGCTCGTCGGTGCCAATGAGCTGTACCCTGTCGCCTGGAAAAAGGGGCAGGTCGGCAGGGGGTATGTTGATGCGGCGCGTGCCACGCAGAATGGAGGCCACGTTGACGTCGTAGCGCCGGCGCCAGTCGAGCTGAAGAAGGTTTTTGCCGCCCCAGTCGGAACGCTCGGGGATGATGACCTCGGCCAGATGGAGGTCGCGGCTCAGCAGGGCACCGGCGTACTTGGGACGCTCGGCCTCGGCAGCGGCGCTCTTCGAGTTGAGGTTGTCGCGGAAGGTCGATTCCAGCGCATGCTGGCTGTCTTTCAGCTGGCGCGAGAAGAGCAGGAAGATGAGGATGGCGGCGATGATGCCGATGAGGACGGCGATGGAGGCGTGGTAGTGCTGGTTGACGGCAGCGACGATGAGGATGATGACGGCTGTCAGGCGGAACAGCACAAAGGCGGCCAGCGGGGCGCGGTTGAACTGGCGGTCGTTCCACAGTTGCCAGAAGTTGGGCGTGAAGCAGTTCTTGAGCAGCAGCGGACGCAGGAAGGGGGTCATCACCACCAGCGTGGCGGCCAGCGTCGTCAGGTGGGCCCACTGGGCAGGTAACACGTTCTCGACGAGGGGATAGAGAACCCTCGACGAGAGGATGAGTATGGCGATGCACAGCACGCCGTGGATGAGCATGGGGGTGAGCATGCCCGAGAACATCTTCTTCCACTTGTTCTCGTCGCGGGCGGTGGTGCTGCCCGCATCGTAGCGCGCCAGGGCGGTCTTCAGCTTCTCGGGGATGCGCGGCTCTATCCAGTCGGCCACGGGGTGCGCGAGGCGAATCATGTAGGGGGTGGTGAAGGTGGTGATGACGGATACGGATACGATGATGGGATAGATGAAGTCGCTGATAGCACCCAGGCTGATGCCGAGGGTGGCGATGATGAAGGAGAACTCGCCCACCTGCGCCAGGCTGCATCCGCATTGCAGCGACATGCGGACGTTTACTCCGCCCAACATGAAAGCAAACGTCTCAATGATGCTGCGCAGCACCAGCACCATCAGCGTGATGACGACGATGGGCAGCCAGTACTTGGCCAGCATGGCGGGGTTAATCATCATGCCGACGGAGACGAAGAAGACGGCGCCGAAGAGGTCCTTGATGGGCGAGACGAGGTGCTCGATGTGTTCGCTCTCGACGGTCTCGGCCAGGATGCTGCCCATGACGAAGGCACCGAAGGCGGGCGAGAACCCGGCCAGCGACGCCAGCACCACCATCAGGAAACACAGGCTAAGGGATACGATGAGCAACGTCTCGTCAGACAGCAGGTTCTTGCATTTCTTTAGCAGCAGCGGGATGAGGTATATGCCCAGCACGAACCAGAGTACCAGGTAGAAGACCATGAACCCTATGCTCTTCACCATCTCCATGGCATCAACACCACCGCCCTTGCCCAACGTGCCGAACAGCAGCATCATGACGATGGCGATGATGTCCTCGAGGATGAGGACGCTGAAAACCAGCGAGGCGAACTTCTGCTGGCGCAGCCCCAGGTCGTCGAAAGCCTTGATGATGATGCTGGTGGAGGACATGGCCATCATGCCGCCCAGGTAAAGGCCGTTCATGAACGACCATCCGAAAGCTTTTGCCACCAAAATGCCGATAATAATCATGCTCGTCAGGCTGGTGACCACGGCAATGACGGGTGCGCTGCCTATCTTGAGCAGTTTCTTGAAGCTGAAATCGAGACCCAGCGAGAAGAGGAGGAAGATGACGCCGATGTCGGCCCAGGTGCTCACCTCGGCGCTGTCGGCTACCGAGGGGGTGTAGGGCATGTAGGGACTGGCAAGGAAACCGGCCACGATGTAGCCCAGCACGACGGGCTGCTTCAGCTTCTTGAAGAGAAGGGTCATGACACCTGCGCAGAGCAGGATGAGGGCAAGGTCAGATATCAACTGAGGAAGGTGTTCCACTACATTATGGTTTGTTTTTATTGTCTTATTCTGCCACGATGGAGGCGAGATGGACGATCGTCATCATAGCCTTCTGCATAGTCTGGATGGGGACGTACTCATAGCGGCTGTGGAAGTTCATGCCGCCTGCGAAGATGTTGGGACACGGCAGCCCCTTGAAGGAAAGCTGAGCCCCGTCGGTGCCTCCTCGGATGGCCTTGATGCGTGGTTCCACATCGGCACGGCGCATGGCTTCGCATGCCATATCGATAATGTACATGACAGGTTCGATGACCTCACGCATGTTGGCATACTGGTCGGTTACCTCCACAGTGGCCACGCGTTCTCCGTAACGCTCGTTGAGGTTATTCACCATGCGCTGGATGAACGCCTTGCGGCTCTCGAAGATGTCGTGGTCGTGGTCCCGAATAATGAGGTTGACGACAGCACTATCCACCGTTCCACTAACGGATATGGGGTGGAAGAATCCCTCGTAGTCCTCGGTCTGTTCAGGCGACTGCTGCGTAGGCAGGGCGCACACCAGCTCGGAGGCAATACGCAGCGCATTGAGCATCTTGCCTTTGGCATAACCCGGATGGACGTTGCGCCCTTGTATGGTGATACGTGCCGAAGCAGCGTTGAAGTTCTCGTACTCCAGCTCACCCACCTCGCTGCCGTCCATCGTATAAGCCCAGTCACAGGCGAAGGCCTTGACGTCGAACTTATGGGCGCCAAGCCCGATTTCCTCGTCGGGGTTGAAGCCTATGCGGATGCGTCCATGCTCGATTTCGGGGTGCTGCTGGAGGTATTCGACAGCGGAGATAATTTCGGCAATACCCGCCTTGTCATCGGCACCGAGCAACGTGTGTCCGTCGGTCACAATAAGGTCTTCGCCCAGATGGTCGTTCAGTTCTGGGAACTGCATGGGGCTGAGGATGATGCCCTCCTTGCCATCCAGCAGGATATCCCCTCCCTGATAGCACCTCACAATACGGGGATTGACACCCGCACCACTCATGTCGGGGCTAGTGTCGAGGTGGGCAATGAAGCCTATGGTGGGTACCTTGCGCGTCACGTTGGCAGGCAACGTAGCAAACAGATAACCGTTGGCATCGAGGGTGATGTCTTCGAGTCCCATGCTGCGCAGCTCTTCCTCAAGGGCACGGGCAAACGCCATCTGCCCAGGGGTGCTGGGCGTCGTTGCGGCATCCTCAGCCGAGGTCGTCTCGTAGCGGACGTACCGCAGGAATCTGTCTATCATATTTCTATTTTCTTATACTTCGGGACCAAGGTCTTCATGATACTCCAGGCGATGAGGTAGGCCACGCCGCAGAAGCAGAACATGATGAAGTAACCCGCAGGCTTGCCCGTGAAGCCGAGGAAATGGAAGGCGTCGCCCGCATTCTCGGCGTAGGTGAAGAGGTTGCCCGCAATCCGCTGGATGAACATCGAGCCGACGCCGCCCGCCATAGCGCCGATGCCCGTGATGGTGGCAATAGCAGCCTTGGGGAACATGTCGCCTACAGTAGAAAAGAGGTTGGCGCTCCACGCCTGATGGCCCGCAGCAGCCAGGCCGATGAGTATGGCAGGCCACCAGGGCGAGTTGAAGTGCACGCCCAGCGGCTGTGCAAACAGCGCAGCTATGGGGAAGAAGGCGAAGATGAGCATCGCCAGCATACGGCCGGCGTAGGGGTTCATGCCCTTCTTATCGACAAAGATGCGGGGCAGATAGCCGCCTCCGATGGAGACCACGGTCACAATCAGATAGAGCGTGAAGATGAGCGCCTGGCCCAGCGACGATGTCGCAGGAGCCTTGAACTGGTTGCTGAAGTAGCTCGGCGCCCAGAAGAGGAAGAACCACCACACGCCGTCGGTAAAGAACTTGCCGAAGAAGAACGACCACGTCTGGCGGTACTTATAGCATTTGACGAACGGGATGTTCAGGATGATTATCGCCAGTATGAAGCTTAGCACGTTCCACACCACCGGCTTGATGAGGAAGAACGAAGCCATCAGAACAGCGATGCCCACGACGATGAACACCCACGAGTTGGGCAGCATGGCAAACGCCTTGCTCACGGGGGCGGCAGTCTCCCGCTCCACCGCCTTCGGCTCAGCCTCGTCCTGGTTGATATACGCCAGTTCGGCGGCATTGACGTGCTTCGACTTCTCGGGCTTGTCGTACATGAATGCCCAGAAGAACATCCAAATGAATCCCAGTCCGCCGATGATGATGAACGCCCACTCCCAGCCCATCTTCACGGCCAGGGGCGGTATGCAGAGCGGGGCTGCCAGAGCGCCCACGCTGGCGCCGGCGTTGAAGATGCTGGTGGCGAAGGCGCGGTCCTTCTTTGGGAAGTACTCGGCCGTCACCTTGATGGCGGCAGGGAAGTTGCCCGCCTCGCCCAGCGCCAATATGCCTCGACAGAGCAGGAACAGATAGACCGATGTCGTCGAGATAGCCAGCGCCACCTTGCTGCCCGCCTCCACAGCCTTCAGCGCAGCCGCGTTGCTGACACCATCGACGAACAGCGCCGTGGCCCAGCCACAACCCGCGTGCATGCAGGCACCCACGCTCCACACGCAAATGGCAATAAGGTAGCCGCGCTTCGTGCCCATCCAGTCCACGAACTTGCCGGCAAACAGGCAGCAAATGGCATAGAAGATGCTGAAGAAGCTGGTGATGATGCCGTAGTTGGCATCAGTCCAGTGGAACTCGGGTTTGATGAACTCTTCGTAGGTGAGGCTAAGCACCTGGCGGTCCAGATAGTTGACGGTAGTAGCCACAAACAGCAGCGAGCAGAGCCACCAGCGCCAGTTGGACATCAGTTTTTTCTGTGTACTCATAAGGTCTTACGATTTCAAAATTGATTCTTGGCCGCGAAGGTAGTGCTTTTTTTTGACATTTCCCCATTTTCGCCAGCTTTTTCTCAATATTTGCCGTTCATCCGTTGCACAGGCATTCCACATTCATTTTGCAAAAAAGCCGTTATTCGTATAGATGAGCAGGTTTTGAAAACACCACCCGTCCCCTCCCGATACTTGCAGAAAAGAGGTGTCGGTGGGTTAACGGCTGAAACGCAACCCCTTACAGGGCACGACCGACGCCACCGATACCCCTTGGAAAAAACCACATTTTATACCGAGCTCACGTATTGACCTCGTGGAATTAGCGTTTAACGTTGTTGGAACAACGCTTAACGCTACGAAATTATTCCCTTGGGCTACGGATTTATTCCCTTGGGCTATAAGACAACACCTTGCAAGTACGTCGCTTCTCACTCTGCCTCCTTCGGACTGCGGAGGGGGATGAGGCCTGAACGGGCTGAAACGGGGATGAGGGTGACGTGGTCTGTGGCGTTGTCAACGAGGAGTAGCGTGGTTTCTTCGGCAAGGCGGGCGTGGGTGAGGGTGTCGCCTGCATGGGCATGGGAGGCAATGAGGCTGTCGTTCAGCCATACGGAAAGCTCCTGCCCACGGAAGTCGTCCGTAACGACAAACTGATAGACATCCTGGCGAATACGCTCCTCGCGGTTTCCCAAAAGGTCGTAGCTCCAGAAAAGAAACAGCAACACCACGGCAAAAACGCCTACGAACAATACCGCCGTGCCTGCAAGAAAGGATTTATTGGCATTCTTGGCTTTTCGCATGGCGCGAAAGTACTGCAAACTTAGCGAAAATACAAATTTTTTGTGAAAATGTTTTGTACTTATATAAATAAGTAGTAATTTTGCCAGCGATTTAGGTGATTAACGCTTGAGTGGCTCCTTTTTCAGGGAGCCACTTCGTTTAAATGATGAAGAAGGAACGATATATTGACAGACCCTATTTTTTGCATACATGATAGAGAAAAACAACATTATCGGGATTGTAAATGAGTGGCTTGAGGACAAGGACTACTTCCTCGTGGATGTTACCGTCAGCCCGGATGACGAGATTGTCGTAGAGATTGATCACGCCGACGGTGTGTGGATTGAAGACTGCGTGGAGCTGAGCCGTTACATCGAGTCGAAGCTCAACCGCGACGAAGAGGACTTCGGGCTGGAAGTGGGCTCAGCGGGTATCGGGCAGCCCTTCAAGGTCCATCAGCAGTATGTGAACCACGTGGACAAGGAAGTGGAAGTGCTGGCAAGCGACGGACGCAAATACCGCGGCGTGCTCAGCGAGGCTGCCGACGACACCTTTACCGTCGTCGTCAGCGAAAAGGTGCTGACAGAAGGTGCCAAGCGCCCCAAGATGGAGCCCGTACCCCACACCTGGCGCTATGATGAGGTGAAGTACGTCAAGGCTATCCTCACATTCTGAATGAGAAACGACTAAACACACTATATCAAATGGCAACATCAACAAAAAAGAACACCATCAGCCTGGCCGACATGTTCCAGGAATTCAAGGAATCGAAAAACATCGATCGCACAACGCTCATCAGCGTGCTTGAGGAGAGCTTCCGTAGCGTTATCGCCAAGACATACGGAAGCGACAAGAACTACGATGTCATTGTCAACCCCGACAAGGGCGACTTTGAAATCTACCGCAACCGCGAGGTTGTGGAGGACAAGGAATTCACCAACCCCAACACCCAGATACCCCTCTCGGAGGCTCAGAAAATCGACGAGGACTACGAGCCGGGTGAAGAGGTCACCGAGGAAGTACACTTCAACGACTTCGGCCGACGTGCCATCCTTACCCTGCGCCAGACGCTTGCTGCCAAGATTCTGGAACTGGAGAAGGACAGCCTCTACAACAAATACAAGGAACAGATTGGCAACATCGTAGCTGCCGAGGTCTATCAGATTTGGAAAAAAGAGCTGCTCCTCCTCGACGACGAGGGCAACGAGCTGCTGCTGCCGAAGACCGAGCAGATTCCCAGCGATTTCTTCCGCAAGGGCGAAACCGTCCGCGCCGTCGTACATCGCGTGGATAACGACAACAACAACCCCAAGATTATCCTCAGCCGTACGTCGAACGTCTTCCTGCAACGCCTGCTGGAACAGGAGGTGCCTGAAATCAACGACGGCCTCATCACCGTGCGCCGTATCGCCCGCATCCCAGGCGAGAGAGCCAAAATCGCCGTCGAAAGCTACGACGACCGTATCGACCCCGTCGGCGCCTGCGTGGGTGTCAAGGGCAGCCGTATTCACGGTATCGTACGCGAGCTGCGCAACGAGAATATCGACGTCGTCAACTACTCCTCAAACATCGAAATCTTCATCAAGCGTGCCCTCCGTCCCGCCGAGGTTTCCAGCCTCGTCATGGATCAGGAGAACCACAAGGTGGAGGTTTACCTGAAGCCCGAGGAGGTTTCTCTCGCCATCGGCAAGGGAGGCTCCAACATCAAGCTGGCAAGCATGCTCACCGAGTACACCATCGACGTCTTCCGCGAGATTGACGACAAGCAGGAGGAAGAGGACGTCTATCTGGAGGAATTTGCCAACGAAATCGACCAGTGGATTATCGATCAGTTCATTGGCATTGGCCTCGACACCGCCAAGAGCGTGCTGGCCGTACCCCGCGAGGAACTGATTAAGAAAACCGACCTTGAGGAAGAGACCATCGACAACGTGCTCGAGGTTCTCCGTGCTGAATTTGAGGAAGACTAATCTTTAATCATCTTTTATGGCAAGATTTAGTAAGGTAATCAAAGATTTGAACATCGGACGGTACACCGCCATCGAGTTCCTTGAGAAGAAGGGACTCCCCATTGACGATGACCTGAATGCCAAGCTGACGGATGAGCAGGTGGAACTGCTGACGACTCAGTTTGCCCGCGACAAAAACATCAAACAGGAAACGGAAAAGCGTCAGGCTGAACGACAGGAACGCCACGAACGCATGCAGGCCGAAAAGGAGAAGGAAAAGAAGGCCAAAGAGCCTGAGATGGTGGAAACCGTCGTCCCCGAAGAGGCAAAGCCCCGTTTCACCACAATAGGCAAAATTGACCTGGAAGAGCTTTCAGGCAAGAAGAAAACTGCAAAATCAGCAGAGAAGAAGGAAAAACTTGCTTCCAAGACTGTTGAGAAGGCCGATGCAAAAGTGCCTGAGAAGCCTCAGACGCAAGATGTCCCAGCAACTGAGGAATCCAACGAGGCTGACAACCTCAAGGAGGAAGTTACCGAAACGCCCAACGAAGCGGCTGCCGACAAGGTCAACGAAGCCGTAGTCGAAACAACAGCAGCAACAGAATCCTCTAATAAAAATTTAGAAGAGGCGACTGAGCCGGCAGACCAAGCATCTGAGGAAACAGAATCAATAGATGAAACCCAAGAAGCCGAAGATGCGGAAGAAGCTGTGGAAGAGGAAAATAAGAAAGAGGAAATCTTCGAGTTCGACCACTCAGACCTTCAGATGAAGCCGCTTACCGTTCTCGGCAAGGTAGACCTCAGCGCTATCAACCAATCCACTCGTCCAAAGAAGAAAACAAAGGAGGAGAAGAAGAAGGAACGTGAGGAGAAGGAGAAAGCCCGTCAGGAACAGCGCAAGCAGATTAAGGAGAACATCCTCAAGGATATCCGCAAGGACAATACATCCAAGAGCACGGGCGAGACGCAGAAGAAGAAACGCAACCGCATCGGCGGAAGCGAGCGCGTCGACATCAACAAGGCCGGCGCAGCTGTCGGAGGAACCTCTTCCTCAAACAACAACGGTAAGCGCGACGACCGTCGGGGCAAGAGTGCCGAACGCGACAGAGATCGCGCACGGCGCATCCTCGAGAAGAACGAACTCAACGAGGGCGATGTCTCGAAGCAGGTGAAGGACACGCTTGCCCGACTCACCAACAAACAGAAATCCGCATCAGCCAAGTACCGCAAGGAGAAACGCGAGCAGGCTTTCAACCGCCAGATGGAACAGATGGCTGAGGAAGAGGCTGGCAGCAAGGTACTGAAACTGACGGAATTCGTTACCGCCAACGAGCTGGCAAGCATGATGAACGTAGGCGTAGCCCAAGTTATCGGCACCTGCATGAGCGTCGGCATCATGGTCTCCATCAACCAGCGCCTCGATGCCGAAACCATCAACCTCGTGGCATCTGAATTCGGTTTCACTACTGAATTCGTTAGTGCCGACGTGGCCAAAGCCGTTACGGAGGAAGCCGACGACGAAGCCGACCTCCTGCCCCGCGCTCCTATCGTTACCGTCATGGGCCATGTGGATCACGGTAAGACATCGCTCTTGGACTACATCCGCAAGTCGAACGTCATCGCCGGTGAAGCAGGCGGTATCACGCAGCACATCGGCGCCTACAACGTCAAGCTCGAGGACGGACGTCACATCACCTTCCTCGACACCCCTGGTCACGAGGCCTTTACCGCTATGCGTGCACGCGGTGCCCAGGTAACGGATATCGCCATCATCATCGTGGCAGCAGACGACGACGTCATGCCCCAGACCAAGGAAGCTATCAGCCACGCACAGGCTGCCGGCGTCCCTATGGTCTTTGCCATCAACAAGATTGACAAGCCCCATGCCGACCCCGAGAAAATCAAGGGCCAGTTGGCGCAGATGAACCTCCTCGTTGAGGACTGGGGCGGCAAGTACCAGTCGCAGGACATCTCTGCTAAGCAGGGCATCGGTGTAGAGGAATTGCTGGAGAAAGTATTGCTTGAAGCCGAAATGCTGGAGCTCAAGGCTAACCCCAACCGCAAGGCTACAGGTTCAGTCATCGAATCGACGCTCGACAAGGGGCGCGGCTATGTGGCTACGCTACTTGTATCGAACGGCACGCTGAAGATGGGCGACGTCGTCCTTGCCGGTACGCACTATGGCCGCATCAAGGCTATGTTCAACGAGCGTGGGCAACGGGTGAAGAAGGCTGGGCCCTCGGAGCCCGTGCTGATTCTTGGCCTCAACGGAGCTCCGCAGGCTGGTGACAGCTTCCACGTCTTCGACAGCGAGCAAGAAGCTCGTGCTATTGCCACAGACCGTGAGCAATTGCAGCGCGAACAGGGGCTGCGTACGCAGAAGCGCAAGACCCTCGAGGACATCGGACGCGATATCGCCAAAGGCGGCGTGCAGGAACTGAATATTATCGTCAAGGGCGACGTGGACGGCTCTATCGAAGCTCTCTCTGACTCGCTCATCAAACTCAGCACCGAAAAGATTCAAGTCAACGTCATTTACAAGGCCGTGGGCCAAATCTCCGAGAGCGACGTCCAGTTGGCTGCCGCTTCGCAGGCCTTCATCGTCGGATTCCAAGTACGTCCCTCACAAGGTGCCCGTAAGGTGGCAGAGAATGAGGGTGTCGATATCCGCCTTTACAGCATCATCTACGATGCTATTGAGGAAGTAAAAGCCGCTATGGAAGGCATGTTGGCTCCCGTTGTCAAAGAAGAAGTCACTTCCACCATCGAGGTTCGCGAGGTATTCCACATCAGCAAAGTGGGCTTCGTGGCCGGCGCTATGGTGAAGGAGGGCAAGGTGAAACGCAGTGACAAGGCTCGCCTCATCCGCGACGGTATCGTCATCTATACGGGCGACATCAATGCGCTGAAGCGTTTTAAGGATGACGTAAAGGAAGTCGGCACCAATTTCGAATGCGGTATCAGCTTAGTGAACTGCAACGACATAAAGGTGGGCGACCTCATCGAAACCTTCCAGCAGATAGAGGTGAAACAGACACTCTAACGCTAACGCTATGGGACTGCTTGACATCATTGTTACCATCATCCTCGTCGCTGGACTGATTACTGGTATCAAGGACGGACTGGCGAAACGGGTGCTGGGGCTTGGCGGCCTCATCGCCGGCATCATCATCGGCAAGCGGATTTATCTCTCCGTAGCGGCCAAGCTAACACCCCTTCTGGGGACATCTGAGAAAACAACGCAGATTATCGCTTTTGCGCTGATCCTGATTATTGTGCCACTCATCTTCTCGCTGATTGCATGGCTCATCGGCAACTTGCTGAAGACAGCAGGGCTGGGATGGGTAAACCGTCTGCTGGGAGGTATCATCGGTGTCATCACCAATGCGTTGATTGCAGGGCTGTTTTTCATTGGCATCGAAAGTTTCGATACCCACGAGGTGCTCCTCAGCCAAGAGAAGAGGGACGCTTCCGTGTTCTACTATCCGCTCTATCGCACAACGGGGCTTTTCATCAAAGACGTCCGGGAGCAGATAGAACATTGGAAGGAGACGCACGCCGAAGAGCCTGAGGATTCCGAATCCCCTGATGCGTCAGGCAATTCCGATAAATTCGGAAACCCTGGGAACTCCGATAAATCTGAAAAGAAACAATTGCAATCGTTTGAGGAGGTTGTGTAGATGAATCCCAAGGAAGACAATATCGCCCTCAGGCAGTTTGCTGAGGAGAAATACAAGTACGGCTTTACCACCGACGTCCCCACCGAAATCATCGGTGCGGGGCTCTCGGAAGAGGTTGTACGGCTCATCTCATCGAAGAAGGGCGAGCCGGAGTGGCTGCTTGACTTCCGTCTGAAGGCCTACCGCCATTGGTTGACAATGACGAGCCCCACATGGGCTCACCTCACCATTCCCGAGATTGACTTTCAAGCTATTTCCTACTATGCCGACCCTCGAAAGAAGACCGATGGTCCCCGTTCACTGGACGACATCGACCCAGCCGTCATGAAGACGTTCGACAAACTCGGCATACCGCTTGAGGAGCGTCTGGCACTCAGCGGTGGCATGGCGGTCGATGCCGTCATGGACTCTGTATCGGTGAAAACGACGTTTAAGGAGCGGTTGAGGGAGAAGGGCATCATCTTCTGCTCTATCAGCGAAGCGGTACGTGAGCACCCCGACCTTGTGCGCCAATACCTCGGCTCAGTGGTCAGCTATCGCGACAACTTCTATGCTGCCCTCAACTCGGCGGTGTTCTCTGACGGCTCATTCGTCTATATTCCCAAGGGTATCCGCTGCCCCATGGAGCTCTCCACCTACTTCCGCATTAATGCTGCAGGGACGGGACAATTCGAGCGCACCCTCATTGTGGCTGACGATGACTCGTTCGTTTCATATCTTGAAGGTTGCACGGCCCCGATGCGCGATGAAAACCAGTTGCATGCTGCTATTGTGGAAATCATCGTCCTCGACCGCGCTGAGGTGAAATACAGTACCGTCCAAAACTGGTACCCGGGCGATGCCGAAGGCAAAGGCGGAGTCTACAACTTCGTCACCAAGCGTGGACATTGCCGCGGCATCAATAGTAAAATTTCGTGGACACAGGTAGAGACAGGCTCTGCCATTACATGGAAGTACCCCAGTTGTGTGCTCTCCGGCGATAATTCAGTGGGCGAATTCTACTCCGTAGCCGTCACAAACAACTATCAGCAAGCCGATACCGGCACCAAGATGATTCATCTGGGACGCAACACCCGCAGCACCATCATCTCCAAGGGCATCTCTGCTGGCCATAGCTCCAATGCCTATCGCGGATTAGTACGCGTCAGCGAGAAAGCCGACGGAGCCCGCAACTACAGCCAATGCGACTCTTTGCTGCTGGGCGACCGGTGCGGCGCTCACACCTTCCCCTACATGGACATCCACAACGAGACAGCCATCGTCGAACACGAAGCCACAACATCTAAAATCAGCGAGGACCAACTATTCTACTGCAACCAGCGGGGCATCAAGACCGAGGATGCCATCGGCCTCATCGTCAATGGCTACGCCAAGGAAGTGCTTAACAAGCTGCCCATGGAGTTCGCCGTTGAAGCCCAGAAACTCCTCAGCGTCTCTCTCGAAGGCTCCGTCGGATAAAAAGGTCAATATGTCAATAGGTCAACGAATCAATATGTTAAAGATAGAAAACCTCCACGCTTCCATTGCTGGTAAAGAGATACTAAAGGGGATCAACCTTACCGTCGGCACAGGAGAGATACACGCCATCATGGGTCCTAACGGATCTGGCAAGAGCACCCTCAGCAACGTCCTCGTCGGACACCCTGCCTACACCGTCACCGAGGGCAGTGTCACCTTCCGCGGCAAGGACCTCCTCGGCATGGCGCCCGAGGACCGCAGCCATGAAGGAATCTTCCTTTCCTTCCAGTACCCCGTCGAAATCCCTGGCGTCAGTATGGTCAACTTCATGCGCACCGCCGTGAACGAACAGCGCACCTACCACGGTTTTAAGTCCCTTACTGCCAATGAATTCCTGAAGCTGATGCGCGAGAAGCGTGCCCTTGTGGGATTAGACAGCAAGCTCGCCAACCGTTCCGTCAACGAAGGTTTCAGCGGCGGCGAAAAGAAACGCAATGAAATCTACCAGATGGCCATGCTCGAACCCCTGCTGAGCATTCTCGATGAGACGGATTCCGGCCTTGACATTGATGCCCTCCGCATCGTGGCCGAAGGAGTCAACAAACTACACACTCCCGAGAATTCCGTCATCGTCATCACTCACTACCAGCGGTTGCTCAACTACATCCGCCCCGATATTGTTCACGTACTCTACGAGGGGCGCATTGTCAAGACCGCCGGCCCCGAGCTGGCACAGGAGCTCGAGGAACGCGGCTACGATTGGCTGAAGGGTTGATGGACAAAGGTTTAGGTTAAAGGTTAAAGAGTAATGGAGAAGTTGATTAAGGACCTTGGGAGCGGCGCCGGCATCTATGACTACGGGGAGGACACACTGGAAATAAGAGTCCCTGCAGGCGTGAAACTGGCCAAGCCTGTCTATCTCACCCAACTGCTGGGCGAGAATGATTTACTTGAAAACAAACAGAACATTATCATCTTCTTAATGCCTGGCAGCGAAGCAGATGTGGTTATCACCGACCGCACTGTCACCGACCGCCCATTTCAAATCTTCCGTCGTATCGTCGGCGAGGCAAACGAAGCCACACTTCAGCTCTATGTCCTGCAAGAGCAGGGCGCGCAAACCGTTTGGGAGAACCATTTCACGTTTAACAATAACGGTCATGTTACATTGGGCATTTTTTGCATGGGCAGCGGAAACGTCACAAACCGCGTCAGAACTTACTTCCACACGCCAGAGGCTACAGCCGACATCTTCGGCATGACCATAGCCTCCAGAACGCAGCAGGTGACGAATGCTGTCACTGTCACCCACCGTGCACCTCGCTGCCGTGACCGCGAATTGTTCAAACAGATTCTCGACGGCGAGGCCGTGGGGCGCTTTGAAGGGCTCGTTCAGGTCAATCCACAGTGCCCGGGAGCCGATTCGCAGCAGACAAGTCGCAGCATCTGCCTCAGCCGCACTGCCCGCGCCTACGCCCAGCCACAGCTTATCATCGACACTGACGATGTCCGTTGCTCACACGGTGCCACCGTCGGACAACTCGACGAGGAAGCACTCTTCTACATGCAACAACGCGGCATTCCCCGCCACGAGGCACGGCTGTTACTCCTCAGCGCCTTCCTGGACGAAACCATCGACCGTGTCACCATCGACGGTCTCCGAGAACGCCTCCGTGTGATTGCCGACACCCGTCTGCGCGGCGACCTCGACCACTGCGTCGCCTGCGGCGTCTGTAAAAACAACGAGCAAATCGTAAGCAATGCTTGACGTTACAGAAATAAGAGCCGACTTCCCCATCCTCGCCCGTGAAGTGTATGGCCGTCCGCTGGTCTATCTTGACAATGCCGCCACCACGCAGAAACCGCGCTGCGTCATCGACGCCATTGCTGATGCCTACACTACCGTCAACGCAAACGTCCACCGCGGCGTACACCGTCTGTCGCAGGAGGCTACCGATCGCCACGAGTCAGCCCGCGAGACTATCCGCCGTTTCCTCGGCGCCGCCAGCACCACCGAAATCCTCTTCACCCGCGGCACCACCGAGAGCATCAACCTCCTCGCCACCTCGTTCGGCGAAGCCTTCTGCCACGAGGGCGACGAAATCATCGTCAGCGAGATGGAGCACCATAGCAACATCGTCCCCTGGCAGCTTCTCTGCCAGCGCCGCGGCACGGTGCTCCGCGTCATCCCCGTCACCGACGACGGCCGGCTCGACATGGAAGCCTTTCAGCGCCTCCTCACCCCCCGCACCCGCCTCGTCAGCGTCGCCCACGTCAGCAACGTCCTCGGCACCGTCAACCCCGTCGAGGACATCATCCGCATCGCCCATGCTCACGATGTCCCCGTCGCCATCGACGGCGCCCAGAGTGCTCCCCATATCCCCGTCGATGTGCAGGCCCTCGGCTGCGACTTCTACGCCTTTAGCGCCCACAAGGTCTATGGCCCTACGGGTGTTGGCGTCCTCTATGGCCGCGAACGCTGGCTTGAGCAGATGCCCCCCTACCAAGGCGGTGGAGAGATGATAGGCCACGTCCGCTTTAGCGGCACCACATGGAACGAACTGCCTTATAAGTTCGAGGCCGGCACACCCGACTACATCGGTTCCATCGCTACTGCCCGCGCGCTCGACTACGTCAGCGCCCTCGGCCTGCCCGCCATCGCCACCCACGAGCAGTCGCTCGTCCGCCACGCCCTCGATGCCTTGCGCACTATCCCCGATGTCCACATCTACGGCCAGCCCTCGTCGCTCATCTCCTTCAATGTCGGCACCGCCCATCCCGCCGACGTCGGTACGCTGCTCGACCATCTCGGTATCGCCGTCCGCACCGGCCACCACTGCGCCCAACCCCTCATGGAACGTCTAGGCATCCCCGGCACCATCCGCATCTCCTTCGCCCTCTACAACACTAAGGCCGACGTCGATGCCTTCATCGCCGCCCTCTGCCGCGTAGCCCGGATGCTATAACAACGCGGAAGAATCTCCCTTTAGAAGTTTGAGATGTGTAACGATGTTACACATTCTTCCCATTCAGTCGGTTGTCATCATAAGAGAGATGAAACTGAGAGGTGGGAGACTGGCGTTGAGCGTACCATCAGTCACATTCACGATGGATTCGCTCATGGAGGCATCGGCATTGGTAACGAACATAGTGGCCTTGCTGATGTCAGCGGGCAGGCCACTGACAACGGCATGACACGCGGCGCCGTTGTTGACTAGATGAACGCAGTATTCTCCCTTGGCCAGATTGCCGAAGGCGGCGCAGTTGAGCGTGGCCTTGCTGCTGCTCACGGGCAGGGCGAAGCTGCCCTCGGGGGTAGAGGCCAGCTGCCGGATGTTCCAGAACCGCTGCGTGGGGGTCAACGGACCCTGCGAGCCGAACACCCCGCCACCCCAGAGGAGCGAGTAGTCGGCCGTTAGCTGCCACTGGAGGATGGACTGCGGCTGGCAGACGTTAAGCATGCGGACATAGAGATTTATCTCGTAGAGCGCAAAGGTCGATTCCTTGAAAATCTGCGGATAGCGCCATGCGGCGGCATCGGTACTGCCCTCGCCCACCAGCAGGGGCACGCCGAGCTGTGCGGCAGCATCGGCCCAGACGCGGAGGGTGGCATCGTCGCAGCCCCGCCAGGAGTGGAAGGAGACGGCGCCGATGAAGGGATGGGCGGCGGGGTCGTTCAGGGCGGGGACGATGAAGCGGGTGGGGGTGGCATCGGACGTGTCGCCCAGCAGCATCCTAGTGGCCAACCCGCGGCGGCGCATCTCGCGGCCCATGTCCTTGATGAATGCGACATGCTCCTCGGGTGTGTGGAGGACGTCAATGCCAAGATCCGACTCGTTGAAGGAGAACAGGGCGGCCTCAACGCCGTAGTGTTCCTTAAGATAGACCAGGTAGTCCGTCAGCGAGGCAACGATGCGCTGCTGCTTGGCCGGGTCGAGCCTATGGGCGGCCACGCCCTGCCAGCGTCCACGGCGGGGCGAAGTCTTGTCGATGGCCCACATGGGCGGGAACCAGCAGCTGACGATGACGGGCATGCCCTGTGCTGCCAGCCGCTGCGCCATCTCCATGCTTTGTCGGACATGCTGCGGCAGTTCGTCCGGTTTCATATTGAGGGGCGTTGCATCTTCGTCGGGATGCCATTGGCGCCACGGCATCTCCACGCGGCCATAGGCCACACGGATGTTGCGTAGGCAGTAGTCGATGACGGCGGGGTCGGTGGCGGGGTTCTGAAGGCGGAAGTTGCCGCCCATGCCGAGGAAGGAGCGCCCCGGGTGGCTGGCATCGACACGGACGGCGGCATCCGAGTGGTCGATGCGTCCGGAGGCTGTCACGTCCATGTCGAGCGTGGCCGATGCACCCTTCTTGAGCGTGGTCATGACAGGCACGGTGATGGATATCCCGTCATCCCCACGCGACTGGGTCAGCTTGACCGGACGCGAAAAGCTCATCTGAATATCGCGGACGACGCCATCTTCATCCTTCAGGCGGACGGAGAGTTTGCGCGGGGTTGTCTTGATGGAAGCCGCGGCGAACTTTTGTGCGTTGAGGTGGAGACACAGTCCGGCGGGGACGTCGAGGGTGGTGTCGCTGCTGAGCTGCAGGCTGACGTGACAGCGGCCTTGCGCGGTGTCGGTGACACGCTCGGCGAAGGTGACGCGCTCAATGGTGCTGGTTGACACGCGCACATCACCCTGCCGCTCGTACTTATAGGTATAACGTTCGCGTCCGCTGTGGCTGCCGCCCACCACGAGCGTGGTTTCGAAGTCCATCAGCTCGCCTTCGACACGGATGCCCGTCAGGTTGCCCCACGCCATCACCTCGGTCTGGTCGGTGGCTGCCTGCTGGCTGAATAGGAGGCAGGTGTTGCATACCAAACCTAAAAAAAGGAAATAATACCGTTTCGTATCCATTTTATATAAATAGTCGCTATTTGAATTTTAAAAACCTCTCTATCCTCACGGGCAGAAGAGGCTTTGCAATCAGCCTCTCCGCAGGGCGAAGGAAGTGACTGCCAATGAGAAAAAAATACGCTTTACTTATTTATTAACCATGAAAAAACATTTTCTTTTCTTGATTCATCAAAGCATCATCCATAGGCTGGTGGCGGCGCACCTCGTCACTTATTTGAAGAGGCGTGGAGCGAAGTCGCGCAGGTCGTAGTGCCAAACGTGCCAACTGTGTCCGCCAGGGGTCTCACTATACTCGTGCTTGATGCCTGCCTCCTTGAAGCAGTTGACGGTCTGCTGTCCGTTAGTCCATGCAAAGTCCTCGCGTCCGCCCATCGTAAACCGAAGCAGCCGTGCCGTCTTGTTCAGCTTGGGAGCAAGGGTGCGGAGTTTTGCCGTGTGTTCGCGAAGTGCGGCTTCGTCGCTGCCGAACCAGCCGGAACTCATCACGTTGATGTATCCGAAGAGCTCCGGATAAGAGGTGATGAGGTTCAGCGTCTCCAGCCCTCCCATGGAAAGTCCGGCCAAGGCCGTGTTGGCAGGGCCTCGCTTGATGCGGTATTGCTGAGCTACGCGCGGCATGATGTCCTTGACCATCTCATCGACGAAAAGCTTCGTGTCCATTCCGCCGTGGGGCATGACGACAATCATCGGCTTGATTTTCCCTTCGGCGTAGAGGTTGTCGAGGATGTCGGCCGCACAACCGATGCCCGTCCACGAGGCATCATTGTCGCCACCGCCGTGAATGAGGTAGAACACGGGTAGCGCTTTCCACGATGCATTGCCGGCAGGAACCCAGACGTGCATGCTGCGTGTCCGCCCTGTCGTAGTGGAGTAGTAGCTGATCTGCTGGATGGGGCCGTGGGGGACGTCGCGCTTAGCCCAGAAGATATCCTCATCGTTGGTGATACGCGCCACAGGGGTAATCTCGCTGTATAGCGAATAGCGGGGGTCAATGACCTTTACGCCATCCACCACGAAAAAATAACGGTATGCATCCGTCCCCACCTTGGGGACGCGGGCTGTCCAGATTCCGTTGTCGCCTTTTGAGAACACGGCCCTCAGACCGGAGAAATCGCCCCCCAACGTCACCTCCTGCGCCTTTGGCGCATAGATGCGGAACGACACTGAGCCATCGGAATTAGCAACGATGGAGCGTAGTGTATCAGCAGGCGAGATGGTTCGCCCACGCTGAGCCATGGCCGTCCCGCCACAGAAGACAACGCATAGCAAACTGCAAAGCACTTTTTTCATTTTCCAATTTTCTGACCTATAGGATTTTGTGATAAGAATAAACTACAAAGCATACAATGGCCGGACGGTCTTCGCCGCTATGGGGCGAGTGGGTGCGGTACGGCCGAGGGGGGCGATGCGCAGGTTGTCGAAATAGGGTGTGCAGACATTCTTGCCCTTCAGCGGAGCCATCAGTCCGGCCATGCCCTTCGGGTACTCGGGCGAGGTGGTGCTGACGACCTCCTTGCCGTCGATGCAGCCCTTTATCGTCGTGCCCTCGAAGCGGATGGAGAGCCTGTGCCACTGGCAGGGGGCGATGCCGTCGAGGGTGTCGGCAGCGAGGACATGCTCGCCGCCCCGCTCCCTGTCGCGGCGGGCGCGGATGAGCGCCTGCTGCTCAGCATCGCCGATGAGCTCTCGTTTGTCCAGCTTGCCGCGGCTGACGACAAGCGAGACGCAGCCGCGGTCGTCGAGCTTCACGTAGTAGCCCTTGGCCCAGATGCCGTAGCCCGAGCCCACGTCGCAGAGGTGTCCCATGACGGCTGCCTCGTCGCCCGGATTGAGCCAGACGTCGGCGCTGACCTCGTAGTCCGTCCATGCCGAGTCGCCGAGGATGGTGTAGTGGTGCCACTCGGGTGCCCAGCTGAGGGTGTGGTCGCCCACCACCTGACGGATGCATTGTCCCTTGCCGTCGGGCCGTTCGGTGAGTTCGAAGGCACCGATGAGGTCGGCGGTGTAGTGTGGCAGGTAGCCCCATGCCGCGGCGGGGCGATAGCCGTCGAAGTCGTCGTTATAGGGCAGGGGGAAGGGTGCCGAGGCGGGGATGTCGCTGTACGAGCCCTTCTGCTGCCCGGAGGTGGTGGAGAGGGAATAGACGGCGCCGGGCTCGAGCGTCAGTGTGAAGCTTCCGCCGCGGGGCGTGATGTCGGCAAGGCGGACGAACTGCTCGTCCTTCGTGCTGCGCCACACGCAGAGCTTGCCGCCCGACAGGCCTTTCACGCCCCTGGTGCCCTTCGTGCTGACCTTGACCTGAATGGTCTGGGGAGCCTTGGCATTCTTCGTTTCGATGACGATGCTGTAGTCGCCCGTGGCGGGGTCGCGGAGGGTGGCCATGCTGCCGCCGCCGTCGAGCAGCGTGCAGCCGCCATCGACATAGTACCAGCCCAGCCGTGTGAACTGTCCGTAATGGGCATAGCCCCAGAGGGCCTCGCGGACGGCGTAGTGTCCGCTCCACGGCTCACGGGCCAGCAGCATGGCGGGGTCATGGCTATAGGGCTCCAGCGGATAGACACCGGCGATGTCGTACCAGTTGACCACCTTCGTGGCGCCGCTGACGACGTAGTTTTCGTTGAAGCACTTGACGATGGTTATCAGGCAGTCGAAGCCCGGACGATAGATGTGTTCCTCGCTGTTCCAGAGCGGCTTGCCGAGCTGGCGGATTTTCTCGCGCTGTTCGGGGGTGACGGGAATTTCGCTATAGGTATGTGCGCTGACGATGTCGATGGCGGCGGCGAGAGCCGTGTCGCGCAGCATCTCGTCGAGGAACTCCAGTTTGCTGCCACCCCAGTTGTCGAAGGCATGCAGGCGGACGTCGGCAAAGCCGTTCTCGTCCATCGTGCGGCGCAGGGCCTTGGCGAAGTCGTAGTTGTAGCCCTTCTCGTTGTGGCAGCCGATGGCGTCGAGCTCCAGCCCGTGGACGTGGCGCAGCCCCTTCAGCCAGCTGACGTAGTAGTCCGCCATGTCCTGGCTCCAGAAGCTGCCCACCCATGCCGGAGCGCTCCAGCCCGTGGCGTCGAGCGTCAGCTGCGGGTTGCGGGCCATGGCCTCGCTGAGCACCCACCATGTGTATCCGCGGTGGGCATTGAAGTCGCCGCGCCAATGGCTGTGGGTAGGCATAGAGCCCTGCGTGCTGTTGCCGTCGCCAGGAATCTCGGTGAGCATGGTGCTGACGGAGGCACCGAACATGGGACGGAACACGAGATCCATAATCTGCGAGCGCTGCGGCTCGGGGTAGTCTTTAAGTAGTACGGCCGTAGCGCCGCCGCCGTTAACGGCACCGATGCCTTCAAACAGTCCGCCGGTGTCGGTAGCGCTGAGACGCACGGTCTGCACGTCGGCGGCATGGCCGATGGCCGTGGCGGCGGCGAGCGCAGCGGCCAGAAGAACATGTAATCTTGCTTTCATCTCTTTTATATTTATTGTCTGGTAAGGTCATTAACGTTTCGGAAGTTTATGAGAGTGCCTCTTCAAGGCAGAAATCTTGGAACAGCGAGCGCCAACAAACTAGTTTGATTGGCCGAGTCGCGACAAGAGAAGACAAAGTCAAATAAAACAAAATCTTATACAAAATTTTACAAAATTTCAATAACACGTTTCCTGTGAATAGTCCTAATTTTGAATCATTTTGAAATCTTGGAACAGCGAGCGCAAAAGAGCTTGCTCATTTTGCCGAGTCGTGACAAGATAAGACATAGTCAAATAAATTATTGTATTATTTCTCTGCGAAGCAGACTCGGGTAACTTCCGAAAGTTGAGTCATTATTTCTCCACCGGTGTCAGGCGGAAGAGCAGCACGTCGCGGCCGGGGACGGTGACGGCGAGCGGCTTCTTCGTGGTGACGGCCTTGGCTTTTTTCTTGGTGGGTTTCTCCCAGAGGTTGCGCAGGGTATAGACGGTGGTGTCGAACGCTGTGGAGAGGCCTGACACCTCCTCGTCGGTGAAGCAGAGCGTCTGCCAGTCGATGGTCTGGCTGACGGGCTCTGTGCCGCGGTTGAAGAGGCAGAACGCCCAGTCGCCGCCTGCCAGAGGCTTGAACCAGTACTGCAGACCGCCCTCGTCCTTCAGGCGGAGGCCCTGTACGCCCAGCGTGTCCTGGTCGATGGCGATGACGTCGCGGTTGAGGATGATGTCGCGCGTCTCCTGCGTCATGTTCGTGATGTCATTGCCCAGGATGAGCGGCGCGGCCATCATGCACCAGAGGGTGAAGTGGGCGCGGTCCTCGTTCACGGTCATGCCGTTGCCCACCTCCAGCATATCGGGATCGTTCCAATGACCCGGGCCGGCATACTTGCGCAGCCCCGCGTTCTGCTCCAGGATGGTCATGACACTGTTCTCCCACGAGCGGAGTCCCTTGCCGTCGAAGATGGCGCTGATGTCGCCCGTCGTACGCCACGAGTGGCCCACCTCGGCAGCCCATGTCCACGGCCTGCTCTGTCCCCACTCGCACATGCTGAAGAAGACGGGTCGTCCGGCAGCCCTCAGCGCATCGCGCATCAGCCCGTAGGCGCCGCGGGGATTGATGTCCTCCGTCTCACACCAGTCGTACTTCAGGTAATCCACTCCCCAGCGGGCATACTGTATGGCGTCCTGATACTCATGTCCGAACGACCCGGGATAGCCGCCACACGTCTTGCGCCCCGCATCGGAATAGATGCCGAACTTGAGGCCTTTCGAGTGGACATAGTCCGCCACCGCCTTCAGCCCCGAGGGAAACTTCTCCCTGTTCTCAGTGATGAAGCCGTCGGCATTGCGCTCGCCGTGCCAACAGTCGTCCATGTTCAGATAGACGTAGCCGGCGTCGAGCAGTCCTTCGCTGACCATGGCGTCAGCCGTCTCGCGGATGAGCTTCTCGTTGATGCGTCCGGCAAACTTGTTCCACGTGTTCCAACCCATCTGCGGGGTGCGACCCATGCCTTCCCACTTCTGCGCACGGGCGCTGAGGGGAGCAACCAGCAGCGCCGCTACCAGCAGCGCCACGGACATAGATTTAATTGATGTTTTCACTTTTAAAATTAAAAAATTAGGAATTAGGAGTTTTCGTTTAACGTTTAACGTTTATCGTTTAACGACCATGCGGTAAAACGAGATTATGAATTCGTATAATTCGTGAAATACGTAGTCGAAAAAAATGTAAGCTTTTTCACTTTTTTATTTCTTCTAAAAACAGGAACTTCGGATGCTCCTTCAACTGCTGGAGGTTTTGCTCGTGCTGTTCGCGGCCCCATGCACGGCGACGTCCCCGGACGGGAGCATGGCGCCACGTGAGGAGGTACGAGCATCGGCTGTCCGCCAGCATCTCCGTCAGCCCGGGAGACAGCGGGCCACACTCGCTCAGCGCAAAGGGCTTATCCTTCTGCGCTGCCAGCTCGCCGACAAACGACAGCGCAGCACCTGCGTCGCGCACGAAGTCATCACCCTGGCCATACCAGTCGAGGGTGAGCATATCCACATATTCATCGCCCGGATAGCCGCGCAGGTACTCCTCGGCCGAATAGACCTTGTCCGTGTTGTAGGCATAAAGAATCTGGTGCAGCCCCTTGGAACGGAGGTAACTGACTGTCCACCGCCACAACTGCGCATACTCGTCGTCGGTGCAGCGCGTGCGTCCCCACCAGAAGAACGAGCCAGAGTGCTCATGCCAGGGACGGAAGATGAAGGGGATGAGCCGTCCCCCGTCATCGCGAATGCTGAGGAAGAAGCGTGCCAGACGGTCGAGCCACTGGGTGAACATGGCGTTGTTTGTTCCTCCGGGTAGCACCGAGCGAACAGCATCAATGCCGTCGGCCGACAGCATCCCGACATCCCATGCCGAGCCGGCACCATTGGGCTCCTTGATGCCTGGCCACTGCGACGAGACAGGGTTGACAACATGCCACGACACCGTGACGATGCCACCCTGTGCATGCCACCACCGCCACCGGTCGCGGATGTCGGCAAACGCCACCGAGTCGAGGCTCACTTTGTAGCCCAGTTCCAACTCGCCCAGTTCGAAGCCCGCTATGGCGGGATAGTCGCCCGTGGCGTCGCGGGTGTCCGAGCGTTCCGCCTCGCCCCACCACGTGTAGCCGTAGAGCAAGTCGTCCTGATGGCCGTACATCACTCCCTTCCCCTGCAGCGTGTGCAGGCGTTCCATGAGCGCCACCGCCTCGGGCGTAGCCTCAGGGTCGGCAGGGCGCCACGCTGTCTGCCCCGTCGCGATGGTTGCCATCGGCACGAGGCACAGCAGTACAATCGTCAGTCTATTCATTTTCATTGGGCAAAAATAGCAGTTTTTCTTGAAAAAAGGAAATCTTGGAGCAGCGAGAGCAGAGATGGGCTTGCACAATCTCTGCCGAGTCGCGACAAGATAAGACGAAGTCAAATCTTGGAGCAGCGAGAGCAAAAATTTTTCCGAGTCGTGACAAGATAAGACGAAGTCAATACATTGGCGTTTAATTATCTTAAGTAGTTATCAATAAACGCCAGACGAGGGCGATAGTACATTTCGTTCCACGGCCCCAGCCATTCGCCTGAAGGCCAGGCATGGGTGCGGTAGGGCACACAGTTGACTGTTTTCTTACCCTGTGCGCCATTCAGCGAAGCCCATACCCCCGACGGCGGGCAGGTGGTGTCGATAAGGCCCATCTCGCAGTAGATTTCGGCCGTCGAATGGCGGATGAGCAGGGCGCCGTCAAAATAGGGCAGCGTGGCATCCATCATCGTGGGGTCGAGGGTGGAATGATTCTCAATGGGCTGCGGCCATCCGCTACGGCGACCGGCACGTGCGCCGCCAAGATCCTGCATGGCGGGAACGTTCAGCACGACAGCCGAGACGCGCGGGTCCAGCCCCGCAGCCGCCACGGCTTGTCCGCCACCCTGGCTCTCGCCGATGACAAGGATGCGCCGTCCGTCCCATTCAGGCTGGCGTGTCATGTATTCGATGGCGCGCAGCAGCCGAAGGTACATGCCGCGGAAATAGTATGTCTCGCGGTCGGCAGCATTGTGTTCATAATAGCTCCGCAGCATGCCGAACTCCAGCATACGATAGTAGTCATCCGTCTGACCATTCAACATGCCGTGTGCATTGATGTCAAGGCTGAGAGCACCATTTCCCAATGCAGCATTGCTCACGCACTCGTCCACCGAACAGCGGCACCAGCTGCCGCTGACGCCCGCAGCACGGCACAGGATGACGATGGGTAGCGACCTTTTCTTCGCTCCCACAGGCTTGGCCATGTAAGCCCGCACGGGTGCAGGGCCGAGGCAGTTGATCTCCACATCCTGACAGACGTAGCTGCCCCGCCGGTGCTCGGGCACATCCAGTGGAGAGGTCTTCACCTGCATGGGCAGAGCCTTCAGCTGTTTCTTCTGTTCCGCCCAGTAGTCCATCAGGTCGGCGGGCTCGTCGTAGCCGGCGCGGAAGCCCTCGGGAGCCACCACGTAGCCGATGGCAGCAGGTTGTCGTCCGCGACGTTCCGTCACCTCCACCATCACGGCACACGTGCTGTCCAGCGCCTGTTCCAGCACCGTGAAGTCCGCCGTAGCGGGCAGCAGACGCAGCTCGCGGCCAACCTTATTGTTATAATATACCTGCACAACGATGGAATCCAGGGGAACTTCGTCGGCGTGGCACGTGACGACGGCGTGCTCACCTCTTTCATACACCCCGCTCACCTTGTTAATGCTGAGTCTGTAATGCCCGGAGAGGTCTATTTCGTCGCGCGTCAGCACGAGATCTTCCGCAAGGAACTGTTTCCAGAAAGCATCGTCGTTCTGCTGGCTGAAAACGAAGGGCACCGTCCACGGAGCGACGAAGAGCCAGCGGGCATCGTCACGCGCCATGGCCTCGGCACTCGGCACACAGTCGCACTCTGCCAGGGCTAGCATCTTAGTGGGATACTTGCTGCTGAGCAGGTCGAACTGCTCCTTGAAGGAGCCATGCTGCGAGGGCGCGTGATACTGGTCGCGCGCCACGATATCGACATACTCGTCGCCAGGGTACCAGTCATCGTCGTCCAGCTCGGATGTCCAGATGTAGATGAGGTTGTGCACCCCGCGCTCCATGAGGTAACGCTGGGCATAGAGGTAGAGTTTCTTTAATACTTCCGCGCCATCGCTACCCCACCAGAACCATGCTTCGCCGCCACGGTTGGTGTTGCCAGCAGCCTCGTGAAAGGGACGCCAAAGGATAGGAATTCCCTGTTCCTGATAATGGAGCAGATAGCTGACAATGGTGTCGAGGTTCTCGTTGATGATGCGCTGTTCGGGTGTTCCCTCCTGCAAGGCACGGCGGGGCGAGAACTGCGTGCCGCGCCGGCCCTGTGCCCCTTTGGGCGTATAGAACGAGAAGCCGTCCTTCGGCGTCAGCTCCGGATCGATGGGGACACTCCAGTGCCAGATGAAACCGACAATACCCCCGGCGTCATGCCATGCCTTGGCCGTCGGGCCCTTGTAGTTAAGGCCTCGCTGGCGGAAGTGTTGGAAATCGAAGATGTTGACAACGGGGAAGCGTCCGGCACGCTCGCGGATACCGTCGGCATCGGTGGTGTTATAGTCCCATCGGGCCTGACAGCCCGACAGCACTCGCTGTCCCCACACCTTGTCGCGAAGATAGCGGTAGAGCTGACGTGTAGGCCCCGTGGCTTGGGGGTCGATGGGCTGCAGCGAAATCTGTGCCCCGGCAGGAATCGCCGTCACGCCCGACAACACCAGCAGGATAGAGAGAAAAGTACGTTTCATTGTCATAAAATGGATAATGAACAATGGATAATAGACAATGTCGGGGAATAGATGCTATCGGAAGTTAGGAAGTTCATCGCGGGTGATGATAAATTCCTGTTCAAGGGCATCACGCCAGTAGTCGATGTTGGCATTGTTGTGGTCTGTACTGTTGAAGGCTGCACTGCCGGGCTGCGAGGTGCGGGCGTTGTCCCACCAGGGGATGAGGAAACTCCAGTACTGACCATCAGCCCAAATGGCCGAAACCTTTGGGATGTTGCCGAACTCGCTGATGGCATAGAGCTTGCCAGGGAAATGTTGATGGAAGAAGTCGTACCACCCGTGCATGGAGGAGAGCGGCTGGTTGTAGAAATCGAAGGCCACCACATCAACGTACTCATCGCCTGGATACCACAGCATGCTGTCGCCCGAATTATAGACCCAAATGAGGTTAGTGAGGCCGTGGTAGTTGACCATGCGGTCGTACATCACCCGCCAAAGTTCCACAAATGCTTCGGGGCCGTCGATTCCCCACCAGAACCACGCCTTGTGCCAGTCGTTGCCCGGATTAGCTTCGCTCCAGTTGCCCTGTGCCTCATGGAGGGGTCGCCAGAGAATAGGCACACGGGCTGCCGCCAGCGGCTTCATCCACGTCGCCACCTGGTCGATGCGGTGAATGAGCTCGCGGTAGCCTGCCGATTTCGTGTCAAAGACGACAGAGGGACGGAAGCTGGTCTCACCGGGAGCCGTGCCGGGCGTACAAGTGTAGGTGGTGCCGTCATTGGTGGGCATATTCCAGTGCCAAAGGGCTGCTATGATGCCGCGCTTGTTTGTCCAGTTCTTCCAAGTGCTTTGGTTGGCATAGTCAATCCAACCACCAGAAGATGAGTAAATGTCGTGGATGTAGTCGACACATAGGATGGCAGGGTATTTGCCGGTGTGCTTATACACCCAGTCGGCCTCGTAGGTATTGTAGTTGACGCTGGCATGGACACCTGTGAGCATCTTCTTTCCAACGTTCTCGTCCAGATAGGTAAGTAACTTTCGCGCCTCCACAGAACGATTTCCCCAGCGGGGGATATCGACAAAGGTAACGCTGTCAATCCTAGAAATCTCATAGTTGATCACACGTCCGTCGTTAAGGTGAACAGACATGGTGTTCACCTCTTGCGCCCATATGCCCTGAGTGATACTAAGGAGCACAGCAATCCCTCCGAGGAGGGACTGCCATGCTTTTTGATTGTGGCGATGTGGTCTCATGGGGGACTTATCTTGCGACACCGTCCTTCACTAAGATTTTCACGCCGTTCAGGATATAGATGCCAGCAGGCATCTGGTCAAGGTCGCCCAATGTGGCACCTGTCTTCAGCAGACGACCGTCGGGAGAGAGGAGGTCGCCCTTCTCGCTCACCTTTGCCAACACGCTGTCGATGCGACTATTGTCACCATCCACCTCAAGCACCAGGCTGTAGGAGGTCGATGCATCGGCCTCGACAGCCCCAGGCACAACGTAAGCTTGATGGGCATCAATTCGTGAAGTCGTGTCGGTGCTCCAAGTACACTTGCCTTCGGCGAAGACCAGTGATTCTTCTATGAGATCCATTGGCTCGTATGTTCCTTTGAGAGCTCCATCGACAGAGGGTTCGGTGACGATCTCAGAGCCTACGGTGAAGGTGGTCGTTACAATGTCATCTTCTGTTTCAGCATTAAATGTACCATCAGCGATATAGACAACAGGCTGTCCGGCCTTGGCCCCTTGGACAGCATTAAGAGCCACATACAGTTTACCAGCAGTTGAGTAGGTACCTGCTACGGTAAACATGCGCCCCGTAGATGGAGTAATAGAAACCGGATAGCAGAGTGTAGTAATTTCACCAGCCTTAAAATTGCGGATGGGTGTACCTGGAGCCACACCGCCAATACCACCCAGTTCCTCAATGAAGAGGCCGGAGTTTGTGCCTACTGCATGATCATGCCACGACACAAGGCGATGGTCAACAAGCTGTGCATGGAGATATGAGAGATCATTCCCCACATAGTCAACGGCATGGATGGTCATTTCACCACGTCCGATGGCGCTAACGGTGAAAAGTGTGGGATGTAGCGAGAGACTCACCCAACTGTCACGTCCATGAACCTGAATATAAAACCCAGAGGCTTGATGCTGGATGGCATAGACACCTTCGCTTACAGGAATGAAGCGGAAGGCGATGTCGGCATTCTCATCAGAGGTAAAATAGAGTCCCATTCCTTCACGAACATCATTGGCAGAGATATGAGTGAGCGTTTCCCCATCGGCAGTTCCGAGATAAGTATCATACAGCGGACCGAAGTCACTGTTTTCCGCATTTGAGGTACTCCAGCCCTCTTCGGCATACTTATCACGGCTGCCAAAGCGGATAGCATAGAAAAGGATGGGGGTTACCTGGTTGGCAGCAGCCATAAGAATGTCTTCGGCGTTCCCCAAGTAGGCAGTGAAAGCATCCGTCTCAGTCTGTGTATATGCTCCTGCGGCATCGTAGGCAATAGCCTCCTCAAGCTGCTCAATAAAATCGTCCGTAGCACCGAAATCCCATGCACCTGGATCAGGTCCTTCTACACAGAGATCCAGTGCAATCTGCGCCTTTTCGATGGCATTACGCAACGGACGCGGATCGACATAGACATCAATGAAGGGGTCGTAGGCTGCCTTGAGGTTTTCATAATCCGTCTTGCTGACATTGTTGGGGTCAACGGCATCGGCCTCCTCAATGGCAGCTATAAGATCAGTGAAGATGTCGCCCATGTGAGCAGCCTGGTTTTCAGGGTTCGGGGCTGTCATGTAGATTTGGAACTCGCTGACGTGGAAATAGCCACGGTTGCTGGTCGTGGCCTCGGCATAGAATCGGAGGTACTTGAAGCCGCTACCCTGTGCAATGCTGAAAGCGGCACTATTCTCCACCACATCTTCATTATAAGGCATATTCACATCGGCAATCCACTGGTAGTCAAACTTCTCTCCTTCGGGCTGGTCGCTACCGTAAATACCCCAAGTGGTGACGTGGTCAGAAGTGAGTCCTTGACGGCGCGAGATAAGCAACTCCAGGTCGCCCTCAACATCACGATTCAATTCAACCTGCAGGTAGTGGTCGCCATTGGTGGCATTGCCGCCGCTCCAGTAGCTGTGCCAGAAGGTGGAGGGGTCGCCGTCGATGAGGACGCCGGCGCTGAGGTCACCGCCGTCGCGGCTGCCCAGGTCGTTCTGGCTGAAGGGGCTGCTGAACTGGCTGGCATCTTCGATGACTTTTTGCTTCGACATGTCGTTGGCAATGACGGCCTTCTCCTTGGCATCGGCAAGCATCAGCACGAAGTCGCGTCCGAAGGAGTTGGCAGCGAGGATGCTGAGGGCTTCTTCCTTATCGACGGGCACCAGATACCACTCGCTGGCGCCGCTCTCGCTGGCGGTGTTGCACCACGAGGTCATGGGACCGCCCCAGCCGTTGCCGTTGTCGTGCCAGTTGGCATGGACGTAGCGGTAGGCATCGGCATCCTCGTTACTGAAGCGGAAGTTGAAGAGGACGGCGTCGTCCTCCGTGCTGACGGGCCAAGCAAGTTCGTAGCCTTCGGGATGCTGCACGAGGGGGTCGAAGGTGATGGTGCGTGTGCCGTCAGTACACTTCTCGGCCTGCGTGAAGGTCAGACGGTTGGCGAGGTTGGCCAGCACGTAGGTGTTGTCGGCCTGACGTTCGAGCGTCCACAGGAAGTTGGGACTCTCGGGTTCGAGCGTCTTCCAGCCGTTGGTGCCGGTGTTGTCGCTGTACATGGCCTTCAGCGGATGGGTGACGGCGGTGGAGTCGATCTCTTCACCCTCTTCGGCCTCGGGGTATTCATTGAACTGGCGGGCAACGACGAAGCGGTAGTAGCCGCTCTCAGGGTAGTAGGGCACCTTGGTCTCGATGAGCGTGCGGTAGGCATCGACGATGGCCTGCGCCAGGGCGTTCAGCTGGTCGGCGGTGAGGGCGTCGCCACCCTCGCCATCCTGAGCCTCGGCGGCTGCCGCCAGGGCTGTCTGCAGGGCCTGATAGGCTTCGGGCGAGTAATTGGCGTAGCCCGTGCCAGGTGTGAAGGCGGGCAGCATGGCCTCATAGCGCGCGCGAATACTAATAAGGTTCTCGCGAGCCTCGTCGAGGTCGTCGGGGGCGGGGTTGAAGAACTCGTCGGCGGTGCAGAAGTAGAACTTGTCGATGGCGATGACGCCCGCCGAGTGGTTCTGGATGACCACACAGGTGTAGTAGTCCACCGCATGGGGGACGAGCTTGATGTAAGCCTCGGTGGCATCGGCCGAACAGGTCACGGAGTAGAGGTTCTGCCAGTTTGTGTTCTGGACGACAAGGTTGAAGTTACAAGTAGCTTCGTACTTGATGTAAAGATACTCGTAGTCCATCACGTCCCAGCTGCTCGTGAAGATGTTATACCATCCCCAGCCACTGGAGGCGGTGATGGTGTTGCACTCGGGGTCTGCGGGATCATCGACTTTCGATGAGTAATCGACGTCGTACCTTGCTTGTGCACCGGTGATGGCCGCGGCGCACACGATGAGAGTTAGTAGAATTCGTTTCATGACACGTTGATTTTATAAATGGTTTGCGCCACAAATATACTCTTTTTTCAGGGCATCAGGCCACTTGCATCGTTCCAGGATTATCCCAAATGGGTATTTTACCCAAACGGGAACGTTTTTTACCCAAACGGACGCATCAGGAGCGAGAAAAAAGCGTAACTTTGCAGAGTAAAAAATGCAATCTATGAAAAATCACACGTTTCTCCTGTGTGTCGCCGCCTTGCTGCTGATGGTCGGGGGAGAAGGGAAAGCCTACCCCCATCCCCTCCCTAAAGGGAAGGGAGCGCGAGCGGAGGTAATCAGTCCCCCCTCCTTCAGGAGGGGTAAGGGGGAGGCTGCTAATTCCTCATTCCTCATTCCTAATTCTACCCAGTTCCGCAGGGTGGACACGTCGGGCAACCTCAGCGGCGACTATGTGCGCAGCATCGTCCGCGACCGCTACGGCGCCATCTGGCTGCTGATGATGACACACGTCGAGCGCTACGACGGCCACCGCTTCCACCACTATGAGGTGAACGGCATGCCGCAGGGTGGCGACGCCCTGCACGACATCGTCCTCACCGCCGACGGACGGCTGTGGATCACGGGCACCAGTCACAACTATGTCTATCACGAGCGTGAGGACTGCATCCGCCGTACCGATGCCGCCGACTTCACCCCATACGGCATCGCCCAGGACACAGTGGGCAGCATCTTCGTGGACGGGCGACAGGACCTGTGGTGCCGCTCGGCAGGCGACGGCCCCGTGCTCTACCACTACAACTTCGCTACCCGCCGCCTCACGCACACCGACGTCAGCGGGGCGGGCGCCGTCATCGGACTCACACTGGTCCACGACAGGGCATACGTGCTGACTGCAACCGCAGACAGACGATGCGCCCTCTGGACAGCCACCCCGGGACGGCAGACGCTGACACCCGTCACACACCTTGACGTCACACCCAGCGACCGCACCCGCATCTATGCCGACAGCCAGGGACGCATCTGGCTCTACGCCCTCAACGAGACCATGCTCTGGCAGTTCGACAGCCGCACGTCCGTCTGGACAGACGCCACACAGACGCTGCCCCTCGCCGGCGCCATGATGACCGCCCTCATCGACGACGGCGACGGCAACCTGTGGATGGGCACCGGCAACCGCGGCATCTGCATCCTCGACGCCAAAGGCTCCTTCACGACCATAAGGCAGGACGGAGGCGCTCCCTTCAAGCTCGTCGACAACCACATCAACTGCTTCTTCCGCGACAGCGAGACCACCACCATGTGGGTCGGAACCAGCAAGCAGGGCGTCGTCTTCTGCAACCAGGCACTCACCTCGTTCAGCATTGCCCACATGCCCGCGGGCGACGACGTCAGCTGCCTCGATGCCGACCCCGACGGCAGGCTCTGGATGGGCTTCGACAGCCAGGGCGCCGCCTCGGTGGAAAACAGCCTCTCTTTCTCACGCCTGACAACACGTCACGGCGGACTGAGCAGCAACCAGGTGGTCTGCACACTCCGCGACAGCCAGGGACGTCGCTGGTGGGGTTCCTACGGAGGCGACCTGCTTTACTTCGATGCCGGAAACCGCCCCCACCGCATCGCCGACCGCCGCCTCCAGCAGGTCATCAGCATGCAGGAGGACGCGGACGGACTCATATGGGTGGGCACCTTCTACGACGGCGCCTACCTCCTCGACCCCGCCACCAACCACATCGCCCGCTCAATCACCCCCGCCGACAGCCCCCTCAGCACCGGCTGCATCAGCCAACTGCTGTGGGACGGCAGCCGTCACCGGCTCTATATGGCTACCAACGACGGACTCTACGCTTTCGACGGCGACACCCTCCGCTGCCTGATGCAAGGCACGAGCATACGCTCCATCCTGCTGACGACCGACAGCCGCACCCTGTGGGCAGGGCTTGACAACGGCCTCGTCGCCTACGACCCCGATAAATCTTGGAGCTGCGAAAACAAAAGAGCTCACCCTAACGCCGAGCCCATCGCTACCCTCACCGTCCGCGACGGACTCTCGCACAACACCATCTTTGCCCTTGCCGAGGACGACTACCACTCCATCTGGGCATCCACAAAACACGGCATCAGCCGCATCACACCCACCCGGGCCGGCTACCGCTGCACAGCCTACAAGGAGACCGACGGAATGGGGGGCATCAGCTTCAACCCTCACGCCACCACACGCCTTTCGGACGGCACCATCCTCATGGGCGCACTGGGAAGCATCGTCACCATCAAACCCCATCCCGACATCCCTGCCACACCACACACAGGCGGACATTCCACCTTCTTCACCACCCTCTTCATCAACGGCGAACGTGTGGAGGTTGGCACGCCGCTCAACGACGGACGCATCGTGCTCCGGCAGAACCTGCTCATGACCGAACGCATCGACCTGCGCCACGACGACACGAGCGTCACCATCGAGGTCTCGGACATGAATTGCCTGCTGCCCCATCAGCACTTCCAGTACCGTCTGGGACGCGAAGGCGACTGGCACGACCTCGAAGGGAACACCATCATTCTCAACGACCTCCATCCGGGCACATACCAGCTACAGGCACGGACGGCAACCTCCGCCGCCGCTGCCGACAGCATGGCTACGCTCACCATCCGCGTCGCACAACCCTGGTACCTCACACGGCTGGCCGTCATCCTCTACGTCCTGCTGGCCACCACCCTCTTACTGCTCCTGCTCCGCCACCGTCGCCAGCGCCTCCGCCAGCGCAGCGCCAACGAACGGCGCGAGATGGTGCTACGCCAGCAGCAGCAGACCGACGAGGCAAAGATGCGCTTCTTCACCAACGTCAGCCACGACATGCGCACTCCGCTCTCGCTCATCGTCACCCCCCTGAGCCGCCTGTTGCAACGTAGCGACATTGCCCCCGACGTCCGCAACCAGCTGCAGCTCATCAGACACAGCGCCGACACCCTGCAGGAAGAGATCACCCAGCTCCTTGACTACCGCCGCCTCGAGCAGACACCCGGCACCCTCAACCCCACCCGAGGCCCGCTGCGCGAGTTCGTACGCATCGTCTGCCAGCCATTCACAGAGTCAGAGCTTCAAGGCGGCGTCACCCTCACCACCGTCCTGCCACCCGACGACCCCATGGAAGCCCGCTTCGACCACGCCAAGACGAAACGCGTCCTTGTCAACCTCATCAGCAATGCCATCAAGTACAATCGCCCGGGCGGCACGGTCACCGTAGCCCTCAACCGTGACGGCAGCGACGCCGTCATCCGCGTCACCGACCAGGGCATCGGCATAAGGCCCGAAAACCGCGAACGCATCTTCGAACGCTTCTATCAGGAGCCTCACGACGATGCCACCGGCACAGCCTACACGGGAAGCGGCATCGGACTACACCTCGTCCGACAGTACGTCACCATGATGGGCGGCACCGTCACCGTTGCCCCTGCCATACCAAAGGGCTCCACTTTCATCGTCCGCCTGCCCCTCGTAGAGGAGTCAGAAGTGAAGAACACTTCTTCAAGCTATCAGATAGACAGACTATCAACTAAAACTTCAGATGATAGTGTCGAATCTGAACCTTTAGCAGAACATTCATCTGCTAGTCTGAAGTCTGACGTCTGTCAGTCTAGTCCCGAGCCTGAAGAAAACACTCTATTTCCCCCAGCTCCCATTCTTGTTGTGGAGGACAACGACGACTTCCGCACCTTCCTCCGTAGTTGTCTTGAAAGCCATTACAGCGTGGCCACCGCTGCCAACGGGCATGAAGCCCTCGCACTGCTTGGCCAACAAGACGTCAGACTCATTATCAGCGACATCATGATGCCCGTCATGGACGGCATGACCCTCTGCCGCCGTGTCAAGGGCGACCTGCGCTACTCCCACATCCCTTTCATCATGCTCAGTGCCCGCACTGCCGACCAGCAGCAGGCCGAAGGTCTGGGCGAGGGTGCCGATGACTACATTACCAAGCCCTTCAACCTAGATATCCTGTTACTCCGCATTGAACGAATACTCCGCTGGGCTGAGGGTGCCCGTGATCGGTTCCAGCAACTCGACGTCAAGCCTTCCGAACTCACTGTCAGCCGTGTCGATGAGCGACTCATCGCCGAAGCCATCGAGCAGGTTGAAACCAACATCGCCGACCCCGACTACTCCGTCGAGCAACTTGCCGCCGCACTTGCCATGAGCCGCAGTGGACTCTACAAAAAGCTCATGGCTATCACCGGGCTCTCACCCCTGCTTTTCATCCGCACGCTGCGCATCAAACGCGGCCGCCAACTACTGGAGAAGAGCGGCGAATCCGTATCACAAATAGCCTATCACATCGGTCTCTCTCCCAAACAATTCGCCAAGTACTTCCGCGAAGCCTACGGCATCCTCCCTTCCGAGTTTGTCGTAAAACAAAACAAGGCCTAAAGTCATGGATGTAGGAGAAGGGACACGACTCGGCCATTGACTTCGTATTCCTCCTTCGCACCTCGGCCATTTAAGCGAACTTGATGGTTCTCGCTGCTCCGTCCGTTTTTAAAAGGCCATCACCTTCAGGAAACGACGCCTTTGTGCGTCATATCTCTTTTGGCCACCTTACCTCGGAATCGGCCTGACAAATCAAATCTGTCAGCATAAAAAGCGCCCGAAAAGGGTGTATCCTTCGGGCGCAATGGAGGGGTGAAAGGATGCTGAAGGCAGCATCAGAACTTATAGCGGAGACCAGCGAGGAGAACACCCTGTTCGCCGATACCACCCTCGAAGTAAACACGGAAGCGGGGGCTGCCGGCTTCGATGCCGAGGAGCGAAATCTGAAAGTTGGGGTGGAAGATGTTTTCGTTCTCCTGCGGGCGGCCATCGGTATAGATGTAATGCTGGAGACGCATCGTGTAGCCGGCAGCAAGCTTCGAATACATGCCGAAGTGGCTGAAACGCAACCAGTCGAACTTCATAGCGGGCATGAGCGAGAGATATTGAATCTTGGAGGTACCGACCTTGGGACCTTCCTGCTGGTTAGCCACATCCATGCTGCTCTGTCCATATACAAGGGCACCACCGAAGCTGAGCCACGACCGATAATGATAGAAATACTCTATTGAGAGGGGACCGAGGAATTGCTCATTGCTCAGCACTGCACCTGCCTCTTCAGTCACAACCGCAGTAAAGGCATCGAGCCACTGCGAGTTAGCCAGCAAACCATAGCTGACGGCGACCTCGCTTTTGGTATCGTCGTAACCATTCTGCGCATTCACGCACACTGTAGCTATCACGGCGGCTACGGCCAAAAGAAATACTTTTTTCATATCTTTGAGTTAAAATGGCATTCGGGTAAAGTCATGCTAATAATTGCCAAAGATGGATCCCATGTTGAAGCTGATACCACCGTAGATGGCGTGGAGGGTGCCGATGGCGTAGATGTCCACCCAGCGGATGGGCTGGACGAAAAGGCCGACACCAGCGTTGAAGTAGTGGCGGCGCGTGCCTGGGGTGACATCGTAGTCGTGATAGAAGTCGAAGCCGTTGTCGCGGTCGGTGTTGATGTTGATGGTGGAGGCATCGGTGATGCCGGCATTTGTCTGGCAATAGCCCACCATGGGCGCGATGCGCAGCCAAGGCAGTACGGGAATCTGATAGCCCAGGTTGATATGGAAGGCGGTGGAGTCGTTATACTGTTTGTTTTCGATGTGGTTGTCGTACTTGTGGTTGGGACCTGCCTGCAGGACATCGAGATAGACGCCGCAGACGTTAAGGCTAACGCCAGTGCCGATATCCCTGTAGTCGGTTTTCACTCCAGCCATGCCTAAATTGAAGCCTGCGCCATAGCGGTCGGCGTTGTTGGAGAAATCGAACCACTGGGCATTGGCGCTCATCGCCACAGCCATCAGCGCTGCAAGAAAAAGAAACTTCTTCATTAATTCGGTTTTTTAGGGGTTGAAAATTTATTGTCTTATCGAAATTGTTCGGTGAGGGTGGGTACAGGGACAAGTCCCCGTTAACCATTACCGTTAGCCATTAATATCCCTCCTTGAGTGCCTTACGGGCATTGAACTTGAAGGTGCCACGGAGATTTTTGGCGCCAGACTTGGTGAGGTAACTATCGGTGGTGTACTTATCGTAAGTGTAGCGGAAGCAGAGGTGGCGTCCAAAGAGCTCCTTCTGCAAGAAGCAGGCAGCGGTGCCATTCATGGCCAACGGGCGGCCGACGGCCAGCATGGCGGGGAAGTCGCGTTTCTCGGTGAGTGGCATCTTGAAACAGGCCACGATATCGTCCAGCGTAGCGAGGGCATCGGCAGCGGTGGCGCCAAGGTAGATGCAGGTTTCCGTCACCTGGTCGAAGACGATGGGCGAGCCGGGGATGTTATCCACTCCACCCAAACCCAGCCAGTAGCCACAGGTGCCGTCCTTCTGTTTGTAGTAAAAGATGGTGTACTCGTCGCCGTTGCTCTCAGTCTCGACGATGTCGTCGCGGATTTCAGTACCAATCTTAAGGTTCTGCGCCGTAGCGCATAAGGTTGCAAGCACAAAGGCCATGCAGATGAAAAAGGTTTTTCGTGTGAACATTTTTTTATAGAAAAGGTGGATAAATTCTTTTGGCTGCATAAATGCTCTTTTTTTTGGAAAAGGGTTTTACCCAAAAACGGCTACTCTGCCGAAGGGGGAGCATCCTGCTCGGCAGCACCCCAGGCTTTGTTGGGACGGGGACCCATCTCGAGGACGAGGGTGGCGCCGTCGCGGATGTCGTCGTGTGAGAACCAGGGCTTGTCCCACGTCTGGCCGTTGAGGGTGGCGCTTTGGATGTACTTGTTCTCGTCGGAGCAGTTCTTGGCGATGATGTGGAACGTGCCGCCGGAGGGGAGGCCGATGCGGATGTCGGAGAAGACGGGGCTGCCGATGTTGTAGGCTGGGAAGCCGGGGGTGACGGGGTAGAAGCCCAGGGACGAGAAGACCGCAAACGAGGTGAGGCCGCCGCCGTCCTCATCGCCGGGGATGCCCATCACGTCGTTGCGGAACCACGTGCCGAGGCATTGGCGGATGCGCTTCTGCGTCTTCCACGGCGCTCCGGCGTAGTTATATATATAAGGTATGTGCAGCGAGGGCTCGTTGGCCATGGTGAACTGGCCGATGTTGCCCGTCTGGTCGGGCAGCTGCTCGTAGAACTCGCGCTTGCCGCGTCCCATGGGCTCGGCAAAGGTGCGGTCGAGGTTACGGACGAGGGCTTCGCGGCCGCCCATCAGGCGGGCAAGGTCGCGGAAGTTGTGCTGCACGTCCCAGCGGTAGGTCCAGCCGTTGTTCTCGTCGTAGGCTTCACGTGCACCCAAACCGCCGCCGAAGCGGTAGTCGAAGTCGGGCAGGAAAGCGCCCGTGCTGTCCTTCGGGTGGAAGAAATGCGTATCGGGATTCCAGACGTTGCGGTAGTTGTAGCTGAGACGGAGGTACTTGGCGGCATTCTCTTTGTCGCCACGGAAGGCGGCGATGCGCGAGAGACACCATTCGTCGTAGGCTGTGCCGAGGGTGACGGCGATGGGCTGGCGCCGCTCAAAGCCGTGCACATTGGGGTCTGTCTCCTCCTCACCTTCGCGCAGGGCGGGGATATAGCCGCGACGGCGGTAGAAGTCGTCGATCCATCCGGCGGGAGCGCCGTTCCAAGGCGCCAGCGTCTTCTCCTCGATGCCGCGACGGCAGTAGTCGAAGGCGCGGTCGGCATCGACGCTGAGGCCCTTCCAGAGGGCGTCGGCCACCATCGCCACGCCGTGGTTGCTGTTCATGCGGCGCGTGTCGCCCGTCATCTCGGGGAAGGTGGGCATCCACTTCGTGCCCATCTGCTCAGCCATGCGAAGGTACGACTCGATGATGTCCTCCTCCTCGGCGGGGCGCAGCAGGGCGCGCAGCGGGTGGGCGGCGCGGTAGGTGTCCCAAATCCAGTCGTCGGTGTAGAAGGGGTGGCCGTCGTCGTTGTGTACCTGTCCGTCGAAGGCGCTGAAGTAGCGGCCGTCCTCGCTGAGGCAGACGGGACGCTCCATGGTGCGGTAGAACGAGGTGTAGAGCACGGTCTTCTGGTCGTCGCTGCCACCCTTGACGCGGATGGCGGAGAGCTTGTCGTTCCACGCCTTGCGTCCGGCCTTGGCGACGGTGGCGACGCTAAAGCCCTGCTGTTCGCGGTGGAGGTTGGCCGTGGCCTGCTCGGCACTAATGAGTGAGATGCCATAGCGCAGCGAAACCTTTTTCGTCCCAGCTGAGAAGCAGACGGCCATGCTGGCAGCACGTCCCTCGGTGCGAAGGTCGGACGAAATCTGTCCGCCCCGCAGCACGCCGCAGGTTTCGGGTGCTGTGTCGAACTCACCGGCGAAGTAGATGTTCATGTTGCGGCTCAGCCGCTGGCTGCCGGTGAGCGACAACTGTTCCTTGCCGTCGGCTTTCACCTCACCCCGCTCGGAGTAGAACACCAAGGTGGCAGGCTTCGACGGGTCGAAAAACTCAAATTCATAGACGGCGCTCTGCGGCGCTACGGCCAGGCTGACGCCGATGGTGTTGTCGGCCACTTCCACGTGATAGTCGTAGGGCGTGATGCGCTCCTGGTCCCACGTCACGGGGATGATGGGACGCAGTTCCTTTCCCTGCGTCACGCTCAGGCGGAAGGCCGAGCGCTCACGATGGTTCGTCACCACCACAGGCAGGCCGTCGAGCATCTCTGTGGTGTAGTCGCTGCGCGTGGGGTAAATGCGCATGAGGCTGTTAGGCAGCTGTATGGTGGCAAACGTCGGCACCAGCAGATGGCTGATGTTACCGATATAGGGATTTACATAGTCAACGGGCTCTTTCTGAACAAAGTTGCCACCGGAGCCCGTACACGTCACTTCTACCAGACAAAGCCCGCACAGAGCAAGAGTAAGAAACAGTTTTTTCATTCGATATACGATTTTAGTTTTGATGGGCAAAAATAGATACATTTTTTGGAATACCCAAATAAATAGGGTATCTTTGCAACCCGAAAATAAAAAATGAGCAAAAGTTTATGCTGGAGTGTTGTCTGAACCGAGGAATGCGGGAGGCAGGATGCGATGAAGCTGGGCGTGGATGTCTGGCAGGTGCTGTGTATGCCGCAGCCGTCATCCTGCCTGACGGTTTCCAAAACGACCTCCTCAACGACAGCAAGCAGCTCACCGCCCGCCAGCGCTACGCCCTGCGCCCCATCATCGAGGAAGTAGCCGTCAGCTGGGCACTGGGCATCGTCACTCCGCAGGAGATTGACGAAATCAACATCCTCCGCGCCTCCATCCTCGCCATGCATCGTGCCCTCGACGGGCTGAAGGTGCGCCCAGGCTTCATCATTGTCGATGGTAACCGCTTCACCCCCTACGGCGACACGCCGTGGAAAACCGTGGTGAAGGGCGACGGCAAGTACATGAACATCGCCGCTGCCAGCATCCTCGCCAAGACCTACCGCGACGACTACATGGAGCGCCTCCACAAGGAATACCCCGTTTATGGCTGGAATCACAACAAGGGCTACCCTGCCCGCGCTCACCGCGACGCCATCCGCCAGTACGGCACCACGCCCTACCACCGCATGACGTATAACCTCCTCGGCGACAGCCAGCTCTCACTTTCCTTTGGAAAAGATTGATGATAAAAAATCAAACGTTAAACCAACTAATAATATGAAAGCTTTATTAATGATTCTTGATGGCTGGGGCATTGGAGCCCACGGCAAAGGTGATGTCATCTTCAACACCTACACTTCTTATCTCGATTATCTTAACGCCACTTATCCCCATAGCCAGCTGCAGGCCAGTGGTGAGAACGTCGGACTCCCTGACGGACAGATGGGCAACAGCGAAGTGGGCCACCTCAACATTGGTGCCGGACGCGTCGTTTATCAGGACCTTGTGAAAATCAACCGCGCCTGTGCCGACGGCAGCATCCGCCAGAACAAGGAGGTTGTCAACGCCTTCACCTATGCCAAGCAGACGGGCAAGAACGTCCACCTGATGGGCCTCACCAGCGACGGCGGCGTCCACAGCAGCCTCGAGCACCTCATCACCCTCTGCGAAATCGCCAAGGAATACGGCATCGACAACACTTTCGTCCATTGTCTGATGGACGGACGCGACACCGATCCCAAGAGCGGCGTGGGCTTCATACGCACTTTGTTGGAGAAGGACATCAAGGTCGCCAGCATCATCGGGCGCTTCTATACCATGGACCGCGATAAACGCTGGGAGCGCGTCAAGGTGGGCTACGACCAGCTCGTCCACGGCGAGGGAAAGCAGAGCGACGACATGGTGAAAGCTATGCTGGAGAGCTACGACGAGGGTGTCACCGACGAATTCATCAAGCCCATCGTCAACACAAAATACGATGCTACCATCAAGGAGGGCGACGTCGTCATCTTCTTCAACTACCGTAACGACCGCGCCAAGGAAATCACCATCGCCCTCACTCAGAAGGATATGCCTGAGCATGGCATGACCACTATCCCCGGCTTGCAGTACTATTGCATGACGCCTTACGACGCCTCGTTCACCGGCGTACACATCCTCTTCGACAAGGAGAACGTCGAGAACACCCTTGGCGAGTACGTCAGCAACCAGGGATTGCGCCAGCTCCATATTGCTGAAACGGAGAAGTACGCCCACGTCACCTTCTTCCTTAACGGCGGACGCGAGGAGCCCTACAAAAACGAAGACCGCATCCTCGTCCCCTCGCCCAAAGTAGCTACCTACGACCTGCAACCTGAGATGAGTGCTTTCAGCGTCTGTGCCAAATTGGTCGAGGCCATCCGTAGCGATGTCTATGACTTCATCGTCGTCAACTTTGCTAACGGCGACATGGTGGGACACACGGGTGTTTATGAAGCCATTGCCAAAGCCGTCACGGCTGTCGATGCCTGCGTCCACAGCGTCATCGAGGCTGCCCGCGCCACCGGCTACGAGGCCATCATCATCGCCGACCACGGCAACGCCGACAACGCCATCAACCCCGACGGCACGCCCAATACGGCTCACTCGCTTAACCCTGTGCCCTTCATCTACATCACGGAAAAGAAGGACACCATTGTGCAGAACGGCATCCTCGCTGATGTCGCTCCCAGCATCCTCAAGATCATGGGACTTCCCCAGCCTGCCGAAATGACCGGACACAGCCTGCTATAAGAAATGCTGCCCCAGCAGAGCAGGAAAAGGCTCTGCTGGGGCTTTCTCTGTTTTGCCGATAAACTGGATAAAAACAAACAAGCCTCGTCGTCACGACGGGGCTTTGTCTGCGCTTCTTCAAGGACTTGAACCTTGGACCCCCTGATTAACAGTCAGATGCTCTAACCAACTGAGCTAAAGAAGCAATAATCTCTTTTCTTTTCCTTCGCGCTTCTTCAAGGACTTGAACCTTGGACCCCCTGATTAACAGTCAGATGCTCTAACCAACTGAGCTAAAGAAGCAACATTTTTCGCAAATGCGCGGCAAAGGTACGGCAAGCTGAGCAAAAAAACAAATAAAAACAAAGATTTTTTCAATATTATATGTAACTTTGTCCCGCAATTTAATAATAGACATGAAACGGATTACTGGTATAGGCAACGCACTAACCGATGTGCTGGCCCAAGTGAGTGATGAAAATGTACTTTCTACGCTTGCCCTGCCGAAGGGTAGCATGCAGCTGATTGACGACAGCCGTCTGCCTGACATCCGCCGCGCCATGCTGCAGATGACGGTAAGCCGCGCTACGGGTGGCTCTACAGGAAATACCATGTTGGCTCTGGCTAATTTGGGAGCCTCGCCAACCTTCATCGGTAAGGTGGGCGACGATGAGACGGGACGTTTCTATGCCGCCAATGCCGCCAGCAAGGGCATCCGTCCCCTACTCATCAAGAGCCAACTGCCCTCAGGCATCGCCCACACGTTTATCACCCCCGACGGCGAACGGACGTTTGCCACCTATCTGGGTGCCGCTGGCGACATGCAGGCTGACGACCTCAACGAAACGCTATTTGCCGACTGCGACTACCTTTATATAGAAGGTTATCTGGTGCAGAACCACGCCCTCATCCGCAGCGCTATTGAAATGGCAAAGGCAAAGGGAGCGAAAGTCGCCCTCGACCTCGCCAGCTACAACATCGTGGAGGCTGACCATGCCTTCTTTGCTGAGCTGCTGACAAAATATGTCGATGTGGTATTTGCTAACGAGGAAGAGGCTCGCGCCTTCACAGGTAAGGAAGCCGAGGAAGCGCTCATCGAATTGGGCAAGCTGTGCGAGATTGCCGTTGTGAAGATGGGTAAACGAGGCTCTGCGATTCTCTATCAGGGCGAAAGGACGTTTGTGGAAAGCATGGAGGTGAGCCACGTCATCGATACCACCGGAGCCGGAGACTTCTATGCAGCCGGCGTCATGTACGGCCTTCTCAACGACTGGAATATGGAACGCTGTGCCCAGGCGGGCTCCCTGCTGGCAGGGCACGTCATCCAAGTCATCGGCACCACCCTGCCGGAAGAAGTGTGGGAAGAAATCAGAACAAAAATGAAGAATGAAAAATGAATAATAGAATGTCCTATACACCCCGAGACTATCGACTAACGGGAAGACGCGACATGTCGCGTCTCTACTGCAAAGTTCTTTTGTTTTCATTCTTCCTTCTTCATTTTTCATTATTATCTGTTCAGGCCAAGGACGGCAAGGACGGTAAAGACGGTAAGGGCGACCGCAAGGCGTTCACCATTGCCAAGAGCCTCAACGTCTTCAACTCCGTCGTCCGCGAGCTGAAGATGCTCTATGTCGATGATTTCGACTACGAGAACTCCGTCAATACCGCCATCGATGCCATGCTGGAGGACCTCGACCCCTACACCGTCTATTATCCTGCCGACGACACCGAGGAACTGGAGATGATGATTACCGGCAAGTATGCGGGGGTGGGTGCCGTCATCCGCTACCAGAAGAAGCGGGATCACGTGGTCATTTCCGAGCCCTACGAGGATATGCCCGCTCACCGTGCCGGGCTGCGGGCAGGCGACGTGCTGCTTCGTGTGGATAGCGTAGATGTCAAAGGCATGGACACGCAAGCCGTCAGCAACCTGCTGCGCGGCGATGCTGGAACGACGGTAACCGTCACCGCCCAGCGCCCCGACGGCAGCGAGCCCAAGACCTACCGCATCACACGCGCCAACATCCAGCTACCCGTCCTCCCCTACTATGCCATGCTCGACGACAGCACGGGCTACATCCTCTTCGAACGGTTTGTCGATAACTGCTCACGCGACGTCCGCCTTGCCCTTGTCGATTTGAAGGAGAAAGGGGCAAAACGCCTCATCCTTGACCTGCGCGGCAATGGCGGAGGCTCGCTGGCCGAAGCCGTGGAGATTGTCAACCTCTTCGTTCCCAAGGGAGAGACCGTAGTGGAGACTCGAGGACGTCTGCCCCAGGCATCGCACACCTACAAGACGCGCCATGCCGCCACAGAGCCCGATATGCCGCTCACCGTGCTTGTCAACGGCCAGACCGCCTCGGCCGCCGAGATCGTTGCCGGAGCCTTGCAAGACCTCGACCGCGCCGTTATCGTCGGCGCTCGCACCTACGGCAAGGGCCTCGTGCAGATTCCGCGCGACCTGCCCTATGGTGCCAATCTGAAGATAACCACATCGAAGTACTACATCCCTTCGGGCCGTTGCATCCAGGCCATCGACTACGCCAAGCGCGACGAGGACGGCAACGTCGAACGCATCCCCGACAGCCTCACAACCGTGTTCCACACCGCCGCCGGACGTGAGGTGCGCGACGGCTGCGGCATCAGCCCCGACATCAGCGTCAAGGCAGAGAAAGTCCCCAACCTTCTTTACTATCTCGCCAACGACGACTGCCTCTTCGACTTCGCCACCCATTGGTGGCTCACCCACCCCGCCATCGCCCCCGCCGAGCAGTTCGAGGTAACGGATGAGATGTACGCCGCCTTCCGCGACAGCGTCCGCGCCTCCGGCTTCACCTACGACCGAGGCAGCGAAAATGCGCTCAAGAGCTTGAAGGAGTGGGCCGAGTTCGAAGGCTACATGGACGATGCCCGCGACGAGTTCAGCGCCCTCGAGGCCAAGCTCCAGCACAACCTCGACAAGGATTTCGACAACTTCCAGAAAGACATCCGCCTGCTCCTCGCTACCGAAATCGTCACCCGCTACTACTTCCAGCGCGGCGCCATCATCCAGACGCTGAAGGACGACCCCGACCTGCGCTCCGCCCGCGACGTCCTCGCCGACCCCGCCCGCTACCGCGCCCTCCTCCTGCCGAAGAAATAACGTCACTCCCCAACGCGCCATGAACCGCCGCCATCATATTCCCACGATACTCCTTGCCTGCTTGCTACTTGCTGTCAGCATTTCCTCGTGCCGTGAATACAGTCACAAGCGGGAGATTCGCGACGCCCTTGCCCATGCCGAGACCCTCATGGAAACCGACCCCCACGCCGCCCGTGCCGTGCTGGACAGCCTCAATCCTCATTCCTCTTCCCTAATTCCTAATTCCTCATTCCTAATTCCTCATTTTTCCAAGGGGGAGGCTGCCGACTGGGCATGGCTGAAGGTGCAGACCGACTACAAATGCTACATACCGCTCACCAGCGATTCCCTTGCCCGCATCGCCACAGCGTATTACGGCACGCCGCGACACAAAAACTATCATGCTGCCATGGCGTGGTACACGCTGGGCTGCGTCTATACAGAAACAAATGACGACCCCAAGGCTGTCGATGCCTACCTTACTGCGCAAGAGCTGTTCCCCGACACCGTCAACCGCTATTACGTCATTGCCCTGTTCAACACGGGCAAGCACTTCCTTAACCGCCACATGTACTCCGAGGCAGAGGCGTGTTTCCTTACGGCAAAAAGCAACCCTTATTGCCTGAGAGACTCTTTGCAGGCTGCCTATACCGACTTCAATCTGGGCCTCGCTCACATGTACCAAAACCGCTACCGCCATGCGGAAGAGGACTTCTATGCCGTCCTTCGCAACACCCACACCCCTACGCTTCTTCGGAAGGACATAGACTATCAGTTAGCCCGACTGAATTTCTACGAGAGCAAGGACTGTGCCACCTCCCTCTCCCACGTCAACCGCTTCATATCCCAGGCCGAAAACCCGAAAGGTATTGCCGCAGCATGGGTACTGAAAGGGAACATAATGGCCTATAGCGAGCTGTACGATTCGGCCTATGCCTGCTATCAAAAAGCCCTGGAATGCCATACCGACATCTACGCGAGGAATCAGGCTAACAAGCTGCTGGCCCATATCTCGCAGCTGACGCAGAAGAACGACTCTGCCGAGCACTACTCGATGGCCTATCAGTCGTCGCTCGACTCCATCTATAATAACTATGGAAGAGAAGAAATAGACTCCATACGAAATGCCCATCTCCTTGAGGTCCGCCAGCGTGCGACTGCTTCGAGGGCGTTGCACATCGCCGGCATCGGCGTAGCGACCCTCGTGGGTGTGGGCGTTCTACTTTGGCTCGGCAGGAGAAGGCAGAGGCGGCTCCACCTCGCCCCAGCCGTCCTGCCGACGGATGCCACTCCGTCCGACAACATGACCCTACAGGAGAAGGCCGCTCTGTGCCGCGAACGGTTCCAGCAAAGTGCTTTGTTCCCACAGCTCCTGGAGGAACTGAGTCAGAGAGAAGTCTCTTCAAAAATGAGCCAGTCCAGACGTGAGGAAATCCGAAAAGCAGTAGCCGACGCGACTGCCGCCATCCGCTCGGAGCTCATGCTCGAGTGCCCCCTCCTCACAAAGGAAGACCTGGAATTTTGTGAATACATGCTACTGGGGTTTTCCATCAAAGCGATGGCCAAATGCAGCACCTATAGCGAGCACGCCCTCGAAAGCCGGAAGAGCAGAATCAAGAATAAAGTCTCGCCCGAGTGGAGGGAAATCGTTTTTTCCGGCAACTCTCGCTTCTAATTCCTCGTTCGTCATTTGTTTGCCTGTCAACAAATTGCCCTCCATTCTCAAAATTGTGAGTAATTGTGAGCCATATTGTGAAGGGAAAAATTTGGCAGCTTTGCGCGATAAGCCTACCTTTGTTCCCAGAATAAAACAAATGTCTAACCCAAAGTAACTACATCATGAAAAAGCAGAGTAAAAAAACTATCGCCTTGTTGGCACTTCTCCTTGTGCCTCTTTTTGCTTGGGGACAGAAGAACATTCCTATGGTTTTGGAAAACGAGTCAATCAGACAGTCCGGCCCCCGTTCCCCCATCCCGGCTCCTACAGCCACTCTTGATGGTACGATACTAACCTTTAGTTTCGTTAACGCCACCCCTTCGGAGGTAATCATCATCAACCTGTCATCTGGCCAGGCAGTCTATTCCAACTCTTTCGCCTCATCCGCTCAACTCTCAATAGACCTTTCGGGAGTGTGCTCTGTTGATGTGAGCTACTTAATCCGCCTCAATGCCTTTGGCGAATGGTGGCGAGGAAACTTTGTTATCGAAGAGAATAAGCCCGCTCCTGCTGCCGACGGCACAATAGTGGAACAGGATAGCGTGTTCTATCAGTTGCAAGGGAGAAATGCCGTTATCGTTTATTCATTAATTGCATACAGAACGCTTTATAATAAAAGTCTTGAACATCAAATAAACTATCCTGACACATTGGTCATTCCTTCACACATCACCTATGAGGGCGTTTCGTATGAAGTAACTGGCATTGAGGCTGAAGGACTTAGGTATTGCAATTCCACTTCAATCATCCTGCCGAATACAATTCAATACATCGATTATTTGGCCTTTTGCTGCTGCGAAAAGCTGGAGCATATGAAGATACCTGAGAGCCTTGCCGGCCTTGGAACATTTGGAACGGGTCAATTCACAATGGGAAGTGGAGTCTTTGCAGGATGCACTTCTTTGAAGTCTGTAGAATTTCCTGAAGGATTTCTTAAGATATGTTCAGGCTTCTTTGAAGACTGCAAGAGTCTTACTTCAGTCACTCTCCCGAGTACCCTTTCACTCATAGGCTCTAACGCATTCTTAGGTTGTACCTCCCTATCATCTATCGTCCTTCCCGAAAGTGTCACTATTCTTGACGGTTGCGCTTTTGGTGGCTGCTCTGCGCTGGAGTCCATCGTTATTCCTGAAGGGGTTGAAGTTATCTCTTCTTCTTTGTTTAGCGGATGTACCCGTCTGTCTTCCATCGTCCTTCCTGAAGGTGTCACGAATATTGCAAAGGGAGCATTTTATAACATTGCCGATTCTGCCAAAATCTATTGCCAGGCGATAATACCACCTGCCCTCGATAAAACGGGATTCAATAACTACAACCATACCCTGTATGTTCCCCTGGGTTGTAAAGAGGAGTATGAGAAGGCCGCTTACTGGAAAAACTTCACCGCCATTGTAGAGATGAGCTCTGACGGGCCATTCTCTGACGAAACAGGCGTTTCGCCTGCCGTGAACGATGAAGCCGCATCCGACGGACAGATTTACGACCTGCTGGGCCGTCCTGCCGACGGAACGCAGAAGGGCATTTACATCCTGGGCGGCAAGAAAGTCTTTGTGAAGTGATGCCACACGGATGATGGAAATTAGCGATGGGGGGCGTCGTTCGCCACGTCCCCCCTTCTATTTTGTACGCTCCCCTTGTTATTCCGAACGTCGCCCCGAAAAACCGGATGGAAACTGCTAAAAGCGGCATTCTAGCGGATGTTTGGCGATTATAACGCAATTGTAACTTTTCTCTCTCTTATTTCTTGTTTCTTCATTTTGTTTGCACTATTTTTGTCCCTGTCTTTTTAGCCGTACAAATACATTTAGTATTTCGATATGAAAAGAACCGTTGTCCTATTCCTCACATTCCTCGCAGCCCTCTCGTCCAGTGGCCAGAATGCTGTCGGAGAGCCGGACGGATGGCCCATGAACCAATACTACGTTGGTGCTGAGGCAGATGTCGGCGGGACGGTTGCCGCCTGCGTCGTGGGCGGAGCATACTATTCCGGCGTCAATGTTGAACTGCGTCTCCGATATCCTCTGGGCACGAAGAGAACGGCCTACTATAACCTGCCTATCCGTTACGGCAGTTCGCGCGAGATGGAGCTGCGGTCGGGCTGTGGGTTCGAGGCTCTCGCCGGCTACGGCATCCCGTTCGCCGAAAGGTTCCGTCTGACCCCTTCGGCAGGGATACGCTATACGCCCATTAAGGGATGGACGACGGACTGGTCGTTGAGTGAACAGCGTTCATACGTCTTCTCTGGCCTCGGGGCGCTGAAAGTAGAGTACGCCCTTTCGCCCTCTTACACGTTAGTCGTGACGCCAGGGTATGCCGTTCCTCTGGGCAGGGATGCGTTTGTCCGTTCGTTTGAAACGTCTTGCCCCGCTATCAGGACGTGGTACGGCGGGCTGTTCATTCACGTAGGTATTCACTTCAATTTCTAAGGCGATGAAACGGGATCGTTCAATCTTCAATCTTCTTTTTTCATTTTTCATATTGCTTGTCCTGTCGTCCTGCTCTAAAAGAGTGAGCCTGGACTGGTCGGAGGTGGGCACGTTCAGCACGCCCCATAATCTGGAACTGTCCTCATCCACCGTCAAGTTCCGAAACGGCCAGGGAGGAACTCAGGAACTGACTATACAGGGCAATATCCCCTGGGAAATCACCGGCCTTCCCGACTGGCTGACGGCAGACACGCTAAAGGGGTCAGGCGAGGCCACAGTCCTGCTTACCTGTGCGGCCAACCCGTCGTCAACGGATGAACGCTCGGCAAGGTTTGCCGTTTGTGCAGCGGAAGACGACTGGGATTACAGCATCCCGGTCGCGGTGTATCAGGTGAGGGCTTTGGGTTTAGCCTATCCCGACACGTCGGAGGTAATGTTTAACAGAGAAGCAGGAATGCAGACCATACCCGTCGCATGCAATGTAGAGGAATGGACGGTTTCGGTGGCGCCGATGAAGAAAGGCACGCCGACGGACTGGCTTTCGGCCGTGAAGACCGACGACGGCAAGGCCGTTGAAATCTCCGTCGTCCCCAACGAGGAAGTCAGGAGAGAGGCATACGTGGTGCTGAAGACCAGCGATTCGGAGAGGAAAATAACCGTCGTCCAGAAATCGTCGTTGGACGTCAGCCCGATGACTGTGAACTTTCCTTATGGCGAAACAACCAAGAAGATAAGCGTAGAAGCAGAAGGCCCGTTTGAAATATCGGGGGTGCCCGACTGGCTGAAGGTAGATAATGTCAGCGAACGGGGCTTTTCGCTCACCGCCTCCCCGAATATGTCCGTTGAGCGTACGGCCATAATCACAATATCCATAACAGGACAGCTTTCAGCCCCTGTCAGCCGCTCGTTGACCGTTCACCAACAAGATCCCTATATGGGTCACGACTTCGTTGACCTCGGCCTGCCCTCCGGCCTGCTGTGGGCCACTTGCAACGTGGGCGCCAATTCGCCTGAGGACTATGGCGACTACTTTGCCTGGGGCGAGACGTCCCCGAAGGAAAACTATTCATGGCGGACGTACGAATTCTGGGCAGGCGGAGATACGATAAAATACTACATAAAATTCTCGCGGTATAACTTTTCCGACAGTTACGTTCTCCGCCCTGAGGACGATGCCGCCCAGGAGAACTGGGGTGGCATCTGGCGCATGCCCACACCGCACGAGATGGGTGAACTCGGCGCCTACTGCAACTGGAGGTGGGCGAAACAGGGTGAGCACTACGGTTACATGGTGACGAGCAAAAGAAACGGCAAATCCATTTTCCTGCCCGCTGCCGGGTTCCGCAGCTACGTTACGACTCTCACAGACGATGAAGTATGCCTCTACTACTGGACGAGTAAGCTTATCACTACAGTTAAGTACGAAGCACATTGCTTAAGTCATGATCATATAAATGATTATGGTACCCATACTGTCTGGGGCGCTGGCGGACAAAGTGTGAAGCGTCATTGGGGATTACCTGTCCGTCCCGTGTGCCCAGGCAACTAAAAACAGCCCTTGATAGGCAGGATTTCTGTTACGAAACGGCTGATGAGCTCAGTATTGTGGGAGGCTTCATAGAGAAGAAAGACGTGTCGCGGAGAGCGTGACGCACGAGTGTTCCAGTTCCAGTTGTTCCAGTTAAAAAATGAAGGTCAACATATCCGCAATACAACACTTTTATTATATATAAATAATTAAAATATAATAATATATAAAAAGGGGAATTGGATATACCCCAAAAAACAACTGGAACAACTGGAACTGGAACGACTGACCACAGTTTTTTCATCTAAAAAGCAATCATACAACAACATGCGAAATCACGAAACTGATTGCTCCGGCTGTGTTGAAACAAAAATGGGACAGAAAGGTGTCCAAATCCGCTTTTTCAGGCCTTGAAAGACAGCAAAAACCCCCAGTTCCGATGTTTTTCCCTGCACTTTAACGCACATGTCAGCGACGCAGAATTGCAGTATTCCGTCATCAAATGGAAGGAAACGTGCGTCATGATGGCCAGTCTTGTGGGCGAATCGAGCTTTTTTTTGTAATTCCAGGCAACTGATCTCACAGCCCAGTGGGCCAATCTGCCAGTCCAAGCATCTGGCAGCACAGCCCAAGGGAATAATTCCGTAGCCCATTGGGCTATTTTTCCTACACCTTTCTACACCTTCCTACACCCAAAACGGGCATTTCAATTTGCCGAGGAGAAGCCTACTTAAAACGTAGTTAATGGAGGGTACGGAGGTTGTCAGCCGCGCCTTGGTCTTTTCAACACGAATTGCAATAGGGATGGTGATAATATGTATGCCCTTCCTGACGTTTTCCATGAGGTAAATCGTGGAAAAAATTACAACGGATTGATTCATAGTCGTTATAAAATATATCCCATGTAGACGTTTTCCATAGGCAAAATGACGTTGTTTTGAAATAATGCCGTAACTTTGCAGCGAAAAAAGAAGGTTCATCCGACAAATGCGTAGTTGGCTAGTAATAAAAATGAACGAAGAGAGAGATAGCTAAGATTTTATCACTACCTTTGGTTACCCCTAACTAAAGTATAGTTATATGAATCCCAGCTATCTGTATCATGCATTTGGT
>JAFXXQ010000041.1 GCA_017542145.1 Bacteroidaceae bacterium | reverse complement strand
GGGGCATAGAACTCCACGACGGGGCTATAGCCTTCAAAGGAGGTGGAACGGGCGTTCTTTTTTACACGTGTGCGACGCTTACGGTTTAGCTCAAGTTCTACTATATATAGGCCGGCTGGAAATCCCAACTCTTTCTTGGGCCTTTCAAAACACTCCTGAATAAGGCGGTTTGTCATGAAATCGCGAACGGCTGGGAAAGTAGTGTACATGTGCAGGTCGTCATAAACGATGACGCTCTTCACTTCATCTATATCCATTTCAAAACCATCAAAGAACGATGGCCCTGTACGGTTTTTCTTCTCGTTGTTGATAAACCAAAAAGTGCGGTGTCCGTTTATCGGCGCTTGTTCTGATACCCATTGATAATAGATAGTGCGCGAAACAGAACTATCAGCCAAAGAATTTATGTCTTCCTCCAAGGGGGGCCATAAACGTCTTTTTTCCGGATTCCTGTCATAATCAATCATAAAGTCTTCAAAAGTTAGCCCGTCGGGAAGCTGGACAGCATAGCCTTTGTCGCGCAGGTAATCCATGACTTTGTAGGTGTAGCCCCCTTCGTCCAGCATCAGTTCGGCATCTTTATGGGCGTCGAAGGCCTTGAAGGTGTAGTAGTCGATATACTTGCGTTGGCCTCTGACTTCTACCTCCTGCAGCAGATGCGAATCGGAGGGCATTTGGTACTCGGAATCCCTTGCCTGCTGCACGGTGAGCATTTTGTCGGGGTTCCAGGCGTAAGTCGGCAGCCAAGTTTCAAGGGGCGTGTAGGCATAGAGGGCGGGCTTTGACGAGCGCTCCAGACGGACGCGCGTGGTTTTATCGCCCTTTTGATCGCCTTTTTGGCGGGTTTCCATATAGAGGTCCCATTCGCCCTCGAAGTCCTCCACGCCGACGCTCCAATAGCCGAGGCTGTCGGTGGTGACGGTAGTCTGCTGTTGGTGCTGGCGGTCTTGCGAGGTCAGGCGTACGGCAATCTTCACCCCCTCGAGGGGCGTCTCCTTAATGCGGCTAAAAGCCCAGCCGTCGAGCACGAGCTGTCCCTCGGTATAATGGCGGATTTTGAACGGCTCCACGCCTGCCATCTGCCGCCAGTTGTAGCGCGTCCAGCCCTGCACGAGCATCAGGAGGTCTAACTCTTTGAAGTGTGTTGACCTGTTAACTTGTTGACCTCCATCAAAGTACCACTCCGGGTTTTCGATTAAGCCTTTCAGTTCAGAGGAAAGCAGCATGTAGGTGCGGATGTCGTCGCGGTAGGCCGTGCCATAGTCAGCCGCATCGCGCACGGCAAGGGAGAACGTTGCCTGCTTGTTGACTTGTTGAGCTGTTGAATCGTTGATTTGAAAAGAGAGCTTGATTTCATCGAAGGGGCGGATGTCAGCCTTTTCGGAAGTGACGGAGAGGGTCTGGGTAGGGATTTCGCCATCGACGAAGAAGAGGCGCTGGGCATAGATGTCGCCCGCAGGATTGTAGAGTGTAAACTGACAGACGCCAACAGGCAGGGCTTCAACGGGGATGGTGAATGAGGTGTAGGCGACGCTGGAGCCCAGCATCGGCTCTGGCGGGCAGGCGAGGTGAAGGGTGTCGAAGGCGCAGAGTTGCCCGTGGTTGGTGATGGTGTAGGCCAGCACACTATCAGCATCAAGGGCGCGGGCCGTGACGGAGACGGATAGCTGACTGTCGGCAGCGCGGTCTATTCTCACGGTGCAGCCCTTGCGCTCGGCTTTGGGGAAGGCGAAGGTGTAGTTCTTTCCCCCATGGCGCACATAAATGTCCTGGCCTTTTGTCTCGTCGGATGCTACGATGATAAAGCATCCCATGCCGCCATGCTGGAGAGGGATGGTGAGGGCGTTTCCTTCAGCATCCGTCATGCCGTCGATGTTGACGCCGTGCCCATGCTCGTCGGTGGCCTTGAAGGCGATGCGGCATTCGGCACCGGCAATCAGATGTCCGCCCTCGGGGAAGAACTGGACGTTCAGCGCTTTCGGCTTGTCGGCTTTGGCCAGTTCGGGGCGGTAGGTCTCCTTGCCGTTGTATTGGCGCATGACGGGATTGTCGTATTCGCCCTCCTTTTCGGGAGCCTTATAGACGGGGATGACGCGCGAGAAGATGGCGGCATCGTCGAAGTTGAGCATGGCGCGGGTGTAGGCGCGTATCTGGTAGTAGCCGCTGGGGTAGCCGATGGCTCCGCGCAGGGCGACGGCTTCTTCCACAGAGGTGTCGATGAGGGGGAACGAGCCGTGGCAGCGCCCGTCCGTAATCTTCAGCTTCTGCTGCTTGAGGACGACGCCCGTAGGCGATAGCAGCTCCACGTAGAGCACCTTGCTGGCAGCCTCGCCGCCCATAGCGGCATCCACCACGTTGGCGGCATACCAGATGGTCTCGCCCTGGAAGTACGCCGTGTTGTCGAGGTGCAGATAGACTTTCTCCTGCTGGCAATGCTGGTTGAAGTAATTGATAAGCGAAGCCCTCTTCAGCAGGTCAACCAGCAGGCCGGTGGGCTTGTCGTTGCGCTCCATCAGCGGGGCGTAGATTGGCTTGGAATTGTTGGGCGCGACGGGTGCCGCTACACCCTTTTCCTTCATGCTGCGAGGGGAGTAGATTTCGATTTCGCCATTGCGGACGACTTTCGATTCGTCGTCTGTGTCCTGTTGCTCGGCCTCATTCCACTCGGTTATGGCAGAAATGTTGTCGACGACAAAGGTGAATCGGTATTTGTATACCTCCGTACCCACTTGGACGGGGAAGAGCATTCGGAATGTTTTTCCGATGAACTTGCGGCTCTCCCGTTCGGCGCGTCTGCGGGTGGAGTAGGTGTTGGGCAGCAAGGGACGGTCGGGATAGTTGCCCAGAGGGATGAGGAATCCGCTCGCCACCGTCCCCGAAGGGATTGACCAGATGGCGGGTGACCAGGGCCTTTCCAGCGAGTAGCCGAAGCTCGTCGGGTGGTCGTCCCAGTCGCGGGCAAAGATGCGGCTGGTGTGGATGGCCATGGCGGAATCTGTCTTGTTGATGATGTTGTAGTCGAAGGCGTTGTCAGACGCGTGCCAGGTGATGTTCATCACATCGTCGGCATAGCGATAGCGGACGTAGGGCACGCCTTCGGTGTCGTGGAACTTGTCCCCGACAATCTTCTGCATAAAACCGCAATCCCTGTCGCACGTCACCCCCGTCAGCTTGATGGCGTAGTGGGCAATGTATTTACTGCCATCCGGCGCGGAGGGGGCGTCGCCGACACCTCCTGGCTGGCGGCACAAGGGGGCTGCGGCTACCGCCAGAAGCGTGGCGCAGAGATACAGCATAGAGAGAAGGGCGAGACGTTTCATTGGCTTTCCTTATATATATATTACCCTCGAGAACGAAAATCAAATACCCCCAACTGCCATAAAAAATGTTAAAAGGCCTCATTTTTCCTCAGATTTAACATTTAACGACCCATTCTCTGGTTTTCGTTAAACGATAAGCCCAAAAACATCAGCCAAAGAATTCGGAAATGTTCTTATCCCAAGCGGCGTTGTGGATGATGCGCTTCACGTTGTGGTCGCGGAGGAAGCGGAGGTGGTAGCTGCGGTCGACAGTCATCTGATAAAGGGGTTTATCGGAAAGCTCGGCGAAGATGACCTCACGATGCAGCCCTACGCTCTCCATAGCGTGACGGAGGGCGTATTCGAAGGCACGGTCGCCCGTGTCGTAGGCATAGAGGTAGGTAGCCGTCTGCTCGGGAGTGACGAGCTCCACAGCAGCACGGCCCTCCTTGAGGCCAGCGAACCAAAAGCCGTCGCCACCAAGGCGATAGAGGCCAGTAATCATGGTGCAGCCGCAGTCGTGAATATGACAATAGTTGTGCAGCCGTTCGCCCAGCCGCTCGTCCAAATGGCTGTCAAGCTCTTGATGGGCCTGCTGCCACTCGCGGGAAACCGTTTTGCGCGCCTTGCACATCTTCTCAAAGACGGCGCTGGTGTCGCGTCCGATACGGCTGAAGCGGTACGTGTCACCCGTGTCGAGGGTGAGCGTGATGCCGAAGTTTTCCTCCACGGGCTCACAAGTGAAACAGAGGGGGATGCGGCGGGCGAAGTGGTCGTGCGGACAGAGAAGGAGTGCATCGTCAAGCAGTTCGATTTTAGCGATGCCATGCTGCGAAACGCCCTGCTCGGTAAAGGTGTAGTCACCCTCACCATTATAGAGGGGCGTGCCCTCGGCGAACAGGGACTCCTTGCTACGTTGCATGTAGGCGTTCCAGAGATTCTCGAAAAACGACTCTGTATCGTGTCCCAACTCCGAAAGTTCCAGCTCGCCCTTGGTTGTGGTCAGGAAAAGATGATAATTGAGCAGACGGATATCCTGCAAGTCGGCATAGTTGAGACTCTGCTTCTCTCGGGCGCTGGTGATGTCCAGCGTCTCGCTGCCAATGGCACAAGTCACAGGTGCGGAATGCTGGCCTGTAGTCAGTCTGCACGAATAGGTGCCGGAGGCATTCATGGCTCTACAGTTTGGTGCCGCACTCGCCGCAGAACTTGGTGCCAGGTTCGTTCTCGTGGCCGCACTTGGGACAAACGGCCTTGCCGCCCACGGGAGCGCCACACTCGCTACAGAACTTGGTGCCCTGCTGCACCATGGCGCCACAGTTAGGGCATTTGAGCAGGCTGAGGGGCTTGCCGCAGTTGTTGCAGAACTTGCCCTGTCCGGCGGGCTTGCCGCAATGGGGGCAAATGGTAGTGCGCTCCTCGAGCTTGCCGTGCCATACGGTGGCGGTCTCTGCCATCTCGTCGATGTTGCGGCGCATGGCCTGGCTGCGGGCCTTGGCTACATAGCTGCTCTCACGCGGGGCACAGTTGATGCAGAGGCCTTCCTCCTCGTTCCAGCAGTCGGAACAGACCCAGCTGTTGCACGACGGGCACTTGGTGAACATGGGCTTTACTTCCTCCTGCGCCTCGTCGAAGGTCTTCTCCTGCTCCTTACGCCACTGGGGGCTACGGTCTTCCATACGGTCGCGGAGCATGTTGGCTCCGTTCTCGATGGCGTTGCTGAGCCCGCTCAATTTGCCTCCAAACAGGTTGTTTAGCAAATTAGCGCCTCGGCCTATACCTTCGGCACGCTTGCGATTGTTGTAGGTGGATGACTCCTGAAAGGTGGACTTAAAACCGTTGCCGCAGCAGTCGCAATGGAATTCGTACTGGAAGCCGGCATCGGTGGACAAATCGTCGTAATTTCTGGTAAAACTGTGTAACATGGCAATACTATATTATGAGTTATGAGTTATAAACTAAATGATATGTGTAAGATAATCGCCCACAAAGATACGGAAAAAAAACAATAATCAATAAAAAACCCGAAAAAAATAGCAAAAAGGGGGGGCGGGGTCAACTTGTTGCTACGGGCATCATCCACTGGTCTATTTGCCGGCCCGTTGACACTTTGACCTTTTTCTTATCGTCCGAAGAGCTTGGGGATGAGGTCAGGGCGCCCCATGCGGCGGAGGGCTTCGATGATGGCGCGGCGTTCGTCGGGCTTGTACCAGAAGAAGAAGCGACGCTGGGCGGCCTTGTCCTGCGGGCTGCGGGCGCTATAGACAGGGCGCAGCGTGTAGGGGTGGAGACCGGTGTACCACATCTCGGTGCTGACAGTCATGGGCGTAGGGGTGAAGTCCTGCACCTGCTCGAGGTGGAAGTCGAGGCGACGGGTGGTTACGGCCAGCTCGGCCATGTCCTCGGCTGTGCAGCCGGGGTGACTGCTGATAAAATAGGGAATGAGCTGTTGGCGTAGCCCGGCTTCGCGGCAGATGCGGTCGAAGAGACGCTTGAACTCCTCGAACTGGCTGAACGAAGGCTTACGCATGATGTGAAGAACATTATCTGCCGTGTGCTCGGGCGCCACTTTCAAGCGTCCGCTGACGTGGTTTGTAATCAGTTCGCGGGCATAGGCAAGGCCAGTCTTTCCCCCTTCATGCAGTATCAGGTCGTATCTGACGCCGCTGCCGACGAAGCTCTTTTTCACCAGAGGGTGGGCATCGACGGCACGGTAGAGGTCGATGAGGGGACCGTGATCGGCATTGAGGTTCTTGCAAATGGAGGGATGGAGGCACGAAGGACGTCGGCAACGTTCACAGAGCGAGGTGTCACGGCCACCCATGCGGTACATGTTTGCCGAAGGGCCGCCGAGGTCGGAGATGTAGCCGCGGAAATCGGGCATACGGGTTATCTGCTCCACCTCACGCAGCACGCTCTCCTTGCTGCGGCTGACGATAAACTTGCCCTGATGGGCAGAAATGGTGCAGAAGGCGCACCCCCCGAAGCAGCCCCGATGGAGGGTGACGGAGTGGCGGATCATCTCGTAGGCAGGGATGCGCTTGCCCTGATAGCGCGGATGGGGCTGACGGGTATAGGGCAGCTCGTAAACATGGTCAAGTTCCTCCGTCGTCATAGGGGGATAGGGCGGATTGACGATGACGTAACGCTCGCCCACCTGCTGCACGATGCGACGGGCATGGAGGGCGTTGGACTCCTCCTCTATCAGACGGAAGTTGGCGGCATGGGCACGCTTGTCACGCAAACATTGCCCGTGCGATGCCAGCACCACATCATCCGCCTGCGGCACATAGGAGGAGGTGAGGTAAGCGAGTTGGGGGAGGTCCACAAGGCCATGAGCCAACCCGTCAATAGGCTGTAGGCGGTCTGCATCTAATTGTTGCTCTAACGCCCGCGCTACGGCCACCATCGGCTTTTCGCCCATGCCATAGACAAGGTAGTCGGCACCGCTATCGACGAGTATGGAGGGGCGGACACGCTCCTGCCAATAGTCGTAGTGCGACAGACGGCGCATGGAAGCCTCGATGCCACCGAGGACAACGGGAACGTCGGGATAGAGGCGCTTCAGAATCTGGGTATAGACGATGGTGGGGTATTCGGGGCGGTGGTCATGGCGGCCGTCGGGGGTGTAGGCATCCTCGCTGCGGAGGCGGCGTCCGGCGGTATACTTGTTCACCATGGAGTCCATGACGCCTGCCGTGACACCGAAGTAGAGCCGCGGACGGCCCAGCTTGCGGAAGTCGCGGAGGTCGTCACGCCAATTGGGCTGGGGCACGATGGCCACCTTGTAGCCCGCATCCTCAAGGACACGCCCTATGACAGCCGTGCCGAACGAGGGGTGGTCGACATAGGCATCGCCGCTGAACAAGATAATGTCCAGCTCGCCCACAGCCCAGCCCCGCTGCTCCAGTTCCTTAACCGACGTGGGAAGCCACCCACTCATTATAGGTCTTGATAAGGCCCGTCAGCCCGTAAGCTTTCATGGCCGGATGGTAGAGGACGTCCATGCAGAGGTCGAGCAGATCTTTGACTTCGGCTTTCTGATCGGGCGTGCTCTCGCTCTCGGCCTGCGAGAGAATGAGGGAGCGGACGGTATAACGGAGCTTGTCAAGGGACGTCTCGTCACACGTGCCGACGCTACCGATAAGGCCATCGAAAAGGTGATACTTCACAATGGTCTGCAAATGCCGGTCGCTGACCGCTATGATGCGGCTGCCGGACTTGTTGGCTTGGATACTGTACATTTATAGGATTATAAAATTATAGAATTAACAATTATCTTGTGGTGAGCCATTGGAGCAGTAGCGACATGGTCGATGCACGAGTAGCGGGGGTGCCGGCAGCCTCGAGGGGGAAGCCGAGGACTACCGAGCGGTAGTTAGCTGCGCTGTTGGCTACGGCAGCGGGCTGCTGGCTGTCGTAGGAAAAGAGCTCGAAGCTGGCTTCCGACGGTTGGGCGGGAGCCATCACCTCAGGTGCCACAACAGGGTAGACGGAGGGATTCCAGGTGCGGGGAAGCGAGAGTGGCTCTCCTTCCTTATGCAAGGGATTATGCGCTAGCCTGACATGGGCATCAGCGGCGTTGCGGTTTTCCTTCACGAACCGGCAGCCGAGAAGGTCATGGAGAAATACGCGGACGGAGGTATTCCCCTGCGCCGCTTTGCCGAGGTACGAGCCACTGAGCAGCAGGTTGCCGCCGCTGAGCAGATAGGTGGAAAGGCGCTGGCGCAGAGCGTCTGTCAGCACATCGCCGTTCTGAAGCCCTGTGTAAAGATCTACGATGCGGTAGGAGGCGGGATTGACCAGCCCCTCTTCGAAGCACTCGCGTGAGACAGAGGCAAACGTGTAGCCCGACGCCATGATGGCAGCACCATGGACGGCAGCGAAGTCGAACGTGTTGCCGCAGAGCGTCTGCCCTATCAACTCATCGTCGGACGTGCCAACGGTGCTGCCTCCGGGGCCCAGACGCATGGAGGCGGGGTTCCAGTCGTGTTGATAGCCGCAGAAGGCGGTGGTGCTGATGTAGGGGACCCCGGGGTCGCGATGCAGGTCGAAGCCCACGCTGTCGGCCTTGCTGACCACGGCGGGTCCGCTGAGGCGCTGGAAGCCATTGATGACAAGCACGCTGCCCCGCGTCTCCAGCGGACAGCCTGCGGCAAGCGTCTCTGACGGGAAGCTCTCGCCTCCCTTGTTGACAGCCGTCACGCGGAAGCTATAGAGGCGGTCGGGCTCCAGATCGACGTGGAGATGATTGGCGCGGACGAGGCGTCCGTCGTCGAAATCGCCGTTGTCCACACGGGTATAGACCACATAGCCGGCAGGCTGTGCCGTGGGCTCCAGCACGTCCTCCACGGCCTCCCACGAGAGGCGGAAGCGCCGCTCTCCCCCGTCGGGCACCAGCATCAGATGGTCGGGCGGAAGGGGCTGCACGGTATAGCCCTCGCCGTGCATGGTGGCCACATAACGCAGCAGCCCTTTGTAGATGGCACGCGAAGCGAGGAACTTGAAGTGCGGGTCGTGCGCCAGCCGCATATCGTTGAAGTTCTGATGGGCCAGCAGCTCCAGCAACACCGAGGGGCCGTCGAAGACGCGGCTCTCGCTGTAGTTGCGGTCCCAGATGCCGCGGCGTGTCCAATCGGCACTAATGGTACGCCGGAGATCCTCCGTCACACTACTCATCACCTCATCGACGAGGTCGCGTGACGTCAGGCGCACAAGCCGTCCGTTGCCCAACAGGCCGTCGTGGTAGTCGGTGGTGCAGATGCCTAGGGTGCCGACGATGCCCAGCGTATCGATGCCGGCATCGGTATGTAGGGCGAACGCGAGTTCCAGCGGTACGCCGCGACCCACGCTGTCAGGCAGATAGACCGAGCCTCCTGCCAACAGGTTCGATGCCAGCGAGCGGGAGTTGATGTCCTCGTTATAGTCGTGCTGACTATTCTTGTTGCCATAGACTTCGTAGGGGTATCCGGCATAGTGTGTCCAGTAGCGTGCACCCTCCATCCAGCGGGGTTGTCCGCTCAGCGTCTGGCTGTCGTTCTCTGTCCCGCGCATGACGCTGCCCATGCCCCCGCCGAAGCGGACGGCATCGGCACTAACCACGCCGTTCTGTGCACTCTCGTTGGTGAGGGCAATCAGGTTCGATGTGGTAGTGCCCTCGTCGAAGTCGAAGGTACCGAGGTAGACCCATGTGCCGCCACCCATCTGCTGGTTGACGGTGAAGTGCGACGCCACGCCCTTGTGGACCACGGTATAGTGGGCATCGCTCACGCTGGCCGGACAGGAGGTGTAGGAGACATACACCGAATAGCGCCCTGCGGCGGGGATGCATGGCATCCAGATGGCAGCGGCAGTGGGCTGCCGGCGGCCCCGTACCGTCTGTGCATAGCGCGCCGTGCCCGTGGCGAAGGGGTTGTCGTGGTCGGCCAGCGCCTTGTCGGGCGTGCCGAAGCCCTCGGCGTTGTCGCTCCAGCCGCCTATGCCGCTGTGCTCCTCTATGTAGAGCCCTTCCTCCGTCGTGTGAGGGTCATTGTCGATGATAACCTCGTGCGTCTGATAGTCGCGTTCGCGGGTGGTGAACACCACGGCGCCGGCATTCTCCAGCATGGGAATCAGGTAGGGATAGACAAACGATTGCGTGAGCAGGTCCTCGCGGGTGCAGAAGAGCGCCGGGCGCTGCCAGTCCCACATCCCTTTCTCCTGACGGTAGTAGAGTCCGTGACTGGCGTTAATGGCAAGGTGTCGTCCCTGCAGCCCCTCGGTGATTTCGAAAGGGCGCGACGTCGGCACTACCCACGGTGCCGCCGTGCGGCTGTCCTCGGCCTTTGTCCAGAGGCGTGCGGGGTCACGCTTCTTGCGGAAGCGGCTGGGCACCAGCTCCTCAATGGGGGTTTCGCCTACCCACACCGTCAGCCGGTAGCGCTTCATCACCGTCGGCAGCAGGGCGCGGATGTCATTGTATATCTGATCAACGCTCTCCGGGCGGAAGGGCTGTTCGCCGAAGGCATCGTTCACATGGATGTCGAACGTCCTGGCCTCGGCATCGAGCTCCGTCTTCACCAGCTTGAAACGGCCTGTGCGGCAGCCCTCGGGCTCGTAGTCGCGCAGCCACGTCTTCAGCACCACGTCAACCGCCGCTTTTGTCTGCGCCTGCGCCACTGCCTGCGCGACGACGAGAAGCGTGAGAAGTATCATCTTTTTCATACGGGCTACAAAGATACACGTTTTTTTTGGATTTACTCTATAAAAAGGAAAAAAAGAAGGGGAGAAAATGAAAAAAGGAGGCAAGGGGGACAAGGGGATGGTTAAACATTTTTTTCAACTTTCAACTACGCTATAGACATAGGGCCATAGGGATTAAAAGGGTTTGATATCGGGTTAACAACTCATGGTGAATTCACAATGCAAAGGTAGTCAAAAAACCAACTATGCAAACTTTTTCGGATTCTTTCTTAAAAAGTTTTTTAGAAAGAGCGCATCCTGAATCCTTGCAGCCGTCAAACGCAACAGACTGGAAAAACGAGCGAATACAGCCTCTTTTTTCCGTCGTCTGCTGATGTAACTGCGTTAAAGCGTAAACATGTAAAGTTGTAAAATTATCGTTTTTTTCATTTTTCTCTTTTCCTTTTTTTAATTTCCTCGTTTTTTCGTACCTTTGCCCCGTGATGTTCTGCCGGTGCCTATACATTATTTTGTCCGTAGCGATGCTGCTGATGTCTGCCCCGTCGGCCCTGGCGGCCGGGGCGGAGGAGTTGCCGTTTGCGGGCGACGTGCCTCGAATGGACATCGCGACGGCTGATTGCGCGCCAGTCACCAGCCGCACGGACTATGTGGCGGCTCAGCTGACGCTACAGGGGGCGGAAATGCTGCCCTGTGTGACGGACTCGGTCCTTATCCGCGGGAGGGGGAACACGTCGTGGAGAGCCTATCCAAAGAAGTCGTACCGGCTGAAGCTACACCATAAACAGAGGTTTTTCGGCACGATGGAGAACCGTCATTACGTGCTCATTGCCAACTACATAGACCCCACCCTGACCGTCAACGCGGCTGCCTTGAAGGCTGCGCGCATGGCGGGTAGCGCCTTCGCAGGACACGTGGTTCCCGTGGAGCTCTACCTGAACGGTGAATACCTGGGCAGCTACCTCCTCACCGAGAAAATCCGCGTGGGAAAGGGCAGCGTGGACATCGACAAAGAGAGTGGCGTGCTGCTGGAGCTCGACGTCAACTACGACGAACCCCGGCGCTTCATCAGCAGCCATTACTACCTGCCCGTGATGGTGCACTACCCTGATGACCCGGCGCAGGCCAGCCCCGCAGCGACCATCCGGCAGCGCTGGGACGACTTCGAAGAGGCGGTGCGTACAAGAGGCGACCTGACGGCACACGTCGATACCGCAGCCCTCGTCCGTTATCTGTTTGTCTATGACCTCTTCTGCAACAACGAGGTCGCCCATCCGAAGAGCATCTTCTGCTCCTACGCTGCGCCCTCGGGGCTCCTGACGTTTGGTCCCGTGTGGGACTTCGACTGGTCTTGCGGCTATCTGGGCGAACGCTACTTCGACCTGCCTTTCCTCGAGCCCTTCGAGCAGGGACAATGGTTTGCCGTCACCCCCGTCAGCGACTATGTGGGCGGGGCTTCGGCCTACAACGGCTATCCCTTCTTCGACAACCTGATGCACCATCCGCAAATCCTCCCCGCCTACGCCCGTTTTTGTTACAATGCTCTCTCGCAGGGATTCTTAGAGAGGCTGCTGGCCTATATCGACAATTATGTGGCCTTCCTCGCCCCCTCTGCCAAGCACGATGCCGAACGCTGGCAGCATGAGCAGGCAAGCCAGCAGGTAGGCCCACTGAAGGAGTGGCTCAGCCTCCGTGCCGACAAACTGCTCACCCGCTGCCACGACATACTTGTCGCAACAGCCATTGCTGAGACACCACAGACCGAGCAGAGCAGCCAGACGCACTTTGTGACAAACAGAATCTACATCCGAAACGGCAAGAAATACCTGATAAAATGACGAAAGTATCCCTTCTCGTGGCGGTCTATAACGCTGCTGACACCCTGTCACGCTGCCTCGATAGCCTGCTGGCGCAGACGCTCTCAGACATCCAGATTATCTGCATCGATGATGCCTCCACCGACGACAGCCCCGCCATCCTTGCCCGCTATGCCGCTGCCGACAGCCGCATCACCACCCTCCGCCTGCCGGAAAACAGCGGGCAGGCCCATGCCCGCAACTGCGGACTACCCTTTGCACAGGGTGACTTCATCGGGATGGCAGATGCCGATGACTGGCTTGCACCCGATGCCCTTGAGCAGGCATGGCAGGTGATTACCGACCATCCGCAGACGGATGCCGTCCTTTTCGACCTCGTCCGCGTCTGGCCCGACGGCAGGGAGGAACGCTATCCCGGGTCCACAAGCCGACAAAAAAAGCCCAGCAGCCTACAGCCTGCCGGCGCTCAGGCATGGACGGGCCTTGAGGCAATGAAGCTAAGCCTACGCTGGAGGATTCACGGGCTCTACCTTGTCCGCGCAGAGATTCACAAGGCATATCCCTACGACGAGACGGCGCGTCTTTATAGTGACGACAACACGACCCGCCTCCACTATCTCCACAGCCGTGAGGTGCGCCCCTCGGCAGGACGCTACTACTATTATCAGAACCCTCGCTCCACGACACAGCGCGTCTCGTTGCTCTACTTCGAAAGCCTCCACGCCCAGCTCCACATGAGCCAGATGCTGAAGGAGGAGGACGTCCCCCTCGATGTCATAGCCGACTACGAGCAGTTTCGCTGGCTGGGGGTTGTCGATTGCTGCTACTACCTCTACCGCCATCGCAAAGCCTTCACCCCTGCCGAGCGCAGCACAGCCCGACAAGCCATCCGCAAGGCCTATGCCACCTTCCCCACAGGTTGGGGAGCCCCACGCAAGCTGGGCTATCGCCAATGCCGAACGTTCCGTAGCTTCTGGCTACAGGAACAGCTCTACTTCACCCTCCGCCGGCTGTTGCGAAGGGGATAGGATAATGCTCAGTGGCTGATGCGCTTGCCCCAGAAGGTCCGGGAACCGTTGGGGCTGTAACCCGCATAGACAAGGGTAGAACGACGGGGTGTTGCCTCCCAGTCGAGTTCACGAGCCACGCAGACGGTGTATGAGCCCAGACGGAGCTGACTGGTAGCGGGGTCGAAACTCCATTTGCCCGTGAAGGCGCCCGTCAGGGTTCCATCGGCATTTAGGACAAGGGGCGTAGAGGTCTGCTGCCGCTTATAGTCGTAGTTGAGGTTAATATGCTCCCACGTGCCCACCAGTTCCTCGGTGGTGATGGAAGCCTGCGGGACGGCGCCGTATCGCTCGGGCAGGACGACAGGCCAGCCGCTCTGCGTCCAAAGGATGCGCCGCACGTGGCCCATCATGATGGCATTGGAATATGCGTCGCCGTTGTAACCTTCGGGCAGACGACCCTGCGAGGCATAGTACCAGTTGCCCTGCCCGTCGTCGAAGACAGCACAATGGCTGATGCCCACCCAGCCGTCAGGATTCTGCGAGGAGTTGAAGCGGTAGGGGTGCGTGACAACAGGGAAGCATTGCCCGCCCGTGGTGATATTTGTGCCATCCATGCCGACGTAAGGCCCTGTGATGCTACGGGAACGGGCCACACGGGTGTTGTAGGCAACGGCAAGCTCGTCGTAGGCAAGGAAGAGGTAGTAGTAACCCGTTTGGGGATTGAAAATAACTTCGGGACCCTCGCTGCCCTGCCAGCGCGAGGTGGCTTCGCGTGTGGCAATGCGTTGTCCATACGTGGTGTTAGTGCCTATACCGATGTGCCAGGGGTCGCCTAACGTGTTCTTCGTCTTACCCGTGACAGGGTCGAGCTCAATGGCAACGATGCCGCTATGCCACGAGCCGTAGATGAGCCAATGTCTCCTCTCGGGCGTGACGACGTAGGTAGGATCGATGGCATTGAAGCGAAACCACCCTCCCCACTGGCTGCCCGTACCGAAGGCTGAAGCAGCCTTGTCGCTGCTGCTGCAGATGACAAAGCCGCGGTCCTCCCACGCGTTCGAGGCAGGGTCGGAGGTTTCCATCAGGCCGATGAGTGCCCACTGGTCTGCCACAAGGCAGTAGTACATGCGATAGAGGTCATCCGCAATACGACGTGCCACGGGGGCCCAGTAGCCCATGCCAGTAAGCTCCCCGACAGGCTCACGCCCCATACGGGAATAATAGGCGCGCACGGAATCGAGCGCCCAGGCAGGGCAGTCGTCCATGAGCGTGGCACCAAGGTATTCCCAGCGCAGCAAGTCTTGCGATCGCCGGCAATGGAAATGCCCGTGTCCGACATGAGCATTGCCAAAAGAGGCATCAGTCTGATACATATAATAATACCCATCGGAAGCACGCATCACCGTAGGGTCGTGGACGTTGGCAAGGTTCCACTGCGAACGCTGCCCCCAGCCGCTGATGGAGCGGTAGTAGTCGGCGTAGGTGGGACGCCCATAGGGGTTTTTGTCCTTGTTGTAGGCGTTCTTGTCGTAGTAGTCTATCTCGCGGAGCAGCAAGTCGCGGGGCTCGGTAAAGGTGATGCTATCGGTGTAAGAACCGTAGGTACGAACGGAGACTGTCGTGCCGTCTGTCAGATGCACGATGAGGGTGTCGGAGAGGTGCGTGGTCCCTAGACCGAAGGTAAACGAGTCGATGCTGGCAACGTCAAGAATCTGCGTCGTCTTGTACCTCGCAAACTGATTGACGTACATCTTCTGCGCCGAGACGGGGAGTACCAACGAGGACAAAAGGAAAAGCAGTCCCACCCCTAACGCTTTCCGTAAGGGATGAGAGGAGCTGCGCAAAGGCGTGCCCTCGTCAGCAGGAGGATTCCCCTCCCCCATGGGAGGTCGGAGAGGTGGGTCTTCTTCATTCTTGAATAGCTCTGAGCTATGGATGAAGTTGTCGGGCAGGGGCATGCCATAAACTTTCTCACGCAAAAAGCGCCCGAAGGCAGCGGGGTCGTCGGCGAATGTCTGCTGCTCCTCTACGGAAATCGTTTCACCGATAGCCAGACGATGGTTCGAGGAATGCTTGTTGAGCAGTTCGCCGGGCAGACGGAGGGTGCGTATACGCCAATTGATAAGTCCGAGGAGGTAGAAGAAACGACTATTACGGTCAAAGAAGCGGATAGGTATTACAGGGACGCGGGAACGGAGAATAAGCCGCACGAGGCTGGGCTGCCACTCGCGGTCCTCAATATGGTGACGTTTTGGAATGTAGTTCGACACGGCCCCCGCAGGAAAGAAACCCATAGGATGCCCTTCCTGTAGTTGATGGATGACGCCGCGCACACCACTGAGATTACGGGTACTTTCATCAGAGGCAGCCGTCTTGGGAGTGACTGTAATAAACGTCGAGGCCATAGCCTTCACATGCAGAAGGAACTCGTTAACCATCACCTTGAAGTCCGAACGCCGGTGCCCCATCAGGTCAACCAGCACAATGCCGTCAAGCCCCCCGTAGGGATGGTTGCTGATGGTGATGAAAGCACCCTCGGGCAAGCTGTCGAGCCGATCTGCATTACCCACGAGGTAGTCACAACCCATGCGCTGCAGCAGATGCGAGGCAAAGGAAACGCCTTCGTTGTCGGCTACGGAGTCATACATACGGTTGAGCTTACTGATACCCAGCGCATTCAGTACGAGTACAGCCAAGCGCTGCCCCCACACGCCAGAGAAGAGCGGAGTGAACTGTGCCATTTCCTCGCGGCTTACCAGCTCACGTGCAGGGCGGGGGCGACAACGCCCAAACACCCACATCTCAGCAAAGAAAAAATTGAAGAAGCCCGAGATGGCAAGCGCCGCGAGGTTGCAGATGACAACGTGCCAGCCGAACAACCTTTCGAACAGCAGCAGGAGCGCCATCTTGATGAGGAATCCCAAGACGGACGAGAGGTTGAACGTCAGGAACCGCTGTACATGACTACGGAAAGAATGTTCCTTCACGCGGGGCCCCCATATCCACAGGCACGAAGTGATGTAGTTGACCAGCGTGGCAACCTCAAACGAAATCGTAGGCGACACGATGTTGACACCCACATAACTGCCTTTGAACACGAGGTCGGCAAACAGCCAGAGTACAGCCGTATCAACCAACGTGCCGATGTTGCGCGTCAGGAAGAACTCCAGAAAGCGGAGTGGGCCGGTAGCCTCGCGGCGACGGTCGATAATCATGATTCGGATTCGGGCAGGGGATCTATTTTTGCCAGCTTCTTACGGTCGCGGTGGAAAGAGATGGCATACATCACATAAAGTAGTACTGCAATGCCCATGATGATGAAGTCGAAGATGCTGAACGAGAATACCTCGTCACCAAAATTTACGGGGAACTGCTTGTGGATGTCGTTCAACCCCGGGATATACATGAAGCAGAGCAGCAGAATCTGTATAATCAGGCGGAACTCCGTAGGGCCGAGGCCGAGATAGGTGAGGCGGAACTCGTTCTTCACAATCTGGCAGATGCACGTGTAGATGGTGAGGGCGAAGTAGCCCGTGAGGGCGAAGAGTGCAACAGGCAGGCTGACGAGAGGTGAAAGGCCTGCGCCGATGAAGAGGAGCGCTTCGTTCAGCACATCCACATTATGGTCAAGGTAATAGCCGTAGATGGGGCGTTGCGTATTGCGCACGCGCGCCACAGTGCCGTCGAGGCTGTCGCCATACCAGTTGACAAAAAGACCTATGATTACCAGCCAGAGAAACTGGAGGCTGATGTTGCTGAGCAGAAAACCGATAAAACACACCACAGCGCCCAGCACGCCAATAAACGTCAGCGTATCGCTCGTCACTTTGCGCGGCATACGGTTGGCTATTGCCACTAATAGTTTTTTTTCTGTGGCATTCAGGACAGATGTCTGAATACGTACTGCTTTTTCATTTCCCATAATATATAATGTAATGTTAAGGCGTTAGTTCTTTTAATAGAATTTGCAAATATCCGTATTTTTTCTCAAAATCCCACTCTTTTCGGCTTATTTTTACAAAAAATTTGGATTTTCGTCTGCTTTGTACTACCTTCGCCGGCTGAAAAGAAGAAAAAAGGCAGTTGGACGGTCTGTCGCCGGCTCCTTTCGAGGGGCTGGAGGAAAGTCCGGGCAACGCAGAGCGTTCCACTTCTTAACGGAAGCTGTCGGCGACGGCAGGGTAACGCAGAAGAAAACAACCGCCGGTGCGACGTTGCGGGCCCCCGTTTCAAGCTATGTCCATCGGTAAGGGTGAGAAGGTGGGGTAAGAGCCCACCGGGCGACGCGGTGACGCGCCGTGCCGTGCGTCCTGGAAGTTGCAAGTTCATGTAAACCGGCGTCAGAGGGCTGCTCGTCCGAGCCGGAGGGTAGAACGCGTCAGATAAATGACAGACACCTCGCCTATGCGGGGCACAGAACCTGGCTTACAGACCAACTGCCGTTTTTCTTTTTTAAGGTCAACGAGTCAACAAGTCAACGAGTCAACAGGCCAACAAGTCAACAGGTTATGGGCAAACTGATTAAGAATCTAAAGTCATTCGTCACCTTCGTCACAGTGACGATGTGGCGCATGAAGGACACTGAGGTTAGTAGCGGGCAGTACCGCCGCAACTACGTTCTGAAGGTCGTATACCTCTCTATCCAGCGTTACGTGGGCAACCGTGTGCAAATCCGCGCCAAGGCACTCACCTACTCCACCGTTTTCTCCCTCGTGCCCATCCTTGCCCTGCTCTTCGCCATTGCCAAGGGCTTCGGCTTCTCCAACCTCATGGAGTCGATGTTGCGCAGCGGCATCCCCATAGGGGGCGAGACCATGGACACCGTTATGAGCTTCATCGACTCGTACCTCGAGCACACCCACAGCGGCATTTTCATCGGCATCGGCCTCATCATCCTTCTTTGGGCAATCATCAGTCTGACAGGCAACATCGAGCAGAGCATGAATCAGATATGGGGTGTGCGCAAGCAACGCTCGTACTTCCGCAAGATTACCGACTACTTCTCCATGTTCCTCCTGCTGCCCGTACTCATCATCCTGCTCGGCGGCTGGAGCATCTTCATGAGCACCATTTACGAGAACCTGCGCGACCTGCTCTTCCTCAGCACCTTCGTCAATTTCATCATCAAACTCACGCCCTATGTGCTGACGGGCCTCATCTTCACCGCCATGTACATCTTCTTCCCCAACACGAAGGTGAAGTTCCGCCATGCTATCATTCCCGGCCTCATCACCGGCTTCGTCTTCCAGGCATTCTTCTACTTCTACATCAATATTCAGGTGAACATCTCGGGCTACAACGCCATCTATGGTACCTTCGCTGCTATTCCCCTGCTGCTCTTCTTCATCAACATCGCCTGGTGTATCATCCTCTTCGGCGTCGAGCTCACCTACGTCAGCCAGAACATCCAGCAGTACAACTTCAACGAGGATGTCGACAACGTGAGCCACCGTTTCCGCGACTTCGCCTGCGTGCTGCTGATGTCCGTAATCTGCCGTCGTTTCCGCGACGGGCTGGAGCCCTACACCGTGTCGGAGCTCTCGAAGGCCAGCGACATCCCCTACCGTCTTGCTGAGCAGACTACCCACGAGCTCGAGGCGTGCGGCCTCATCTACACCATCGGGGAGCCCGACACCAAGGCCGACGCCATCCGCTACGTCCCTGCCCTCGACATTGCCCAGCTCACCGTGGGACGTGTCCTTGAGATTATCGACACCCATGGCAGCGAGGACTTCAAAGTCGACTGCGCCCAGCGCTTCGCCGGCCCCTGGCAAGCCCTCATTCAGTCAAAACAGGCCTTCTATACCGCCTCTGATACATTACTTGCAGATTTATAAGATTTTGTTGTTAAGACTTTAAAAGACGATGTCTTGCATGCAGCATATTTTTAATTTTTGATTTTGAAATCCCTCCTCCTTGTCATAGGTAAAACCGACAGCCCCTACCTCGCTACGGCCGTCGAGGACTATCTGACGCGAGCCGCCCGCTATGCGCCCCTGGAGCTGCGCGTTGTTCCCGACCTGCGCGACGTCCGCAACCTCACCCACGAGCAGCAATGCCAGCGCGAGGGACGCGAGCTGCTGCGCCACATCCAGCCGGGCGACTTTGTCGTGCTCCTCGACGAGGGCGGACGCGAGTTCACCTCCGAGGAGTTCGCCCAGTGGCTCCAGCAGCGGATGTCCACCCTGCCCCGCCGGCTCGTCTTCGTCATCGGAGGGCCCTACGGCTTCTCTCCCGACGTCCGCGCCGCTGCCCACGTCACGCTCTCCCTCTCACGCATGACCTTCTCCCACCAGATGGTGCGCCTCATCTTCGTCGAGCAGTACTACCGCGCCCTCTCCATCCTCCACAACCTCCCCTACCACCATGCCTAAATGCCCGGCATGGCAAAGGGAATCGTAGCGAGAGATACGTCTGTCAGCAGGTGCATAGGATAATCAATGCTATCTGTGCCAACAGAATCAATGGCAGCCCATATTTGAACTTCTTGTGCATCGTCTTGTGGTGCCAGGCCTTCATGCCGACCCATGCTCCGATGCTCCCCCCGATGACGGCAAGCGTCAGCAGCGATGCCTCCGGTATGCGCCATCTGCCTTTCTGGGCCTTCCACTTATCGATGCCATAGACGAAGAAAGTCAACATGTTGATACCAATCAAGTAGTATAGCAATATCTCGTTCATACCTTCAGTTCTTCTGCGGATTGTTCCGCGCCGCTGCAAAGATACGAAAATTGCCGGATTTTCCCTTGCCAAAGCAAAAAAAGAGGGGAAAACTTGCAGCGGTCAGGGAAAAGCACTACCTTCGCAACTACAAAACAAGTTTCAAGAATCATGAAGAAAAACCTTATCCTCCTCGTTGCCACGCTCGCCTTGCTGACGGCCTGCGACAACAAGCGTCCCTCCTCCCTTAACGAAGTAACAGAGTGGCCATTGGCCATCTTCGCGGGCGACTACCCCGACCCCTCCATCCTTGCCGACGGCGAGGACTATTACATGACCTTCACCACCAACTACTGGCTGCCTGCCCTGCCCATCTGGCACTCCACCGACCTCGTAAACTGGCAGCCCATCGGCAACGCCCTCAACACCTACCTCGGCACCGTGTGGGCACCCGATTTCCAGAAGGTCGACGGGCGCTACTACATCTACTTCCCTGCCGATGGCCGCATCTACGTGGTGTGGGCTGACGATGTGCACGGCCCGTGGAGCGAGCCCGTCGACCTCGGCATCCGCGCCATAGACCCCGGTCTGGTGGTGGGCGACGACGGCTCGCGCGCCCTCTACGTGAACGGCGGACGCATGGTGCGCCTTGCCCCCGACGGACTGAGCACCATCGGCGAACTGCAGCATGCCTACGACGTCTGGCCTATCCCTGAGGACTGGGTGGTGGAATGCGACTGCCTGGAGAGCCCCAAACTGCTGAAACACGATGGCTGGTACTACATCATCTCTGCCCAGGGCGGCACCGCCGGGCCAGCTACCAGCCATATGGCCGTGGCCTGCCGCAGCCGCAACATCGAAGGCCCATGGGAGCAGTCGCCCTACAACCCCATCGTCCACACGTGGAGCGCCGACGAGACATGGTGGTCCAAGGGGCACGGCACCCTCTTCGCCGATGCCCAGGGGCAATGGTGGATGGTCTACCATGCCTACCGTAAAAACTACCACACGCTGGGCCGCCACACGCTGCTGGAACCCATGACATGGACTCCCGACGGATGGCCCATAGCCGACACCCAAGCCCGCCGCATGCTGCCTGCCAAGGCCACCTCTGCCAAGGGTGAGGAGCTGCAGTGGCTCTCGTGGAAGGGCGACACCGACATGCAGGCCGCCGTGGTGGGCGACACCTGCTATACGTTCACGGGACGCGTCACCCTCCCTGCCCACGACGGTGAGGCGGGACTGCTGCTCCGCTACAACGAGAAGGTCTTCTCCGGCATCACCGCCGACGCCACCACATTGCACGTCTGGCACGAGGGCAAGGCCGCCGGCGAATACCCCAACCCCTATGGGCAGAAGCTATGGCTGCGCATCGTCAACCACCGCAACGCCGTCACCCTCTACGCAGGCCGTTCGCCCCGTCGCATGGAGGCTGTGGCATCAGTGGACGTCTCGCAGATGCACCACAACCGTCTGGGCAGCTTCATGTCGCTGCGGCCAGCCTGGCGCCGCACCACCCCGGCCTGCACCGTGGACAAGCTGACAGTCGTCGCCGACGAATAGCTGACGGTGTGCCGTAACACCCCGCTGGCAGCAGGGCAGCAGTCCTGCACGGCAGGAAACTGGCTCTTTTTTCGTCATTTTGCAATTTTTGGCAGCTTTTCCTTGCTTTTTCTCTCGGAAAGCCCTACCTTTGCACCCGCTTTCCGGAAGGAGAGCTGAACAGGACGGGATGTAGTACAGTTGGTAGTATACTTGGTTTGGGACCAAGTGGTCGCACGTTCGAGTCGTGTCATCCCGACGAAGGCAGAAAGGATTGAACTAAAAAATCAATCCTTTCTTTTTTTGCCCCCATTATTCTGCTCCACGACACTTTCTCATTCCAAATACTTGCTGAAGAACGACCAGATTTCTTCGCCGGTGTCGATGTCGTGGTCGAACCAGCTGTGGGAGCCGTTCACCACTTCGTAGAGCCACACCTCGCAGCCCGTGGGGCCGCCGGTGTACTTGTGCTTGATGATGGAGCGGCCGTTATCTTTGTTGAGGCCTTCGACGTGCTCGACGGTCTCGAGTTCGCACTTGTTCCTGGCAATCCAATAGCCGATGGCAACGGGCACGGACATGTAGGCACCCCATCCCCCTTTATTCTCCAGGTCGCCGTCCCACTCCGAGGTGTGGTCAGCCGTCCCGTGAATCTCGAAGAGCGGCATGGGCTTCGGGGCATCCCTCGTGCGGTAGATCCATTCCATCGTTAGGCCAGAGACCGGGGCCACAGCCTTGAAGGTCTTCTGTTTGCTGTAGGCGGTTAGGTAGCACATCTCGCCGCCGTTCGACATCCCTGTCATGAACGTGTTCCTGCGGCTGAGGTGGTATTTCTTCTGCACATACCTGGCGAGCTGCTCCATGCCGGCGACTTCATCCACCTTCCACCCTTCCTGAAAGGGGTAGCCGACGTTCCACGATGGCTTGCCCTGGGGGTCTTTCCATCCATGCGGCACGCATACGGCAAACTTATGCGCCTCGGCAGCCTTGTTCATCCACGTCTCTTTCGTTCCGGGATTGCCGTAGCCGTGCAGGACGAACACCAGCGGTGCATCCTTCTCTATCCCATCAGGCATGTAGATCCAGAAGCGGCGCATCCGGCCTTGTATCTTCAGGGAATCCAATACGGGTTCTGCCGCGGCACAGTAACCCGCCAGCGCGATAATAGCTACGATAGTTAAAATTACTTTTTTCATATATTTCATTTTTTGTTTTTCATCTTTATGGAGTTCGGGAGTTGAGCTCTTTCTCGATGCAAAGGTAGTCAAAAAAACTATATCTACAAACTTTTTCGGGATTTTTTTCTTAAAATCCGCACTTTTTTAACCAAACCAATCGCCGCTCACTGAAAACCGGATTGCGTAAAGTTGCAAAGTTGTAAAGTTGTAAAGTGACTATCGTGCGCGCGGTATTTATCTAGTAATATATATGGAAATATATTATATATAATATATAAATTATCTAATAATCTTTCCATATATATATAGTGCGCGCACACGCAGGAGGCCTACTTTACAACTTTACAACTTTACGCTTTACACCGCGGGCTGCGGGATTTATCCCGCGGACCGTCTGATTTATAGGGCCGTATAGCGGATTCGATAAAGGGGAAAACGGTTAATTCTGTAAAGTGGGGGTCTTTAAAAAAGGGTAAAATGGCAGCGTTTTTCCTGTCAAAAATGCGATTTCCGACGCATCGATAGGCAAAAAAACGCACATTTTTGCCTTGTTTTTTGAGCCGTCAACGTAGTTTTGGCATCAAACGCGGCATGACTGTCGGGTAAAACGGCGAGCGTTTTGGCGCGCCGCTGACTCCCACCATTGCATCCCTCCCCCTGCCGTTTCCTCCTTTTTCCATAGTGTAAAGAAATGTTAAAGCGTAAAATTGTAAAGTTGTAAAGTTGTAAAGTATTTCCCTTTTTCGTTTTTCACCTTTTCTTTTTTCCGTCTTTTTTTCGCCTTTTCCTTGCTTTTTCGCGGGGAAAGCCCTATCTTCGCGCCCAAGAATACTCATAAAATAAATACTAAATAGAAAACAGCACATTATGCACAGTCTGGTAACCATTGCTGATTTAGAGAAAGAGAAGATTCTGTCGCTGTTGGCCTCGGCAGCGCGTTTCGAGGCACAGCCTAACCGCAAGACGCTGGACGGGCGGGTCGTTGCCACGCTGTTCTTCGAGCCCTCGACGCGCACACGCCTGAGTTTCGAGACTGCCGCCAACCGCCTGGGCGCGCGCGTCATCGGCTTCTCGGACGCTGCCACGAGCAGCTCGTCGAAGGGTGAGAGCCTGAAAGACACCATCATGATGGTGAGCAACTACGCCGACATCATCGTCATGCGCCATCATCTGGAGGGCGCGGCACGCTATGCCAGCGAGGTGTCGCCCGTGCCCATCATCAACGCAGGCGACGGCGCCAACCAGCACCCCTCGCAGACGATGCTCGACCTCTACTCCATCCAGAAGACACAGGGAACACTCGACGATCTGGACATCTGCTTGGTGGGCGACCTGAAGTACGGACGCACGGTGCACTCGCTCATCATGGCCATGCGCCACTTCCACCCCCACTTCCACTTCGTCGCCCCCACGGAGCTGGCCATGCCGGCAGAGCACAAGCTCTACTGCCGCGAGCACGGCATCGACTACGACGAGCACACCGAGCTCACCCAGCAGCTCATCGACAATTCCGACATCATCTACATGACGCGAGTGCAGCGCGAGCGCTTCACCGACCTCATGGAGTACGAGCGCGTGAAGAACGTCTATGTGCTGCGTGCCGAGCAGCTGCGCCACACGCGCGACAACCTGCGCATCCTGCACCCCCTGCCCCGTGTGGGCGAGATTGCCTACGACGTGGACGACTGCCCGCAGGCATACTACTTCCAGCAGGCCAAGAACGGCCTCTTTGTCCGTCAGGCCCTGATATGCGACTGTCTTGACGTGGAAAGTTGAAGATAAAAGATAAGAAATGAAAAAAGAAGAATTGCTTGTTGCCGCGTTGAAGAACGGCACAGTCATCGACCATATCCCCTCAGGGCTGGTGTTCAAAATCGTCGACCTGCTTGACTTGCAGCATGAGCAGAGCAGCGTCACCATCGGCTACAACCTGGAGTCGGAAAAAATCGGGCGCAAGGGTATCATCAAGGTGGCAGACCGCTTCTTCTCCGACGAGGAGATCAGCCGCCTCTCCGTCACCGCCCCTAACGTGGTGCTCAACATCATCCGCGACTACGAGGTGGTGGAGAAGAAAACCGTCGTCATTCCCGACGAGCTGCACGGCATCGTGCGCTGCCCCAACCCGAAGTGCATCTCGAACAACGAGCCCATGGCATCGTTCTTCCACGTCATCAACAAGGAGGAGCGCCTGCTGAAGTGCCATTACTGCGAGAAGGAATTGAACGTATGAAACGGAGTTTTAAGCCAGGGACGATGATTTATCCGCTGCCGGCTGTGATGGTGACGGTGGGCGCGACGCCCGAGGAGTACAACATCATCACCGTGGCATGGGTGGGCACGCTCTGCTCGAATCCGCCCATGTGCTACATCTCCGTGCGGCCCGAGCGCCACTCGTCGGAACTATTGAAACGAAACATGGAGTTTGTCATCAACCTCACAACGGCAGATCTGGCAAAAGCTACGGACTGGTGCGGCGTGCGCTCAGGCAGGGACTACAACAAGTTTGCCGAGATGCACCTCACGCCCGGCAAGGCCGAAATCGTGCAGGCACCCATCATCGAGGAGGCGCCCCTCAGCATCGAGTGCCGCGTGAAGGACATCATCCCCCTCGGCTCGCACGATATGTACGTGGCTGACGTGGTGAACGTGCTGGCTGACGAACGCTACTACAACCACGAGACGGACAAATTCGAGCTTGCCACGAGCGACCCGCTGGTCTACGTCCACGGAGGCTACTACCATTTAGGTGAGAAAATTGGCAAGTTCGGCTGGAGCGTGGAGAAAAAGAATAAAGACTGAAAAATGAAGAATGGAGGTTAGAGAAATGAGAAAGTGGAGTCTGCTCATAATCCTGTTCCTACTTTGCCCTGGCATAGCACAAGCGCAGCGATGGAAGGACATCCGTAGGACATCGTTTAACTACGGTGCTACGGCAAGCTTCAGTTCCACATTCTACAGCGTCGAGCAGCTTTACATAGACGGCACCGACATCACCGACATCACCACGAAGTCCGAGGTCAGCCTGAGCTACGCTGCACTTGCCCGCCTCAACCTCCGTCACCACTACCTGCAGACGGAGATTGCCTACACCATCAGCCGTTACTCTATCCTCTTCCCTACCGCTCTATGGAGCCCTGTCGCCACATCATCAGACATCTCTACCATCAGCACTGCGCTATACGGGCTGGAGGTGCCCCTTTACTACGGCTACTATTTAGAGAAACAGGGGCCCTACCGCCTTGCTGTGTTCTGCGGGCCGAAGGTGAACTTTGTCCTCCCCAGCCGAAGCCGGCACCTGTTTGAGAACTTTAGCCAGGCCGACATCGACGAAACCATTTGGCCCTTCATCTTCAGCGGCGTCATTGGTTTCAGCGTCAACATCAGCCACATCTTCTTTGACATCAGTTTCGAGGCAGGGTTTAACAATATCAGCCGCTACTTCACCACTATCGACTCACATGGGCAGATAAGTACGGACAATTTCATCTTCGACCGACGCAAAAACGGCGTCAGTTTCTCCTTAGGCGTGATTTTCTAAGTCAATAAGTCAACAGGCCAACAAATCTTTTTCTTAACTCTTAATTCTTAACTCATAACTAAATAGGACATGATTACCCTCGCTGCCGCCATCCCCTCCGTCAAGCCAGCCGACTGTGCCTACAACGTTGAGCATCTTGTCGCCTTAGCCCACAAGGCCTCGGCAGCAGGAGCCGACATCACCCTGTTCCCCTCGCTCTGCCTCACAGGCGCCACGTGCGGGAACTTGACGACGCTGCCCTCACTCCGCGAGGAGGCTGACCGTCAGCTTACTGCCTTCATGCAGCAGACGGCATCGCTGCGAGGCACCTTCATCGTCAGCCTGCCCTGCGGAAGCGATGCGGTGCTTACTTTGGCTATCAGCCGAAGCACCATCGTCAGCCGTGCCCTCGACGACGAGGCTCTTCCCCTGTTGGACGGTGACGTCCTCGTTGTGCCCGATGCCACACCCGACGTTGCCGGGCACTATGTCCGTTTGCGCCGCACGCTTTTAGCTCGCTCCGAGGAGGAGCATCGTGCCATTGTCTATGCCAACTGCGGTTTCGGCGAATCCACTACCGACTATGTTTTCGGAGGCGGAGCCCTCATCGTCAGCAACGGAAAGCTGCTTGCCGAGGCACGTCGTTTCTCCTTTGACGAACAACTCATCACAGCCACCATAGACCTCGACGCCCTTTGCGCCGCACAGGCTGTCAGCGCTACTCCCTTCCTACCCGACGACCAGTCCAAGGACGACTACTTCGAAGAAATCCTCGACATGCAGGCTACCGCTCTTGCCACACGCCTTGTGCGCATCAACTGCCGCAAGGTGGTGCTCGGCATCTCGGGCGGACTGGACTCCACCCTCGCCCTGCTGGTCTGCGTACGCACTTTCGACCGCCTCGGCTACGACCGTAGCGGCATTCTGGGCATCACCATGCCGGGCTTCGGCACTTCGGGACGCACCTACCGCAACGCCCTCGCCCTCATGCAGGGCCTCGGCATCACCCTTCAGGAAATCCCCATCCGCGAGGCCTGCACGCAGCATTTCAACGACATCGGCCTTGACCCCGCAGCACGCGACGTCACCTACGAGAACAGCCAAGCCCGCGAACGGACGCAAATCCTCATGGATCTTTCCAACAAGGTGGGAGGCATTGTTGTGGGCACGGGCGACCTCTCCGAGATTGCGCTGGGCTGGTGTACCTTCGGCGGAGACCACATGTCGATGTACGGCGTCAATGGCAGTATTCCCAAGACACTAATGCAGCACCTCGTACGTCACATTGCCCATACCACGACAGACGAAACTGTCAGCAACACGCTGATTGACATTGTCGAAACTCCTATATCGCCCGAACTAGTCCCCGAACAAAAGACCGAGAATTCCATCGGCCCATACGAGTTGCACGACTTCTTTCTCTGGCACTTCATAACCCGTCATGCCAGCCCGCGCCGCATATTCCTTATGGCACGTCAGGTCTTCGGCGGTACAAAAGGGAGGTACACCGACGATGAGCTGAAGCACTGGCTTCGCACTTTCTTCCGGCGCTTCTTCAGCCAGCAGTTCAAGCGCAGTTGCATGCCCGATGGGCCACAGATTACCGACATCTCCCTCAGTCCCCGTGGTGCATGGAGCATGCCCAGCGACGTCGCTGCCACCCAATGGATAAAGGAATGTGATACATTGTAAACCGTAATCAAGAAAAACGTCAAAAGAATAACGCCATGATTATCATCGGTATTGCAGGCGGAACCGGCTCAGGGAAGACCACCGTAGTCCGCAAACTCCAGGAGTACTTTTACCCCGGAGAAGTGGTTATCATCCCACAGGACTCCTATTACAAAGACAGTAGCCATATCCCTGTCGAAGAACGTCAAAACATCAACTTCGACCATCCGAATGCCTTCGACTGGCCCCTGCTCTCCAAGCACATCGAGATGCTGAAGAACCATCAACCCGTTGAGCAACCCACCTACTCCTATCTGACGTGTACCCGTCAGCCAGAAACCATTCACGTTGAGCCACGCGAAGTCATCATAATCGAGGGCATCCTAGCACTCTGCGACCCGACGATGCGCGACCTCATGGACCTGAAAATCTTCGTTGATGCAGATCCCGACGACCGTCTCATCCGCGTCATCCGGCGCGATGTCATTGAGCGAGGGCGTACCGCCGAAGCAGTCATGGACCGCTATGAGCGTGTATTAAAGCCCATGCATATGGAGTTTATCGAGCCCACCAAACGCTATGCCGATATTATCATTCCGCAGGGAGGACACAACCATCGTGCCATTTCCATGCTGCGCTCCTTCATCCGACAGATTCTTGACCAGAAAAACGTGAATCAGTAAATAATTCATTTCATGAGCGACAGGAGAGCCACTGAATGGGCATTGGTGTTGGGTGTTATAGCCTTCATCCTCTGTGCTGTATGGACAAAGCAGCACACGGATAGCGAGGTACGCACCCCGGAAGTCGTTGATGAGGAGCTGGCTATATTAGAAGACACCGTTCTTTACGACACCATTATCACTTACCGCAAGGCTCCCCCCTTCACTATCAGCCCTTACGATGCCCTCTTCCGTCACTATGCCGACTCCATCCACTGGGACTGGAAATGGCTAGCTGCTGTAGCCTACATGGAGTCGCGTTTCCATACCGATGCCGTCAACCCTTCCGGTGCAACAGGACTAATGCAGCTAATGCCCCGCACCGCAGCAGCCATGGGCGTTGACTCGCTCAGCCTTTCCAACCCGCACGAGAACATCAAGGCTGCCACACGACTCTTCAAGCGGCTGGACAAAATGTTCGACAGCTCTGCCATGCCCGACAGAGCCTGCATGGTGCTTGCTGCCTACAACGCTGGAGCGGGGCACGTCATCGATGCAGCACAACTCACTGCCAAATATGGTGGCAACCGAAAACAGTGGTATGGTAATGTCGAGTACTTCATCCGAATGCTGAGCGACCCGAAATACTACAACGACGAAGTCTGTGCCAATGGAAAATTCAATGCTGGCGAGACCACGCGCTTTGTCCGTAACGTGTTTGACAAATACATGGAGTACAGCCGCCTTGAGCATCTCTACAATGCCGTCAACCACGCCGATACCCTCATAATACCTCAAAAACGACCAAATGATGGATTTTAACCTTGCTCATGCCCATGAGCGCGATGCCCATGTGCACTTCTTCCCCGACACCCACACCTACACCTTCGACGACACGCCCGCCGAGCCTGTCAGCACCATCATATCCTCGTGGTTTCCCACATTCGACGCCACACGCAATGCCGAGCGGAAGGGAACGCCCGAACATCCTAAGGAGAAATACCTTGAGGAATGGGCCGCACGGGGTGACGAAGCACGCGCAATAGGCACATTCATGCACGCACAAATTGAGCGGTCGCTCTTAGGACAACCATGTAGCGACGTCTGTCCGTTTTCCTATCATGGCATCTTTGTCAACGCCGAAAAGGAAATCCACATCAACCGCGAGCTGGATGCCTTCCGGCGCTTTATGGAGGACAAGAAGCCCATCCCCTATCGCACCGAATGGAGCATATGCGATGAGGTACATCATATTGCCGGTACCATCGATTTCCTTACAAAGAACGAGGCAAACGAATACGTCATGTATGACTGGAAGCGCAGCAACAAAATAGGCCTTGTGGGGAAAGAGGGCTTTCAGGTTTGCAGCAAGAACAACTACCATCGCCACGCACACGGCCTGCTTGCCCATCTGGACGACATGCCTTACAACCACTATTGTCTTCAGCAAAATCTCTATCGGCACATCTTGCAGCAGCACTATGGCATTGAACTGGTAGGCATGTACCTCGTAGTGCTACACCCCGACTATGATACCTACCACTGCGTACCCGTCCCCGTCATGGAGGCAGAGGTACGGATTATATGTTCGCGATGCTCATGATGTCGGCAAAGACGCCAGCAGCCGTCACGGCAGCCCCTGCACCATAGCCCTGAATCATCATCGGATACTCCTTGTAACGCTCAGTCGTCAGCAAAATAATGTTGTTCGACCCCTCCAGATTGTAGAAGGGATGCCAGTAATCTACCTCGCATAGCTGCACGCTGGCCTTTCCTTCGTCAAGTCGGGCTACGAAACGCCAGCGCTTCCGAAGTTTCTCCAGTTCCTTGCGGCGTTCCTCGAAGGTGTCGTCAAGCGTCTCTACCTGCTCCCAGAAGTCATCCAACGTACCTTCAAACATCTCCTGCGGAATAAACAGGTGCTTCTCCACATCGTCCTGCTCGAGGGCATAGCCTGCCTCACGTGCCAGGATGACGAGCTTGCGAATAACGTCCTTGCCGCTGAGGTCGATACGTGGGTCGGGCTCGCTGTAGCCCTTCTCTTTTGCCAGACGAATGGTTTCCGATAGACGGCAGTCGGCGCTAATAGTATTGAAAATGAAGTTCAGTGTACCGCTCACAATTGCTTCAATGCGCAGGATATGATCTCCGCTGCCTGTCAGATCGTTTATGGTATTGATAACGGGCAGTCCCGCACCCACATTAGTCTCAAACAGGAATTTTACCCCTTTCCGACGTGCCGTATCCTTCAAATCACGATAGACAGCATAGTCCGAAGAAGCAGCAATCTTATTGGCCGCTACGACGCTGATATTGTGCTCCAGGAACTTCTTATATAACCCTGCGACTTCGGCACTAGCTGTGCAATCGACAAAAACGCTGTTGAAGATGTTCATACCCACAACCTCGCTACGCAAACGGGCGATGTTCGACGGCCCGCCCTTCTGCATGGCCTCACGATAATGGGCAAGGTCTATACCTTCGCGACTAAATACACCGAAATGCCCACTGGCAATACCTACCACGTTGAGCTGCAGGCCACGCTCGGCCATCAACTTCTCGCGCTGTGTACGGATTTGCTCTATCAGGCTACTCCCTACCGTACCCACACCGCAGATAAAGAGATTGAGCACCTTATATTCCGAAAGGAAAAACGAGTCGTGTATGACATTGAGTGTCTTGCGCAGGTAGTCCTTGCGGACAACAAGAGAGATGTTCGTCTCGCTGGCGCCCTGTGCTGCAGCAATCACGTTGATACCGTTTCGCCCCAGCACACCAAAAAGTTGTCCCGCAAGTCCTGGATTCCCCTTCATGTTCTCGCCCACGATAGCCACCGTAGCCAAGCCGTCGATGATACTCATAGGATTCATCTCACCCATGGCTATCTCCTTGGCAAACTCACCATCAAGCACAGCCGCAGCCAAGCGAGCATCCTCGTTGCGGACGCCAATGGAGGTGCTGCTTTCCGACGATGCCTGAGCAACAAGAAACACGCTGATGCCATTCTTTGCCAAAGTACTGAAGATACGCTGGTTGATACCGATAATACCAACCATGCCCAGGCCTGTGACGTTGATAAGCGAAGTTCCCGTAATGCTGGAGATACCCTTAATGATGCGCCCCGTGTCGTGTAACTTGTCACGGATAATGGTGCCAGGTGCCGAGGCGTTGAAGGTATTCTTTATCAAAATAGGTATGTTCTTATGGAACGCTGGATAAATGGTAGGCGGATAGACAACTTTAGCGCCAAAGTTGCAAAGCTCCATCGCCTCCACGTACGAGAGCTCATCGATAGCGTAGGCGTTGGAGATTACCTTCGGGTCAGCGGTCATAAAGCCATCCACGTCTGTCCAAATCTCCAGCGAATCAGCTCCCAGTACAGCTGCAAGCACAGCTGCTGTATAATCGGAACCTCCTCGTCCCAAATTCGTCACATGTCCCGTTGCCACATCCGAAGCTATGAATCCCGGCACTACGGCAATAGTATCCTTCTTCCCTTCAAAAGTTTTTTTTATCAACTCCTCCGTTTCTGTCTTAGCCAGCATATGCTTGCCGCCTTTATGTTCCGTCTTCATGAAAAGACGCGAGTCATAGAGCACAGCATTCCGAATGAGCGTACTGACAACGAGCGACGACAGTCTTTCGCCATAGCTCACAACTGTATCCTCCATATTGGCAGACATCTCCTTCAGCAAATAAAGTCCTTGGCAGATATCCTTCAACTCATCCAACAACGCATGCACCTTGCGGTAAAGGGCGCGTTTCCGGCTTGTTCCCGCAGGTAAAATGTTGCGTATCAACATATCGTGACGCTTATGGATGGCCTCGAACTCGGCCTCATATCCCATGTCGCCTACTGCCGCCTGATGAGCCATCAGGATAAGGCGATCTGTGATGCCGCCAAGAGCCGATACAACCACAATTACGGGTTCCGTTTCTGCCTCCACAATCTGTTTTACCAGGCTGATGCTCTCAGCCGTACCCACCGAAGTGCCACCGAATTTCAGTACTTTCATTGATAATTTTGAAAATTTGAGCGCAAAGTTACGGATATTTTGAAAAATATCGTTACTTTTGTGCATAAAATCATAAGCGTAATGGCAAAAACAGGCAAAACAGTCTATGTGTGCAACAGTTGCGGCGAAGACCAGCCCAAATGGTTTGGCCGCTGCCCTGTGTGCGGGGAGTGGAACACTTGTGTGGAACAGGTGGTATATAAACCCACAAACGGACAAGTCAACAGGTCAGCAAGCGCATCCTACACATCTCCTCTCACCTCCACGCCCCTCACCCTTGCAGAAATTGAGACAACCAGCGAAATACGTCTCAACACCCACGATGAAGAATTGAACCGCGTACTTGGCGGAGGGCTTGTACAGGGCTCGCTCATCCTGCTGGGCGGTGAGCCCGGAATCGGCAAATCAACACTTGTACTCCAGACAGTTCTCCATATGCCCGAACGCTGTGTGCTCTATGTGAGTGGCGAAGAAAGCGCCTCACAAATCAAGATGAGGGCAGAGAGACTTTTAACAAGTCAGCAAGTCAACAAGTCAATTAGTCAACAAGAGGAGGTGGAACAACCACAGCGAGATAACTTTCATCATTATAAAACTGCTGACTCCTTAAAAATCTTCTGCGAGACAAATCTTGAAAAAGTGTTGGAACAAATCAAGGCTGTTCAGCCTGAACTCATTATCGTTGACTCCATCCAGACGATTTGGACGGAAACAGCAGAATCCTCGCCTGGCAGCATCACCCAAATCCGCGAGTGCGCCGCTACCATACTGAAAGTAGTAAAGGAGTCGGGCATCCCTGCCATCCTCATCGGGCATATCACCAAGGAAGGCAGTCTGGCAGGCCCGAAGGTATTGGAGCATATCGTCGATGCCGTCCTGCAGTTCGAGGGAGACCAACATTACATGTACCGCATCCTCCGCGCCCAGAAGAATCGTTTCGGCAGTACAGCCGAACTGGGCATCTACGAAATGCGGCAGGACGGCCTTCGTCAGGTTAGCAACCCCAGCGAGCTCCTTCTCACAGACCGTCACGAGGGTATGAGTGGTGTCTGTATTGCTGCCGCTGTCGAAGGCGTTCGCCCTTTTCTTATCGAGGTGCAAGCCCTTGTCAGTACCGCAGCTTACGGCACTCCCCAACGAAGCGCTACGGGATTCGATTTGCGGCGCATGAACATGCTGCTCGCTGTACTGGAGAAACGTGTGGGATTCAAACTTGCCCAGAAGGACGTCTATCTCAATATCGCCGGAGGCCTGCGTGTCAGCGACCCAGCCATCGACCTCAGCGTCATCACAGCCGTCCTCAGCAGCAATCTTGATGTTCCCGTCGACCCCGCTTTCTGCATGACAGGCGAGGTGGGGCTTTCTGGCGAAATACGCCCTGTCAGCCGCATCGAACAACGCATCCGCGAAGCTGCCAAACTTGGTTTCCACGACATGCTCATCCCCTCTTCCAATGCTGAACAACTGAAACAACTCCAGACGTCCCTTCCCAAAGGCATCACGCTACATCCCGTCCGCAAGGTCGAAGAGGCCTTCAGGACACTTTTTGGATAGTTTTTCGTGCAGAAGAAGCCTTATTTCAAGTTTTTCCCGCCCCCACTGTTAAAAAACATTAACACGAGTGGCGTTTTTAGGGAGTTTTGGTACAAAAGCAAAGAAAAAAAGAGTAACTTTGCGCTCAGAAGCTATCGTGAGATAGCGAGCAACTTAGTTATTTAAGTCTAGTTTAGTTTTTGTGTTGGTTTGAAGGGCGTCCCTTTTTGGGGTAACGCCCTTCAAATTTTTGTGCAAATTCAGAAGCATGCATCAACAGCTCCTACAGCTCGAAGAACTTCTTGAAAGCCTGGCAGACGTACTCTTGATCAAGCGCTGAAGCCGTCTCGCGTACAGAGTGCATCCCCCACATGGGGTTGCCCATATCCACGCCGCGCATGGGCAGCTGGGCTGTGAGGATGTTGCCCAGCGTGCTGCCTCCAGCGCTATCGGAGTGATTGACAAAGTACTGACAGGGCACTCCTGCCAAGCGGCACACTTCGGCAAAAACTGCTGCCGATTCTGCATCGGTGATGTACTTCTGATTGGCGTTGATTTTGATGACAGGACCTCCACCCATGACAGGATGATTCGTCGGATCATGCTTCTCGGAGTAGTTCGGATGCACGGCGTGAGCCATATCGGCACTTATCATAAACGACTGCTCTACTGCCCGATACAACGCCTCTCCGCCTCCTGCCACGCGCTCCAGCAGATTCCTCAGCACAGGCGAAGCCGCGCCCTGCTTAGTACCGCTGCCCGTCTCCTCGTTGTCAAATACCGCCAGCACCTGCGTCATAGCCGTAGTGCCGCTATTCAGCAAGGCGTGCAGCCCGGCATGCACCATCGCCAGGTCGTCAAGCCGGCCTGAGGAGACAAACTCCTCGTTCAAACCCGTCAGCATAGCCTTCTGCACATCGTACAAACTGAGGTCGAAGTCAAGAATGTCTGTCATCGGGACGCAAAGCTCCTCGGCTAACACGCTCAGCAGCAGACTGCCTGCCTCTAGTTTGTCGTTGATGATGCCCAGCACGGGCAGCATGTCCTTCTGCTTGCTGAGGGGGTTGCCCTCGTTCACCTGTCGATTGAAGTGAATTGCCAGATGGGGGATTATCAGCAGGGGACGCTCCACACGGATGCGCTTCACGATGGGACGGAGAGGGTCGTCCGAACGCAGCAGCACGCGCCCGGCCACACTCAGCGGACGGTCGAACCACGTGTATAGGATGGCGCCGCCATAAACCTCTGTGTTCAACTTCACTACCCCACCCTCGCAACGCATCTCAGCACGCGGCTTGATGCGGAAGCCCGGGCTGTCGCTATGCGCGCAGATGAGTTTGAAACCCGCTTCGGCTGGAGGCTTCGTACCCATGCGGAAGGCGAAGACTGCTGTGCCGTTCTTCGTGATAAAATACTGGTCGCCAGCCTTCAGCGTGGGCAGAGGCTGGGCAGCATCCAACCTGCGGAAACCGTGTGCCTCCAACTGCTCCTCTACATACGCTGCTGCCAGGAAGTTCACAGGCGAAGCGTTCAGCAACGCCAGCAGACCTGATGTTGTCTCTTTCATAGTAACTCTTTCCTTATTTTAAATAGTGAATTGTCATCGTCTGCAAAGATAGTGACAATAAACCACATTTCCAAATGCAGCATCAAAAATACGATGCCACTAGCAAAATAACCCTCACACCCCCTTACGAGAGCGCAAGCGAATAATTTCTCAACGCAAGCGAATAAAAATTTAGCGCAGGCAAATAAAAAAATAACGCAGGCAAATAAACCGGCAAAGCAAGCCTTTGCCTCCATGCCTCAAAGCCCGGCAGGGGCAAAATGTGATTTTTTTGAAAATTTTTGCCGATTTTGTTTGTAGGTTCATAAAATTGCCTTACCTTTGCATCCGCTTTCGAAAGAGAGCAACGTTCTTTGAATGGCTTAAAGTTTTGTTGTGCGGCAATAGCTCAGTTGGTAGAGCACGACCTTGCCAAGGTCGGGGTCGCGAGTTCGAGTCTCGTTTGCCGCTCGTCAGCTGCCCAGGTGGCGGAATGGTAGACGCGCTCGTTTCAGGTGCGAGTGTTGAACAGACGTGCAGGTTCGAGTCCTGTTCTGGGCACCGCAAGGCGGTCAGCTGACGCATAGATACGGAGAGATGGCGGAATTGGTAGACGCGCTACTTTGAGGGGGTAGTGACAGTTATGTCGTGTGAGTTCGAGTCTCATTCTCTTCACAACAAAGCCTTACGGAGATAGCTCAGTAGAGCTTTTCTCCCTTGCCGCGGCAATAGCTCAGTTGGTAGAGCACGACCTTGCCAAGGTCGGGGTCGCGAGTTCGAGTCTCGTTTGCCGCTCTGGAGATTTCTTCTAAAAATGCGCATCGACATTAAGGACCTTCAATACCTTAACGTCGGTTTTTTTGTTATTAAAACGAGTGACTATGAAAAAGACTTCCTTATTTCTGCTGACGACAGTCTTGTCGTTTCTTGTCACGGGCTGCTCGCTGATGCCGAAGCCCGACCTCCGTCTTTGGTACGAACAGCCTGCCACGCTATGGGAAGAAGCCCTGCCGCTGGGCAACGGACATCTGGGCGTAATGTGGTACGCCAATCCCCTGCACGACGAGCTGCAGCTCAACGATGAGAACGTCTGGGGCGGATCGCCCCACAACAATGTCAATCCGCTTGCTGCCGAGCACCTCGACGAAATCCGCGACCTGCTCTTCAAGGGGCAGAACGAGGAGGCGCTGAGCCTCTGCGGGCAGTACGTCTCGGCCCAACACGCCAACGGCATGCCCTACCAGACCGTCGGCTCACTCCGCCTCGACTTCGGATTCCCCTCCGATGCCCTGCAAGGCGACTCGCTCTCCTATAAGAAATACACGCGCGAGCTGAACATCAGCAAGGCAACCAGCCAATGCTCGTTCACGGCAGGCGGCGTGCGCTATACACGCGAGGTATTCACTTCGTTTACCGACGATGTCGCCCTCGTCCGCCTCAGCGCCGACAAACAGCACAGCATCTCCTTCACCTCCACCTTCACCAGCCCCATGCGTGACGTCACCCTTACTGCTGACGCCAAGGAAGCCACCCTCACCCTGCGAGGCAGGGCCTTCGACCACGAGGGCATCGAAGGAAAAATCCGTTTCACCACTACTGCCCGTATTGCCATGCGAGGGGGCACGCTGACGGGCGACGACAGCCACCTTACCGTCAGCGATGCCGACGAAGTCTACATCCTTATCTCATCCGGCACCAACTTCGTGAACTACCGCGACGTCTCAGGTGATGCCGACAAAGAGGCGCAAGCTTCGCTCAACAACATGAAAGCGTTTGCCTCCCATCCGACAAAGGGCAGCTACAACCGCTTCAAGAAGAGCCATTGCAACTACTACACCTCGCTCTTCAGCCGCGTCAACCTCTTCCTGGGCATCAACCGACGCGTATTCCTTCCCACCGACCAGCGCATCCGCGAATTCAGCGAAAACGACGACCCACAGCTCGTCGAACTCTACTTCCAGTTCGGGCGCTACCTACTCATCAGCTGCTCGCAACCCGGCGGACAGGCTGCCAACCTGCAGGGCATCTGGAACCACCATACCTTCGCCCCTTGGGACGGCAAGTACACCTCCAACATCAATCTGGAGATGAACTACTGGCCTGCCGAGGTGACAGCCCTCCCCGAGATGCACGAGCCGATGCTCCGCCTCATCCGCGAGGTAGCCGAGACGGGACGTGAGAGTGCTGCCATGTATGGCTGTCGCGGCTGGACGCTCCACCACAACACCGACATCTGGCGCTCCACAGGAGCCGTCGACGGCCCCAGCTACGGCATCTGGCCCACATGCAACGCCTGGCTTTGCCAGCATCTCTACGAGCACTTCCTCTTTAGTGGCGACGAGCAGTTCCTTGCCGAGGCGTGGCCCATCATGCGCAGCGCCTGCGAGTTCTACATCGACTTCCTTACCCCCGAGCCCGAACACGGATGGCTCGTTGTCAGCCCCAGTTTCTCACCCGAAAACAATCCCTTCGTACCAGGCCGTCGCATCGCTGTCGTCTATGGCACCACGATGGACAACCAACTCGTCCACGACCTCTTTGCCAACAGCATCCGCACGGCAGAGAAGCTGGGCGACGATGCCCTCTTCATCGACACCTTGAAGACCATCTACAACCAGCTTGCTCCTATGCAGATTGGGCGCTGGGGCCAGCTGCAGGAATGGATGGAGGATTGGGATAATCCCAACGACCACCACCGCCACGTCTCGCACCTCTGGGGACTCTACCCAGGCAATCAGATCACGTCCGACAGCACGCCCGACCTCTTCAGCGCCGCCCGCACCAGCCTCGTGGCCCGAGGTGACGCCTCCACAGGCTGGTCGATGGGCTGGAAAGTCTGCCTCTGGGCACGCCTCCTCGACGGCGACCATGCGATGACGCTCATCCGCGAGCAAATCAAACCCGCCATCCAGCCGAGAGGCCGTCAGCAGGGTGGCACCTACCCCAACATGTTCGATTCCCATCCCCCCTTCCAGATTGACGGCAACTTCGGTTGCACAGCGGGTATTGCCGAGATGCTTGTCCAAAGTCATGAAGGTTTCATCCGTCTGCTCCCTGCCCTACCCTCTGCATGGCCAAGCGGACGTGTCCGCGGTCTCCGTTGTCGCGGCGGTTTCGAGATTCAGGATCTCACATGGAAGGACGGCGAGGTTTCCCGCTGCAACATCATCTCGCACCTCGGAGGCCCGCTCCGCGTGATGACCGACACCGGCATCCTCGACATCCAGACCCGCAAGGGTGAGAAGGTGATGGTGAAGTGACCCCCGAAGAACCGTTTATTCCATGAGCCGGACAGTATAATCCTCAACAGCGGCGCCATAACGACATTCTTTCCAAAAGGGATATAAGGAAACGGGAATCATAAAGAAAAAACCTCTTTCCTATCTGCTTAATCTTTTACCTTTTCCATAGCTGTTGTATGAAAAAGATAGTTTGTTTTGTTTTTTTTGACAGTATGGGCAAGTAGTACGATAATGCACCCTTTTTTGTTTAACGAAAGTGTATCAATAAAAAACAATTGCAAGAAAACTAAACGTATTTTGCTCCCTTTATCTTTTTTTGAATCTGTTTCGGCAGACGAAATAGATGATATTTGCCTTGATGGTATCGTCTATGAAAATTGGGGAGTAATAGGCCTTGATTCTATTTCTTTTGCAAAAACACCTTTAGAGACAAAGAATTTCTCTCAGAAATATACTATACTCTGCTATGACCATGTTTCATTTGATAAAGAAGAATAATCTAAAGTGAAAAATATTGAAATAGAACGCATTTGGATAAGAAACGACAAAGGCTTTGTGCTGTAAATTGAGAAAAATAAACAATCATATTTCGTGAAAGACGAAAACATAACGATAGATTTTCTGAGAAAGATAAAAAACAATTATTTAATTACGATGAAACACACAAAATATAAAAAGAAGATGAAGCATGATACCATAGGCCTTTGCATTCCATATCATATTGATAAAAGCGATGATAGTGGTGAACAATAATGCTTCTTGAATCACAAAAAACCGCCCGAACGGAAAATTTCCTTTGGGGAATAAACCCATTCAGACGGATTTGCAATCCGGCTGCGACGAGAAGGGGATTTCAATCCTCAGCTTAAGGACAGAGCTAATGGTGAGGGATTGCAAATCTATTCAACGTAGGCGCATTGCAAATCTGCCTGAAAAAATTTTAGGTTCATCCGACAAATGCGTAGTTGGCTAGCAATAAAAATGAACTAAGAGAGAGATAGCTAAGATTTTATCACTACCTTTGGTTACCCCTAACTAAAGTATAGTTATATGAATCCCAGCTATCTGTATCATGCATTTGGTG